>CAZPZU010000041.1:23219-43575 GCA_964591135.1 uncultured Gemmatimonadaceae bacterium | reverse complement strand
GAAGTGGGCCCGGCAGGGTTCGAACCTGCGACCGATGGATTATGAGTCCACTGCTCTGACCGACTGAGCTACGGGCCCGTCGGCCAAAGATACGGGCTCGGCGCTCCCACGGAAGCGCAGGCGGGCGGCGACGCCCTTCCCCTCGCGATCCAACCGATCTCCCGCTTCCCCGCTCACCTCCTCCACGTCCGCTCCCTGGGCGAAGGCGGCGCCGACGCACCGATCGGCGTAGTCGGGGTGCTCCCGGATGAAGCTCCGCGAGAGGAGGAGGGTGTCCACCCGCCCTTCCTCGAGCGCCTTCTCGGTGGCTTCCGGCCCGAGGGAGCCGAGGCTCCCCGAGCGGGCCGCGTCGGCGAGCTCCGACACGAGGGAGAGATGGCCCGCCTCGCTCAGGTCGCCCGCGGCCGCCCGCACTTCTTCCCGCACCTGCGCCAGGCTCATGTCCATGCTCATGGAGGGGCGCTGAGCGACGCGCCCGTCGAAGCGCTTGGGCATGGTGTGGGCCATGTGCCTCACCATCTCGGGGGTACCGCCGAGCACCACGATCCCGGTGGAGCCGGCCCGCTCCTCGAGGACGGCGAACAGGTCCTTGAGCATGCGCTCGGCCGCCACCTCCAACAACCGCTGTGCCTGGTCGCTCGACGTCTCCCCGCGCTGCCCGGAGCTACGCGCGGGGCTCTTGCGCATGCCGACGTCGCTCAGGTCCCCGACGAACGTGTCCGCGTGCAGGCCCTCCAACTCCTTGATCTCTCCGTCGACGTGCTCGAAGAGACGCGCCTTGCGGCTGTCCGCCACCGCCACGAGGACGGGACGCTCCTGCTTCAACGCGCGCACGTAGGGCGCCACCCGGGCACCGGGTTCCCACCGGACCAGGTCGGGCATCTTCGCGGGGAGGCCTTGTGCGTACCACAGACGGTCCGCGGTGGCGAACGCCACCCACCCGCGGTGCGGCAGGAAGGCGTCCTGGAAAGGACGCAGCTCCTTCGCGACGTGCTCCCAAGCCTGCTCGAAAGACCCGATCTGCCCGTCCCCGTCCATCGACTCGATGCGGCGTCGCAACGCCGCGATACCGGAGTCGAGGCGGATGCGCCATGCGTCTCGTTGTGCCGGATCGTGCTGCTCTCCGTTCACGTAGACGCTGAGCACATCCTGTCCCTCGAGCTCCCGGTACAGCTTGACGAGCCTGTCGTGGGTGAGCATTCGGAGTCTCCCGGCTTCGGTGGGCTACATCGCGAAGGAGCCGCGATCCCGCAACGGTGCCTTCGACCTTCCGTTACCTAGAACCCCGAAACCGCCTGGGCGGTTCGCCTACCTGTCGCTGGTCGCCGCGCTCGACTGGCTGGCGTGATCGATCACGATCACCACACGGCGGTTCTCCCACCCGGACGTGCCCGGGCCATGCTGACCATCGGCCACGATCCGCTGCGAGGACTCACCGTAGCTCACGGTGCGGATGTTCTCGCCGGACATGCCCTGCTCCACCAGGAAGGCCTTCACCGCGTCCGCGCGGCGCATGCCGAGGCGCTGGTTGTACTCCTGGCTGCCGGACGAGTCGGTGAAGCCCTCGACCGTCACGAGCGCACCGGGATAGTACTCCTGCGCGACCTGGCTGAAGCGCTGCAGGACGTCACGACCCTTGGGCAGCAGGTCCGCCTGGTCGAACTCGAAGTAGACGGGCATGTCGAACTGCAGCGCCGTCTCGAGCTTCTGCACGGTGACGTCGAACTTCTGCGACAGGTCGTTCAGGTCCGACTGGAGCCGCGATACGCGGGACTCGACGTCGTCCAGTCGACCGCCCAGTTGGCTGGCAGTCTGCTGATCACCCTGCTCGATCTTCTGGTTCATGTCATCCCGGAGCGTGGCCAGCTGGGTGTCCAGCTGCTCCGGCGTGACATGAGCACACGCCGATGCCGAGAGTCCGAGCGCGGCGACCATCGCCAGCCCCCGGATTGCTCTCATCTGTCCTACGATCATTCGAGACCTCCCAAGTGGGTCGTTCGGCCGACACCGGACGCGGGGGTGCGCCCGGAATTTCCCGCTCTATATGCTGCAGGATGGATGCCAGACCTTTCGTGACGCGGCTTTTCCGCACTCTCCGTCCGCGCGGAAACGCTACTTCGTGCCGAACAGCCGGTCGCCGGCGTCCCCCAGCCCGGGCAGAATATAACCGTTTTCGTCCAGCTGTCGGTCCAGGGCCGCAGCGAACACGGGAACGTCGCGGTGGCGCTCCAACAGCGCCCGTACCCCCTCGGGCGCGGCGACCAGGCACATGAAGCTGATGCGCGGGGCCCCTCGGCTCTTCAGGCCCGAGATCGTGGCCGAAGCCGAGCCCCCGGTGGCCAGCATCGGGTCCACGACCACGAAACGTCGCACCTCCGATCGGTCGGGGAGCTTGAAGTAGTACTCCACCGGCTGGAGCGACTCCTCGTCGCGGGACATCCCCACGTGGCCGACGCGCGCCCCCGGGATCAGGCGGAGCACGCCCTCCACCATCCCCAACCCGGCGCGCAGCACGGGGACCACCACCAGCTTCGTTCCGGCGATCCGGTGGCCCGTCGTGATCTCCAGCGGCGTACGGACGGGAACGGGCTCCTCCTCCAGGTCCCGCGTGACCTCGTACGCCATGAGCATGGCGATCTCCTCCACGAGCTCCCGGAAGAGCTTCGTCGGCGTATTCACGTCGCGCAGGAGGTGCAGCTTGTGCCGGACGAGGGGGTGGTCGATGACGGTGAGGTTCGGCAGATCGGACATGCGATGGCCTTTTGGCTGTGGATGGCGGCGCTACCTTACATGCGACACCACTGCCCCGAAAGCCCATCGGGCCAGGCCGAGCCACGATGACCCACCCCGACTGGATCGCCCAGCGCGATCACATGATCCAGACCCAGATCCGGGCGCGGGGCGTGACCGCCCCCCGGGTCCTGGAGGCCCTGGCCCGGGTCCCGCGCGAGCGGTTCGTGCAACCCGAAGCGCGCACCCGCGCCTACTCCGACCACGCCCTCGGCATCGGGCACCACCAGACGATCTCGCAGCCCTACATGGTCGCGGTCATGACCGCCACGCTGGCGCCCGGGCCGGACGAGCGCATCCTCGAGATCGGCACCGGCTCGGGCTACCAGGCGGCCATCCTCGCGTGCCTGGCGAAGGAGGTGTGGACGGTGGAGCGCATCCGCGAGCTGGCCGAAACCGCCAGGGAGCGCCTCGCCGGGCTCGGCTTCCCCGACGTGCACGTGCGCACGGGGGACGGGTCGGTCGGCTGGCCGGAGGCCGCACCCTTCGACGCGATCCTCGTGACGGCGGGCGCGCCGGCACCGCCGCCCTCCCTCCTCGCGCAGCTCGACCCCGAGGGCGGACGCATGGTGATTCCGGTGGGCGGACGGGACCTCCAGCACCTGGTCCGCGTGGAGCGGCGCGGTACCGAGTTCGTGTCGGACCGGACGGTGGGGTGCCGTTTCGTACCCCTCGTGGGTGACGAGGGGTGGGACGAGTGACACGCGAGGTCGCTACCTCTTGATCCGCTCCCCCTTGTCCTCGTAGCGGAAGATCCACGCGGCGATCCGACCGGGGCGGATCGCACCGGACAGGTCTCCGTATTCGTGGTCCCCGCCGGAGCCCTGTCCCACGCCGGGCCGCTCCCCGATCTCCCGTAGCAGACGTCGGCACCGGTCACTCCACCGCCGCCAGTTCTCGGGGCGGAGATCGATCCATCCACGCTCGACCAGGCGCGGGTCGCCGGCGGGCAGCCCGTCCTCGGGCTGGACTTTCACCTCAGGCCCCCGCAGCAGACAGTCCCCGTCGGGAAGGAGGATGGGGAGGCCGATGGACAGAATGCGCTGACGCAGGTCCTTGTCCTCGTCGAGAAGGGCGCGCGCGCGCCCGGCGGTGTCAGCGGGGTCCAGCCCCGCCGCTTCCTGGAGGGTACCCAGCAGGCGGGAGAGGATCTCGCTCTCGAACAGGAGCTTGGACAGGCGCGGAGGGCCCAGCATCTCGTACGCCACCGACCGGATGCCCGCCTCGGCTTCGAGGGCCTCCATGTGATCGATGGCGATGCTACGCAGCGCGCCGGCCCGGTAGGTCGGCCCCATCGTCGCCGCGTCCAGTGCCGTGACCACGTCCTTTCCGGTCGGATGCGACAGGATCTCCCGCACCACGTTGTCGGCGATCTCCTCGGGGGTCACGAACTCCATGAGACCCAACGCGGTGAGCGTCTCGAACTCGCCGAGGCTGAACAGCCCGTTCTCTCCGGCGTCGATGTAGACGCCCTCGAGGGGGTCGCCCGTCTCGGTGTACGCCCTCCCGCAGCCGTCGCCGAAGGCCTCCGACAGCCGGATCGGCTCGGTGCAGTCCACGCGCAGGATCGGCTTTCCGCCGCGCCTTATCGGCCCCCGCGCGATCGACTTCCAGGAGATGGCGGCGGTCGGCTTCACCTCCTTGACGGCGGGCGCGCCCGGCGTGCGGGCCATGAGGTAGAGGAACAGCGTCTGCGCCCCGGCGATCCCGGACTTGGCCAGCAACACGCGGGAGGGTCGCTCCTCCGAGTGCGTGAAGGGGATGTTGAGCCCCATGCCGCCGGTCCCGGCGGTGCCCACCTTCACGAACACCTCGGTGGCCGCCCGCTTCATGCCCTCCAGCGCGATCTGCGTGTGGCGGATGAGCTGGGGGAGGTACAGCAGCGCGAGGTGCGTCTCCACAGCGGCCGTGTCGGCCTTCCCCGCGGCAGCGGCCGCGCGCAGGTTCGCGACGGAGGCGAAGACGTTCTGGTATGCGAGCGCGCCCGCCGTGTTGATGCAGTCGACCATGATGCGGGGACGGGTCTCCTCGAGGAGCCTGCCCAACGTCGAGCGCAGGAACACCTCTTCGGTGAGCTCCCCGTAGAGGTCGTCGACCAGACGCGCGCGCAGCTCCGGATCCTCCACGAGCCTGGATCGCGGCATGTCCTTCATGTCCCAGGGCACGAAGAGGTCCCCCCAGACCGGCTCGAGCCCAACGCCTTCGGCATGGCCTTCGGCGCGAAGCTCCTCGACCGCCGCCTCCGATTCCTCGCGGCGAAGCGATCCGATGACGATCCGCTCCGGCCGGCTCTCGAGCATCTTGCGGGCCACGGCCATCCCCACGAGCCCGGCACCGCCCAGGATCAGGACGGTCTTGTCTCTGAGATCCATATCGTCCGCCTTCTTTCTCTAAGCCCTGCCGGCGTCGGCCCGCAGGTCGCTGATCTCGTCGTCGGTGAGGGGCCGCAGCCCCCCACGGGGCAGGTTCCCAAGACGGACGGGGCCGAAACGCACCCTCGCGAGGCGGCGTACCGGATGGCCCACCGCTTCGAAGAGCCTGCGCACCTCTCGCTTGCGTCCCTCCGTGAGCACCAGGCTCACGACCCCGTCCGGGCCGTCGCGACCGACCAGCCCGGCCCGTTTGGCGCGGGCCGGCCCGTCGGCCAACTGCACGCCCGCGCGCAGCCGCGCGAGCGCTTCCGGCGACGGCACACGTGCCACCGTCGCGATGTACTCCCGCTCCACTTCGCGGCTCGGATGCAGCAGCGCGTGGATGACGTCGCCCTCGTTGCTCAGGAGCAGCAGCCCTTCCGTGTCCCGATCCAGCCGCCCCACGTACCTCAGATCCTGCGCGTCCTCGGGCAGGACGTCGTAGATCGTCTTCCCGCCGTGGGGATCCGTGCGGGTGGTCAACGTGCCCGCCGGCTTGTGGAAGGCGATCCAGCGCACGTCCACGATCCCCACGGGCACACCGTCCACCTCCACGAGGTCCCTTCCCGGCACGACGCGGGTGCCCAGCTCCCTGACGACGTCGCCGTTCACGCGGACACGTCCGTCCAGGAGCATACGCTCCGCTTCGCGACGGGACGCCCGCCCGGCCATCGAAAGGTACTTCTGAATGCGTATTCCTTCAGCCACGGGTCACCCCGACGGCGTCTCTTCCGCCTGCGCGACGTTCGGATCCGGCTCGTCCGAGGAAACGGAAGCCGTCGCCTCGCTTCCCTCTCCCAGGACCAACTGGTCGGAGTCGGCCTCGGCCTCCTCCACTTCCTCCTCCGGCCCGAGCTGGACACGCTCGCGCAGGATGATCGGCAGCTCCTCCGGGCGGGGCAACTCCTCCAGCGACTTGAAGCCGAAGTGCTCGAGGAAGCGTGCCGTGGTACCGTAGAGCACCGGGCGCCCGAGCCCCTCCGCGCGTCCGACGACCTCGATCATCTCGCGGTCCTGGAGCGTCTTCAGGACGCCGGCCGACCCGACCCCCCGGATGTACTCCATCTCGATGCGTCCCAGCGGCTGGCGGTAGGCGATGATGGCGAGCGTCTCCAGCGCCGGTCCCGAGAGCCGGGACGGCCGTGGGACGTTGTCGAAGCGCTCCAGGTAGGGGGCGAACTCCGGCCGCGTCAGGACCTGGTAGCCCTCCGCCAGCTCCACGACCTGGAACGATCGCTCCGCGTCGTCGTACTCGGCCTGCAGGAAGCGGATCGCGTCCTCGACGCGGTCCTCGTCCAGCGTCTCGTCGGCGCGGGCGATCTCGTCTGCCGTCAGGGGCGCGTCGGAAGCGAACAACACGGCTTCGACGATCTGGTGCGCATTCACGCCTGCGCCGCTCCTTCCTCTTCGGGGGGCCGGATGTCTTCTGGGTCCCCGCCCTCTTCCTCGTCCTCACGCCGATAGATCCACAGCTCCGCGAATGGGCTGCTCTGGCGCAGGAAGAGGATGCGGCGGCGGGTGAGCTCGAGGCCGGCGAGGAACGTCATCACGCCGTGGATCTTCTCTTCGAAGCCACGCAGCAGGCCGGTGAACTCGACGCGCGTGGTATCCCGCAGGGCATCGAGGATGAGAACGATCTTGTCCTCCATCGCGACGGTGCGGGTCGCGACGCGGTGCTGGCGGAGCCGCGGCTCGGGCATCTCGACGCGCAGGGCCGCTTCCCAGACCTCCTCCCACGTCGTCTCGAGCGGCGTCTCGGCCACCGGCCGCCGGGGCCGCGGCGGGTTGAAGCCCTTGCCGAAGCGCCGCGCCCGATCGGCCTCCGCCGCCGACAGGCGCGCCGAGATCTCACGGATCTGCTCGTATTCGAGCAGCCGGCGAACCAGCTCGGCACGCGGGTCCTCGTCCTCCTCCTCCTCGGTACGCGGGAGCAGCATCTGCGCCTTGATGCGCACGAGCGTCGCCGCCATCTCCAGGAACTCCCCCGCCCCGTCGAGGTCGTGGGCCTGGATCCCGCGGATGGCTTGCAGGAACTGGTCCGTGATCTTCGAGATGGGGATGTCGAAGACGTCGATATCCTGCGTGCGGATCAGGTGCAGCAGGAGGTCGAGCGGTCCCTGGAACCGGTCGACCTCGACGAGGAGAAAGCCCTCCCGCGGAGCGGCGCCCTCGGCGACGGTCAGGTCCACAGGCGAATGAAAGCGTCCGCGGCTCCCATGAGCCACGTCACGGGCCGGAGCAGGACGTTGAACGTGTCGGGCAGGAAGAAGAACAGCCCCATCAGGATCAGGAGGCCGTAGCGGCCGGCCCTGCGATACTGGAGCGCGGCCTGACGGGGCAGGAAGTGGAAGAGGACGTGGGACCCGTCCAGGGGCGGAAGCGGGATCAGGTTGAAGAAGGCGAGGATGAGGTTGATGAAGATCCCGTACATGGCCATGCGGGCCAGGGCGTCGGTCACCCCGCCGAGGGGGCCCACGACGCTTCCGACCTTGAATACGACCGCGCCCGCGAGCGTCGCCAGGAGGGCGAGTCCCAGGTTGGACACGATGCCCGCCAGCGACACACGAATGTCGCCCCACTTGTATTCGCGGTAGTTGGCCGGGTTCACCGGCACGGGCTTGGCCCATCCGAACATGAAGCCGCTGTGCGTGAAGTACAGCAGCATCGGCACAAGCACCGATCCGATGAAGTCCAGGTGCGGGACCGGGTTGAGCGTGAGCCGCCCCAGCCGCTCCGCGGTGTCGTCGCCTTCCCGACGGGCCTGCCAGGCGTGCGCGACCTCGTGCACGACGACCGAGAAGATCAGGACGATGATGAGCAGGATGGCGTCCACGCTGGAGCCCGCGGTAGGAGAATACTTGCGGCGAAACCTACCTAGCCGGGGGTGGGGGGGTCCAGGCTTGGGGATCCGCACCGACGCGTCGGGGTTACCTTTTCCCACCCATCACCCGTTTCGAGGACCCGACATGCGAACCGCGTCGCTCCTGGTCGCGCTGGCGGTGGCGGCCTCCCAGGGCTGCGCACCGCCCGCCGACAGGGCGCCCGATCCCGACGCCCTCGCCCTCAAGGGCACCATCCCCATCGAGCCGCTCCCGAAGGTCTCCTTCACCCTCACCGACACCCGGGGCCGCCCCTACGACTTCAGGGCCGAGACGGACGGCCACATCACCCTGCTCTTCTTCGGCTACACGTACTGTCCCGACGTCTGTCCCGTGCACATGGCGACGCTCGCCTCGGCCATGGAGGAGCTGGATCCGGAGGTACGGAGCGACATCCGGGTGGTGTTCGTGTCCGTGGATCCCGACCGGGACACGCCGGAGCGCCTCCACAAGTGGCTGTCCTCCTTCGATTCGAGCTTCGTTGGCCTCCGCGGAACCGTGCAGCAGGTCTCCGATGCGCTGGCCTTCTACCGGTATCCTCCGCCGGAGAAGAGCGGCGAGGAGGAGGGCTACACGGTGGGGCACCCGGCCTTCATCTACGCCTTCACCCCCGACAACCGGGGACGCGCGCTCTACGGGGTCGAGACAACCCGGGCCATGTGGGTCCACGACCTGAACCTCATGGCCCACCACGACTGGAAGGCCGCGGCGGCGGCTCCCGCCGACGACGACACGGCCCGGGCCCTCGCGACGGCGGGCGACGTGCGCATCCTGGACGCGTACCTGCCGCGCCCCGCAGCCGGAGACGTCACGGCCGTCTATCTGATCCTCCGCAACGACGGGGACGCACCGGACACGCTCGTGGCCGTCGCCTCGGACGTCGCGGCGCGGGGGAGCCTCCACGAGATGCGCATGGAGGACGGCCAGATGACGATGGCGCCGCTGGCGGGAGGCGTCGTGGTGCCGGCGGGGGCGACGGTGGAGCTGAAGCCCGGGGGACTGCACGGCATGCTCGAGGGGCTGAATCGGGAGCTGGAGCCGGGCACCACCGTGAACGTCGTCCTCCGCTTCGCGCGGGGAGGCGTCCTGGCGGTGCCTGCCCGCGTGGTCCGTTACGAGGACATCGTGCGCTGAAGCAAGGGGCGCGCCCGGCCCCTATTGATCCGGGGCGCGCCCGTTTCTAGTTTTGTTGGCTCGACACACCCGGATCCGGATCATCCGCCCGAGAGAAGCATGCCGAACATCAAGAGCGCCAAGAAGCGCATGGAGTTGAGCCGCACCGCCCGGTCGAAGAACCGCGCGGAGCGCTCGCGCGTCCGCACCGCCATCAAGCGCGTCCGCGCGGCCGGCAGCGCCGACGACGCCCGCGCGCGCCTCCTCGAGGCCCAGGCCGTGCTGGATCGAGCCGCCAACCGACGCCTGATCCACCCCAACGCGGTGGCCAGGCTCAAGGGCCAGCTCCAGCGCCACGTGAACGCGCTCTCCGCCTGACGCGGCCCTCCCGCCGCACGAGACCCCGCCGACGACGATGTCGCCGGCGGGGTCTCTTCTTTCGTTCGGGGTGAACCCCTACTTCCCGAACACCACGCTCCCGCCCACGATCGTCCAGCGGGTCCGGCCCCTCAGCTCCCACCCGGCGAACGGAGTGTTCCTGCTCTTCGAGCGGAACGCCCGCGGGTCCACGGTCCACGTCGCCGCCGGATCGAGGACGGTCACGTCCGCCACCGAGCCTTCCGCCAGCGTGCCTCCGTCGAGCCCGAAGGCCCGGGCCGGCTGACAGCTCATGCGCTCGACCATGGTGGGGAGGTCGATGACGCCCTTCCCCACGACGTGCGTCAGCACCAGGCCCAGGGCGGTCTCCAGCCCCACGATCCCGTTCGGCGCATCCGTGAAGGCGGCTTCCTTCTCGTCGTAGTGGTGCGGTGCGTGGTCGGTGGCGATCACGTCCAACGTGCCGTCGGCGAGGCCGGCGCGGACGGCCGCCACGTCCTCCGGGGTACGTAGGGGTGGGTTCATCTTCGCATCTGTCCGGTACCCCTCCACCGCGCTCTCGTCGAGGATCAGGTGGTGGGGCGAGGCCTCCGCCGTGACGTGCACGCCGCGCCCCTTCGCCTGTCGGATGCTCTCTACGCCGAACCTCGTGGACACGTGCTGCAGGTGGATGTGCCCTCCCGTCAGCTCGGCCAGGAGGAGGTCGCGCACGATGTGGATGTCCTCCGCCGCGTTGGGCTTGCCGGGCACCCCGAGGCGGGTGGCCACCAGACCGGCGTTCATGTGCCCCCGCGCCGACAAGGTGAGGTCCTCGGGATGGTCCGCGACGGGAATGCCGAACGCCTGCGCGTAGAGGAGCGCCAGCCGCATGAGCCCCGAGTCCATGACCGGGCTCCCGTCGTCGGTGATGGCGACGGCACCGGTCTCCACCATCTCCCCGATGAGCGCGAGACGCTCGCCCTTCCGCCCGGCGGAGATGCAGCCGACCGGATAGACGCGCGCGGCCCCGGCCCGCCGTCCCTCCGCCAGCACGAAGCCCACGGTCGCCGGGTCGTCGATGGGCGGGTCGGTGTTGGGCATCGCGCACACGGCGGTGAACCCGCCCGCCGCGGCGGCCCGCGCCCCCGTGGCGATGGTCTCCTTGTGCTCGCCCCCAGGCTCGCGCAGGTGGACGTGCACGTCGACGAGGCCGGGAGTCACGACCAGGTCCGTGCAGTCGAGCACACGCGTGTCCGGCGAGGCGTCCACCCTCTCGCCGAGCTTGGCGACCCGCCCGTCGGCGAGGAGCACGTCCCGCACCGCGTCGAGCTTCTGCGAGGGGTCCACGACCCTTCCGCCCCGGAGGAGGATGTGTCCGCTCATCACTCGGCCCCCTGTTTGGCGGCCTCCGCCTTCTCGGGTTGGCCTCCGGCCAGCAGGTAGAGGACGGCCATCCGCACCGCCACCCCGTTGGTGACCTGATTGAGGATCACCGAGTGGGGCCCGTCGGCGACGTCCGAGTCGATCTCGACGCCCCGGTTCATCGGCCCGGGATGCAGGATGAGCACGTCGTGGGGCGCCGCGTCCAGGCGGGCGTTGCTCACGCCCCAGATGCGGTTGTACTCCCTGAGCGAGGGCACGTAACCCGCTTCCATCCGTTCGAGCTGCAGACGCAGCACGTTCAGCACGTCCGCCCACTGGATCGCGTCCTCCACCCGCGTGAAGACCTCGACGCCCAGTTCGCGGAAGACCGGCGGTACGAGGGTGGGGGGGCCGCACAGGGCCACCTCCGCGCCCAGCTTCAGGAGTCCGTGGATGTTCGAGCGCGCCACGCGCGAGTGCAGCACGTCACCGACGACGCACACCTTCAGTCCCTCGATCCGGCCCAGGTGGTCGCGGATCGTCAGCATGTCGAGCAGGCCCTGGGTGGGATGCTCGTGGGCTCCGTCTCCGGCGTTGACGACGTTCGAGGGAATCCGCTCTGCCAGGAACGCGGCCGCTCCCGACGAACCGTGGCGCATCACCACCATGTCGATGCGCATCGCCTCCAGGTTCCGCGCCGTGTCGACCAGCGTCTCCCCCTTCACCACCGAGGATCCCGCCGCCGCGATGTTGACCGTGTCGGCGGAGAGGCGCTTCTCGGCGAACTCGAACGACACGCGGGTGCGGGTGGACGCCTCGAAGAAGAGGTTGACGATGGTCTTGCCCCGCAGGACGGGGACCTTCTTGATGCGTCGCTCCGAGATCTCCTTGAAGGGCTCGGCGGTGTCGAGGATCGCGACGATCTGTTCGCGAGAGAGGGGTTCGAGGCCGACGAGGTCTTTGCCGAGGGCAGACGCCGCCTGGTTCACGCGGCCTCCTCCGGGTGTTTGTAGACGATGTCCACGCCGAGACGCCCGTCGAGCTCGGGGACGAGCACCTCCACGCTCTGTTGCTCTTCCATCACCTCCACCTGCCGGCCGACGATGTCCGGCTGGATCGGAAGCTCGCGCCCACCGCGATCCACCAGCACGCACAGGAGGATGCGCCCGGGCCGGCCCCAGTCCATGAGCTCGTTGATCGCGGCGCGCGCGGTCCGCCCGGTGTACTGCACGTCGTCGACCAGGACGATGTTGCTGCCGTCCACGCCGTTGGGCGGGAGCTCTGAGCCCCCGATGATCGGACGGGGGCCGATCGCCTCCAGGTCGTCCCTGTACAGGGAGATATCGATGGAGCCGATGGGGACGGCGACGCCCTCCGCGCTCTCGATCTCCGCGCGCAGCAGGCTCGCTATCTGGACACCGCGCCGGTGGATCCCCATGAGCGCGAGCCTGTCCGTGCCGCCGTTGCGCTCGACGATCTCGCGGGCCATCCGGGCCACGACCCGGCGCACCGCGGTCTCGTCCATGAGGGGGATACGTTCGGCGCTCATGCGGCGTGCTCGTCGGGGGAAGGCGCGTCGGGCGGCCCGAACGTAGCGGACCCTCCCAACGGGGTCAACGACCTCCGTGAGGGTTGTCACGGACCCGTGGACTGCCCCATCATGTGCGGACTTTTACCCCGGTCCGCACCCCCGCAGGAGCCCGCCGCCCATGCGCATGCGCCGCCTCGCACTCGCTCTCTTCGCCCTCACGGCCCTCCCCCGCACCGGGCGGGCCCAGGAGGTGGAGAAAGCGCCCGCGGTCGTGCTGGACGGCGTCCCCTTCCAGATCTCGGTTCGCGCCCGGCTCGAGCCCGTTCGCTTCGAGGTGCGGGACGCCAGGGGAGCGCTCCTGGGAAGGGCGGAGGCGGGGCCGTTGGAAAGCGGGGTGGCCTCGGGGCTCGTCGTCACGGAGCGCGGCCAGCTTCCCCTCGAGGTCCGCGTGGAGGGTGGCCCCGTGCACGCCGTGGAGGCGACCTTCACGCCGGGGTGGTTCTCCCTCGTCCCCCCGCTCCTCGCGATCGTCCTCGCGCTGGTCTTCCGGGAGGTCGTGACCGCTCTGTTCGCCGGGGTCTGGCTCGGAGCCCTCGCCGTGGCCGGCTTCAATCCGATCACCGGCACGTGGCGCCTCATCGATACGTTCGTGGTCCCCGCGTTGGGGGACACGGCCGGCGGTCATACCCAGGTGGTGGTGTTCTCCCTCCTGCTGGGAGGGATGGTCGGCATCATCGCCCGCAACGGGGGAACGATGGGCATCGTCGAAGCGGTCGCACCCTTCGCGCGCTCGGCCCGCAGGGGGAAGTTCGCCACGTGGGCCGCCGGCATGGCGATCTTCTTCGACGACTACGCGAACACGCTCATCGTGGGCAACACGATGCGCCCGATCACCGACCGGCTGAAGGTGTCGCGGGAGAAGCTCGCCTACCTCGTCGACTCGACCGCGGCGCCCGTGGCCGCCCTGGTTCCCATCTCCACCTGGGTGGGCTACGAGATCAGCCTCATCGCGGACGGGCTACGCATCGCGGCGCAGCAGAGTCCCGAGCACGCGGCCATGCTCGCCGGCTCGAGCCCGTTCACGATCTTCGTCGAGACGATTCCCTACCGCTTCTACCCGCTCCTCGCCCTCTTCTTCGCGCTCCTCACCTCGGTCATGGACCGTGACGTGGGGCCGATGGCCGTCGCGGAGCGCAGGGCCGCGTCGGGTGGGGGCCTCTACCGGCCGGGTGCCCAGCTCGCCACCGACACCACCACGCACATCATGGACCCGAAGGAGGGGACCCGGCATCGGTGGTGGAACGCGGCGATCCCGGTCCTGACGGTGATCATCGTGGTCCTCGGCGGTCTCTACACCACCGGCCGGGCCGGCGCCGGGCCCGACGCCGGGCTGCGCGATGTCTTCGGTGCGGCCGACCCCTTCGCCACGCTGCTGTGGGGCTCGCTCTCCGGATGCCTGGTGGCGATCCTGCTCTCGGTCGGGCAGCGGATCCTGAGCGTCACGGAGTGCGTCGACGCCTGGCTCGGCGGGATGCGGGCCATGATCATCGCGATGATCATCCTGGTGCTGGCCTGGTCTCTCGGAGCGGTCACGCAGGAGATCGGCACGGCCCAGTACCTCACGCAGATCCTGTCGGACCGCGTCGCGCTCCAGCTCCTTCCGGTGCTGGTCTTCCTCACGTCGGCCGCGATGTCGTTCGCGACGGGGACGTCGTGGGGCACGATGGCGATCCTGCTGCCGCTGGTCATCCCCCTCACCGTGGCGCTGGGTGGGGACGCCGGGTTCTCCGGGGGCAGCCACTACACCGTGCTGTTGGGGGTGATCAGCTCGGTCCTGGCCGGCTCGATCTTCGGGGACCACTGCTCCCCCATCTCCGACACGACCGTGCTGTCGTCGACCGCCTCGGGGTGCGACCACGTGGACCACGTGCGTACCCAGCTCCCCTACGCGCTGCTGGTCGCCGTGATCGGCATGCTCGTGGGCGACATCCCGACGGCGTACGGGCTACCCAACTGGGTGTCGCTGCTGCTCGGGTGTGTGGGGCTGTGGCTGGTGCTGCGGATCTTCGGAAAGAAGCCGGAGGAGCAACCGGCGCGGGTGCGTTGAGCCGGTCCCTCAGCGGCCGAACTTCTCCCTCCCCACCCGGACCAGGAACGGCAGGCCTCCGGCGGACGGCGCGTCGTTCGCCGCCCAGTCGTAGGAGAAGAGGATGACGCCGCCTGCGCCCTCCCGGCGGGCGATGTCGATCTTCTCCACCGTGCCCTCGTATCCGTTCAGGTACGCGCCGATACCGGCCCACAGACGGTCGCGGCGCCCCGCGGACACCGCGGCCTCCTGCACCTCGCTGGCGAATCGCTCGTCGATGGGGGTGTACGCCATCGGCACCACCACGTCGACGATGCCGCGCTCCAGCCACCCACGCCAATCCTGGAAGCGGTTCCGATACGCGTCGTCGGCATCGGGGAACACCGCCGCCGACACCACCAGGGTGGGCCTGCGCGCCTTCACCGCCCGGTAGATCCGCTCGACCAGCTCCGTGATCTGCCCGCGCCGGTAGTCCCCCCACAGGTCGGGGAAGGCGTCCGTGAAGGCGAAGGGATCGCCGCTCCCGTACGCTTCGTCGAGCGCGCCCATCCGGTCGGCGGGCACCCGTGGAGCCACCCACGCCCGGAAGCGGTCGAGGGCGCGCCGCGAGTAGTCGAAGTCGTCCGAAGGGAAGCGGATGTAGTCGAAGTGGATCCCGTCCAGGTCGTAGCGGTCGGCCAGGTCCATCCACACGTCGAAGACGTGCTGCTGGACGGCGGGATCCGACGGGCTGGAGAAGAGACCTTCCACGCTCTCCCGGTGCTCGGCGGCGTACTTCAGGAGCGCGTCGGTGAAGCGCGGATCCCGAGGGTCCACCTCGAAGAGGTCGGCCGCCAGCACCCGCGGCACCGCCAGCCACTCCGGGTGCGCGTTCACGAGATGCCCGGGGTCCGTCGGGCGTACCTCGCCGCTCCACACCAGGTGGGTGTTCACCCACGCGTGCACCGCCATCCCGCGCGCGTGCGCCTGCGTGATCGCTCGCGCCAGCGGATCGAACCCGGGCGCGTCCGCCAGCGGCTCCGCCCGCGGCTCCCACGTCGCGTCGTAGTACGCGTCCCCCCTTCCCCGCACCTGCAGAAGGAGCGTGTTGAACCCGGCGTCCGCCGCCGACGCCACCATCGTATCCACCCTCTCCGGCGCCGTGAGCGTCGTGCGCACCACCCACAGGCCACGCACCTCCGCGAAGCGGCGGACCGGCTCGATGACCCGCTCGGGCCGCTGCGGGCCAGCCGTGTCCACGGCCACCGGTGGAGCCGGCGGTGCCCCCGTCGGCACGCCGACCACGGTGCACCCGGTCACCACGAGGGTCGCGCCCGCGACGGTCGCCGCGCAGCGGAGCCGTGCTCGCGGCCTCACCGGCGCTCCCTGAAGAAGGCCCTCAGCATACTCGCGGATTCTTCCGCCAGCACGCCCGAAGTCACGGCGCAACGGTGGTTGAGACGGGCGTCCTGAAGGAGGTTCCCCAGCGTACCCGCCATGCCGGCCTTCGGATCGGCGGCCGCGTACACCACGCGAGGCACGCGGGCGAGGACGACCGCGCCCGCGCACATCGCGCACGGCTCCAGCGTCACGTACAGCGTGGCGTGCTCGAGACGGAAGTCGCCCCGGGCCCCCGCGGCCGCACGCAGCGCGACGACCTCGGCGTGCGCGGTGGGATCGGCGGCGGCGACCGTCCGGTTGTGTCCCTCGGCGAGCAGCCGCCCGTCGTGTACGAGCACCGCCCCGATGGGCACCTCGCTCCGCGTCCACGCAGCGCGGGCCAGCTCCAGGGCGCGCGCCATCCAAAGCCGATCGTCCGGCTCTTCGGGCGACGCCTGCAGAGTGGGGGTGGCAGCGGCGGGCACAGCCCCGCGACGGGTCAGTGGTGCGTGAGGTTCAGCCCGCCGACGCTCTCGTCGATGCGTCGGTAGAAGGCGGCGACCCTGCCGAGGATCTCGAGGCGGTCGAGGTCCTGCACCACCGTGGTCTCGCCACCGGGCCGCAGCGGCTCGAGGTGGACCCCTGCGCCGTTGCGCATCAGGCGATGGAACCAGGAGCCCCCGCTTGCGCGCGCCACCACGATGGCGCCGTCCTCCAGGTCGCCGGGGGACGCCGGCTCCACGAGCACGAAATCGCCCTCGTGCACCCCGAGCACCGCGAGGTCGTTCGGTCCGGCGCGGACGAAGAACGCACCCTTCTCCCCCGCCAGCCGGCGATCGAGGGAAAGGTGGAATTCCGCCTTCTGCCGCTGTCCGTCCGGGATCTCGGAGAAGCACGGCACCGACACGGTCTGGGCCGACAGATCGACGCCAAGGATACGGACGCCGCGCGACCGCGAGGGGTCCCGCTCCAGGAATCCCTTGTCGGCGAGCGCCTGGAGGTGCTCCGACACCGTCTTGGTGCTCTTGATGCCGAATCGCTCGCCGATCTCGCGGATCGACGGCTGGTACGTGTTGGCGCGCAGATACTGGACCATGAAGTCCAGGATCTTCCGCTCCATCTCGGTGAGGGCCTGGGCTTGAGCGTCCGATACCCGTGAGCCCGGAGGAGCCGGGGAATCCCGATGCGCGCTCGGTTCGGAACGTGGCAACTTCGTGCCTTTGAAAGCAGTGAATCCGCGTGGCCCCCCCAGCGGACGGCTATCCTAATGTGCGCTCGGAACGGGTGTCAAGAAAGGGTTTTGTCACGGGGCCTGTAGCCGTTCCAGGGCCTCGGACACCCGGCCGAGCACACGATCCGTGCCCAGGAGCACGAGCACCTCGAAGATCCCCGGGCTCGTCGCGCGTCCCGTGAGGGCGACCCGCAGGGGATGGATCAACTTTCCGGCGCCCACTTCCAGCTCCGCCGCCCGGCGGCGCAACGTCTCCTCCAGGGCCGCCTCGGTCCACTCCGACCCCCTCAGCGCCGCCTCGACCGCCCGCAGGCGCTCACGCGTGGCTTCCACGTCCTTCATCCAGTGCTTGGCCACCGCGTCCTCGTCGAAGGTCAACGCGTCCGTCACGAACGGCAACGCCTGATCCGCGATGTCATCCACCGTCCGGGCGCGCACCTTGAGCAGCGTCACGAGCCTTCCCAGCCAATCGTCGTCCTCCAATCGGGCGGGGTCGACGCCGGCAACGCGCCGCAGACGCTCCCGAACCTTGCCGAGCAGCGCGTCGGTGGGCGTCTCGGCCAGGTGGCGGCCGTTGAGCCACGCCAGCTTCTCCAGGTCGAAGACCGAGCTCTTCTTCAGGATGCGCTCCGGTGAGAACGCCGCCACGAGCTCCTCCCGGCTCATCACCTCGCGCTCGTCGCCCGGGTTCCATCCAAGGAGCGCGAGGAAGTTGACCATCGCCTCGGGCAGGATCCCCTGCGCCTCGTAGTCGCCGACCGCCGTGGCGCCATGCCGCTTGGACAGGCGCTTGCCGTCCGCGCCCAGGATCAGAGGCACGTGGCCGAAGCGGGGCTCGGGGTAGCCGAGCGCACGGTAGAGCAGGACCTGCTTCGGCGTGTTGGACAGGTGGTCGTCCCCTCGGATGACGTGCGTGATGCCCATCGCGTGATCGTCCGACACGACGGCCAGGTTGTAGACCGGCGAGCCGTCCGAGCGCAGGATCACCAGGTCGTCGATATCGTCGTTGCCGAAGCGCATGTCGCCGTGTACGAGGTCGTCGAAGCGGGTCTCACCGTCGGGGACCAGGAAGCGGATCGCGAATGCCTCCCCCGCCTCGGCCCGCCGGCGGGACTCGCCGGACCCCAGGTCGCGGGCCCACTCCCGCGCCACGCGCGACGGGTGGACGCCGCGCCGCTCGGCCTCGGCCTTCACCTCGACCGGATCCGAGAAGTCGCGGTAGGCCTTTCCCTCCCCCAGGAGCCGGAGCGCCTCCTCCCGGTGCCGATCCACCCCCTCGCTCTGGAAGAAAGGCCCTTCGTCCCAGTCGAGGCCGAGCCAGCCGAGGCCGTGCAGGATCGCCGCGGTGTGCTCGTCGCGGTTGCGCTCCTTGTCGGTATCCTCGACGCGCAGGACGAACACGCCTCCTTCCTTGCGCGCGAGTAGCCAGTTGAAGAGGGCCGTGCGCGCGCCGCCCACGTGCAGATAGCCCGTGGGTGACGGCGCGAAGCGTACGCGCGGCGTCACGTGTCCCGTCCCAGGCGCTCGGTCAGCAGGGTCTTCACCACCTTGGGATCGGCGGCTCCCTTCGTGGCCTTCATCACCTCGCCGACGAACAGCCCGATGAGGTTCTCTTTGCCGGAGCGATACTCCGACACCTTGTCGGGCCAGGACGCCAGCACCTCCTCGACCACCGGCGTCAACGCGTCGCGGTCGGCCACCTTCTCCAGGCCGAGGCGCCTCACGATGTCGGCGGGCGTCCCCCCCTCCCTCGCCATGACGGCCAGGACGTCCTTCGCGGCGCGCCTGGAGACCTCCCCGTCGGCGACCATCCTGGCCAGGATGCCGAGACCGGTGCCGTCGAACGGAAGCTCGCCCACGCTCCGGCCGTCCAGGACGCCTCTCAGGTCGTTCACCATCCACGACGCGACGCCCACCGGGTCGTCGTGCTCGGCCAGGGCCTTCTCGAAGAAGTCCGCTGCTTCCCGCGAGCCCGTGAGGACGTCGGCGTCCTCCGGCGTCAGATCCATCTCACGCACGTAGCGCTCCATGCGCGCCGCCAGGTCGGGGTCGGCGCGGCGGCGCGCCTCGCGCTCCTCGCCGAGGCGGGGGCCCTTCGGCTGCGGTGGCTGGGTGGGGGTTCGGTGGGGCGGCGTCGCCTCGGCACGCGCTGTCGCGGTCCCGGCGGCGAAGGCCGTCGCCCGCTTGGACCACGTGTCCTTCAGCGTCACGATGCGGTTGAACACCAGGTGCTCGCCCCTACCGTCCTCGGGGTCGCGCCAGAAGTAGCCCGTGCGCTCGAACTGATAGCGCGTGTCGGGGGGGTCGTCGGCCACGGAGGGCTCGAGCTTGCACCCGCGCACGATCACGACCGAGTCGGGATTGAGGTTGTCGCGGAGATCGCCGCCCTCGGGAACGTCCTCGGGGTCCGGCACGCGGAAGAGGCGGTCGTAGAGGCGCACCTCCGCGTCGAGGGCGTCCGGCGCGGACACCCAGTGGATCGTGCCCATGCTCTTCGCACCCTCGTCGGCCTCCGACGCGGGCACCCGCGAGCAGCGGAGCTCGACCACCCTCCCCGATTCGTCCTTCACGACCTCGTCACACCGGATCACGCAGGCGTAGCGCAGCCGCACAGCACCGCCCGGACGGAGACGACGGAAGCCGCGGGGCGGGTCCTCGGAGAAGTCGGCGCGCTCGATGTACAGCTCCCGCGAGAAGGGAACGGGACGTGAGCCCTCCAGCGCCACGTCCCGTGGGTAGTACGGTGCGTCGATCAGCTCCCGCGCGCCCTCCTCCACGTCGGTGAGGGTCACCCTCAGCGGGTCGAGCACGGCCATCACGCGCGGCGCGGATCGGTTCAGGACGTCGCGGATGGCGAACTCGAGCTTGCCCGGATCGGCCCACGACTCGGCCTTCGCCACTCCCACCATGTCGCAGAAGAGCCGGATCGCCTGAGGCGGCACCCCGCGCCGCCGGAGACCCGCGATCGTGGACATGCGGGGATCGTCCCACCCCGAGAGGTACCCCGACTTCACCAGCGGAAGCAGCTTCCGCTTCGAGACGACCGTGTACTCCACGTTCAGGCGATTGAACTCGTACTGGTGCGTCCGCGGCTCCTCGAAGCCCACGTTGTCGAGGAGCCAGTCGTAGATCTCCCGGTTGTTCTCGAACTCCAGCGTGCAGAAGGAGTGCGTCACGTCCTCGAAGGCGTCCTCCAGGCAGTGGGCGTAGTCGTAGAGCGGGTAGATGCACCAGTCG
>CAZPZU010000041.1:0-23209 GCA_964591135.1 uncultured Gemmatimonadaceae bacterium | reverse complement strand
GTCGCGCATGATCATGTTGGGCGACGCCATGTCGATCTTCGCCCGCAGCACGTGCGCGCCGTCGGGAAACTCACCGGCGCGCATGCGCGCGAACAGATCGAGGTTCTCCTCCACGGACCGATCCCTGTACGGGCCCGGCTCGCCCGGGGTGGTCACCGTGCCGCGCCCCCGGCGGATCTCCTCCTCGTGCTGGGAGTCCACGTAGGCCAGCCCCTTCCGGATCAACACCCGAGCGCACTCGTACATGCGCTCGAAGTAGTCCGACGCGAAGTACAGGTGCTCGCCCCAATCGAAGCCCAGCCAACGGATGTCGTTCTGGATGGCCTCGACGTACTCGATCTCCTCCGTCTCCGGGTTCGTGTCGTCGAAGCGGAGGTGGCAACGCCCGCCGAACTCCGCCGCGATCCCGAAGCTCAGGCAGATGGCTTTGGCGTGCCCGATGTGGAGGTAGCCGTTGGGCTCGGGGGGAAAGCGGGTCACCACGCGCCCACCGTAGCGTCCCGCCTCGGTGTGCTCCGCGACGATCTGGCGGAGGAAGTCGGTTCCTCCGCGTGGGGGTGTGTCGGTGTCACTCATGGTCGGGCGGGGCTGAATGGACGGTGCGCCGACGCGCCCGGTCACCCATGGAGGGCGACAGGCACAGCGACGAAAGGTAGCAAATGGAGCGCCTGCCGACCCGCTCCTCCGCCGGGATCGCTATCCTTCCTCGCCCGCCCACTCGATGGGCGAGGGGGCCTCCCACCGCGCCAGATCCTTCGCCCGCCTCTTCGCCCGACGGCGCAGCGCGACCTGGACCCGCATCCATGTCCCCCAGGCGATCGCTCCCGCGCACAGAACGATGCTGGTCTTCTCGGGATCGAGGAAGTTCACCGGGCGGTCGAGGAGCTTCGGGTCGAGGAAGGCGCCGTGCACCACGAAGAGGACCGCGCAGGCGTAGGTGGCGTAGTGGATCGCCTTCCACGACCGGCGACCCATCTTCCTGCGCACGTACGAGGTGACCACCACCACGAAGAGGAGGTACAGGGAGAGCGCACCCAGCACGTTCATCGTCGCCTGCTGCGGGGCACCCGAGGGCCACCAGACGTCCCGCCACACCCACCCGGCGGTGGTGCTGAGCGGCAGGATCACCGCGTGGGCCACGGACAGCGCCAGGGCGATGTAGCCCGTCCAGTTGTGCACGGTGAAGTAGTTGATGCGCCGATGCGGCCAGCTCTTGTACGGGTTGTACTGCGCGGACAGGAGCAGTCCGAGCAGGACGTTCAGGGTGAGCAGCCAGATCGCGAAGAGCCCGAGTTGGGCGGAAATGGCGACGACCATGGAGCAGGGTTCCGGGAGGGTCGTTTCTGGAGCGGGAGGCCCGCCAAGTTGACCCTACCCATACCGGCGCGCAACCGCGCCAGGTTCCACCGGCGTGTAGGCAGGTCTAACTTCTCGAAGGTGGCGGCCCCGCGAAGCCAGAGCCCCGCGGGCCCCCGTTCGTTTCCCCCGCGGGACCCGACGTCCATGCACATCCGACGTACCACGCCGATCGGCGCCGTCCTCCTCCCCTTCCTCTCCTCCGTCGGCCTTTCGGCGCAGGCGAGCCCGCCGCAGACCCTCCCGCCCACCAACCAGGCGATCTTCGCGCCCCTCGCCCTCCCCGATGCCAACGAGGACCGCCTCGGCACGGGAGCACCCGGCCCGGACTACTGGCAGCAAGAGGCCGACTACACGATCCACGCAACGCTCGACACGCTGGAGCATCGGGTGAGCGGCTCCGAGACGATCACCTACGTGAACCACTCGCCGGACCGGCTGGACTACCTCTGGCTCCAGCTCGAGCAGAACCTGTTCGCTCCGGCCAGCCGCGGCGCGCTCATCAACGCCGGCGACCGCGCCCGTTGGCGGGGCTCCTTCAAGGGCGGCGGGATCCGGCTCGACCGCCTGACCGTGGTCCAGGACGGCGAGGAGTACGAGGCCGCCCCAACGGTGGACGGCACGCGCATGCGGGTCGACCTCCACCGACCGATGCGTCCGGCCGGCGACACGCTGCAGCTGAAGGCGGACTGGTCGTTCGTCGTCCCCCAATACGGCGCGGACCGCATGGGCCGGCTCCAGACGAGCCGCGGGTGGGTGTACGAGATCGCGCAGTGGTACCCCCGCATGTACGTGTACGACGACGTCGAGGGGTGGAACCCGATGCCCTACCTGGGCCAGGGAGAGTTCTACCTCGAGTACGGGAACTTCGACGTCGAGATCACGGCGCCGCGCGACATGGTCGTCGTCGCCAGCGGGGAGCTGCTCAACCCCGAGGAGGTCCTCACGCCCGAGCAGCTACGCCGCTACACGAGCGCGCGCACCAGCGAACGGACCGTGTCGATCATCGCCCCCGACGACGTCGGCAAGCCCGAGAGCCGCCCGGCGGGCACCGGCCCACTCACCTGGAAGTTCCGCATCGAGTCCTCCCGGGACTTCTCCTGGGCGGCCTCGAAGGCGTTCATCTGGGACGCCGCCGGCTGGGACGGCATCCTCCTGCAGTCCGCCTACCCGAGCGAAGGGCTCGGCAACCGGGAGAACCCGGGGTGGGAGCGCTCGACCGAATACCTCCGGCACACGATCTCGTACTACTCCGGGCAGTGGTTCCACTACCCCTACCGGTCGGCCGTCAACGTGGCCGGGATCGTGGGCGGCATGGAATACCCGGGCATCGTCTTCTGCGGCGTGGGCGCCCGCGGCCAGGGGCTGTTCGGCGTCACCGATCACGAGTTCGGCCACACCTGGTTCCCGATGATCGTGGGGAGCGACGAGCGTCGGTACGCATGGATGGACGAGGGCTTCAATACCTTCATCAACAACTACAGCAACCTCGACTTCTACGGTTCGGAAGCGTCGCGTACCCAGCGCACGCAGGCAGATTTCATCGCGGGGCGCATGCAGGAGCCAATCGCCGATCAACCCATCATGACGTACCCCGATCTGCTGCGAGGCAGCGGGCTCGGCTTCCTGGCGTACCGGAAGCCCGGCTTCGGCTTGATCATGCTTCGTGAGGTCGTCCTCGGGGAGGACGTCTTCATCAAGGCGTTCCGGACGTACGTCGCGGAATGGGCGTTCAAGCACCCCAAGCCGGCGGACTTCTTCCGCACGGTCGAGGAGGTCTCCGGGGCGCAGCTCGACTGGTTCTGGCGTGGGTGGTTCTACGACACCGATCTCCTGGACCAGTCCGTGACCGGCGTCGAGCGGACCGACCACGGCACGGTGATCCACCTGCACAACGACGGGGGGCTGGTCATGCCCGTGCTTCTGCGGATCGAGCTGAGCGACGGGCGCACCCTGCAGCGGAAGCTGCCCGTGGAGATCTGGGCGCGCAGCGACGCCTTCGACTACTGGCTCGACGACCAGGGCACCGTCGTCGCGGTCACCCTGGACGCCGACCATCAGCTCCCCGACGTGGACCGCTCCGACAACGTGTGGAAGCGGATGGCGAGCTGAGCCTGCCGGCGGACAGGTGCGCCTAGCCTCCGGGGGGCCACACGGCCCCCTGGGTCCGTCCCCGCCGGGTGTTCCGCTCGTAGACGTCGTTGCGCTTCTCGTATTTCCGCACGATCCCGCGGGCGAGCGTTCCGGCGACGTCGCCGATCGCGGTGCAGTCCCGGGTACGGACCGCCTCGAGGACCCGGAAGGTCTCCACGGCAGCCTGCATGCCGATGTTCCGGTGTCCGTACTCGTGCCCGCGGAGCGCCTCCTCGAATCTCTCCCACGCGAAGGCGAGGGACGGAGATGCGGAATCGTGGTCCTTCCAGTCGGGAAGGACGATCTCGACCTCCAGGAGAACACGCACATTCAAGAGGCGGCAGGCACCTTCGTGCATCGTCGAGCGCCATTCCCATCGCACGCACCAGCTCGTAAGCCCCTGTACCACACGCCCCTCCCACCTCGGCCCGGCATGCTCAAGAGAACGGCCGATGGCCGCCACCGTGCGGCCCCGTACGGGATAGGTACGCTCACGCACACTCATGAAGACCCCGTCGGGCAGCAACGGCGGCTCCCGTCTGCTGAAGGGCTCGGGCACGCACGCCTGCGTCACCGCCAGTATCGTGACAACCGCCATGCGTCTCCGCCGCCCGCGCAACACGTCAGTCTCCGGGAGCCACCGCTCCGGCCACGGCCGGCCGGGCGGAGCGCACCCCCCCTCTCGCCCCGGCCTTCCACCCCTCCAGCACCCCGTACGCCGCCGGCGTGATCGTCAACACGAACAGCGTCGAGGAAAGCAGCCCTCCGATGAGCACGAGCGCGAGCGCGTCCCAGATGTTCGAGCCGGCCGGGTCGCCGAACACGACCAGCGGCAACAGGCCCAGCACGGTGGTGGCCGTCGTCATCAGGATGGGCCGGACGCGTTCCAGCGTGCCCTTCACGATCGCCTCGTCCAGGGAAAGGTCCACGTCTCGCCTGCGCACGCCGTTCACGTGATCCACCAGCAGGATCGCGTTGTTGACCACGATGCCGAACATCATGATCACGCCCACGTAGGCCTCGCGGGTGAACGACGCCTCCGTGTAGAAGAAGATCAGGTAGACGCCGATGAGCGCCATCGGCACGGTGAGGATCACGCACAGGGGCTGCAGCAGGGACTCGAAGAGGGCGGCCGTCACCATGTAGACCAGCAGTAGCGCCACCGCGATCGTCACCCAGATCTGCGTGCGGTCCTCGCGGCTGATCCACCAGTACGTGTCACCCTTCTTCACCGTGTAGCCCGGCGGGACCTGCGTGGCCTCGATCACCCGATCGTGCCACAGATCGCCGAGCTTCTGCGGCCCCCGGAACTCGTAGGCCACGGTGCGCTCGTACTGCTGATTCTCCCGGTGGATGCGAGCCAGGACCTCCCGAGGCGTGATGGTGACCACGTCGCCGAGACGGATCCGCCGGCCGCTGGGCGTGTCGATCAGCGTCTCGCTGAGCGCCAGCACGTCCATGTCCGCGCTGGCAGCGAGCTTCACCTGATACTGCACCTCGTCGCCACCCAGCTTGAGCCAGCTCGCGGTCTGCCTCCCGGCGACCGCAGCCTGCAGCCGCGACACCAGCTCCTCGACGCTCAGGTCGTGACGGGCGAGTCGGTCCCGGTCGATGGTGACCACGTACTCCGACGCCTTCTCGCGCTGGAAGCGGTTGGAGCCGGCATTGGTGTCCACCTCCTGGACGCGCGCCAGGCGCGACAGGCGGCGGCCGATGTCCTCGGCGATGTCGCGCACCCGCTCGTAGTTGTAGCCCAGCACGGTGATCGCGTAGTTGGGGGGGCTGGATCCCCCGCCGTAGAACGAAGGGCCGTATCCGTACACGCGCACCTCGGCGCCCGTGAACGAGTGGCTGTAGGCGAACATCTGCTCCTTGATCGCCACCGGTATCTGCGTGTTCTCCAGCGAGTCCGGGAACGTGATCTCCATGTAGGCGAACATGGGCCGGATCTGCGCCGTGTACTGCTCGACTTCCGGGATGCGCGCGAGCTTGTCCTCGAAGAACGCCACGAGCTCGTCGGTGCGGTCGAGGTTCGAGCCACGCGGTAGTGTGATATAGACACTGATGTAGGTACGGGTGCTGAGCCCACCGCCGAAGACGGCCCAGGTGGTGACGTACCTGTCGAAGAGGTGGTAGGAGCCACCGAAGGCCAGCGCCGTCACCAGGAAGGCCGTCCAGGGGTGGCGCACGGTGAATCCCACGACATCGGCGTAGAAGCGCACGTAGAGGGGGCGGCGAGCGGGAGCCGGCGCGCCGTGCGGGGCACCCGCAACGGGCCCCGCGGTTCCCGTCGCCGACGAGGCCGCAGGTGCCCCCGGTGCGCCGTCGATGGGGGGCTCCGTACCGCGCCCACGCAGCACGCGCGCCGCCAGCGACGGAATGAACGTGAAGGCGACGAAGAGGGACGCGACCAGGGTGAGGCCCACCACGACCGCGAGCGGCACGTAGAACACGCGCAGCTCGCCCTGGAGATAGACGAACGGCACGAAGACGATGAGGGTCGTCGCGGTCGAGGCGAGGATCGGCAGCACCACCTCCCGCGTGCCGCCCTCCGCGGCGGAGGGGGCGTCCTCGCCGCCCCTCCAGCGGCGGTACACGTTCTCCAGCACCACGATGGCGTTGTCCACGATGAGGCCGAAGCCCATCGCGAGCCCCATGAGGGTGAGGATGTTGAGCGTGAGGCCGCCGAAGTAGATCAGGTTGAGGGCGATGAGCACGCTGAAGGCGATCGTGGCGAAGATCAGCGCCGCCGAGCGGATCGACCCGAGGAAAGCCAGGAGGACCACGAAGATCACCAGGGCGCTGAAGAGGGCCCGCGTGCGCAGGTCGGACAGCTGCTCGCGGATCTCCTTGCTCTCGTCGTTGTCCAGGATGAGCCGCGTCCCGTACGGGTTCAGCGTCTCGAGCTCGGCCAGACGCTTCTTCACCGCGTCGGCGACGCGCACCGTGTTCGCCCCGATCTCCTTCGTCACCGCAAACGACACCGCCGGCCGGCCGTTGATCCGGTAGTAGCTCTGCGCCTCTTCGTAGCGGTCGTGCACGGTAGCGACGTCACCGACACGTACCATCGTGCCCCGCACCGCCATCAGCACCGCGTCGCGCACGTCCTCGGCGTTCTCGGGCCGGTTCACGATCGTGACCGTGCGCTGGCGGCCGTCCCCCCGCACCGCGCCCACTTCGCGCACCATGTCGAGCGCGGCGATCTTCGCGCGCACCGTGGCGGGATCCAGATCGAGCGCGGCGACTTTCTCCTCGTCCAGCTCGATCTCCAGGCGGCGCTTGCGCCCGCCCGAGACCCGCACCACGCCCACGCCGTCCACCTGGCCGACCTCGGGGGCGATGACGTCGTCCACGTGCTGGCGCAGCGCTTCCAGCGTGTAGGGCCCCGTGAAGGTGTAGCTGAGGAACGGGCGGCTCCGCTCCTGGAACTCCTCAGGGACGTAGGGCTCCACGACCACGCGCTCGGTCCCCGGCGGCAGCTCCTCCTCGAGCGTAGCGATGCGCTCGGACAGGTCGAGGCGCGCGAAGTCCATGTCGGTGTCGCGGCTGAACTCGACGTCGATGTCCGCCGTGCCCACGCCGTTCGTCTCGTAGGAGTCCGAGGTGATCTTCTCCACGCCCTTCACCTGCTGGATGACGGACTCCAGCGGGGAGGTGAGAAACGCCTCCACCGTCTCGGGCGATGCGCCCCGCCACTGCCCGGTGACCTTCAGGCGGGGAAGCTGCGTGTCCGGGAGCAGCTCGATGGGGATGTTCCGCCAGGCCGCCACCCCCAGGAGCGCTACGGCGCCGTATGCCATCGCCACGGCCACCGGGCGTCGGATGCTCAGGCGGATCATCGGCTCAGTCTCCGGCCGCGGGTACGGCCGTTCCCGCGGGTGCCTCGCCCCACAGGCGGACGCGGGCGCGCTCGACGGTCTGGAACACCACCGGCACCACGATCAGCGTGAGCGCGGTGGCGACCGACAACCCGCCGATCACGGCGATGGCGAGCGGCGCCCGCAGGTCCGACCCACGCCCGATGCCGAGCGCCATCGGCAGCAGGCCCAGTACGGTCGTGGCCGTCGTCATGACGATCGGACGTAGCCGCACCCGCCCCGCCTCCAGAATCGACTCCCGGAGCGCCAGGCCCCGGGACCGCGACTGCACGATGAAGTCGACCTTCACGATCGCGTCGTTCACGACGATGCCCACGAGGATGACCACGCCGATCAGGCTCATCGTATTGAGGCCCTGGCCCGTGAGGAGGAGCGCCAGGACCGTCCCGACCAGCGCCAGCGGCACCGCCATGAGGATCGTGAACGGTTGCGCGAACGACTCGAACTGTGCGGCGAGGATCATGTACACCAGGATCAGCGCCAGCCCGAAGGCGAAGGCCAGGTCGCGGAACGAGCGGCGCATCTCCTCGTTCTCCCCGCCGACGTCCCACCGTACGTCCCGCGAGCGCGGCAGCGACGCCAGCGCCCCGTTCACGTCCACGATGGCGGCGTCCAGCCCGCCCTGCACGACGTCCGCGTAGACGGGGATGACGCGCGCCTGGTCCTCGCGGTGCACCTCCGCGGGTCCCACGGCTTCGCGCACATGCACGAGCTCGCGGATGGGCACGCCCTGGACGCGCAGGCCCCGCAGCGTCTCCATCGAATAGCGCATGTCGTCCGGGTAGCGCACCACCACGTCGATCTTCCGGTCGAAGTCGACGAACTCGGTCGCGCGGTCGCCCCGCATCGCGCGGTCCACCGTGCCCGCGACGACCCGGGGATCGATGTCGTAGGTCGCGCACGCCGCCCGGTCGATCTCGATCTGGACCTGGGGCTGCCCCCGCTCCGTCCCGATGCGGACGTTGCCCACGGAGGCCACGCCCTCCAGGCGGCGCTCCACCTCGGAGGCCAGGGCGTACGAGGCGTCGAGGTCCTCCCCGCGCACCCGCACCGCGATGTCGGCCTCCGCTCCGCCCAGCATCGCTCCGAGTGCGGTAGCCTGCCCCGTCTCCACCGAGAGCGCCCCCGGCGGGAACCGATCCGCCAGCGCGCGCATACGCTCGGCCACCGCCTCCGAGCTCGCGTGGGGGGCGACCCGCACCTGGAACGTGGCCGTGTGCAGCCCGGACGCCTCCTCTCCCTCGGCGTAGGCACGCACGTCCCGGCCAATGGTGCTGAAGATCGCCTCGACCCCCGGGTCCGCGAGCGCCGCCTGCTCGATGGTCGTGGCGGCGTCGGCCGTCGCGTCCAGCGCGGTGCCCTCGGGGAGCTCGAGGCGGATCCGGAAGGCGCCCTGGTCCACCTGCGGCAGCAGGTCCCGTGGCAGCACGCCGGCCAGCGCCAGCGAGGCGACGAGCGCCAGGCCGGCTCCACCCAGCACGCGCCCCGGGTGGTCCAGCGACCACTCCAGCGCCGTGTGGTACCGGCGGGCGAAGGCGTCGAACATCCGGTCGAACCAGCGGAGCAGCGGCCCGGAGGCCCGCGCGAGGAAGCGGCCGACCCCCCGCGCCCAGAAGGCGACCAGCGCGGTCCCCAGTGCCCACACGCTCGAGGCGAGCCACCGCGGGATGCGCACCGCCGCTGCCCCGAGCCACTTCAGGGTCCCGAGGAAGCCTGGGCGGCGCGTGCGCGCCACGGTGGCCGCCGGCTCGGGGACGGGCCCGCCCGGGACCGCGAAGCGCGCCGCCATCGACGGGAGCAGCGTGAGCGCGACCAGGAGCGAGGCCATCAGCGAGAAGGCCACCGCGAGCGCGAGGTCCTTGAACAGCTCGCCCGCCACGCCCTCCACGTAGATGATCGGGCCGAAGACGCTCACCGTCGTCAGCGTGGAGGCCGTGATCGCCGCCTGCACCTCCTCGGCACCGACGGATGCGGCCTGCACCGGGGGCGCGCCCAACTCCTCCCGGTGGCGGAAGATGTTCTCCAGCACGACGATGGAGTTGTCCACCAGCATCCCGACCCCCAACGCCAGCCCGCCCAGGCTCATGATGTTGAGGCTCACCCCCGCGGCTTCCATGAGGGCGAACGTCCCGACCACCGAGATGGGGATCGCAAGCGCGATGGCCACGGGGTAGCGCGGGTCGCGCAGGAAGAGGAAGAGGACCAGGAAGGCCAGGATGCCCCCGAGCACCAGGGACTGTACGACGTTGGAGATCGAGTCGGCGATGAAGCCCGCCTGGCTGTAGGCCACGTCCACGTGCACCGCCGGGTACTCCTCCGAGAGCTGGGCGACCACCTCCCGGACGGACTCGGCCACCCGCACGCTGTTCGCCCCCGCCTCCTTGAAGACCAACAGCCCCACGGATTCCTCCCCGCCGTAGCGCGCGATCTCCTCGCGCTCGGCAAAGCCGTCGACGACGCGGCCCACGTCCCGCAGCCGCACCAGGCGCATGCCGCCCGTGGACTGCGTCCCCGTGGATCCGGTTCCCGCCCGCCCCGGATCGGACGTGCCGGCTCCCCTCCCCTGACCCGGCGCCTGGCGGGCCACCACCACGTCCGCGATCTCCTCGACGGACTGGAACTCCCCGAGGGTCCGCAGCGGATAGCGGTAGCGGCCCTGGAGGATGGTGCCCCCCGGCGCGCTGACGTTCGCGGCGTCCAGAGCCTCGCCGATCTGCTCGATGGTGAGCCCGTAGGCGTCGAGGAGACGGGGGTCCACCTCCACCTGGATCTCCCGATCGAGGCCGCCGGTCACCGTCGCCTGCGCGATGCCGTCGAGCTGCTCGAGGCGCCTGCGGAAGACCGTCTCCGCCAGCTCCTTCGTCTGCCACAGGTCCTGGCCGCCCGCGACGCTCAGCACCATCACCGGCTCGGACTCGGGATCGACCCGCAGGATCGCCGGCCTGGTGGCGCTCTCCGGAAGGGACTCGCGCACGTTGTCCAGGCGCTCCCGGACGTTGAGCATCGCGAAGTCCATGTCCGTGCCCCACGCGAAGCGGAGCGTCACCAGGCTGACGCCCTCGCGGGACACCGAGGTCACCCGCTCCACGCCGGGGACCGCCGCGGCCTCGCCCTCGATCCGCTCCGTGACCAGGCGCTCCACCTCGGCGGGCGCGACGTCGGGATACGAGGTGTAGACGACCAGCTTCGGATAGCTGACGTCGGGGAGGAGGTCGATGGGCAGGCGGGCGTAGGAGATCAGCCCGAGGAGGATCACCGCCAGGAACAACATCCAGACGGCGACGGGCCGCCGCGTGGAGATGCCGGGGATGGACACCGGGCTACTCCGTGCCGCCCGCCACGGGGGGCGCGACCTCCGTGCCCACTGCCGCGTCCAGGTCCAGGAGGGCGTCCACGAAGCGGTACCGGGCCTCGATCACCTGGCGACGCGTGTCGGCTTCCTGGTCGATGGTCTGACGCAGGTCCTCGAAGGTGCGGGTACCGATCCTGTACTCCTCCCGGGCGAGCCGCAGCGCCTCTCCCGCGATCTCCGCCGAGCGCTGGGCGAGCCGGAGGCTCTCCCACTGGTTCGTCAGCTCCAGGAGCGCACCGCGCACCGTCTCCTCGATCTCGAGCCGCCTGGCGCGCTCCTGCTCGCGCTGGTTCTCGCGCTCGATGCTCGCCTCGACCTGGTCGGCACGGTTCTGGAAGAAGTTGTTGAACATCGGAAAGGAGAGCTGGACGTAGAACTGCTGGTCCCACGGCTCGTTGTACGTGACGTCGAAGAGGGCCTGGGTCGTGGTGGTGAGGTTGGGGATGCTCTGCGCCCGTCGGGCCACGTCCAGGTTGAGGGAGAGGGTCGGCCACCACGCCGACCTGGCCCGCTGGACCGCCACGTCGGCCTGCCGGACCCCGACCTCCGCCCGCCGCAGCTCCGGGTTCACGTCGAGCGCCGTCCGCACCAGCGCCTCCGCGTCCAGACCGGAGGGTTCGAAGATCGGAAGGGACTCGTCCCCGAGCTCCAGGGCGCCGAGGTCGTCGTCTCCGAGCATCGTGCGCAGCGCCAGCTTCGCCTTTTCGTACGCGGCCCGCTGCTGCTGGGTGGCGAGGGACTGCTGCTGGATGCCGAGCTCGGCGTTGAGGACGTCGACGCGCGTCCTCATCGCCAGCGAGAAGAGTCTCTCGGCCACTTCGAGGTCGACCTGACGGGCCTCGCCCAGCGCCTCCTCCGCCCGCAGGAGATCCCGTTGCTCCAGGGCGTCCATGTACTTGCGCCGCACCCCCACGGACATCGTGAGGTGGGCCGCCTCCGCCGCCACGTCACGGTCCTCGTTCACGAGGATCTGGCTCCGCCGCTCCTGGAAGAGAGACGCGCCCTGGATCTGCCACCCGAGGCTCAGGCCCTGCTGGGTGCTGGAGTAGTAGACCCAGACGGGGTCCCTGGCGATGGGATTGCCGAAGTTGTCGACGGCCCGGCTGCGGTTGTTGCCGTAGAAGGCCGTGTTGAAGAGGGTGAACGTGGCCTGTGGCAGGATGCGGTCGAACCACGCGGCCCGCATCGCGGCGCCGTTCAGTTCGGTCGCGTTCTCAGCCTGCCGGTAGGCGGGGTTGCTCTCGTCGGCGATGCGCAGCGCGCCGTCGAGGGTCAGCTTCGTGGTGTCGGAGGTCTGGGCGCATGCCGGTCGGCCCCGGACCGCCAGCACCGCGGCCAGCGCGCCCACCGCCACGCACCACGTTCGCGTCGTCTTCATCGTCCAGGCCTCCCTCCCTCGGCAGCCACGTCTTCCACCAGGCGCACCGGCGTGTCGTGGGCGAGATAGACGTGGCCGTCCACCAGGACGGTCTCGCCCGGCTCCACCGTCCCCTCCCCGCTCGGGAGGATCTCCACGTACTCCTCGTTCTCCCGCCCCGTGGTCACATAGCGCCACTTGGCCAGGCCCTGCTTCTCGTCGCCCTCGTACACGAACAGCATCGTCCGCCGGCGGCCCTCCCCGCGCTCCAGGATCGCGGCCCGCGGCACCAGGATCCGGTCCGGGAGCGCCTCCGCGTCGAGGGACACCTCGGCGTACATCCCCGGCTTGATCCGCTGGTCGGCGTTGTGGAGCAGCACCGTCACCCGGCCCGTGCGGCTCTCCGGGTCCACGACGGGGTTGATCGTCTCCACCGAACCGGTGAAGACCTCACCCGGGTAGGCCGCGAAGCGCACCTCCGCCCGCCGCCCGGCGGTCAGGAAGCCGAGCTCCGCCTCCAGCACCTGCACCTCCACCTTGATCGGGTCGAGGGCGACCACCGTCATCAGCGCGGTGCCCGTCGTGACGTGTTGGCCCTCCACCACCTTGAGGTCCGCCACGCGCCCGGAGAAGGGCGCCGCCACCCGGCTGCGAGCCAGCTCCAGCTCGGCCTGGCGGAGGGCGACCTCTTTCTGGTCGAGCCCGCTCCGGGAGCGCGCGATGCGCTCGCGCTCGGCCCGCACGGAGTCGTCCGTGATCTCGTCGTCGAACAGCACCAGCTGGCGGTAGTCGGCCTGGGCCACCCGCAGATCCGCCCGGGCCTGCGCGACCTTGAGGGCGTACTCGGTGGTGTCGATCTGCAGCAGCGGCGTCCCGGTCTGCACGGCCTGGCTCTCCCGCACCGCCACCGACTCGACGACGCCCTCGACCTGGGCGGCCAGCTCCGCACGCCGATACGACTCCGCCTGACCCGAAGCGCTCACGCGAATCCACAGCGTGTCCCGGATCACCCTGGCGCCCTTGACCGGCTGCGGCACGCTGGTGGAGAACTGATCGGTTCCCGAGGTCTCGGAGAGGTCGGTGGCGGGGGTCGCGCCGGCCTCGGCCCCATCTCCGGTCGGGTCGGCGTCCTTGCCCCCGAGGCGCCACCAGACGCCGCCGGCCAGTCCGCCGAGGATCAGGACCAGGGTGACGAGGCTCAGGGTCCGCCGGGAGAAATCCATGGGCATGCTCGCTCTCGGGCGCGTGGCTGCACGACGGGTCGGCGGGGAGGCGCATCGACCGAGGTCGTTTCGTGAGACGCTGCGGGCACCGACGAGCGTTGCCGTCGACACCTGTAGAAGACCGACCGAGAGGGGACCGCCCAAGTTAGCCGGGCGCCTCGGAGGGCCGCAAATTCCTTCCGGCACCGGCCCATCTTGGAGCCCCCCCGCCCTCTCGGTACCTTACGCGTCATGCCCCCGAACCCTTCCAACGGACGCGGCCGGAGAGGCCCCCTCGCCGCCGCGGCGCTGGCCCTCGTGAGCGTCGTGCTGGTGGCGGCCTGGCTCGGGTTGCGCGCAGCGGAGAGTCGCCGCCTGTCGCGGGAGCTGGCCGCCTGGGCCGGCACGCCGCTTCCCGTGCCCGGCGACGCGGTGGATCCCGAGCTCGCCTCGGTGGGGGCGTCGGTCTTCGAGGGCCACTGCGCCGCCTGCCACGCGGTCACCGGCGAGCCGAAGCTGGGCCCCAACCTGGCCGGCGTGACGCTGCGCCGGGAGGCGGCATGGATCCGGGCGATGATCCTCCGGCCCGACTCCATGACCCGAGCCGACTCCGTCGCGGCGGCGCTCAAGGCCCGCTACGGCGTGCAGATGCTGGTGGTGGGCAAGGTGGACGGGACCGGCGCCCGGGCCGTGATCGAGTTCCTGCGCAGGGTCGACGCTCAGCCCGGTCGCTGAGGTCGCGGCGACGCCGTCTCCCCGCGCCGCGCTCGGCGTGACGGCGCCCCGGTCACTCCGCGGCGGCGCTCGCCGGGACGTTCCCGCCGTAGCGGCGCTTCACGTAGTCTAGGAGGATCCCCTTGAACTCCTCGACCAACCCCTCGCCCTTGAGCGTCATCGCGTGCTCCCCGTCGATGTAGACGGGCGCCTTCGGCTCCTCGAACGTGCCGGGGAGGCTGATGCCGATGTTCGCGTACTTCGACTCGCCCGGTCCGTTCACGACGCAGCCCATGACGGCCACCTCCAACTCCTCGACGCCCGGATACCGCTCGCGCCACGCGGGCATGTTGTCGCGGATGTAGGACGTGATGTCCTCCGCCATCTCCTGGAAGAACGTGCTGGCGGTGCGCCCGCAGCCCGGGCAGGAGGTGACCTGCGGCTCGAAGTGGCGGATGCCCAGGGACTGGAGGATCTGCTGTGCGACGCGCACCTCCTCGGCCCGGTCGCCACCGGGCTTGGGCGTGAGGGATACGCGGATGGTGTCGCCGATGCCCTCCAGGAGGAGGGGGGCGAGGCCGGCCGTGGTGGCCACGATGCCCTTGGCGCCGAGGCCCGCCTCGGTGAGGCCCAGGTGGAGCGGGTAGTCGCAGCGCTCGGCGAGCATCCGGTACACGTAGATAAGGTCTCGCACCGTCGAGACCTTCGTGGAGATCACGATCCGGTCGTGACCCAGCCCAGTCTCCTCGGCCAGGGCGGCGGAGCGCAGCGCGCTCTCCACCATGGCGTCCATCAGGACCGCCCCAGCCTCCTTCGGCTGGGCGAGCTTCGCGTTCGCGTCCATGAGCTCGGTCAGGAGGCGCTGGTCCAGCGAGCCCCAGTTGACGCCGATGCGCACCGGCTTGTCGTGGTCGATGGCGACCTGGACGATCTGCTGGAAGTTCGCGTCGCGGTGCTTGGTGCCGACGTTGCCGGGATTGATGCGCAGCTTGGCCAGCGCCTCGGCGCAGTCGGGATACTTCGTGAGGAGGAGATGCCCGTTGTAGTGGAAGTCGCCCACGATCGGCGTGCGGTATCCGTCGTCCCGCAGCCGGCGCACGATCTCGGGCACGGCCTGCGCGGCCGCGTCGTGGTTCACCGTGACACGGACGAGCTCGCTCCCCGCGTCGGCGAGCAATTCGACCTGCGCCAGCGTTGCCTCGACGTCGGCCGTGTCGGTGTTCGTCATCGACTGCACGACCACGGGTGCGTCGCCGCCCACCACGACGCCCCCGACGTCCACGGGAACGCTGTTCCTGCGATGTACGCGAATCACGAGCTTCCTCGGATGCGGTGTGCGTCCCCGGCCCCCACGGCCCGGGATCGCGACGCGGAGGAATCTACCCCGGGGCGCCGGAGGGATCCAAGGCGAGCCTCCCGCGTCGCCGTGGGCACGCGGTGGAAGCCAGGAACCGCCATCCCGGTGGGGGGTTGAGAGGCGACGACCCCGATCCCCGTCCGAGCCGCCGTCCCCCTCATGCGCATCGCAGCCCACAACGGAGCCCGCACCTGGGGCGGCGGCGAGAAGTGGACGGTGCTGCTGCTCGAGAGCCTGCAGGCGCGCGGCCACGACGTGCGCCTCTTCTGCAACTTCGAGTCGGTGGCGGAGCGGGCCCGCGACCGGGGGGTGGAGGCCTCCCTGGCCGTGCTCGGGGGCCATCTCGCCCTCCCCCAGGCGTGGACGTTCGCCCGCCGCCTGCGTCGGTTCGCCCCCGACGCGCTGCTCGTATCGACGTTCAAGAAGACCTGGCTCGGCGGGATGGCCGGTGCGCTCGCGCACGTCCCGCGGGTCGTGTCCCGCATCGGGCTCGACACCGACCTTCCCGGCAAGCACTGGAGCTACCGGCTGGCGTTCCACCGGTGGGTCGACGCCGCGCTCGTGAACGCCGACGGCATACGGCGCGCGGTCGTGGAGGGCTTGCCCGACTACGACCCTGCCCGCGTCGCCACGGTCTACGACGGGATCGCGCTGGACGGGGAGCCCCCGCACCGCGACGAAGCGCGCCGGGCGCTTGGCCTACCGCCCGACGCGACCGTCGTCGGCTCGGTGACCCGCCTGAGCGCGCAGAAGCGAATCGATCGCATGCTCGAGGTCGTGGCCCGCCTGCCGGAGGGCGTGCACTGCGTGCTCGCCGGCGAAGGAGAGCTGGAAGACGAGCTGAAGGCGCAGGCGGCGGCGCTCGGCCTGTCGGCGCGGGTCCATTTCCCCGGATTCAAGGAGGACGTGGCGCCGGTGCTCGCCGCCCTCGACGTCTTCCTCCTGACGTCGGACCGAGAGGGGATGGCCAACGCGATGCTCGAGGCGATGGCCGCGGGAGTGCCGGTCGTCAGCACGCCGGTCTCCGGAGCGGACGAGGCGCTGTACGAGGATCGCGGACGCGTGCCCGGACTGGTCGTCGAGCCCGATCCCCAGCTCATGGCCGAGGCCGTGCGGGGCATCCTGGCTGTGCCGGCCGTCCGGGTCGCGATGGCGCAGGAGGGGCGCAGGCGGGCGCGGGACCGCTTCTCCTTCCCGGCCATGGTCGACGCGTGGGAGGGGGTCCTGGGAGGGGATTCTCCGGCGCGGTGGCACCAGGGCCCATGAATGCCACCCGCCTCCCCACGGACCTCTCTAGGCTGGGCTGAAACCCGCGAAGTCCGGCAGACTCCGGCACCAACCGGAGAGCGACTCCCCTCGCGGCGTCGCCGTGTGGGTCGGGCCCTCGAATCGGAAGGTCCGGAGTCCACCCCCGTACTGGGTGCGGACGCCGGCCGATACCGGAACACCGAGCATCCGTGCGATCTGGTCGAGCAGCCGGCGTCCGCTGCGTCCACCTCCGGTCTCGCAATGCATGAACTGCACGCAACCATAGGCACCGAAAATACTGAAAAGCTGGCTGATCACAGGACGTATCTGGGCCAGGTTCTCGAGTGCGATGTCGGAGCGGTGCTCCAGGTCCGGATCGAGCTCGCCGTGCCCCGAAGATATGCTGGCCACCCCCCGGGCTCCATGGCCGTGAAAGCGCAACAGAAAGACACTGCGGCCAGCTAAGCGTATCTCGCTCACCGCCTGTTGCACACCATTGCACATGCCGCCGATCACCACGGGGTTGCCGCCCACACGACGGATGTCCCGCGCCTCCAGGCGGAGGAGCGAGGGATCGAAGATGTCGATGCAGTCGATGATCTGGAGATCGCTGGCCGCCGAAACCCGCGGCCAGGTTTGCACGCCGACGATCCCGTCGGGCTTCAGACGCCGGGCCCGCTGGAAATCCTGCACGGCCGCCTTGGTCTTCGGACCGAAGATCCCATCGGCCCGGAGCCGGGAGCCCGTCCGGATGAGCAGCCTCTGGAGCACACCGACGGCTGGAAGGTGGTCACCCTGGCGAAGGTAGGGGTAGTTCATGGTCGGCCACTCCTTTGTCGAAGTCCTCCGTGGTGGTAACGCATGGCCGCCCGACTCACGGATCGCGTTCGGGCAGCCCGGCTTTGCGCAGTCCGTCGAGGAGATGCTCCGCCGTTTCCGGCGGGTGGTTGTAGGACGCCAGCTGCCGGCGCAGTGCCTCGATGGACACGAAATCGGGACGCAGCGCCTGTAGCCGGTGAAGGACCACCGTGGCTTCGTCGACCCTTCCGAGCTGGCCCAGCGCTGCCGCCTCCAGGAACGGGCCACGGTAGGAGTCGGGCATGTTGAAGCGTCGAGCCTCGAACAGCGCCCCCTCGTAGTCGCCCTCTTCGTAGCGCGACAGGAAGAAGGACGTGTACATCCACCCGGGGTGATCGGGATTGAGGGCCATCGACTTCCGGAGCAGCGCCTGCCCGCGTTCGTAGTCGCCCATCTCGGAGAGGTAGTCCCCGACGATGGCCAGGGTGTTGGCGTCGTTCGGATTCAGCTCGACGGCGCGCTCGCCCGCAGCCCGGAACGCCTCGAGATCGTGCGCGTCGAAGTAGGTGACGGCCAGGCCGAAGTAGCCTATATAGCTGGCCGGATCGATGGACACGGCGCGTCGTCCGGCCAGCAGGGCGCGCTCGATCGGGTCGTACTCGTCCGGACGTCTGTTCCAGCCGTGCCGGCTCTCTTCCGCGTACAGGTAGGAGAGCCAGCCCCAGGCATCGGCGTAGCTGGAATCGCGCGTGATCGCATTCTCGAGACAGTCGCGTGCCAGCAGATGGTTGCGCGCGCCGTGGTCGATGATGTACTCGCTCGCCCGCAGCACGCACTCGTACGCGGCCATGCTCTCCGTCGGCCGGTCACGGACCTGCGTGATCCGTGAGCGGGCGATCACGCCGGTGGAGCCTCCGATCTCACCCGCCACCTGCTCCGTGATCCGGTCCTGCGCGTCGTACAGGTCCGCCACGGTGGGGTCCAGCTCGAACGCGTTCGACCACACGCTCGCACCGGTCGCCGCGTTCGCCAGCTGCGCCGTCACCCGGATGCGGCTCGGTGACCTGCGCACCGCTCCCTGCAGGACGTAGTCGACGCCCAGATCCCGGCGGACCTCGGTGAGATCCACCGGCTGCCCCTTGTAACGCGCGGTCGACCCCAGCGAGATCACGAACAGATCGGTGAACCGCGAGAGCGCGGCGACGATGTCGTCGCTCAGGCCATCACTGAAGAACACGTCCTCCGGGTCATCGCTCTGGTTCGCGAACGGGATGACGGCGATCGACGGACCCGTCGGCAGCGCGAGCACCGGATCGGCCGCAGCCGGCTCGGCTGGACCCGCGGGAGCGTCCGACCCCAGGGTCAGGGTGGCGATCACCGCGGCGGCCACGGCGATGGTACCCCCTCCCAGCCACAGCGCCGTGCGCCGTATTCGACGGGACCTCGTCGCTCCGGCCGCCTTGGCTGTTGGCTGGTCATGGACGGCACGCAGATCGCCGAGCATCGCGTCGATGCCGGCGTATCGGTCCGCCGAGTTCTTCGCCAATGCACGGCGAACGACGTCCTCCAGTCCAGCCGGCACGTCCTTCCGCCACCCTGCGATGCGTCCCGGCTGCTGGTTCAGGATCGCGTAGATCGTGGCCGTCTCGTTGCCACCGTGGAACGCGCGCTCGCCCGTGAGCATCTCGTAGAGCACGGCGCCGAGCGCCCAGATGTCGGTGCGCCGGTCGACCGGCTCGCCGCGCGCCTGCTCCGGGCTCATGTAGGCCGCGGTCCCCAGCCGCGTCCCCGTGCGTGTCTGGTCCCCGCCCTCGAGCTTCGCGATGCCGAAGTCCAGGATCTTGGGCTCGCCGCGCTCGGTGAGCATGACGTTGGCCGGGTTGAGGTCACGGTGCACGATCCCGACCTCGTGCGCGCGGGCCAACCCACTGCCGATAGCGACGGCCATGTCGAGTGCCTCCGCGACGGACAACGGCCCACGCTTCAGCCGGTCTGCGAGCGTCTCGCCGGCGTAGTACGCCATCACGATGAAAAGCTGGCCGTCCGGCGTCTCGTCGATTTCGTAGATCGTACAGATGTTGGGATGATCCAGTGCCGATGCCGCCCGCGCCTCCTGCGTGAAACGGCTCTTCGCTTCCGCCTCTGCACTCAGCATCGGGTGGATGAACTTGAGCGCGACCGTGCGGGCGAGCCGGGTGTCGCGCGCCCGATAGACAACGCCCATCCCGCCCTCGCCGAGCCGCTCGATCACCTCGTAGTGCGAGAGCGTCTTGCCGACCCACCGGTCGCGGGCCGCGGCCGGCGATAGCTGCGCCGGCCGCTCGCCGAGCCAGGCCTCGGCGTCCGCGAGGAAATCGCCGGAGGCGTCGTGCGCGGCGAGCAGTGCCTCCAGCTCGTGCCTCAGCGCCGCGTGACCGCCGCAAGCCTCATCGAGGAGGGCGGCACGCCGATCCCGCGGCACCTCGAGCGCGCGCTCGAAAAGGCCGTCCAGCTCCGGCCAGCGCTCGAACGCGTCAGGGCTGTCGTTCGTCATCGTGCGGTTCCCGCCTCTGGACCGACTCGCCGTCCCGCTCGGGCAGAAGCATCCGGTGAAGGTAGGCCCGGGCTCTCGCCCAGCCCCGCTCCGCCGTCCTGAGCGAGATGCCCAGCACCTTCGCGGTCTCGGGCAACGAGAGTCCGCCGAAGAAGTGACACTCGACGATCCGCCCGAGCTGTTCGTTGTACTCCGACAGCCGGGTCAGCGCCTCGTCCAGCTCGATCAGCTCGGCCGAGCGGTCGGGCGCCCCCGGCGTGACACGATCCAGCGTGACGTGCACGTGTCCGCCGGCCCGCTTCTGGGCGTTGCGCACCCGCGCCCGGTCGACCAGGACCTGGCGCATGGCGCGGCACGCCACGCCGTAGAAGTGGTTCCGGTCGCGCAATGCGATGCCGGGAACGTCGGCAAGCTTGAAGTACGCCTCGTGCACCAGACCCGTGGTCGACAGCGTGCGTCCGCGCGCGTCACCGCCTTCCCGCGCCATCTCGCGGTGCGCGATGCGCCGCAGCTCGTCGTAGACCAGCGACCAGAGCCGTTCCGCGGCAACCGCATCGCCTGAGGCCGCCCTGTCGAGAAGCCTGGTAACTCCGCCTGTTTCGCTCATGTCCTCTGACCGCCAAGAAGTCCCGCGAGCGGGGCAGTGTCAAGCTTCCTGCCGCCCGGTGGCGGGATCGTCGCCAAGACACCGCATCCATGGATGAAGGCCGGACGATGGGCCGGCACGAAGACCACGGAGGCTACCCATGACGACGACAACCCGGCGCGTATCCGCCCTCGCGCTCCCGCTCCTCGTGCTGCAGCTCGCCGCTTGCAGCGATAGCCCCCTCGCGCCGGCTGCACCGGACCTCGAGCCGCAGTTCCTGATCGGCCAGTCGCCGCTCGCGCCGGTCTCCCTCGCTAAGGCACCCGTGCTGGAGACGCGCCAGGCCGCCAAGGGCCAGGTTGACCGCCAGCTCGTGGTCGAGCTGCACATGGCCGCGTCCGAGGCCGACGCGCTCGAGGAGGGCAAGCGCGCGTACGAGTCCTCGGCCGGCTTCTGGATCGACGGCGACGCCATCGCCCTGGCCGACCCGCGGCCCTCGCCCATCGCCGGACTCTTCGACGAGGAGGACGGCAACAAGCTGGTCGTGATCGCGATGCCCCTCGACGACGCGACGTGGCTGCGGATCGATGCCGCCGCGAAGGCCGGACAGGCGGTGGACGTGGCCATGCACATCGACCTGCTCGGCGTCGACGCGCGCGGCGGCACGTACCTCGTCCATGGCATCGACGCGGCGGGCAGCTTCACGAAGTGATCCGGTCGCCTGGTTTCCCCCTGCACCAACCCCATCCACACTTCCCCAGGAGGACCTCATGAACGCACACATGATCGTTGGCCGGGGCACGGCTCTGCTCGTGTCCGCTACGCTGCTCCTGCCCGCCTGTGACGCCGCCACACCCGTCTCACTCACATCGCCCGAGCCCTCGGCGGCCATCGTACCGGCCGCACCGATCCTGATGGACTACGTCAAGGTCGAGACGGGGCCCGGCAGCCTGAACTGGCTCGGCAGCGTGAGCGGTGACGTCATCGGCGCGCTCGAAACGCGCGTGGTCGGCGCTTCGCAGAGCGGGCACATCCTGCACATCCAGACGAAATGGAGCGTCGACGCGGGCGCCGAGTCGTTCGAGGCCGATCTGGACGGCACGCTGGATACGAAGACCGGTCGCCTCCTGCTCGACGGAGCAGTGATGAGCGGCTATCTGGCGGGCGCACGGGTCCACGACGAGGGACAGTTGACGGGGACCGACCCGAGCACGAGCGGCAGCGTCTTCGAAGGCTTTCTCCGCATCATGCCCGGCAGCGCGAGCTGATCTCGAGCGCACTTCGGCATGGGGGCGCCCGGCGAGTCCGTCGGGCGCCCCTCTCTTCGTGGCGGGGTTGGCGCCGCGTTACCGCATCCATGGCCGCCACCGAAGCCGACGCCCTCGAGGAAGGCAAGGGCGGGTACGAGTCCTCGGCCGGCTTCTGGATCGACGGCGACGCCATCGCCCTGGCCGACCCGCGGCCCTCGCCGATCCTCGGGCTCTTCGACGAGAAGGACGGTGACAAGCTGGTCGTCATCGCGATGCCCCTCGACGACGCGACCTGGCTGCAGATCGATGCCGCGGCGAAGACCGGGCAGACGGTCGACGTGGCCATGCACATCGACCTGCTCGGCATCGACTCGCGCGGCGGTACGTACGTGATCCATGGCATCGACGCACGAAGTGACCTGGCCGGAGATGGGGGGCCCGTGACCCACGTCGCTGGCGCACCGACGCCGAGCCGCGAACCGACCCGGCGTTCGACGGGGCTGGGGCGAACATCCGCGGCCCACTATCCTTCGCTCCATGCGCCACCCCGATTCGCCCATGTGAGACGCTCGTATGTCCTTCACCGCCACCGACCTCGTCGCGCTCCTGGAGCTGGAGCCCATCGAGCACAACATCTACCGGGGGCAGAACCGTAACATCGGCACCGGCCGCATCTTCGGGGGCCAGGTGCTCGCCCAGGCTCTGGTGGCCGCGTCCCACACGGTGGAGGAGGACCGTCCGATCCACTCGATGCACGGGTACTTCATCCTCGCCGGGGATCTGGACGTGCCCGTCGTCTACTTCGTGGATCGCCTGCGGGACGGCGGCTCCTTCACCACGCGTCGCGTGACCGGCATCCAGCGCGGCCGAGCCATCTTCTCCATGTCGGCGTCGTTCCATCGCGCTGAGGAGGGCTTCGCTCATCAGACCGCCATGCCCGAGGTCCCCGGTCCCGAGACGCTGAGGCCCGAGCTGGACGTCATCCGCGAACGCGCCGACGAGATCCCTCCGGACGTGCGTCCCCTCCTCACCCAGGACCGCCCGTTGGACTTCCGGTCCCTCGACGAATCCGACCTCTTCGATGCGACGCCCGGGGAGCCGAGACGGGGGTACTGGATGCGCGCCATCGGTCTGGCGGACGAGGACCCCGTCCACCACAGGGCCCTGTTGGCCTACGCGTCCGACTACGGGCTTCTGGGCTCGGCCCTCCGGCCCCACGGCATGACCATCCGCGATCCGCGCCTGATGGTGGCCAGCCTCGACCACGCGGTCTGGTTCCATCGACCGGTGCGCATGGACGACTGGATGCTCTACGTCTCCGACAGCCCCACGGCGGCAGGCGCCCGGGGTTTCGCGCGTGGCACCTTCTTCACCCGCGAGGGTGAACTCGTGGCGTCGGTGGCGCAGGAAGGGCTGATGCGCGTGAAGCGCTGAGGGCGGTCGGG
>CAZPZU010000040.1:0-43867 GCA_964591135.1 uncultured Gemmatimonadaceae bacterium | reverse complement strand
TCGCTGGCGAACGCCCTCGCGGTGGCGCCGGCGGCGCCCCGCCTCATCCTGCTGGGCGACCCCCAGCAGCTCAACCAGCCGCAGAAGGGCATCCACCCGCCGGGGACGGAGGTGTCGGTCCTCGAGCACCTGGCCGAGGAGGACGGGATCGTCGGCCCGGACCGGGGGCTCTTCCTGGGCGAGACGTGGCGCATGCGGCCGGAGATCACGGCGTACACGTCGGAGCTCTTCTACGAGAGCAAGCTCCGGGCGCGCGACGATCTCTCGAACCAGCGCGTCGGTCTCTCATCGGGGGGCGAGATGTGCGGCCTCACGCTCGCGGAGGTCCCCCACGTGGGGAACAGCCGCAAGTCGGAGGAAGAGGCGGCGGCCGTCGTCGCCCTCTACAGGCGGGTGCTGTCGGACGGGGCGACGTTCACGGATCGGAAGGGAGCGACCCGCCCTCTGTCGAGGGACGACCTGCTCGTGGTCGCACCCTACAACGCCCAGGTGTCGCTCATCCGGGAGCGGCTCGCCGAAGCCGGCTTCCCCGACGCCCGCGTCGGGACGGTGGACAAGTTCCAGGGACAGGAGGCGCCGGTGGCGATCTACTCGCTGGCCAGCTCCTCTGCCGAGGACGCGCCGCGGGGGATGGCCTTTCTCTACGCGCTGGATCGGCTCAATGTGGCTACGTCGCGGGCGCGGTGCGCGACGGTGGTGGTGGCGAGCCCAAAGTTGATTGTGGCCGAGTGCAGGGGGCCGGAGCAGATGCGGATGGTGAATGCGTTTGTGAGGTATGGGGAGATGGCGGGGAATGCCTCTCCTTGAAGCTCTCCAAGCTACGCTGGAGGTCCTTTCGCCTCCGAACGCTCCACCCCACGCCACTACCCCCGATACACCACCTCGTTATGCCAGCGAAGAGCGATCTCGTCAGGCTGTGACCTCGGGTCTGTCGGCACCCAGACGTTGGCGCCGTGCAACTTCAGATAGTTCTCCCCGTCATTGAAGTCATCCTTCATGCGACGGCTCGCCTCAACGCGATGGTCCGGTGTCACCGTGATGTACCCGGCGTCGAAGAGGCGATGTACATCCGAGCGTAGCAGGATCCCATTCCGAACGGAGTGGGCCCGGACGTCGCTGAAAGGTAGGATGTGCGCAGCATCGAGCGCGGGCAGGGCACGTTCCTTCGTGATAGCGCAGCTGCGCTCGTAGGCGTCAGTTACGAGCGCGCGGAATCCTCCCTGACCCAGTCGTCGGGGCTGAAGAAATGGATCAGAGTAGCCGCCGGCCACATCGTAAGCGGGAGGCCCTTCCCGTGCCGTGTCGGCACGGAGTCGCCCTGCAACAAGGTCCCAGAGAGCCCTTCCATCGCCCGCGCGCAGGTCATACGTCCGCCCGCGCACGATGTTCTTCTGGAATCCTGGTGGGTCGTGGATCCAATCGCGCTCGTGCCAGAAAAACGGCTCGACCAAGATCACGCATCCGATGATCGGATCCGTGGCAGGCAGATCGGGTTCTCGCCGCAGCCGGACGATACTGGCCTTGAATTCATCGCGCCGTGCAGCGCCGTTCTTGGTGCCGAAGGTCTCCCAGGCAATCGAGAGCGGCACCTCCCAGTACTTGCTAAAGAAGCCACCGCCTCCGATGGCGTTGTACGGCTTCTTCAGCTTGAAGAGGAGAGGTTGACCTGGAGCCAGGACCTGAAACTCTCCGCCCCATGGCTTGGGGAACCAGAAGTTCACCTCGTCGATGCCTGGCTGACGGCTGAGGAACCTGAACCAAGAGAGATCGGTTGGCGCAACGAATGCCCTCATCCGCATCCTCCGTCGAGGCTGCACTTGATCCGCAAACCATCTCTGCGGCACAATCGCCGCCAGCCTACCACGCCGCAAGGCAGTCCGGTAAGCTGCAAGACATCTGATCGCAGACTAGAATCTGAAGCTTCTATCCGCCCTTCTCGTCCCTCGAGGACCCCTACCGTGCCCAACCCCATTGAGAGCCTCACGGAGGAGATCGTCGCATTCCGCGACGCGCGCGACTGGCGCCAGTTCCACAATCCGAAGGACCTGGCGCTCGCACTTTCGATCGAGGCCGCGGAGCTCAACGAGCTCTTTCTCTGGAAGGCTCACGAGAGCGTCGACGCTTCCGGAGTTCGAGAGGAACTGGCGGATGTGATCATCTACGCGCTTCTGATTGCCCACCATTATGGCCTCTCGGTCGAGGAGATCGTCCGCGAGAAGCTGGAGATCAACGCGAAGCGTTACCCGCAAGAGCTGTCTCGTGGCAGTGCCCGCAAGTACGACGAGCTTTAGAGACGTGCTAGGAGAGCCGCGGCGAGCGCATCCGCTCGCTCCGACGGCAACGAAGCTCCGCGGAGCACCCTGCTGAGGCTCCCACGTAGCCGCGTCCTCGAATCCGCCCGCTCCTGCCATTCGCTGTAATCCTCACGCTCCAGAATCGACGCGAGGTCGGCGATCAGGTCCACGTCTTCAAGCAGCGGCTGAAATCCATCGATTGAGGCCATGGCCTGTTGTACCGCGACTCCTACCTTCCCTAGCCCAGAGTAGATCTCCTCGGCCTCCGCGGCCAACAGCATCTGAGGTTCCCCTACTTCGAGCGCGAAGTCAGGACGCCGTCCAGCGGCTGCCTCTATCCGGCTCTCGACGAACCGACGGGTGTCTTGGTCAACGAAATACACATAGCAGCCCTTCAGGCCACGTGTGAGTAGAACCCGATACACGTGGCGGACGTGATCAAGGAAGCTGTTCTTGGCACGACTGACCATCCCGTCATGGCTGGCCGACGGATCTCCCACCCACTCCTGCCGTTCAAGGTCGTACCGGAGGTCGGGCCCCCAGATCACCCCCACGTAATCGAATTCGAACCCCTGGGCCGTGTAGATGCATCCCACCTGGTCGGCGCCACCGGGCTCCGTCGCCCAGTACATCGACTTCGGTACGCCGTGAGGCAGTCGCGTCAACTCGGGCCGCGCATTCCAAGGGCGACGCCAAGGCCCGATCACTACATCTTCCACGAGTCCGCCGCCGACTGCCTTCTCCCGCGACCACGGCCAGCAGTAGCCCGCCACCAGGCGCGCACTCATGGGACCGCCGTCCTTCTCGCGGATCTGCCGATCGAGCGCCTCGACCGAGTCCACGATCTGGAAATCGAAGCTCTCTGCGCCCTGGTTCCAGAGGGTGTTTGCCGTCTTCCGTACACCGAGAGTGTTGTCGATCCAGTTGACAAACCCGTCGGAGCCCGCGCAACGGAACTGCGCTTCGAGCTCATGCTCCACGATTTGGGCGCCCTGGCGCGTCGCTTCTTGTCGAATGAGTCCGCTGCTACCGACCTCACCCGGTCGGACCTGCTGCGCATCGTCGATGAAGAAGACCGAGACGCGGGCGGCACGTACCAACTCGGCAACCTGGGGGATCTCCGAGCGTTTGTCGGCTCGCGTGAAGCGGTGGTTGCTCGAGGTACGGATGCGATGGGCCTCGTCACAAACGAGGACATCCAACTCGTTCACGCGAAGATGCGTGTAGTTGTTGAAGTAGTTGAAGACGGCAGACGCTCGGCTGCCAACTCGCTTGCGCAGGTTCTCCGTGAAAGCCTTGCTCCCCGTCGCGTGGTTCACGGAATAGTGTTGTTTGCTCAACCGGGCCACGAGATTGGTCGCCAGCACCGACTTTCCAGTCCCGGGACCTCCGTGGATGATGAATACCGACTTTTCACGGGTATGATAGGACTGACGGACCCGGAACAGGATCGACTGGAAAGCAACGAATTGCTCATCAAGCAGCGTGTAGACAGGCTCGTCTTCGATCACGGTTGCCACGTGGTCCATCAGCGCCTTGCTCGGACGGTAGCGCTCCTCTGTCACGCGCTCCAGCAAATCGCCGTTATCACCCCCCGCGGTACGATGGCGAAGGTGCTCGACCAAGTCTGAGGCCTGATCACCGTAGAAGACTGGTGCAAGATCGAGAAAGACCCTGTATCGGTCGTCCTGAAGCTCGGTTGTCGTCCAAGAAGTCGCGTTGTGGAGGTAGCTGCACGCGTCCAACCGGATGGGCGAAGAGCCGCTGAATGCGTAGTGACAGTCCTGGAGGTACTGACGGTACTGGGCAACTTGGGCGCTCGGGTGGAGAACCTCGCGTAGATTCCCGCCGACCCAGGTCTCCACGCACCCCACCACGTCACTGATGTCCGCCTGATCCCACTGCTTCAACTCGACGACGACGGCACGGCCCTCGGCATGCCGATCGCGACCGATAACCATGCAGTCCAGGCGACGGCTGGTAAGGGGGAGCTGGTACTCCAAGACGACGCTGGTTTCCAGCAAATCTCCCTGGATGAGCACGTCCGACATCGCTCGGAGGCTGTTCCGCCAACTGGTGACCTCAGCCGGCGAGGGTCGAAAGCGGAAGTGACTCTCGAAGGCGCCCTTCAACTTGTCCGCGATGGCGTTGTGACGGCTGTCCGCGACAAAGAAGTGCGCGGGGCCCCGGTAGAGTTGCATGGCAGGTCAGGCTTCTGAGGAATGGCCGGCCGCGTTCGGGAATCGACTCCTCGCAGCGGCCCTCGGCCCTCGCATTGGCCTCGTTCTCGAGGAGTTGGCGCAGCCGAACACGAATGCGGCGAACCGGTACCGTGCACTCGGGCCGCGCGGAAGCCGATCGTGCCGACTCGGTCATGTCCGGGCCAAAGCGTCGATCATAATGCAATCGCTGCAAGGCCCAGGCAAATCGCCAGAGCGCTGGCAGCCTGGTCACACTCGGGTTCCGAGCCGAAACCTGATGCCAGCCCCCCTCACCGCCCCGCCCACCAACTAACCCCCACGTCGAACCGTGCCGACTTGGCCCCCAGGTCGATGGTCTCCTTCAGCCCCTGGTACTCCGCCTGGGTGAACGAGCCCGCCGTCCAGGCGAGGCCGATGTCCACCGCCGTCGAGCGCCGGATGAAGATGGCCACGCCGCCGCCCAGCGTCGGCCCGGCGCCGGTGATGGTGAAGGGATCGCCGTACAGGTCGATCGCCGCCGCGCGGCCCGAATAGGCCAGCGTGACGTAGGGGAGCGCCTGCGCCTGCGGCCCGCGGAAGTTGAGGCGGATCCCCAGATCGACGTGCGCCAGCGCGTACGTGTCCGAGAGGTCGGCCATCTCGACGTTGGCGCCGACGGCCGCGAGGTAGAGCGTGAGCGTGCGGGTGAAGCCGTAGCCCAGGGCGAGGCCGGCTCCCGGGCCCGACTCGGTCACGTCCTCTCCGTCCACCTGCAGGGCCGAGCCGTTCAGGAAGCCGGCGAGGTGGAAGCCGGTGGGGTCGGAGCGAACGGGGGCGGCCTGGGCCACCGCGATGGAGGGAAGAAGGAACAGGATGACGGCAACGGCGCACGGGCCGGCCGCGTGGAGAGAGCGAGCCATGGGAATCCTCCGAAAGGTGTCATCAGCCCGACACGCGAGCTGTAGGACACAGTAGGAGGGGGGTGTGACAGGGCGGCCCGGGGTGGTGTCGAGCGACGCCGCCATCCCATTGCGGCTTGGCACGCGCTCCGCTACCCTGCAGTGATATTCGGCTTTTCTTCGCCCCCTGCCCTTCCATGAGCGACCGCAGCGGCATCGAGTGGACGGACGCCACCTGGAACCCCGTGACGGGGTGCACCAAGGTGAGCGCCGGGTGCGACCATTGCTACGCGGAGACGCTCGCTCACCGCCTGCTTCGGGTCAGCTACGACCGCCGCCTACCCGTCGTCGACACCCCGGCCGGTCGAGAGGACCCCTTCGCCCTCCGCCTGTGGCCGGAACGCCTGGCGCAGCCGTCGCGATGGAGGAAGCCTCGCATCGTGTTCGTCAACTCGATGAGCGACCTCTTTCACGTGAACGTGCCCGACGCCTTCCAGCGGAGGGTCTTCGAGGTGATGCTCCGCGAGACCCGGCACGTGTATCAGGTGCTCACCAAGCGCCCGGCGCGGGCGGCACGCTTCCTCCGCCTCCACGGTGATCTGCTCCGTGGACGGCCGGTGCCTGAGCACATCTGGCTTGGCACGTCCGTGGAGTCGCAGGACGTGGACCACCGGGTGCGGCAGCTGCAGGACGCACCGGCGATCATACGCTTCCTGTCCTGCGAGCCCTTGCTCGAGCCGCTCAGCATCGACCTCCGGGGCCTGTCGTGGGTGATCGTCGGGGGTGAGAGTGGACCAGTCCGCCGGCCGATGGAGCTGGATTGGGCGCGCAGCATCCGGGACGACTGCCTGGCCGCGGGCGTGCCCTTCTTCTTCAAGCAGGTCGGCGGGCGTACACCCAGGTCCGGCGGCCGGCTCCTCGACGGCCGGACCTGGGATGAGCTGCCGATGCTCGGCCGCCGGGAAGATCGGGTCGCCTCCGGTTAGAGCCCGAGGGCGAACTGGTCCTCGTTGTAGTGGAGGACCGCCGCGCCCCCCTCACCTCCTCCCCAGGTTGAAGTTGTAGTTGTCGAACCCCGACCCGTTGAGCGTGCCGGTGATCTGCGTGTCGCCGCTCATGCGCCCGGAGAAGGTCATGTCCTGGTAGCCCTGCGTGCCGAGGACGAGGCTCACGTCGGGGTGCGCGTGCGTCCCCTGCCGCACGATGAGCGAGATGTTGCCGTCGGGCCCGGCGATGTTGCCGCTCCCCGACACCGCTCCGCCGACGCCCTCCGACAGCGTGAGGTTAAGCGTCATCCCCTGCGACGTTCCGGACCAGGAGCCGCTCACGGTGGGCAGCTCGGGCTCCGTGCCGTTGTCGCCGCATGCCGCAAGCGCCAGGACCAGCGCGAGCGCCAGCCCCAGGCGCGCCGGGATCCTCCACCCGCGCCTCATCGTCCGGCCTCCCGCGCCAGCGTGCCGATCCGCTCCATCCCCGTCGTGGGCCTGAGCACCACCGTGACCAGCAGCACCTCCCCGCCCTCGCTCACCCGGAGGGCGGCGCCGTCGGCCTTCAGCTCGGCCGTCACCTGCTCGGGCGCGATCTTGTAGAGCCCGCCGGTGATGGCGTCCACGGCCAGGCCGATGAGGCCGCCGAAGACGATGTTGCCCCACACCCATCCGCTCACCGAGCGCGTGAGGGCCATCTCGAAGGGCTGGTAGCCGTCCATCGTCACCCGGACGATGTGGTTGTCCTTCCGCTTCAGGTCGGCGATGACGGGGGTGACGCCCCGCTCCATCGCGTCCACCGTCACCTGCGCGCCGGTGGGCGAGCTGGAGACGGCGACCTGCTGGGTGGTGCCGTGCATGATGCTGGCGCACCCGGCCAGGAGGGGGAGCTGCGCGAGGAGGACGAGGGTTGCCACGAGGCGGAGGCCCCGCCGATCGGCGAGGCGGACGAACGTGCTCATGAGATCATCTCCCGAGGTGTCGAGGACCGGACCATCCGGCCCGCTACAAGCTGGGAGGGGTGTGTGACAGGCCCGACGGGACATTCTCGCGCCGGCGCATCCGGCCATCCCCACGCCCTGCCCGTCGCGCCATCCTCAGGCCGGCGATGCGCCCCTCGAACTGCCCGAAGGCCGTCCGCCCGTGTTGGCAATTGTTGCCAACGACCCTACCTTCGACCCATGGCTACGATGAACATCTCCCTCCCCGACGCCCTCCGGGACTACGTCGAACGCCAGGTCGCGGAACGGGGCTACGGCACCACAAGCGAGTACGTCCGCGACCTCATCCGCCGCGACCAGCAGCGGGACACGCTTCGGGCGGCACTTCTGGGCGGTGCCGCTTCGCCACAGCTCACTGAGGCCGACCGAGCCTGGTTCGACGGCCTCAGAAAGGACGTACGCGACCGCCCGATCGCGTGAGCGCGAAGCCGGCGGTCCTTCGAGAGGCCGCGGTCCGAGATCTTCGTGGGGCGGTGGACTTCTACGTCGGCGAGGGCTCGACCGCTGCGGCGCTTTCCTTCATCGATGCGCTCGAGGGATCGCTGCAGGACCTCCGCGCACATCCCCTCGCAGGATCGCCGCGCTATGCTGTGGACCTCGACATTCCGGGGCTGCGATCCTGGATCGTGCCCGGATTCCCGTACCTGATCTTCTACCGCGACGGACCGGAGCACATCGACGTCTGGCGTGTGCTCCACGCCGAGAGGGACATCCCCGAGTACCTGCGCTAAGGGTAGGACGGGCCGGTGGGCCCGCCCCACCTTGACCCGGAGCCATTTTGGTCATTATAGTCATTATGACCATATCGAACGAGGTGCCCCACCATGCCCAGGAAGGGATCTGTTTCCGAGGTCAAGGCCAGGTTCAGTGACTACGTGCGCGCCGCCGAGCGTGGTGAGCCCGTCGTCATCACGCGGCATGGGCAGGCCGTAGCGGCGATCGTCGGTTCCGAAGAGCTGGAAGCCCTCCAGCGCCTCCGCGCAGCCGGTCCCGAGGGAGGACTCGCGAGCGTTGCGGGCGGCTGGGAGGACTCGGACGATCTGGTTCGGATTCTGGAGAACTTGTCTCGCGTGGGTAGCCGCAGCGGCCCCTCCCTCGACTGAGCTCCGTGGCCTACCTCTTCGATACGGACGCAATCTCGGAGGTCCTGCGCCCTCGTCCCCTTGAGGCCTATTTGGGCTGGCTCCGCGAGATCCCCCGTGATGCCCAGTTCACCAGCGCCGTTACCGTCGGGGAGCTCTTCAGGGGCGCGTACCGCTCGGCCGCCAAGGAGCGGCACCTCAGGAACATCGAAAACCGTGTTCTGCCGGCCGTGACCATCCTCCCCTACGACCTTCCGGTCGCGCGAGTCTTCGGGCAGATCCGCGCCGAGTTGGAGAGGACGGGCAACATCCTCCCCGACGCCGACCTTCAAATCGCTGCAACGGCCGTCTACCACAACCTCGAGCTCGTCACGGGAAACGGCCGGCATTTCCAGCGCATTCCCGGCCTCCGTCTCAACGACGTGCTCGCTCGGGCCCGTGGCTGACAGGTAGGACGTGGCGCAGGCTGGTCCTGAAATGGTATATTTTTCATACCATAACGGAGACCACACACCGCTCCCCGAGTTCGAGTACGACGAGGCCAAGAGCCGCATGAACCTCGAGAAGCACGGCATCGACTTCGAGCGGGCGCGTGAACTCTGGCTCGATCCGCAGCGAATCGAGATCGAGGCCCGGTCCGTGGGGGAGCCCCGCTTCATGACCGTGGGCATGCTCGACGGTAAGCTCTGGTCTGCCTTCATCACCTACCGGGACGACGTCGTGCGGCTCATCTCCGTGCGCCGCTCCCGCCCGGAAGAGGTCGCCTTGTATGAAGATCGACGCTGAGGAGCTGGACCGCCGGTTCGACGAGGGACAGGACATCACGCCCTGGCTCGACCTCTCCACCGTGCGCCGTCCGAACCTGGAATCCCGGCGGGTGAACGTGGACTTCCCCTCCTGGATGGTCGACGCCCTGGACCGCGAGGCGCACCGACTGGGCGTGACGCGCCAGTCGATCATCAAGGTGTGGATCGCCGAGCGGCTGGAAGCGGTGGCGGGGAGGTAGGGCTGCTGAGACATTCTCACGCCCCGGACCTCTGGCAAGGCTCAGCGCGGTCGGCCGCTTCGACCGGACGGACACGGCTGGGCTTTCCAGGGGCGCCGGATGCCACGCCTCAGCGAATTCTTCGGGATCATCGTTTCGATGTACTTCAACGACCATGTACCGCCGCACTTCCACGTGACCTATGCGGAGCACCGGGCGAAAGTCGATATTGAGACGTTGGAGGTGATGAGCGGTGAGCTGCCGCGGAGAGTCTTCTCGCTCGTAGTGGAGTGGGCGGTGCTGCACCGTGACGAGTTGCGCGCGAATTGGGAGGCCGCTCGCCTCGGTGAACCCCTTCGCCGAATCAAGCCGCTGGACTGACGGAGGACGACCATGGTCGGAGTGCGATCGGTGACGGCCCTCGAAGGCTACCGGCTCCGCCTGTCCTTCTCGGACGGAACGGAGCGCGTGGTGGATGTCGAGCGGTTCCTGCGCGGTCCCGTCTTCGAGCCCGTCCGGTCCGACCGGCGCATGTTCGAGGCTGTGCGCGTCGATCCGGAGCTCGAGACCATCGTGTGGCCAAACGGAGCCGACATCGACCCCGAAGTGTTGTACGGACGTTTCGAGCCCGCGTGGACCGAGGACGATTCGGAAGCCTGACGCTTTGGGAACCCCGGAAGCCCCCCACCCCGTCGACTTCGGCCGCACCGCCGCCGACTACGACCGCTACCGCCTGGGCTTCCCCGACTCCTTCTACGAGCGCCTCACGGCCCTGGGGTGGATCGCACCGGGGCTGCGCGTCCTCGACGTCGGCACGGGCACCGGCGCCCTCGCCCTCGGCCTCGCCGCCCGGGGCTACGACGTCGTCGGCCTCGACCCGTCGCCGGACCTGCTCGACGTGGCCCGCCGCCGCGCCGGGGAGCTGGGCCTCGACGTGCCCTTCGTGGAGGGAACGGCCGAGGCCACGGGCCTGGAGCCGGCCTCGTTCGACCTGGTGACCGCGGCCCACTGCTGGTGGTGGTTCGACGGCCCCCGCGCCGTCGCCGAGGCCCGCCGCGTGCTGAAGCCCGGCGGGCGGCTCCTCATGGCCAACTTCTCCTACCTCCCCACCCCCGACTCCGTCCCCGAGGCGACGGAGCGCCTCGTCCTCGCCCACAACCCGGGCTGGACGAAGGCCGGGGAGAGCGGCATCCACGAGGAGCAGATCCGGGACCTGGACGCCGGCGGCCTCCTGGACGTGCAGTCCTTCAGCTACGTGGAGCCCGCCACCTTCACCCACGAGGCGTGGCGCGGACGCATGCGTGCGTGCAGCGGCGTGGGCGCGGCCCTGCCGCCCGCGGACGTGGAGGCCTTCGACCGCGACCTGGCGGCGATGCTCGCCGAGCGGTTCCCGGAAGAGCTGGCGATCCCGCACCGCGTGTTCGTGGCCACGGGACGGATGGGCTGAGTCCGTCCCAGCGTGCCATTCGGCACGTCCAACCGCATGCAGAGCTTCTGGATGGAGCCAGCAGTGTTCCTTAGTGTATATACAATTCGTATATTCAAATGCGTTTCACCTGGGATCGCGCGAAAAGCGAGGCGAATCTGCGGGAGCGAGGATTCGACTTCGCGTTCGCGACGTTGGTCTTCGACGGTCCCTGGTTGGAGAAGGAGGACAGGAGACGTGACTACGGTGAGCGGCGCTTCGTTGTCGTAGGGGTCGCGGACGGCATTCACCTGACCTTGGTCTACACCGACCGGGAGCATCCGGGAGGTACCGTCATTCGCCGCATCATCTCCGCGAGGAGGAGCAACCAACGTGAGCGGGAAGCCTATGAGCAAGCCCTCCGCAACTGACCGCCCATCGCGCGGCCGAGCGGACCTCGCCCGGCTCCGGCGCGAGGAAGACGCCGAGCGGGGCGACACCTCGCCGGATGAATTGGGAGACCTCCCCGACGACTTCTGGGACGACGCGGACGTCGTCGTGCCCGAGCCCAAGGAGGCGATCTCGATCCGGGTCGATCGCGACGTCCTCGCCTGGTTCCGGAAGCAGGGGCCGGGATATCAGAGCCGGATGAACGCCGTGCTGCGTTCCTTCATGGAAGCCCGACTCCGGAGGTAGGGGCCCCTGAAGTGCCCCAGCGCGCTCTCGAGCCTCGCCCGGCGCCGGGTCACCACTGCCCGGGCGGTTCGCTGACCATCACCGACCCCGCCAGCTCGGCGATGGACCCCGCCAGCGTCGCGGGCGGATACCGGGGCTCCTCGGAGAGGAAGGTGTCCATGGATCGGTCGAGGAGCGCGGTGTCGCCGCTCGAGGCCGCCGCCGAAGCCACGGCGAGACTTGCTTTTACCATCCAGTAATATACCATTCGGTAATATGACACCGAGCAACCCATCCCCGTCCCGGAACGACCCCCCGTTCCGCACCGGCGAGATCGTCGCCGACGAGCACTTCACGGACCGTGCCCGCGAGGTGGCCGTCACGAGCCGCGCGATGCTCTCCTCCGGGCGGCTCCTCCTCACGGGGGAGCGCCGTCTGGGCAAGAGCTCGATCCTGCGGCAGGCCTCCCTGCACGCCCGGGCCCGGGGTGCGACCGTGATCTCCCTCGACCTGTGGACCGCGGCCAGCCTGGAAGAGGCGCTCCGGCGCATCGTGGCGGCGGTCCCGTGGGGATGGTCCTGGCGCGAGCGACTCCAGGGCCTGTGGCTGGGCCTCGGGCTCACCCTGGGGATCCGGGCCGACCCCACGGGGGCGCCGAGCTTCACGCTTACCGGCTCCCCTGGAGAGATCCGCGGTGGGCGTGCCCGCGAGCTGTTCGTGCAGCTCCTGGGTCGCCTGGATACGGTGGCCGGCGAGGCGGGAAGCCCGGTCGCCCTCGTGCTGGACGAGTTCCAACGCGTCGAGGAGGTGGAGCGCGGCGCCGGAGCCCTCCTCCGCAGCGTCATCCAGAACAGCCATCACCTGGCGTTCGTGTGCGCGGGATCGACGCTCTCGCTCGTGCGCGAGCTCGTCGGGCCGGAAGGACCGCTCCACGGGATCTTCGACGAGTTGGCCGTCGGCCCCATCGACCCGGCGCTCCTCGCCACCTGGATCGACGAGCGGCTGCGCTCGTACGGAGTGGTGCCCGCCGACGGCACGGGCGCTCGGATCGTCGCCTGGGCCGGGCCTCGCACGGAGGACGTCCTCCGCCTGGCACGAGAGGTGTGGGACGGCGGGATCTCCAGGGGCGCGGTCACGCCCGAGGACGTCGCCCCGGCGATCCGCCGCATCGTCCTCGACCGCCGCTCGACGTACGAGCGCCTGTGGGTGGAGCTGGCGAGCTCGCAACGGAGCGTGCTGCGCGCCCTGGCGGACGGCGCGCCGCAGCTCACCTCCCGCAACACGATCCGGACCTACGGCCTCCCCACGCCCGCCGGGGTCCTGAAGGCCGTGGGGCGCCTTCAGCGACATCATCTCGTGAACGCCGCCGGAGACCGGATCTCCGACCCGTTCCTCGCCGAGTGGATCCTCATGCGGGCGATGCCCGACGGCCAGAGCCACAGCGGGCTCGGCCTCGGGCCCGGGTCGTAGGACCCTCCTCCCGTCACACCATCCCCCTATATTCCCCGGGTCCGCTCTCCGCCTCCCTCCGCCGCCCCATGGCCGACACGCCTTCCAAGCTCCAGCGCTGGCTCGACGTGGTCGCATTCCTGGCCGGTCGGCGCTTCCCCGTCACGCAGGAGCAGATCTGGGCCGCCGTGCCGGGTTACGCCGCGGGGCTGGAGGGCGGCGACAGGGACCCGGAGTCGGTACGCCGGATGTTCATCCGCGACAAGGACGAGCTCGGCGCCATGGGGATCCCCATCGAGACCGTCACCTTCGACATCGAGCAGGGCTCGGAGCGGAGCCACGGCTACCGCCTCGCCGACCGGCGCTTCCACCTTCCCTATCTGCGCCTGGTGCGCGCAGCCGAGGCGGAGGCCGCGGGCGGCACCGCTCCCACCGCCGCATCGTCCGCCCGGGCGTTCGTGGTGTCCGACGACGAGGCCGCGTCCGCCCTCGAGGGGCTACGCGACGTCGCCGCGATCCCCGGCTTTCCCCTCGCCCGCGAGGCGCGTTCCGCCTTCCGCAAGCTGGCCTTCGACCTCGACCCGGACTTCCTCCAGCCCTCGCCGGTGTTCTACGTCGAAGACCCGGAGACCGCGGCGGCCGACGACACGCTACGCCGCCTGTCCGACGCGCTCATGGCCCGCAAGCGCGTGACGTTCCGCTACCGCTCGATGGGCCGCGACGAAGAGGCGGAGCGCACCGTGCGGCCCTGGGGGCTGCTCTTCCAGCACGGCCGCTGGTACCTGGTGGCGTGGGCGGAGGACCGCGAGGAGCCGCGCATGTTCCGCCTGGGCCGCATCGCCGCGCTGTCCGTGAACCGGAAGGGCCCCGGCACGCCCGACTACGAGATCCCCGCCGACTTCGACCTCGGCGCGTATGCCGGCCGCAAGGCGTGGGAGCTGTCGGGGGAGGGCGAGCAGGTGCCCCTGGCTGCGCGCGTCCGCTTCCGCTTCCCCCGCTCGGTGTGGGCAGAGCGCAACGGACACGGCGCGCTGGTCGAGGAGACGGAGGACGGCGACCAGCTCCGCGAGATCGTCGTCCACCGCCCCGAGCCGTTCCTGCGCTGGGTGCTCAGCCTGGAGGGAGACGCGGTCGTGGAGGATCCCCCTGAGCTCCGGGAGGCGTTCCGGTCGATGGTCCGGGCCGTGGCGGCGCAGTACGGCGCGGCGTGGGAGGCATCGGATGACTGACGGCACCTCCGCCGAGGACCGCCTGGAGCGGCTCCTGCACGTGCTCCCCGCCGCCGGCCGCGAGGACGGCGCGACGCTCGAGGAGCTGGCCCGCGCGTTGCACACGACCGAGCAGCGCATCCTGGAGGACCTGGAGCAGGTCACCGAGCGGGCCTACTACCATCCGGGCGGTTGGCCCGACGACGTGAGCATCCTCATCGAGCCCGGCCGCGTGCGCGTCTTCCACGCCTCGGGCTTCGAGCGGCCCGTGCGCCTCTCCCCACGCGAGACGCTCTGCCTCGCCCTCGCGCTCCGCAGCACCGCGGCGGCCTCGCACGTCGCCGACGGCGCGCGGCGTGCCGAGCTCCTGCGCCGGGCCGAGCGACACCTCGCCTCGACCCCGCCGGAGGACGGCTCGCTCCCCGCTCCCGTGCATGCCGGCGACCACGTCCCCGACCCCGAGGGCATCCGCGAGACGCTCCTCGCCGCGACCCGCGGCCGGCGCAAGTGCGCCATCGTCTACGCCAAGGCGTCGGCCGACGACATGGACGCGCGCCTCATCCACCCGTACACGATCCTGTACGCCGAGGGCGCGTGGTACGTCGTCGCCTGGTGCGCCGTGAAGGAGGACATGCGCGTCTTCCGCGTCGACCGCATCCTCGAGGCCGCCGAGACCGACGCCACCTTCGAGGTCCCGGCCGATTTCGACCCCGAGGACTGGATCGACGCCAACCGCGTCTACCGGGCGCCGGACGACGTGCGGGTGCGCGTGCGCTACTCGCCGAAGATCGCCCGCTGGGTGCGTGAGGGGATGATGGGGTGGACGACCGGGTGGGAGGAGGAGGACGACGGAGGCCTGGTCGTCTACCACCGCGTCGCCGACCCTCACTGGGTGGTGAACCACGCCCTGACCTACGGCGCCGAGGCGGAGATCCTCGAGCCCGAGGAGATGCGCGAGCTGGTGCGGGAGGCCGTGGAGAGGATGGTCGGGTAGGCCCATCGCGCCATCCCGGCGTCCCGCCGCCGAATCCATCTTCGAAATGCCACGACAGCTGTGATGGCGCTTGAGTAAGGAGCGATTCCTTACTATAGTAAGGAGATGAGCAAAGTGACCAGCAAGCGCCAGGTGACGCTCCCCAAAGAGCTGGCCGACGAGTACGGCATCGAGCCCGGCGACGAGATCGAGTGGGAGCGGGCCGGGGACGCCATCCGCGTCGTTCCCGGCATGCGTCAGGCGGCGCGGGGCCTGAGCGTCGAGGAGCGGCTCGCGCTGTTCGACGAGGGCGCGCGCCGCCACCGGGAGCGCTGGGAGGGCGTACCCGTCCCCTCCGCCACGGAGCGCGGATGGGACCGCGAGGAGCTGTACGGGCGTGGCCGCGCTGATTGACACGAACGTCCTGGTCTACCGCTACGACCCCCGGGATCCGGAGAAGCAGGCCCGGGCGGAGGAGCTCCTGCGCGCGGGGATCGAGGACGGGTCGGCGCGCGTCGCGCATCAGGCGGTGGCAGAGTTCGTGGCCGCGGTCTCGCGCCCGCTTCCCGAGCTGGGTCCACTCCTCGCTCCGGCCGATGCGCGCCGCGAGGCGGAGGAGCTCCTGCGGATTCTCCCGGTCCTGTACCCCGACGCGCATCACGTGCGCGTGGCCCTGCAGGGGATGGCCGCCTACGAGCTCGCCTGGTGGGATGCCCACATGTGGGCGTACGCCGAGACGCACGGCCTCGCCACCCTCTACTCCGAGGACTTCCAGCACGGGCGGTGGTACGGGGGCGTGCGAGTGCTGAACCCCTTCGTCGCCGGGTAGCGCGTCAGGCCACGCTCAGCCCCGTATGCGCCCCCACGGCGCGGGGGCCGCCCACTGTCACACCCCTCCGCTACCCTCTTCTCCGTCACCTCCAACGACGGAGACCGCATGAAGACCACCGTGCTCCTGGACCACGAGCCCGTCGCCGACGGCGGGTGGATGGTCCATGCCCTGCTGCGCATCGAGGGCGAAGTCCCCAAGGACCGCGACCGCACGCCGCTCAACCTCTCGCTGGTGCTGGACCGCTCGGGCTCGATGATGGGCGGCAAGCTGGAGGCTGCCACCCGTGCCGCCGCCATGCTCACGCGCCGGCTCGCGCCGGAGGACATCGTGAGCGTCGTCGCCTTCGACGACCACGTCGACGTCGTGGCGCGCCCAGCCACAGGCGAGGCGCAGGAGAAGCTCCCGGAGCTGATCCGGGGGATCCAGCCGGGCGGTTCGACCAACCTGAGCGGCGGCTGGCTGCGGGGCAGAGACCTGGTGGCCGACTGCGTGCGCGAGGGCGCCGTGAACCGCGTGCTCCTCCTCACCGACGGGCTGGCCAACGTAGGCATCACGGACCCCGGCCAGCTCGTGGGCCTGTGCGCGTCGGCCACGAGGCTCGGCATCGGCACGACGACCATCGGCTTCGGGGGGGACTACGACGAGGACCTCCTGAAGGCGATGGCCGACGCCGGCCGGGGCGGCACCTACTACATCGAGAAGGTGGACCAGGCCTCCGGCGTGTTCGAGGAGGAGCTGGAGGGGCTGCTCTCCATCGCCGCCCAGAACGTGCGCGTCACCGTCGAGGCCGGGGCGGACACGGGCTTCGTGAAGGTGCTGCACGACTACCCCTCCCACGCCGACGACTCGGTCCTGACGCTGGAGGTCGGCGACCTCTACGCCCGGGAGCCCCGGCGCGTCCTGATGGAGTTCCTCGTCCCGCCGGAGGGCGCGGACGCGACCGGCACGGCCGACGTGGGCCACCTGACCGTCACCGCCCACGTGATCACGGAGGCCGGCGGCATCGAGCTCCACGAGATCACGCTCCCCCTCACGCTCTCACCCGAAGCGGGCGGCAAGGTCGAGCCGGAGGTGCGCAAGGAGCTACTGTTGCTCGAGGCCGCACGACTCCGCCGCGAGGCACTCGAGGCCCGCGACCGCGGGGACTACGGCACCGCCGCCCAAGCGCTGCGCGGGTATGGCGACCGTGTGGCCGTCAGCGGCCTGGAGGACCCCGAGGTCCTGGAGGAGGCCCGGGACCTGGAGGGGATGGCCGCCTCCTTCGACCGGGCCGAGGTCGACGCCGCGGACGTGAAGTACATGAAGCAGCGCGCGTACTCGCGGTCGCGGAGCCGGGGCGGGCAGGTGGAGCGGTACCGGCGCGGGGAATAGGAGAGGGCGCCAGCTAGCGGAGATCCAGCTCCCCCGCGAGCTCGTCGAGCCGGGCGTCGAAGGTGGCCAAGCGGACCCGGCGCCCGGTCCACTCCCGCAGGAGGAGGGCCGTGCACGCATGGACCGCGTCGAGGGCCCGGCATCGTGCGAACCTCCCGTCGGACCGGACCCTCAGCGCGACGTCGGTGAGCGCGTCGACGAGGCCGACGTCGGCGAGGTCGGCGTCGAAACGCTCCAGACAGGCGGCCAGGGCGTCGCGGTCGGCGTCGCGGGGGAGCGCGCGGCGCAGCACGACCGGCACCTCCACCGCCAGGAGCCAGGACGCGACCTTCGCCTCCGGCTCGTCGAGCACGTCCCTCGCCTCCGCGGACCGGGCGCCCCCCAGGTAGAGCTCGAGGAGCACGCTCGCGTCGAGGTAGATCACCCCGACCGGCCGTCCGAACGGACGTCGTCGAGGAGAGCCGCCACGTCGATGCCCCCGGGAACGCCGGCAACCGGCCCCGCCCCGGGACTCGGAACCCTGTGACGCGGAAGCCGCAGCTTGCCGGCGGCGGCCAGGCGCCCCAGAGCCTCGTCCTCGGAGATCGCCGGGGGCGCGTGCGCCGGCGGGGGTGCGAGCTGCGCCACGACGCGGCCGCGATCGGTGACGAGGACGGTCTCGCCCTCCGCGACGATGCGCAGGTACTCGCTGAGCTTGTTCTTCATCTCCCGGATGCCGACGGCTCTCATGAGACAAATGTAGCTACGGTAGCTACATCGCAGAAGGCGACCGACCGATCCATGTGTGGCTGTGCCACCATGATGGTGTTATCATGCCATCATGGTACGGACCCAGATCCAACTCCCGCCCGAGCAGCACCGTGCCCTGAAACGGTGGGCCGCCGAACGCGGCATCTCCATGTCCGAAGCGGTCCGTCGCTGTGTGGCCAGCCAGCTCGAGCGGGACGAGGCCGTGGGAAGCCGGCCCGCCCGGGTGCGCGAGGCGCTGTCTGCGGTCGGCCGCTACGAGGACCCGGAGGGTCCGTCCCGCGTGGCCGTCGACCACGACGACCATCTCGCCGACGCCTACGACGGCACGTGAGCGTCTTCGCGGACACGTCGGCCCTATATGCGCTGCTCGTGCGCACCGAGCTGGGCCATGCGGAGGTCGCCGCGGCCTTCGAGGGGCTCCTGGAGTCCGGGCGCGTGCTCGTGACGAGCAACTACGTCCTGGTGGAGACGACCGCCCTCCTCCAGCGACGGATCGGGCTCGCCGCCGTTCGCGATCTGAACGAGCGCATCCTGCCGGTGCTGTCGATCCAGTGGGTCTCTGAATCGCTGCATCGCCGCGCCGTAGATCGCCTCGTGCGATCCGACCGTCGCGGTCTCAGCCTCGTGGACTGCGCGAGCTTCGAGGTGATGGAGCGCGAGGGACTACGCGAAGTGCTCGCCCTCGATTCGGACTTCGCCGATGCAGGCTTCCGCCTTCTGCCGGAGGCACCCGCGCCCTGAGCACCCCGACAGGGCCGTCCGTCCCTGATCCGGGCGCGGCTGGGAATCCCACTCAGGGGCGCGACCCGCCGCGCCCGAGCCCCAGGCCCAGCTTCGCCGCTCCCAGCGCCGGATCGAGGTCGCGCCCGAACACGGTGAGCAGCTGGCGGCTGAGCGAGCGGATGAGGGGGTCGCGGAGCGCCCCCCCGGGCCGCAGCAGCCCTCCGGCCAGCGCCACCGTGGGCGCCTTGGACCACGGCCCCAGCTTCTCGAGGACCGCCACGACGTGGCGCTCCAGATCCTCGACGGCCTTTCCCTGGATCTCCCGCGCGATCATGTCTCCCGCCGCGGCCGCCGCCGTGACCAGGGGGGCGAGCGCGGCCACCTCGCCTTTCGAGGCCGTCGCCCGCCACGTCACCACGTCGTCCATGGAGGAGACGCCGAGCTCGAGCAGGATGTCGTCGACGAGCGTGGTCTTCGAGCCGCGTCCGTCCACCGCCCGCGCGGCCCTCCGGAGTGCCTCGCGCCCCATCGCGTAGGCCGAGCCCTCGTCGCCGATGTGGTGGCCCCACCCGCCCACGCGACCCTCCCGGCCGTCTTCGGCGCGCCCGTACGCGATCGATCCGGTGCCGGCGATGAGCAGGGCGCCGGGCCCGGCCCCGAAGGCGTCGTGGAAGGCGGCATGGACGTCCGTGCCGACGTGCGCGGCGCGTGCGACGCCCCCATCCGACAGCTCGCGCTCGACCGCCGAACGTGCCGCCTCGCGGCCCGCTCCGGTGATTCCCGCCCACACGACGTCGACGGGCAGCGTCAGCCCCGCGGACACGGCGGCGTCGCGGCACACGGCAGCGACGGCGGCCGCCGCGGCGCCGGGCTCCGCGGCCGTCGCCACGGCTCCGGGCCCCTGCGCGCGGCCGAGCTCCTGGCCGGACGCGTCCATCGCGACGGCACGCGCCTTCGTGCCGCCGCAATCCACGCCGATGGCGATGCGGGTCACGTCATCCCCCCGAGGGCCGAAGCGATCCTGTTCCCTGATCGAATCCTGCCCACGGACGGCCGACTCCGCCATGGGCGCGGGGCTCCCGTGGGTCGCTCACCTCTCCGGCTGCCGGCTCCCCGGCCACACGGCCGTCACGATCAGCCCGGTGACGAACGTCACCCCGCTTCCGAACAGCGCGTACCACGGCCACGCCATCTCGTTGCGCATCAGGGTGGTGAGGCCGATCCCCACGCCCACGCCGATGACCGCGGCCCACTGCCCGGGTCGGCGCGTGAGGACGCCGAGGGCAAAGGCGCCCAGCAGGCCGCCGTACACCAGGCTGGCGATCCCGAGCGCGACTTCCACGGCCGAGGTCCCCTTCGACAGGGGGATGAACAGCACGGCCGCGCCGATCAGCAGGACGGCCCATACGAGGGAGAACACCTTGCCGGCGCGCAGCACGCGCGCGTCGGCCTCGTCGCCGTGGGCCTCCCCCGCCCCGACGAGCGGCGCCCAGTAGTCGAAGGCCGTCGCGCTGGCGAGGGAGTTGATGGACCCGCTCAGGGTGGACATCGCCGCCGCGAACACGCCCGCGATCAGGAGGCCGGTGAGGCCGGGAGGGAGTTGCTCGACGATGAAGCGCGCGAAGATCTCGTCGCTGCGCTCGAAGGTGCGTCCGTGGTAGAACGCCCACAGGCCGAGGCCGACGCCCAGGAAGAGCGCGAACTGGACGATGATGGCGAACGCGCTCCCGATCAGCGCCTTCTGGCTGCTGCGCAGGTCCTTCGTGGTGAGCAGCCGCTGCACGATGATCTGGTCCACGCCGTGGCTCGACATCGAGATGAAGCCGCCTCCCAGCACCGCCGCCCAGAAGGTGTAGGGCTGCATGCGGTCGAAGGAGAAGTCGAAGGTGTGGAGCTTCCCGGCCGCGGCCGCGGAGGACAGGATCGATCCCCATCCTCCGTCCACGCCGATCTGGAGCGCGACGAGCGCCGCGACCGCGCCGCCCAGGTACAGCACCATCTGAAGCGAGTCGATCCACACCACCGCCTTGATGCCGCCGAAGTAGGTGTAGATGAGCGTGAGGACGCCGATGACGACGATCGACTCCCAGTACGGCCATCCGGTGATGAGCGCGAGGGGGATCGCCGTGGCGAACAGACGCACCGAGTCGGAGAGCACGCGGGTCACCATGAAGATCGCCGACGTGAAGCGCCGCGCTCCGAGCCCGAAGCGCGCCTGCAGGAGGTGGTACGCCGTCGTGAGCTCGCCGCGGTAGTAGGCGGGCAGCAATACGGACGCGACCACGATCCGCCCGAGGAGGTAGCCGATGGTGAGCTGCAGGAACGTCATGGTGCCCAGGTAGGCCACGCCGGGCACGCTCAGGAACGTGAGCGTGCTGGTCTCGGTGGCCACCACGGACAGCATCACCGCCCACCACGGCAGCGACCGGCTCCCGAGGAAGTAGTCGACGCCGCCCTTCTGGCCGCGCCCCATCCACGCCCCCCAGATGGTGACGCCCACCAGATAGAAGACCAGCACGATCAGGTCGAGCGACGTGAAGTCACGCATGGAGTCGCGGTCCTTCCCCGGAAGAGGCGGTGGTCACCGTGGCCGTCGGTACGAAGCCGACAGAATAGCACGGATCGGGCCGGGGGGAACCCGGCGGGGCGCGCGAGGGGCTGCGGGCCCCCCTACCCCTCCCCGAGCGACGCCGTCGGCACCACGGTCGGCTGCAGCCGCTCGCCCCCCTCCAGCACCACGTACGCCTCCATGGCGAAATAAGCGGGCAGCCCGGCCGTCCTGAGCTGCTCGGCGGTGCCGCGGTTGCGGTCCTCGACGCGCTGCCAGAACTCGCGCGGGTCGGGACCGGGGAAGGGCGCCACGTCCTTCTGGCTCTGGTGCTTGAAGATCGCCAGGATCTTCCGCCTCAGCTCCTCGGCGCTCATCGGCACGAGCACGTCGGCCTCCACGAGCGACCACTCCTGCCACGCGCCCCGGTACATCCACAGCTGCGGCGCCGGACCCTGGTACTCGTCGAGCGCGCGGTTGACCGCCTCCAGGCACATGCGGTGCGTGCCGTGGGGGTCCGACAGGTCGCCGGCGGCGAAGACGATGGAGGGGCGCACCTCGTCCAGGATGGCGCGCACGAGCTCCACGTCGCGCGCGCCGATGGGGTCCTTCTTCACCTCCCCGGTCTGGTAGAACGGGAGATCGAGGAAGCGCGCGTTGCCCGGCCCGAGCCCCACGGCCTCGAGGGCGCTCACCGCCTCGGTCTCGCGGATGATGCGCTTCAGGTCGCGCACCACGTCGGCGTCCACGTCACCGGGCGCCTTGCCGCCCAGGCTCGCCTCGATCTCGTCCACGTGGCGTGACAGCGCAGCGTGGTCCGTGAGCGACAGCGCCCGACGGGCACGCTCCACGAAGTCGAGGTAGCGGCGCACCTCGTGGTCGAAGACGGCGATGTTGCCCGACGTCTGGTAGCCGACCGTGATGTCGTTCCCGTTCTGGGCGAGCTTGCGCAGGATGCCGCCCATCGAGATGACGTCGTCGTCGGGGTGCGGGCTGAAGAGGACGATCCTCTCGCCCGCGGGGAGCTTGCTCTTGCCGCGGATCTTGCCGATGAGCCGGTTGAAGATCTCCCCGTTCAGCGGCTCGGCCGAGCCGTGGCGCGCGACGAGCGGGCTGAGATGGTGGTCCCGGTAGTCGCGCATCGACAGGTGGAGCACTGGCTTCTTCGCCTGGCGGCTGAGCCACAGCACGGCTTCCGCCTCCAGGTCCGGCGTCCAGTCCACCTCGCCGAGCAGCCAGGGCGTGCGCGCGCGGGTGAGCTCGGCCGCCGCCGCCGGATCGAGCCACACGGTGGCGCCCGGGTGACCCTGCAGATAGGTGGCGGCCACGTCGGCGTGCGCCTCGCCCTCCACCGCCCGGCGCACGATCCACGCCTTGTGCTCGCCCGTGGCGATGAGCGCGATCTCGCGCGCCTCGAGGATGGTGGCGACGCCCATCGTCACCGCCTCGGGCGGCACGTTCTCCTCGCCGAAGAAGTCCGACGCCGCGTCCGCGCGCGTCGTCGTGTCGAGGTAGACCAGCCGCGTGCGCGAATCGCGGCCGGAGCCCGGCTCGTTGAATCCGATGTGGCCGCTTCGGCCGATCCCCAGGATCTGGAAGTCGATCCCGCCCGCGTCCCGGATCGCCTGCTCGTAGGCAGCGCAATGCACCTCGGAGTCCTCGCGCGTGAGGTCGCCCCGGGGGACGTGGATGTGCTCCTCCCGGACGTTCACGTGGTCGAAGAAGTTCTCGCGCATGAACCGGTGGTAGCTGTGCAGGCTCCCCGGCTCCATCGGCCAGTACTCGTCCAGGTTGAACGTGACGACGTCCGAGAAGTCGAGGCCGTCGTCGCGGTGCATCCGGATCAGCTCACGGTAGATCCCCACCGGCGTCGAGCCGGTGGCGAGACCGAGCACGGCCCGGTCACCGGACTCCGAACGCTCCCGGATGATCTCCGCGATCCGCCCCGCCACCCGGCGGGCGATCGCCCCGTGATCCTCGAGGATCCGGACGGGGATCCGCTCGAGGCGCGTGAAGGGGGTGCTCATCGGCTCATCTCTCCGTCGAGGCGATAGCTCACCCTCCGATCGACTCCCCGGCGATCAGGTCGAGGTTGGGGAGCATCACGATCTCGATGCGCCGGTTGCGCCGGCGCCCGGCCGCGTCGTCGTTCGAGGCGACGGGCTGATACTCCCCATAGCCCGCGCCCGACAGGTTCTCGGGCGGTACGCCGCCTCGCACCAGGAGCTGCACGACCGACAAGGCCCGTGCGGTGGACAGCTCCCAGTTCGAGGGAAAGCGGGCCGTGGAGATCGGGACGTTGTCGGTGTGGCCCTCCACCTGGAAGCTCCGGTCGGGGAGGTCCGCGAGCACCTGCGCGACCTGGGCGATCGTCTCACGGCCTTCCCGGCCGACCGTGGCGCTGCCCGACTCGAAGAGGATGTCCTGCGGGAGGTTGATCACCATGCGGCCGCGGCTGATCGAGACGCTGAGCTGGCCCGCGTCGATCAGGGACTGGAACTTCCCCAGCACCTCCTGATAGATGCGGTTCCGCTCGCGCACCTCGCGCTCGACGGCGGCGAGCTGGTCGAGCCGCTGCTGCAGGCGGCGGTATTCGCTGCCGCGCTCGTCGAGCAGCGTCTCGAGGCGGTGCACCTCGTCGCGCGCCTCCTCGAAGCGCGACGTCATCTCGGCCCCGTGGCGGTCGAGGTCCGTGCTGTCGGCCTGGAGCTCGGCCACGCGGGCCTCGAGGGAGTCGCGCGTCGCCTCCCACTGCCGGCGGGCGGCCTCCGTGCGCGCCTCCAGATCCTCCCGGTCGGCGCGTGACTGCGCCAGGGCATCCAGCGTGCTCCGGTACGTGCTCTTCTTGACGCAGCCGGGCAGGACCAGGACCAGGAAGAGGGACGCGAGCGTGGTGAGCTTGGGTGCGCGGACCGTCATTCTCTCCCTCCGGCGGAGTGGTTCGGAGACAACAAGATAGCGACGGGTGTGCGGGGCGCGAGGCCCCCCGGTATACTCCAGCGACACGCACGAGAACCCGACCGTGGAGGTCGATATGCAGTCTTCGCGGATCCGCCGGAGGGGCCCCGCCCTCCCCGCCCTCCTCGTCCTCGCTTGCGCGGTGTCGACGGCCCGCCTCGGGGCCCAGGACGTCACGCTCTCCCGGGCCACTCCCGAAGACGTGGGGATGTCGTCGGCGATCCTGCAGGCCGGTGTCCGGCTCTACCAGGAAGCGGTCGATCAGGGCGACCTGGTGGGCGCGGTCCTCCTTGTGGCGCGCGACGGGAAGGTCGTCCTGCAGGAGCCGGTGGGGTGGCGCGACAAGGCGAAGGGGCTGCGCATGGAGCCCAACACGATGTTCCGCATGGCCTCGAACACCAAGCCGACCATCGCGACGTCCGTGAGCATCCTCGTCGAGGAGGGCAAGCTCTCCTGGGAGGACCCGGTGCGGAACTACATCCCGTCGTTCGACAACTACCGCTCGGGGTTCATCCAGATCAAGCACCTCCTGAACCACAGCAGCGGCTTCCGGATCAACTCGCTCTTCCTCGAGCCGATCATGGAGCCGAGCGCCGAGCACCCGGACGCGCCCACGCTGCAGCTCGAGGTGGCGCGCTTCGGCGAGGTGGGCGCGGAGGTGCTGCCGGGCACCTCGTACTCCTACAGCAATCCGGGCTACAACACGCTGGGCGCGCTCGTCGAGATCGCGTCGGGCCAGAGCCTGGAGAGCTTCCTCAGGGAGCGGATCTACCGCCCCCTGGGGATGGTGGACAGCTACAACCACGAGATCGCCGAGAAGCTGGACGGCAAGCTCGACCGGATGGGCGCCGTCTACTACGAGAAGCGTGACGGCGCGTGGGTGCCGGGGTGGGAGCCCGGCGATCTCCCGCAGATGCCGTTCGTGCGCGCTTCGGGCGGGATGATCTCGACGGCGTGGGACTATGCGATCTTCTGCCAGATGTTCCTGAACGGAGGCGTCTACGGCGGCAAGCGCATTCTGCAGCCGGAGACGGTCGCGCTCATGACGAGCCCCACCATCGCGACGTCGGACGAGGCGACCGCGTTCTACGGGTACGGGTGGATGGTCGGCGACGACGGCACCTACTCCCACAGCGGCTCCGACGGGACGCTCGCCTGGGTGGACCCGAACATGGGGATCATCGCGCTGGTGTTCACGCAGACCCCGCGCGGGAAGAACCCGCGCCAGAAGTTCATCGAGCTGGTGCGGGAGGCGGTGATGGACGGGAGCCGGTGATGGACGGGGAACGATGATGGCCGGCCGGCGCGGACGGGTGGCGGCCGCCTGCGTGCTCGCTTTCTCGGCGTCCTGTACGACGCGGATCGCCCGCTCGCCCTACGACGCGCCACCCGTCCGGCGGTCGTCCTCGGATCCCACGCCCCGCATCGGCTTCGCGGTGACCTGCGGGGAGTGCCACGTAACGTGGCGGATCGGGACCGAGGTCGAGGGGCACAAGACCGTGACGGGCGGCTGGTCCCGGTCGTTCAAGATGAAGACGCCGGCGCCCGGCATCGCCAACCTCACCGCCGTTCCCGTCCACGGCAGCGCCGTCTCGGCGGCGAGCATCGAGGTGAACGGCAAGGAGGTCGCATCGTCCGACAGGCCCGGCTCACGCGGTGCCAGCGGGTCGGTCATCCTCAGCGCCAACTATCCGTAGCGCGGACGTCGGGTCGGCGGATACCCAAGACCGCGAGGCAACCGACCAGTCACTTTTGGAAGATGCGGGGGTAGCCGCACGCTCGTGACTCGTCGATCGCTCTGGAGGATCGACTGTGGGCAGGAGCGATCGGCGGTCCCTTGAACCTCAAGGAGCGGCCATGACCTTCCTCAACCTGCTCACCGTGGGGGCGCTCGCGGCGCCCGCGGTCCGTCCTGCAGCTTCTCCCGCGTCGGCGGAGGCCCTACGGCCCGCCGACGTCGCCGTATCGGCCTACATGCACGACCTGGCAGGCGCCGGCGACGCGGCCATCGTCACGCCGTCCGTGCCGATTCCGAGCTTCACCCGGCAGACGGGCCTGACGTGCAACGTGTGCCACACAGCCTACCCGCAGCTCACCCTGTTCGGGCGCCTCTTCAAGCTCGGTGGCTACACGATGACGGCGCAGCAGACGGTCCAGCTGCAGGACAGCGCAAAGGCGCCCTCTCTGCGCCTGGACCTGATCCCTCCGGTGTCGGCGATGGTGATCTCCTCCATGACGTCGGTGAGCCGTGACGTCCCGGGTGAGCAGAACCGCTCGATGGCGTTCCCCCAGGAGCTCGGGCTCTTCTTCGGCGGGGGAATCTCACCGAAGCTGGGCACGTTCCTCCAGCTGACGTACGATCCGGCCGAGGGCGGCATCGCCATCGACAACGCGGACATCCGCTTCGCCAACAATGGGAAGATCGCCGGCCAGAACGTCCTGTACGGCTTGACCCTCAACAACTCGCCCACGGTTCAGGACGTCTGGAACAGCACGCCGGTCTGGGGCTTCCCCTGGGTCTCGTCGGAAGTGGCCCCGGCGCCGATCGCCTCCACGCTCCTCGACGGTAATCTCGGCCAGCAGGTCATGGGCCTGGGAGGCTACGCGCTGTGGAGCAACCGCCTCTACACCGAGGCCAGCTTCTACCGCTCGGCGTTCCAGGGCGGCCCGGTACCGGTGGACGGGAGCGCGGAGAACGCCATTCACGGGATGTCCCCCTACTGGCGGGTCGCGTTCCTGCACACGGTCGAGGGCGGGCAGCTCATGGTGGGCAGCTACGGGATGGTCACCCACCTCACGCCGTCCGGCTTCCGGGGCCCGCGCGACCGTTACTCCGACGTGGCCTTCGACGCCCAGTGGGACCGGGAGTGGCAGAACGGCTCCAGCTTCGCGGCCCACGGCACGTGGATCCACGAGTCGCGCAATCTCACGGGGACCGCCGGCATCGGCGGCGCCATCAACACCGACGGCCACCTGAGCACCGCCCGCGTGGATGCCACGTACTACTGGCCGTCGCGCATCGGGGTGAGCGCCGGGCTCTTCTCCACCAGTGGGAGCTCCGACTCGCTGCTCTACCCGGACGATGCCGTGACCGGGAGCGCGACCGGTAGCCCGGACAGCCAGGGCTTCATCGCGCAGCTCTCGTTCATGCCGTGGCTGAACACCAGGATGGGCGTGCAGTACGTCGGCTACCGGAAGTTCAACGGCGCCAGCCAGGACTACGACGGTCGCGGGCGGGACGCGTCCGACAACAACGCGCTCTACCTGATGACCTGGCTGGTTTTCTAGCGGGCGGCGACGAGGGCTACGACCGGACGCCGGGGATCGGCTCCATGCTCGCGCGGGACGGCCGCAGGTTGCGGCCGATCCAGACGAAGCAGGCCAGCGCGACCGCCAGGAGCACGACCCCGCGTCCGGTCGCGCCGAAGATGATCTGCCCGACGCCGAAGAGCGACGAGTACACCGACGTGACGCCCGCCACCCAGTTGGTCCAGTTGAGGGGGCCGCCGTCGACGGGCTCGCCGCCGAGGCCGAGCCCGGACGAGATCCTGCTCCACCCGCGCCCTCCCGGGCGCACCTTGAGGTAGAAGCCGCGCAGCACCTGCTCCTCCTCCGGGCGCGTGAGGAACGTGACGGCCAGCCAGACCACGGTGCTCGACCCGACCGTGGCGAGCATGATCCACGCCCACTGGACGGGGTCGTCGGGATTCAGGCCGGCGCCGAACCACAGCACGAGGCTCACGACGAGCGACGCGATCATCGCGCTGATCTCGCTCCACGCGTTGATGCGCCACCAGTACCAGCGCAGGATCAGCACCAGCCCGGTGCCGGCACCGATGGCCAGGAGGAACCGCCACGCGCCCTCGATCGAGGTGAGGAAGTACGTCACGACGAGAGAGCCGAGCATCATGAGGATCGTGGCCAGGCGCGAGGCGCGCACGAGCTCGCGCTCCCCCAGATCGGGCCTCAGGAAGCGCGCGTACAGGTCGTTGACCAGGTAGCTCGCGCCCCAGTTGAGCTGCGTCGAGATCGTGGACATGTAGGCGGCGGCGAAGCCGGCGAGCACCAGGCCGGTCAGCCCCGGCGGCAGGAGGTCGGTCACCGCCATGATGTAGCCCTGGCGCGGGTTCTCCAGGCCGGGGTAGAGGATGGTGGAGGCCAGCGCGACCAGGATCCACGGCCAGGGGCGCACCGCGTAGTGGGCGATATTGAACCAGAGCGTGGCGAGCACGCCGTCGCGCTCCGTGCGCGCGCTGAAGATGCGCTGCGCGATGTAGCCGCCGCCGCCCGGCTCCGCGCCGGGATACCAGCTCGCCCACCAGTTCACCCCCAGGTAGACGGCCATCGTGATCGCGGGCATCCAGGCCACGCTCTCCCGGGGCAGCATGGCGATGGCGGCGTCCGAGCTGCCGTAGACCGACTCGAGGCCCACCTGCATCCCGGCGATGCCGCCCACCGCGTGGACGGCGAAGATCGCGAGGATGATGGCGCCCCCGATAGCCAGCCCGAACTGGAAGAAGTCCGTGATGACGACGCCCCACAGCCCCGCCATGACCGAGTAGGCCGCGGCGAGCAGGAAGCACACGAGGAGCGCGAGCACCTGGCTGATGCCGAGGGTGGTGCTCACGATCTCCATCATCGCGAGGTTGACCCACCCCATGATGATCAGGTTGATGGGCAGCGCGAGGTACGCGGCGCGGAAGCCGCGCAGCAGGGCCGCGGGCTTGCCGCCGTAGCGCAGCTCGGTGAACTCCACGTCGGTGATCACGCCCGCGCGCCGCCACAGCCGCGCGTAGAAGAACACGGTGAGGATCCCGCTCATCACCATGTTCCACCACAGCCAGTTCCCCGCCACGCCGTGCTTGGCCACCATCTCCGTGACGGCGAGCGGCGTATCCGCCGCGAACGTGGTGGCCACCATGGAAGTGCCGGCCAGCCACCACGGCAACGCCCGCCCCCCCACGAAGTAGTCGGACAGGGAGCGCCCCGCCCGGTTCGACAGCGCCAGGCCGATGGCCCCGGCGAAGACGAAGTAGAGGGCGATGATCACCCAGTCGAGCGTGGTCAACCGGAGGACTCCGTTTCAGCGGTCGTGGCCGCGGTCAAGAACCGGGCTCCCTCTTGTGGACGGGCTGGTCGGTGATGGCGAGGACGGCGGCGTCGGCGACCGCGCGGCGCAACGCGATGTGCTTCTGGTTGGCGCGGGTCGGGTGCACGCGGTTGGTCAGGAGGATGATCCAGATGTCGAGGTCCGGGTCCATCCAGATCGACGTGCCGGTGAACCCGGTGTGGCCGAAGGCGTCCGGAGTGACGTAGTCCCCGCCCGAGGAACCCTCGGAGGGTGTGTCCCACCCGAGCCCGCGGCTCGACTCCGCGTCCCAGCGGTGCGTGAACAGGTGCAGCACCTCGGGATCGATGAGCCGGATGGGGTTCGGCCGGGCCACCGGACACGGCTCGCCCACGGGGTCGCCCGGCACGCACGCGGGCGCCACGCCGTCGTTCAGCATCATGCGCGCGAAGACCGACAGGTCGACCGCCGACGAGAACAGCCCCGCGTGGCCGGCCACGCCACCCATCGCGTCGGCGTTCTCGTCGTGGACGCGGCCCCACACCATCTCGTGGCGCCAGAGCGTGTCGAGCTCCGTGGCGGCGATCCTGGGCTTCAGCGACGGAGCCGGGTTGTACTCGGTGTCGAGCATCCCCAGGGGGCCGAAGAGGTGCTCCTGCAGCCAGACGTCCTGCGCCTGGCCGGTGATCGACTCCATGATCCACGACAGGGTCATGATCCCGATGTCGGAGTAGACCGTCGCCGTGCCGGGATCGGACTCCAGTGGCTCGTCCGCCGCCGCGTCCTTGTATTCCTGCTTGCCCTTGTGGTCGAAGAACCACTGCTTGAAGGCCGGCAGCCCCGACCGGTGCAGGAGGAGCTGCCGGACGGTGACGTCGTTCTTCCGTGCGTCGCCCCGCGACCACCAGGGGAGGTAATGCACGACCTTGGCGTCTAGGTCGAGGCGGCCGTCCTGCACCATCATCATCGCCTCGGTCGTCGTCCCGACGACCTTCGACACCGAGGCGAGGTCCCAGATCGACGTGGGCGTGGCCGGCCGGCCGCTCCCGTACGCGAGCTCCCCGTAGCCGGCGAGCTTCACGATGCGGCCGTGGCGGCCGATGGAGAGCGCCGCGCCGCTCGCGGCGGAGTCGGCCAGCGCCGCCCGGATGATGCTGTCCAGGCGCGCCAGCTTGGTGGAGTCCATGCCCACGGATGACGGATCGGCGACGGTGGCCGGCGCTTCCGCCGTGCCGCCGCGCCGGCCGCGCGGGACGATGCCCGCCGCGACGAGCGGGTCCTCCACCGCCACGATGGGCGTGAACTCCGCGACCTTGGGCCGGTCGAGCCCGTCGCCGATGCCGCGGTAGGGCGGAAGCGGGATCGGAAGCCGTCCGGTGATGGCCTCCTCCCCGAAGAGCGCCTTCAGCCCCGCGTTCTGGCTGACGTCACGGTCGCCCCAGGCGATCAGGTAGCTGCCGACGGTGGGAAACGCGTTCAGCAGGTAGGGGTTGCCGAACGACAGCAGCACGGTCGGCTTGGCCTCGACGGCGTCGGCCACCAGGCGGCGGAGCGGCTCGGGCACGGCGTCCTCGCCGGAGCCGGCGGAGGGCGACACGTAGGCGCTGAAGATCACACGGTCCGCGCGGCCGAGCGCCTCGTGCACCGCCGCGTAGACGGAGCTGTCGCTCCGCTCGTCCAGGCCCCAGCTCTCGACGGACGGCACGCGCTGGGCGAGCCCGGCGGCGAAGGCGCGCCCGGCCCACAGCCACGTGGAGGGCGCGTAGCGCACGTGCAGGACGCGCCCTGCCGAGGCGGCCAGCATGGGCACGAGGTGGCTCACGTCGCGCGGCAGCGTGATCGAGCGGGTGGCCGCCGTGTCCGCGAAGGCCAGGTGCGGTCCCGTCCCCACGACCTGGTCCACGTTCTCGAGGGACGTCAGGCGGTTCTCGTTCAGCCCCAGGCGGGCCTTGATCTCCAGGATCCGCCGGACCGACGTGTCGATGCGCGCCTCGCCGATGCGGCCGGACTCGACGGCGGCGACCACCGCGTCGATGGCGGCGGGCACGTCCTTGGGCGACAGCAGAACGTCCGCGCCGGCCTCGAGCGCGCGCACGGAGGCCTCGCCGATCCCGTAGCCCTCGGTGATGGCGCCCATCGTGAGCGCGTCGGTGAACAGCAGGCCCCGGAAGCCCAGGTCCGCGCGCAGCAGCCCCGTCATGATCTCCGGGGAGAGCGTCGCGGGTGGCGAGCCCTCGCCCAGCAGCCCGGGCACCTGCACGTGGGCGGTCATGATCGCGTCCACGCCCTCGTCGATGGCGCGCTCGAAGGGAACCAGCTCCATGGAGTCGAGCCGCGCCCGGTCGCCGGGCACCACGGGAAGGCCGATGTGGGAATCGACGTCCGTGTCGCCGTGGCCGGGGAAGTGCTTCGCGGTGGCGAGGGCGCCGCCTGCGTGCGCGCCGCGGATGAAGGCGGCGCCCAGGCGCGCGACGAGCCGCGGGTCGGCCCCGAACGAGCGCGTCGCGATGACCGGGTTGTCCGGGTTCGAGTTGACGTCGAGGACCGGCGCGAAGAGAACGTGCACGCCCACCGCGCGCGCCTCCTCGGCGGTGATGCGCCCGTATTCGAACGCGAAGCGGTCATCGCCGATCGCGCCGAAAGCCATCGTGGGCGGGAACTGCGTGCCGCCGCCCGCAGGCAGCATCGACGGGAGCGCGTAGGCGCCGTTGATGCGCATCCCCGGCCCGCCGTTCTCGAAGTCCGCGCACACCAGCAGCGGGATCTTCGCGAGCTCCTGCAGCGCGTCGAGCTTGGCCACGTACGCCAGCGGCGTGCCGATGCTGGGGCTGAGACCGCCGATCCGGTCGTCGACCACCCACTGCTCCAGCGGCTGGAAATCCGGCGCCGAGGGCGCCACGTAGCCGCCCGGCATCCACTCGATCACCAGCTGCGCGACCTTCTCCCGGAGCGTCAGCGAGGCGAGCGTCTCCTCGACCCATCCACCCGGCTGCGGCGCGGGGGTCCCCGGCGCAGCCGTCGTCGTGCCGCCACCGCAGCCGCCGAGCACCAGGAGCACACCGGTCAGCACCGGGACCGCGACACGCCTCCCGCTCGTCATGACCTGTCGTCTATCGTCCACCGATCATCGCCTTCCGCGGAATCTGGATCCCGTCGCCGATCCCGGCGAAGCCCGGGATCCGCGTGGGGGTGCGACCCTCGATGGGGGCATCCCCGAACAGAGCCCCCGCCGCAGCGCGCTGGCTCGCCTGCGAGCCGCTCCAGGCCAGCATGTACGCCTGGGCATCGGGAAACTCGGTGACAAGGTACGGGTTCCCGAACGAAACGACGACGTGGGGGACGCCCGCGCGCGCCAGCCCCTCGATGAAGCCCGACAGCTCCTCGGGGACGGCAATGGTGCCGGAGTAGGATACCGCGGTCACGTACGTGCTGACGATCACCAGCGCCGACCGGCGCGCCTGGCGCATGAGGCCGTCGTAGAGCCCGGCGCTGGCGTCGCGGTCGAGGTCGGCCGTCGCGAGGCGCGGGTAGGTCCGGCGCAGGCGTTGGTTGAAGGAGCGGCCCGCCAGGACGTCCGAAGCACGCCGATAGGTGATCGACAGGACGCTCGCGCTGCGGGTGCCCTTGAGCGGGAGGAGGTCCTTGCCGTTGCGGATGAGCGTGATGGAGCGGCGGGCGATCTCGTCGGCGACGGCGGTGTGCTCGGGGATGCCCACGATCGTGGGGATCCGGGACAGATCCACCTCGCGGCTCTCGTTCAGGCCGAGGGACTCCTTCGTGTCGAGCAGCCGCAGGACGGTCTCGTCGATGCGCGACTCGAGGATACGCCCGCTGCGCACCGCGTCGACGATCCCCCGCATCGCGTCCTCCACGGACGAGGGCATGAGGATGACGTCCGCGCCCGCCTCGACCGCGCGCACCGCCGCCTCGCCGGAGCCCAGGCGGCCGGAGATCGCGGCCATGTCCATCGCGTCGGTGAAGATGAGCCCGTCGAAGCCCATCTCGTCGCGCAGCAGGTCGGTGAGAACCGGGCGGGACAGCGTGGCCGGCGTGCCGTTGCCGCCGTTCAGCGCCGGGACGGTGATGTGCGCGGTCATGATCCCGCCGATGCCCGCGTCGATGGCGGCCTGGAAGGGCTTCAACTCGACCGTGTCCATACGCGCACGCGTGACATCGATGGTCGGGAGGGACAGGTGCGAGTCCGTGCCGGTGTCGCCGTGTCCGGGGAAGTGCTTTCCCGTGGCGATCGCCCCGTGCTCCTGCATCCCACGCACGAACGCCGTCCCCAGGCGGGCGACCTCGTCCGGGTCCTCGCCGAACGAGCGCACGTTGATGATCGGGTTGTCCGGGTTGTTGTTGACGTCCAGCACCGGCGCGAAGGGGACGTGGATCCCCACGGCGCGGGCTTCTTCGCCGGTGATGGCACCCATCCGGTAGGCCAGGGAGGCGTCCCCGGTGGCACCCACGGCCATGAGCGTGGGGAAGTTGGTGGCACCGCCCAGCTCGATGGTGCCGGGCATGAAGACCGCGCCCCACATGCGGAAGCCGGCGCCCGTCTCCAGATCCGCCGCGACCAGCAGCGGGACCGTTGCGTGGCGCTGCAGGTCGTTGATCTTCGCGGCCACCTCGGTGGGCTGGCCGACGGACATGATCACGCCGCCGATCTGCTGGTCGCGGATAAGGCCCATGATGCGCTCGTGGCTGGGCGAGCCCTCGGGGGCGAAGTCGCCGATGACCCACGGCATCATCATCTGGCCGACCTTCTCGCGCAGGGTGAGGCTGACGAGCGTGCGCTGGGCCCACGAGCGCGTGTCGGGCGGCTCGGGCGCTTCCGCGGGCGCGGCCTCCTCGGCCGCCGGCAGCGTGTCAATGGCGGCCGGCGCGACCTCGGGGACGGGTTCGACGGGGGCGGGTGCTTCGCCGGCTGGAGGGGGCCCACCGCAGGCGAAGATCGTCACGAGAGCGAGCCACCACGCCGCTCCCCTGGGGCGGAGGAGGGCGCAGGAGCGCGGGTGGCACAGCGGGTTCAGGGATCCTCCATCGGGGTGGGAACGCCTCGCACGATTCTAACCGAAGCCGACCGGTCGGTTCCGGCGTTGACGGGCGCGCTCGGGAGCCCGAAGCTTGCCGCATGAACGCTTCCATGCAACCGCGCCGTTTCGCGGCGCTCGTGTCGATCCTGGCCCTCGCGGCCGGCGCCTGCGGGCCTTCGGGCGGAGACGCAGGCTCCGCGTCCGGGCGGGGCGAAGCCGCGTCCGCCTCCGCGACCACGGCCCCGAGCGTGCACCCCGGCATCGACGTCCTCCTGTCGGACTCCCTCGACCTCGTGCGCGGCCGCCGCGTCGGGCTCATCACCAACCACACCGGCCGCACCGCCGACGGACGCCACGACATCGACGTCCTGGCGGAGAGCCCCGACGTCGAGCTGGTCGCGCTCTACGCCCCTGAGCACGGCATCCGGGGGGAGGAGCAGGCGGGCGCCGTGATCGAGGGCGGCGTCGATGCCGGCACCGGCGTCCCTGTCCACTCGCTCTACGGCGACACCATCCAGCCCACACCCGGCACGCTCGAGGGCGTGGACGTACTGCTCTTCGACATCCAGGACGTCGGGGCGCGCTACTACACCTACCCGTCCACGATGGCGCTGGCGATGGAGGCGGCCGGACAGGCGGGCATCCCCTTCGTCGTCCTCGACCGGCCCGACCCCATCCGCGGCGACGTGGTGCAGGGCAACGTCCTCGACATCGCCTTCAGCTCGTTCGTCGGGCGCTACCCGGTGCCGATGCGCCACGGGATGACGATGGGCGAGCTCGCGCGCATGATGGTCGGTGCCTTCGGCGTGCAGGTCGAGCTGCACGTGGTGCCGGTGACCGGATGGAGCCGCGACATGGCCTACGATCAGACCGGCCTCACGTGGCTCCCTCCCTCCCCCAACATCGCCACGCTGGCGAGCGCCTTGGCCTACCCCGGCACGTGTCTGTTCGAGGGCACGCCGCTGTCCGTGGGGCGAGGGACCGAGCACGCCTTCGAGTGGGTGGGTGCTCCGTGGATCGACGGCCAGGCGCTGGCGGACACGCTGAACGGATACGGATTCGCGGGGGTGCGCTTCGAGCCGGCCACGTTCACCCCGCACGCCCCCGGGGACGAGAAGTTCGGCGACACCGAGGTGCACGGCGTGCGCGTCGTTGGGTCCACCACCGACTACGACGCGCCCCGGGTCGGCGTGGCGATGCTCGTCGAGGCCCGGCGCATGTCCGGCGACCGTTGGACATGGAACGTCGCGCACTTCGACCGGTTGGCCGGCACCGACGCGCTCCGCGTCGGGCTGGACGCCGGCAAGGGCATGGCCGAGCTGACCGCCGGGTGGGACGCCCAGCTCGCCGACTTCGAAGCGCAGCGCGCTCCCTACCTCCTGTATCGATGAGTCCTCCCGGAAACGAACGACCATGAACCGTCACGCCCCCCTCCGGGTCCTGGCCGCGGCCACCGTCGCCATCGCTGCGGCCGCCTGCCCTGCCCCCACCCCCCGGCACGTCCCGGCCGAGCCACCCCCTACCCCGCCCGCCGAGCTCATGGCGCTATGGGACACGCTGGTCGTGCCCGGCCTCGCGGACCGCAGGTTCGACCACGACACCTACTGGAGCGTGATGGAGCCCTTCCTGGACGGCACCGTCGACGCCGAGACGGTCGGGGCCAGCGCCGAGGGCCGCGACATCCGGGAGCTCACCTACGGCAGCGGCCCGGTCACGGTCCTGCTCTGGTCGCAGATGCACGGCGACGAGAGCACCGCGTCGATGGCGCTGGTCGACATCGTGCGCTTCTTCCACGACCGGCCGGACCATCCGCTGGCGCGGCGTATCGCCGAGGGCGCCACCATCCACATGATCCCCATGCTCAACCCGGACGGCGCCCAGCGCTTCCGGCGGCGCAACGCCCAGGGGATCGACGTGAACCGCGACGCGCGTAGACTGCAGACGCCGGAGGGCAAGCTGCTCAAGCGGGTCGACGACGAGCTCCAGCCCGCCTTCGGCTTCAACCTCCACGACCAGAATCCGGGAACGAGGGTGGGCGACTCCGACCGGGGCGTGGCCATCGCGCTCCTCGCTCCGGCGTTCGACGAGGCGCGCGACGTGGACGACAAGCGGCACCGGGCCATGCAGGTCGCGTCGCTGCTGGTGGACATGATGGACCCGCTGGTCCGCGACCACATCGCCAAGTACGACGACACGTTCAACCCACGCGCCTTCGGCGACCTGATCGGCGCGTGGGGGGCGAGCACCGTGCTGATCGAGTCGGGCGCCTGGCCCGACGACCCGCAGAAACAGTACCTGCGCAAGACGAACTTCGTGGGGATCCTGGAGGCGCTCGACGCCATCGCCACCGGTCGCTACGCCGGCTACGACACCGCCCTGTACGACTCCCTGCGCTACAACGGGCGCCGCGTTCCCGACCTGTTGATCTCCGGCGGCACCGTCGCCGTGCCCGGACTCCCCGAGCTCCAGGCCGACATCCTGGTCAGCTATGCCAAGCCGCTGCTGAAGGAGGGCGGCCGCATCTCCGACATCGGCGACATGGGCGAGACGGAGGCTCAGGACACGCTGGACGTGACCGGTCTCTACCTCATCCCCATGGCCGAGGCGCGCGACTCCCTCGGCGGGATCGACACCGGGCTGCCCGCCATGTTCGTCGTGGCCGAAGATCCGGCGGGCACGAAGGTGCGCTTCCGGTTCGAAGGAGGGCCGCCCAAGCCCGAGGAGTAGCGGGTCCGCTACTCCTCGTTGAGCACCTCCACCGGGTCCACCGCGGTCGCGCGCCGTGCGGGCACGAAGGACGCCAGAGCCGCCACGGCCCCCAGGACCGTCACCACCGAGACGTAGGTCAGGGGGTCCCGCGGGGTGACGCCATACAGGAAGCGCCCGAGCAGTCGGGTCACGGAAGCCGCGCCGATCAGTCCCAGGACCACCCCGGCGGCCGACAGGCGGAGACCGTGCCCGACCACCAGGGCGACCAGCCCGCGGCGCGCGGCGCCCAACGCCACCCGGATGCCCATCTCGCGACGGCGACGGCTCACGGCATGGGACAGCGACCCGTACAGACCCGCCGACGCCAGCAGGAGCGCCAGCGCCGCGAAGGCGGAGATCAGCAGCGCCTGGAAGCGGGGGTCGGAGCGCGTGGCGGCCATGCGCTGGTCCATCATGCGCACGTCCCGCGGCGGCACGTACGGATTGAATCCGGCCAACGCCCTGCGCACCTCGGGCACGACGGTGGCCGCCGGCAGGTCCAGGCGCGCCACCACCTGGACGAAGGGCCACTCGGTCTGCGTGTAGGGGACGTAGACGGCCGGAAGCCGACCGTCCTGGGCGCGGTCCTGGATCACGTCCTCCACCACCCCCACCACCGTGACCATCCGCTCCTCGTCGTCGGTGAACCGGAGGAGCTGTCCGACCGCCTCGCGGCCTCCGAGGCGAGCACGCACCCAGCTCTCGTTGACGATGGCGACGAACGGCCCGTCCGGGCCGTCCCCGGCGGTGAACCCCCGCCCTTCCAGGAGATGCGTGCCCACGACGTCGAAATAGCCCGGCGTCACTGCATAGCCCGCGAAGGATTCCCTCACGTCGACCCCCTCGTCGGGGAGGCGGACCCAGGGCGCCCAGAAGGGTGACTGGAAGGGCGGGTTGGACGTACCTGCGACGGTTCGAACCCCGGGAACCCCGGCCACCGCGGCCAGCACCGCGTCCCAGTCCTGCCACCACGGGATGTCCGCGGCCCCGGGACGCTTCGTATCCATACGCAGCGTCAGGAGGCCTTCGGGATCGAAGCCCGGATCCACCGCCCGCAGATGGACGAAGGAGTTCAGGAGGAGCCCGCCCGCGGAGAGCATCACCACCGCGACGGCCACCTGGGCCACCACCAGCGCGTCGCGCAGGCGTACCCCCCCCTCGGTCCCTGACCGCCCCGCCCGGAGGTCGAGTCCGGGCGGACGGCGCACGTGGCGGAGCGCCGGAACGAGGCCCACGAGGAGCCCCGCGAGGACGGCCGTCAACGAGGTGGCCGCCAACACGCGGGCGTCGAGGGCGATCTCGTCCAGCCGGGGTATGGAGGACGGTCCGTATCGGTGGACGAGGTCCACGCCGGCGAAGGCCAGCACGGCGCCGAGGAGCCCTCCCCCTATGGCGAGGAGCAGGCTTTCGGTGAGCAGGAGCCGGACGATCGTGCCTCCGCCGGCGCCGAGGGCCGCGCGGACGCCGAGCTCCCGCGACCGCTCCAGCGTCCTGGCCAGGAGAAGCGTCGCCGCGTTGAGGCCGGCGATGAGCAGAAGGAGGCCCGCCGCCGCGAGGAAGAGGAGCAGGACGCGACGGGACGCGCCCACGGTGGCGTCCTTCAGGTCGTTGGCGCCCAGGCCCAGCGCCTCGCCGTCCTCGAACACGTTGCCGTCGGGAAAGGCCCGGGCCACGTCTCGGGCCACCTCCCGGGCCTCCGTCCGCGCCCGGTCGAGCGTCGAGCCCGGAGCCAGGCGGGCCAGCAGGGCGAGGGACCGCCGTCCGCGCGACTCGTAGCGGGAGTCGGCGGGCTGCATGGGCCGCCAGAAGTCGGGCTCGGACGGCAGGACGGCCTCCGGAACGCGGAAGCCCCTGGGGAGGACCCCCACCACCCGCGTCCCCCCGAAGCCTTCGGGGGCCTGGCCCACCACGCTCGGATCACCCCCGAACCGGCGCATCCAGGTGCCGTAGCTCAGGAGGAGTGCGGGCGGCGCCCCGGGGAGGTGCTCCGAGGGGAGGAAGGTCCGACCCAGCACGGGCGTGACGCCCAGAACGTCGAGGAACCCCTCCGAGATGTTGGCGGCGGAGACCAGCTCCGGCCCGTCTCCCCGGTCGGGCAGTAGGATGCTGGTGTATTCGAGGGCCTCCAGGGACACCAGGGACCGCAACCGGCTCCGGTACTCCTCCCAGTTGCGCACCGATACGCCGGCAAGGTGCTGGAGGCCCGCCTCCTGGTCGTCCCACTCTCGGCGGGGGAACGTGTTCCCGACCAGCACGAGGCGCCCGGGGTCGTCGTAGGGCAACGGACGCAGCAGGACCGCGTCCACCACCGAGTAGATCGTGCTCGTGGCGCCGATGCCGATGCCGAGCGTCACCAACACGGCGATCGCGAGGCCCGGGCGCCGGGCCAGGCTTCGCACCGAGAGCCGGGCGTCCCTCCACCACGTGCGCATCCCGTCCCCCCCTCCCCTGGGTTCGAACCCCGGCGCGGTATGCTTGCGCCGCATCGTCCACCACCGCACGACGGTAGCCAGGGTCTGACGTCGCAGGCGCCGCCGGGCCGCACGCGGCGTCATGCCCTCCCTCAGGTCGCGGGCGTAGCCTTCCAGCACGTCTCCGACGACGAACTCGGAGCCCTCGCCGCGCACCAGCGCCAGGAGGACACGGTCCAGGCGCGGGACGGTGCCCTTCACGTCATCGCCCGCCTTCACCCGCCATCTCCTTGAGACGGGGCAGGAGCCCCTCCGCCATGGCCTGGAGCACCTCCACGGCGCGCTGGAGCTCCAGGGCACCCGCGGGCTCGAGAACGTAGAACTTCTTCCGGCGCCCTCCCCGCTCGGGCGTGGGCTCGCCCACGCCGGAGCTCACCAGCCCACGGCTCTCCAGGCGGTCCAGCGCGGTGTACACGGCACCCGCCGACACCGCCCGCCCCGTACGCTCCTCGATGACCCGCCCGATGGCGGCGCCGTACGCGTCCTCGCCGAGCTCCACCAGCGCGAGGAGAACGAGCTGCTCGAATTCACCCAGGGCTCGGCCCATGATATCCCCTGCATTGTAGTAGTCAGGATCGGACGATATCTACTGCACTGCAGGGTTTACTGCAAGAGGGAGGGGGATCCACACCCTACCGGACCGGGAAACGGAACTCCGTGCCGAGGTCGGGCAGCCAGCTCTCGCCGTCGAACACCCGGGCGAGGCGGTCCTGGAAGTGCCCGAGGTCGGTGAGCATGATCGAGCGGGTGGGCTTCTCGGGCGGCACGAAGAAGTTCTCCCAGTGGCCGAGGAGCACCCAGCGCGGGCGCAGGTTCAGCACGAACGCCTCGGGGTCCCAATCCACCTGGTCGAAGGTGGCCGGCACGAGGATGGCGACGTCCACCGGCCGCTCGTCCATGAGCTTCTCGGGCGCCAGGCCTCGCGGGGGCGCGGCCACCGCGTCCTGGTAGTAAATGCGGAACGCCACGGACCCGTCCGGGTCGAGGAAGTCCACCAAGAAGGCGTACGTCGGCCCGTCCAGCCATTCCGACGCCGAGCCGGGCTCCTCCTCAAGGGGGTGGTCGCGCTCTCCCTGATAGAGCTCGTAGCCCTCGAAGTGGGGGGCGTGGTCCGAGAGGAGTGGCATCACCCGCACGCCGGGCCCCACCCGGATCCACGAGCCGGGGTGGTCCACATCCCCGGCGAGTCCGTCGATCTCGATGACACGGCCGGTCACGCCGCTCCACGTGCCGAGCGTGAACCGGGTCGTGCGGCTGCCGAGGATGACCGCCCGTGGCGCCCACCGGCGCGCCACCTGCGGCAGGTCCATGAGGTGGTCGTAGTGCGCGTGGCCGACGAGGATCGCACGGGCGTCCGAGACGTCGTACGCGGCCATGTGCCGGTTCACGACCGCGGTGTCCGAGTGGATCGGGGCCAGGCCGGTGCGCACGAAGGAGGGGTTGGAGAACAACGGCGCCGCGAGCACCTGGGACGCGCCGCGCTGCATGATCCACCCGCCCACGCCGAGGTAGGTCAGGCGCACGGCGTCGGCGGCGGGGCTGGGCGTGAGGTCCACGAGGCCGGACACCCCGGGCTTCGTGGAATGCCAGCAACCGGCCGTGAGCAGGGCCGGCGCGAGCACCACGACCCGGCCTGCGGCCCGGACCACCGCCCGTAGCCTCACACCGCTTCGGACCGCATCCCCTCCTTCACCCGCTCGACGTGCCTCGCGAAGCCCTTGGCCAGCGCACGCGTCACCGGGCCCACCCGGCCGTCGCCCACGGGGCGGCCGTCCACCTGCGTGGTCGGTCGGACCTCCGAGGTCGTGCCCGTGAAGAAGAGCTCATCCGCGTCGGCCAGCTCCTCCACCAGGATCGGGCGCTCGTCGACGGGCACCCCGTTCTCCCGGGCCAGCTCGAGCACCACGCCACGGGTGATGCCGGGCAGGATCACGTTGGTGGCGGGATGCGTCACGACCGTCCCGTCGAACACCCCGAAGAGGTTGTTGTGCGCCCCTTCCAGGGCGACGCCGTCGCGCACCTGGATCGCGTCGGTCACGCCGGCGTCCACGGCGGCCTGGTAGGCCAGCACGTTGGGCAGGAGGGCGATGGTCTTGATGTCGACGCGCGCCCACCGCCGATCGGGAATCGTGACCGCCCTGAACCCCCGCTCGAAGTCCTCGGCCGAAGGGCGCTGCCACGCCTTGGCGAAGCAGTAGACGGTCGGCGGGACCGGCGTCGTAGGGAACGGATGCGAGCGGGGCGCCACGCCCCTCGTGATCTGCAGGTAGACGATCGAGGTCTCGGCGCCGTCCACACCGTTCCGGATCAGGAGCTGCCGGTGGATCTCGTCGAGCTGATCGACGTCGTAGTCGATCCGCATCCAGGCGAGGCCCCGGCGCAGCCGCGCCATGTGCCGGTCCAGGTAGAAGGGCACGCCCTCGTAGAAGGGCGTGACCTCGTAGACGCCGTCGGCGAACAGGAAGCCGCGGTCGTCCACCGAGATCTTCGCTTCGTCCTTCGGGATGTACTCGCCGTTCAGGTACACGGTGCTCATGGGGCGCCTCAGTCCGCCGGCTTGTCGCCGAGCCTGTCGAACTCCTCGATGAGTTGTGCCTCCGGGATGTGCTGCGCCTCCTCCTCGGAGACCTCCTCCACCTCGGCGTCGCGCACCTTCTCGTCTGCCGGCTGGTCTCCACCTTCGGCCTCCTCGTCGCCGGGGGCGAGCTGCTTGGCCTCCTCCCCGGTGGAAGACGCGGCGGGAAGCAGACCCATCTGCTGTTTGAGCGCCGACAGCCTCGCCTCGACGTCCGCCCCACCCCCACCGGTGCCCGCCTCGAGTCGCACGAACTCGGTCTCCAGCGTATCGCCCACCAGCGCTTCCGTGACTTCCGCCTGGGCCAGGTTCCTGCGCTCGTCCTCCTCGATCTTCTCCGCCATCCGGTTGAAGGCCTCGAAGGCCGAGCTATCGGACAGGCCGGACATGGTGTCGTGGATCCGCCGCTGGGCCTGTGCGCGCTTCTGCTTCGCGATCAGCAGGTTCCGCTTGCGCTTCGCCTCCTCGATCTTGTCGTTGAGCTGCCGGAGCGAGCCCTTGAGCTTCTCCGTCTCGGCGGCCTGCGCCTGCCACGTCTGCTGCAGCACCTGCACCCGCTCCATGTGCTCCTGATGGCGGATGAGCGCCTGCTTGGCCAGGTCGTCGCGGCCCTCGCGCACCGCGAGCATCGCGCGGTGCTCCCAGTCCCGGGACTGCTTTCCCTCCTCCTCGACCTGGGACTTGAGCTTGCGCTCGTCGGCGATGGCCGCTGCCACCTCCCGCTTCGCCTTCGCGAGCTGGTCCCGCATGTCCAGGATGATCTGGTTCAGCATCTTCTCGGGATTCTCGGCCCGGGAGATGAGGTCGTTGATGTTCGACTTGATCACCGTGGACAGCTTGGTAAAGATGCCCATTTCGTTCAGCCCTCCGCCTCTGCGCCCGCCAGCAAGCGGATGCGTTCCATGTGTCCCGTCGCGGCCAGCTCCATCGACTCGATCGATGCCTGCAGCTCCAGGAAATCCAACGTCTCGAGCTCGAGCGTATCGCTCAGGATCAGCTCGTTCTCCTCCAGCCCGTAGGCACCGTGCACCACGTCGGAGGCGTTCAGCTCGAGCAGCGTCCGGTACAGCGCGAGGGCGCCGTCCCCGATGTCGGGGAGATCCATGAGCTTCATGCGGATCAACAGGAGCGCATCGGCGTGGTGGACCACCATGGGGAGCCCGCTGTTGCGTCCCCGTACCAGCCACATGCCTTTGTCGACCTCCTCGTATTCCACATCCATGCGGATGAAGAAGCTCTCGAGATCTTCTCGGGTAACCATGACCGTCTCCGTTCTCTGGGCCTCCGCGGGGCGGAAGCGGTCCTCGTGTCGTTACGCCGGACCCTACGACCCCACCGGAAAAGCGGTTTCCCGCGCGGGAAACCCGATCGTTGAAACTAGTCGCGTGCCAGGAGCGGCGCGAGGTGTTGCCCCGTGTACGATTCAGCGTACGCGGCAACCTCCTCCGGCGTTCCCTCCACCACGATCCGCCCACCGCCGCCTCCCCCCTCCGGGCCGAGGTCGATGATCCAGTCGGCGGTCTTGACCACGTGCAGGTTGTGCTCGATGACCACGACCGTGTTGCCGATCTCCACCAGGCGTTGGAGCACCTCCAGGAGCACGCGCACGTCCTCGAAGTGCAGACCCGTCGTCGGCTCGTCCAGGATGTACAG
>CAZPZU010000039.1:0-43940 GCA_964591135.1 uncultured Gemmatimonadaceae bacterium | reverse complement strand
CTCAAACGAGTTGCGGGCGGACGGCGACGCGACCCGAGCTGCGGGAACGGGGGGCGGCGCGCGCCCCGCAGGGAAGCTCTGCCGCGCGTAGCGGCAGAGCGAGGCGAGCGGAGGGGGTCTGAGGATGGCGGAAGACCATCGGCCGAGCGGCTGACTCGCGGGGCGCGCGCCGCCCCCCGCTCCCGTTCGCTCCTAAAGGAAGCTCAGCTGGCTCGGGCCGGCCCGCAGCCGCAGCTCCTCCACGTCCAACCACCCGGTCGGCCGGTCCTGGTGCGCCACGTCCAGGTGGCCCTTCCACCCGACCTTCGCGAGGGCCCTCCCCACGACCTGCCGGGCCAGCTCGGGCCGGTTGCACTCGTTCGAGAGGTGCGCGAGGATCACGCCCGCCAGTCGGGGGTGCAGGAGCTCCGTTACGAACTGGGCGGCCGCCTGGTTGGAGAGATGCCCGTGGCTCGACGCGATGCGTCGCTTCACGGACCAGGGATACGCGCTCGTTTGGAGCAGGACCTCGTCGTGGTTCGCTTCCAGGATCAGGAGGTCGCAGCCGCCCAGCGCGTGGCGGATCTGCGCGGTGGGTCGGCCGAGGTCGGTGGCCACGCCCATGCGCAGGCCCGTGCATTCGTCCACCACGGCGACCCCGACCGGGTCGGCCGCGTCGTGGACGGTGAGGAACGGCTCGACGCGGGCGTCCCCCACCGTGAAGGGCCGGCCCGGACGGTAGAGCCGGACGTCCTCGCCTCCCCTCAGGAGCTTGTTGCAGGCGTCACGCGTCCGCTCGGTCATGTGGAGAGGCGTTCCGTGACGGCGCGCGAACACCCCCATCCCGCGCGTGTGGTCGCCGTGGTCGTGGGTCACGACGATGGCCGCCACCTGCTCCGGCTCGACGCCCAGGAGCCGGAGACGCCTGGCCAGATCGCGTGCGCTGAACCCCGCGTCCACGAGGAGTCGCGTGTTGCCGGCCCGGACCAGCGTGGCGTTGCCGGCGCTCCCGCTCCCGAGCACGGCGACCCTCATCGTGAAGCGAGATCCCTCATCCGGCGGACCGCCGCGCGCGGGTGGACGCCCACGCCTGGGCGAGGACCCGACGCATCCCCGGGGTGAGCGCCTCGTCGCGGCGCGCCATGGCGGCTTCCGCCGTCTCGATGAACTTGTCGAAGCGGTACTCCGTCAGGTCGCGCCCCGCTCCCCACGAAAAGGGGGGTACGACGCTCGGCGGCATCAGCCCTCCGAACACGTTGCTGCCCGCGCCGATCACCGCGCCCGTGTTGAGCATCGTGCCGATGCCGGTCTTCACGTGGTCGCCGAGGAAGCACCCGACCTTGACCAGGTCCGTGTCCTCCTCGCCGCCCGGCGTCCACACGCGCACCGTCCGGTAGTTGTTCTTCAGGTCGGAGTTGATCGTGCCGGCCCCGAGGTTGACCCAACGCCCGAGCATCGCGTGCCCGAGATGTCCGTCGTGGGCCTTGTTCACGAATCCGAGCAGGACCGAGTCGGCGATCTCGCCGCGCACCTTGCAGACGGGACCGATGGACGACTTCCCCACCCCTCCTCCGAAGACGACCGAGTCCCGCCCGATCCAGAGCGGACCAACCAGGCGGGCGGGCCCTTCGACGCGCGCGCCGTCCTCCAGGCGCACGGGCCCGTGCCGCGTGTCCACGATCACACCCGGCTCCACCTCGGCTCCTTCGCCGAGGGAGAGCACGCCCCGCCCGATCCGGACCACCCCGTCGGGCGCGTGGTCGTCGGCGAAGAGCTCGGTCACGTCCCCGGCGATGCGGGCCGGCGTTCCCGCTACCAGGTCCCAGGGACCGCCCAGGACCCTCCCGCCCACCTCGATGGCCGGGCCGTCCGTGTCCCGGGTTGGGTCGAGGATCGTCGCTTCCGCGGGGAGGGAGGCGCCCGCCGGGATCACCCACCCCACGGTCGTGCCTCCGATCGTCAATCGCGCGGCATCGAGGCGTCCACCGAGCTCCAGCCCGTCGGGGACGGAACGGCTGGAAAGGAGGACACGCGTCGCCTCCGCATCGACGGACGAGGGGTCCACGACCGGAGCCGCATCCGGCTCGTCGAAGCCCACCAGGGCGCTCCGCGACAGGTGCCCGCTGCAGCGGGCGGCGAGCAGCCGCTCCGCCCGCTCCCGCTGCGTGAGGCATCCGAAGCGGAGCTCCCCCACCGGACGCGTGAGCGTGAAGGGCGCCCACCCGCGGGCCCGCGCGTCGTCGAAGAGGTAGAAGCGGACCGTCGCGTTCATGTGGCTTCCCCGAGGGTGCGCAGGAGCGACTTCAGGTCCGCGGCACGGGCGCGAGGGAGCACCAGCGTCCGGCCACCACTCTGTACGACGACCGTGTCGTGCATGCCGAACACCACCACCCGACCGCCCTCCGCGAACACGACGTTCCCGTTCCCCTCGACGACGCTTCCGTCTCCCACGACGACGTTGCCGGCGGCGTCGGCGGAGCGTGTGCGCGCCAGGGCCTCCCAACTGCCCACGTCGTCCCACTCGAACGAAGCTTCGACGCACGCGACCCGGTCGCTGCGCTCCATGATCGCCGTGTCGACGACGCAGACGGGCACGCTCCGGAAGAAGGCCTCCGGGTCCCCCGCGGCGAGAAGCGGGAGGTGCTCCGCGACCTCCGGGGCGTGACGCTCGACCTCCTCGAGGAATGTGGCCGCCTTCCAGACGAAGATCCCGGAGTTCCAGAGGTAGCCGTCGTCGACGTAGCGCCGGGCCGTGGCGGCGTCCGGCTTCTCGTGGAACGCCCGCACGCGGAACGCACGCTGCGGTCCCGGCGAGGGGAGCGACTCCCCCTGCTGGATGTGTCCGAACCCCGTCTCGACGCGGTCCGGCCGCACACCGACCGTCAGCAGCAGGTTCTCGGTGTCCGCGAGCCGAACGGCGGTCCGCACCGTGTCCTGGAACGCGGACAGCGGACGGATCAGGTGGTCCGCGTGGAGGGACACCAGCACGGCTCCGGGGTCGAGGCGAGCGATCTCCCAGGCGGCCCACGCCAGCACCGGGCAGGTGCCGCGCGCCTGTGGCTCCACCAGATAGGCCTCGTCCGAAAGGTCCGGGAGGGCTGCCCGGAAGGCCTCCACCAGGTGCTCGCCCGCGAGGATGCGGATGTGCGCGTCGTCGACCAGGGTGCGTGCCCGCTCGACCGTGTCGGTGATGAGCGGATTGTCGCCCGCGAGCGGAAGGAGCTGCTTCGGGCGCGAACGGGTGCTCACCGGCCAGAAGCGGGACCCGATCCCGCCGGCCAGAACCGTGATCCAGAGTCCGGCGTCAGCGCTCAGCGACGATCTCCTGGATGCGGGACAAGAGCTTCTTGGGGCTGAACGGCTTCGTGAGGAAGTCGTCGGCGCCGGCGGCCAGTGCGGCCTCCCGATCGGTGTCCTGGCCCTTCGCCGTGAGGATGATCACCGGCGCGTGGCGGTGGACCGCGTGGTTGCGGACCCGCGCCAGCACTTCGAGCCCCGTGGCCCGTGGCATCATCAGGTCCAGGATGAACCCGTCGATCTGCTCTCCCGACTCGATGTGCCGAATCGCCTCCTCCCCGTCGTAGGCCTCCACGACTTCGAACGAGGCGTTGGAGAGCAGGGCCGCGAGGATCCGACGGATGTGAGGCTCGTCGTCGGCGACGAGGATCCGTCGGCGCAGGGAAAGGATGGACTCGGCGACCATCGGACCTCGACTGGGACGGCTCGGGCCTCCCCCGGGTACGGGAGGCGCTGCGCAACGGGCGGGGAACCTACCTGGCTTCCGGGGTTAAGTCAAGCAACGACGGGGCTTTTCGGGGTTGACACCCCCCTTCGCCCTCAGGCAACTTCCCCCGCTCACGTCGAACGCCGCACCACCCTCGGAGTCCCGACGCCCGATGAGTCCTGGAACCCGCACGCCGACGGCGCTCCGCGTCCGGAGCCGCGCCTTGCCCGTGGCGCTCGCGCTCGCCACCGTCGCATGGGCCGCGTGCGGAAGCGATCCCTTCGCCATCAAGTGGTCGATCTCCCCGGACACGGTCACGCTGTACTCGCTGGCGCGGCCGGAGCTCGGCCTGCCTTCGGGGTTCAACTTCTACAACCGCGTTCCCGTCCTGGTCGAGCGCGCCAGCTCGACGGGCAACTGGGACGTCGCCGTGGGGACGCAGGACGGCGCGATCGTGCTCCTCCCTCCCGGTGCCCTGAACGTGCCCGGCAAGGCGCGGGTCGCGGCGCTCCCGGGCATGTCGTTCGACGAGGTGGTGGAAGCCCCGGCGGACACGACCCTGTACTCCGCCGTGCAGCCCGTGCCCGTCCAGATGGGCACGGTCTACGTGATCCGGACCAATCAGAGCGTGGGCAGCTTCGGCACGTACTGCGTCTATTACGCGAAGCTCGCGCCCGTGGAGATCGACGCGGCGCAGGGCACGCTGCGCTTCGTCTTCGACTCGAGCCCGGTATGCAACGACCGGGCGCTCGTCCCCAAGAACTGATCCTCCTCCCGGACCCGACATGCTCGACATCCGGAGGTTCCGCCACGAGCCCGAGGAGTTGAAGCGGGCCCTCGCGCGCCGCGGCGACCCCGAGCTTCCCGCCGTCGTGGACGAGGTGGGCTCCCTCGACGAGGCCCGCCGCGCGGCCATCGGCGAAGTGAACGAGTTGAAAGCGCGACGTAACGAGGCGTCGAAGCAGATCGGCGAGATCAAGCGGTCCGGAGGCGACGCCCAGGAGCTGATCGGCGCGATGCGCGCCCTGGGCGATCGGATCGCCGAGCTCGACGAGGCGGTGCGGGCGAACGAGGCCCGGGTCGAGGAGATCCTGCTGTCGGTGCCGAACCTTCCCCTCGACGAGGTGCCCGAGGGCGGCGAGGAGGCCAACCGGGTCGTGGCCACCTGGGGGGAGCCGCGCGCCTTCGCCTTCGAGGCGAAGCCGCACTGGGAGCTCGGAGAGGCCCTCGGGATCCTCGACCTTCCGAGGGGCTCCAAGATCAGCGGCTCGGGCTTTCCGGTGCTGCGCGGGGGCGGCGCCAGGCTCCAGCGGGGCCTGATCGACTGGTTCCTGGACGTGCACACCACGGAGCACGGATACCAGGAGCTGCGTGTGCCGTATCTGGTCACGCGCGACACGCTCACGGGCACGGGGCAGCTTCCCAAGTTCGCCGACGAGTCGTATCAGACCGAGCGCGACGACCTCTGGCTCATCCCGACCGCCGAGGTGCCGGTCACGAACCTCCACCGGGACGAGCTGCTCACCGCGGCCGATCTCCCGGTGAAGTACACGGCGTATTCGCCGTGCTTCCGCAGGGAGGCGGGCGCCGCAGGAAAAGACACGCGTGGGCTGCTGCGCGTGCACCAGTTCGACAAGGTGGAGTTGGTGCGCTACGAGACGCCGGACCGCAGCCGGGAGGCTCTGGACGAGCTCACACGCGAAGCCGAGGTCCTCCTCGAGCGCCTCGGCCTGCACTACCGGAGGGTGGTGCTCGCCACCGGCGACCTCGGCTTCAGCAGCGCGATGACATACGACCTGGAGGTGTGGGCGCCGGGCGTCGGGAAGTGGCTCGAGGTGTCGAGCTGCTCGGTGTTCACGGACTACCAGGCGCGGCGCGCGAACCTCCGCTTCCGGCCCGCCCAGGGGGAGAAGCCGGAGTTCGTGCACACCCTGAACGGCTCGGCCCTCGCGCTGCCACGGGTGGTGGCCGCGCTCCTGGAGACTTGGCAGGAGGAAGACGGGACCGTCGTGATTCCCGAGCCCGTGCGGCCCTGGGTGGGCATGGACCGCCTGAGCGTGCCGGCGTAGCGGCCGGGCAGCGTCCGGGCACTCCATGCCTCGCATCCGTTGGCCGATCGCGTTCGCCACGTTGTTCGTGGCCCTGCTCGGCTGGTACCTCTACTATACGCAGCGGGTGTGGCGCGCCCTGCAGTCCGACGCCGAGACGCTCACCGAGATCTTCTCCCAGGTCCAGGCCGGCCTGACCAATCCCGACCCGGCCCGGGCGGACGAAGCCCTCTACCGCCTGCAGACGATCATCCTCGAGTCGGGCGTTCCGCTGGTGCTCACGGGCCCGGGAGACACGGTCCTCAGCGCCGAGAACCTCCCCTTCGACGTCGACCTGGACACCCCGGAGGGGCAGGAGCGGATGCGGGCCTACATCCGCCGCCTCGATGTCAGCCATCCGGCGGTCGGGGACCCGAGGGTGCAGCACCTCCACTTCGGTGACACGCCGGAGGTACGCCGTCTTGCGTGGGTCCCGAAGCTTCAGGCCGCCGGGCTCCTCCTCACGGTGTTCGTCGGGTTCCTGATGATCCGCACGCAGCGGAGGGCCGAGAGCGAGCGCGCCTGGACGTCGATGGCGCGCGAGCTGGCGCACCAGCTTGGTACGCCCCTGTCGTCCCTGCAGGGGTGGCTGGAGGTGTTGAAGCTACCGCACGAGGATCGCCCTGCCTCGCTCGCCGACGCGGACGTGGCCGAGGCGATCGAGGAGGACCTCGATCGGCTGGAGCGCATAAGCCACCGCTTCGAGCTCATCGGGAGGGAGCCGGAGCTGGAGAGCCTGTCGCTTCGCAAGATCGTGCGCGACCTCGAGCGTTACCTCGCCGCGCGCCTGCCCAGGCTGGGGCGCGGCGTCGAGCTGATCGTGGACGTTCCCGACACGCTGCCGCCGGTGCAGGCCAACGAGGTCCTCCTGATCTGGGCGCTGGAGAACGTCGTCAAGAACGCTCTGGACGCCCTGGCGGGGCGGGGTGGTCGCATCTCGATCTACGCACGCGAGGTGGGCGGCGGGCAGGTGAGCTTGCGCATCCGGGACACGGGGCCGGGGGTGGATCCCGAGATCCGCGACCGCATCTTCGAGCCGGGCGTGACCACCAAGTCGGGGGGATGGGGCGTGGGCCTCGCGCTGTCCCGCCGCATCGTCGAAGGTGTCCACCGGGGGCGGATCGAGCTTCTCGAGGGCACCGGGGGAACCACCTTCCAGATCCGACTACCTGTGGCCGATGCCTGACGAGCCCTCCCTCTCCGAAGCGACGTCCCATCTGGAGGGCCTGAATCCCGAGCAGCGCGAGGCCACCGAGCACTTCGAGGGGCCGATCCTGGTGCTCGCCGGTGCTGGCTCCGGCAAGACCCGCGTCTTGACCGCTCGTATCTGTCACCTCGTGCGTGAGCACGGGGTTCCGCCGGGCCGTATCCTGGCCGTGACGTTCACGAACAAGGCCGCCGGCGAGATGCGCGAGCGTATCAGGCGCCTGCTCGGCGCTGAGCCCGCGGGGATGTGGGTGGGCACGTTCCACGCGGTCGGTGCGCGTATCCTGCGTAGGCACGCGGACCGTCTGGGGTGGGACCGGACGTTCTCGATCTTCGACGCCGAGCAGTCGCTGCGCCTGGTGAAAAGGGTGCAGGAGCAGGTCGGGCTCGACCCGAAGCGTTGGAGCCCGAAGGCGCTGCGCGCGGAGATCAGCAACGCCAAGAACCAGCTCGTGACGGCGGAGCGCTTCGCGCAAGAGAACGAGGGTTCGTTCGACCTCTTCGTGCGCAACGTCGCCCGGGTCTTCCCCCCCTATCAGCAGGCGCTGCACGACCAGAACGCCTTCGACTTCGACGACCTGCTCATGAAGCCGGTCGAGCTGTTCGAGCAGAATCCCGGGCTGCTGGCCAGCTACCGCGAGCGCTTCGCCTTCCTGCTGGTCGACGAGTACCAGGACACCAACCGCGCGCAGTTCCGCTTCCTGGAGCTGTTGGCCGCCGACCACGCGAACCTCATGGTCGTGGGCGACGACGACCAGTCGATCTACGGGTGGCGTGGCGCCGACATCCGGAACATCCTCGACTTCGAGAACACCTTCCCGGGAGCCCGCGTGGTGCGACTCGAGCGGAACTACCGCTCGACTCAGCGCATCCTGGACGCCGCCAACTCGGTCATCGCCGAGAACGTGAACCGGAAGGGGAAGACCCTGCGCACGGAGCGCGTCGGAGGCGAGCCGGTCACGATCGTGGAGACCTTCGACGAGGGCGACGAGGCGCGCTGGATCGTGGGCGACATCGAGCGCCGCTTCCAGGACGGCCCGGGCCTGCAGTATCGCTCCTTCGCGGTGCTGTATCGAACCAACGCCCAAGCCCGCGCCCTGGAGGACGCGTTCCGGCGGGAGGGCGTGCCCTACCAGGTCGTCGGCAGCGTACGCTTCTACGAGCGCCGCGAGATCCAGGACGTGCTGGCCTACCTGCGCCTGATCTCCAACCCGCGCGACGCCGTCGCGTTCGACCGGGTGGTGAACTACCCGCGGCGTGGAATCGGACTGGCCTCGCAGGAGCGTCTCACGGAGTGGGCTACCGCCACGGGCCTCACGCTCCTCGAGGCCGCGGAGCGTGCGGGCGAGGCCCCCGATGTGCCGGCCGGGGGCATGCGGGGGTTCGCGTCCTTCGCGGCACTCATCCGGAAGTACTCGCTGAGGGCGACGCAGGCTCGGGTGGGCGAGCTACTCGAGGAGCTGGTCGAGGAGCTCGATCTCGGCCGGCATCTGATGAACGAGGGCCCGGAGGGCGAGGACCGCGCCCGCAATGTCGCGGAGCTCATCGCGGGCGCCCTGGACTTCGACGCGGATGTGGTGGACGCCGAGGAGGGTGAGGACCTGGACACCTTCACGGAGCTCGACCTCTTCCTCCAGCAGGTCGCGCTCGTGGCGGATGTGGACACGCTGGATCCGGACGCCGACTCCGTGACCCTCATGACGCTGCACAACGCGAAGGGGCTCGAGTTCCCGGCGGTCTACATCGCGGGACTCGAGGACGGCCTCTTCCCGCTGAGCCGTGCCTACGACGACCCGGCGACCCTCGAGGAGGAACGGCGCCTCTTCTACGTGGGCATCACCCGCGCCGAGGAGAAGCTCAACCTCACGTGGGCCCGGCAGCGGCGCAGGGCGGGGGATTTCACCTACGGGACGCTGTCGTCGTTCGTCGACGCCATCCCGGACTCGCTGCGGGAGGAGCGCACGAGCGACCGCCTGCGGATCGCGGCGGCATCCACCCCGCATCGCGGCCGGCGGAGTGCCGCCGGGGACGACGGCGCCGTCCGCTACGAGCCTGACTGGGACGCGGATCCGGGGATGAACCAGGACGTGCCCCGCTACGTGAAGGGCGAGCGCGTCGTCCACGAGACGTTCGGCTCGGGATCCGTGGTGGAGGTGACGGGCTTCGGCCGTGACCTCAAGGTCACCGTGGACTTCGACAACGTCGGTCGCAAGAGGTTGCTGGTGCGCTACGCCAACCTCGAGAAGGACTGGCCATAGCCACGCCGTCCGGCGGGCCCGCCCGGCGTCCTCACCCACAACCGTCGAACCTCCCGATGTCCTTCTGGGCCTCCGACCTGGAGCCGAAGCTCCTCACGGTCCTGCGCGAGGGTTATCACCGGCACGATCTCCTCAGCGACGCGATGGCGGGCGTCGTGGTGGGCGTCGTCGCGATTCCGCTCGCGATCGCCTTCGCCATCGCCTCGGGCGTGCGGCCCGAGCAGGGGCTGTACACGGCGATCGTCGGGGGCTTCGTGATCTCCCTCCTCAGTGGGAGTCGGGTGCAGATCGGTGGGCCCACCGGCGCGTTCGTCGTGCTCGTCTTCGGCGTGGTCCAGCGGTTCGGCTACGATGGCCTCGTCGTGGCCACCCTCCTGGCCGGCGCCCTCCTGATCGCGATGGGCCTGGCGCGTCTCGGCGCGATCATCCGCTTCATCCCCTATCCGGTCACGGTCGGCTTCACGACCGGCATCGCGCTCATCATCGGCGTGGGCCAGCTCGCCGACGGCGCGGGCCTCGTGCTGACGCGCACCCCCGCCAACTTCGTCGAGCGGGTGATCGTCTACGGGGAGGGCCTCGGGACGACGAACCCGTGGGCCGTCGGCCTGTGTGGGCTCACCGTCGCGGTGGTCCTTCTCTGGGCCCGTGTGCGCTCGCGCATCCCGGGGCCCCTGGTTGCTCTCCTGGTCACGTCGCTGGCGGCCGGCACGCTCCACCTCCCGGTCGAGACGATCGGGTCGCGCTTCGGAGCCATCCCCTCGTCCCTCCCGATGCCCCGCCTGCCCCACGTCGATTTGTCGCTCGTGCCCCAGCTCTTCTCACCGGCGCTGTCGATCGCCCTCCTGGCGGGCATCGAGTCGTTGTTGAGCGCGGTGGTGGCGGACGGGATGACCGGCCGCAAGCATCGGTCCAACGCGGAGCTCGTCGCGCAGGGCGTCGCGAACCTGGCGTCCCCCCTCTTCGGCGGCATCCCCGCGACCGGCGCGATCGCCCGAACGGCCACGAACGTCAAGAACGGGGGGCGGACGCCGGTGGCTGGCATCGTGCACGCGCTCACCGTCCTCCTGGTCCTGTCGCTTCTCGGCCGATGGGTGGCGCTCGTTCCGATGGCGACGCTCGCCGGAATCCTGCTGGTGGTCGCCTACAACATGAGTGAGTGGCGCCTCTTTCTGGGCCTGCTGCGCGGGCCCCGGAGCGACGTCATGGTGCTGCTCAGCACCTTCGCGCTCACGGTACTGGTCGACCTCACCGTGGCGATCCAGGTCGGGGTCGTCCTCGCCGCGCTCCTCTTCATGCGCCGCATGGCCGAGGTGAGCGAGGTGCGTGCGGTCACCGACCAGCTCGGCCAGGCCGAGCGCCTTGGATTCGAGGCGGAGAACCCCGACGTGACGTTACCCGCGGGGACCGAGGTCTTCGAGATCGCGGGCTCGTTCTTCTTCGGCGCGGCGCAACGCTTCAGCGAGGCGCTGGCGGAGATCCAGAGGCAGCCGCGCGTGGTGATCCTGCGTATGCGCGACGTCTTCGCCATGGACGCCACGGGGCTGCGCGCCCTCGAGGAGGTGCACCACCGCTTCCAGAGGCAGGGCGTGACGCTGCTCCTGTCCGGCGTGCGGGCGCAACCCATGATGGTCCTGGTCAGGTCCGGCGCCCTGGAGCGGTTCGGCGAGGACAACGTCCTGGGGTCGTTCAGGGATGCCGTCGAGCGGGCCTGGTCGGTGGCCGGACCACGGGAGGATGTGGAAGGTGCCGAGGGTGCGTGAGGTTCGCGACGCCTACCGGCGGGACCCGCGCGACAGCTTCTTGCGTGTCGTGATCCCCTCGGAGAAACCGGTATCCTCGAGGCGGGGCCAGAAGCGCAGCGGGCGGGAGGGGAGCGGGAAGAACTCGTCCGCCATCTCCATCAGGACCTCGGGATGGTCCGCCGTCCTGTCCGCCAGGGCCAGACGCCGGATCTTCTTCGCCAGCCGCAGGTTGAGCTCCCCCACCGGGTCGAGGGCACCCGCGTGGGAGCCGGACCGGTCGACCAGATACCCGACCACCTGGTCGAACGCCTCGGAGAAGTAACCGTCAACCGTCGCGTCCGGCAGGTCGAAGCGCGAGCTCGCGAGGACACGCTCGAAGATGCGCTGCCACCGGTCGTGCCCCTGGAAGCGGATCATCCCGCGGAAGATCCGCCGGTTCGTCCGGAAGCTGAAGATCGTCCGGCTGAGCACGTCGTCGAACAGCGCATCGGCGTCCGAGTGGTCGTTCTCCATGACCAGGTGACGGGCCTTGCCCAGGAACTCCTCGCCCACGTGCATGTCCATGCGATGTTCCCAGTACGTATGGCCCAGGGCACGGGTGGTGCTGGTGAGCAGGAGCTGCCGGGGCACGAAGACGTTGTGCGCGAGGGTGTCGGCCGCGAGGTGCGCCAGGTACCCGTACCCCACCGCGCGCAACGCCTCCGAGTCGGCTGCGGCCAGGATCTCCTCGCCCACCTCCCAGCTGTGGCAGTGTCGGCCCTCCGGGACGTACTTCTTCGCCAGGGAGATGTCGGCGGCGATCGAGCCGTACAGGAAGTGCAGGGGGTGGAACTCGAGGACGGCGCGGATCGCCGGGGGCACCAGGTACAGCGCGCCCAGCAAGGCCTCGCCCATGGCGATGTGGGTGGCCGGTCCCCACGCGAGGGCGGGTTGGGGGACCAGGAGAAGCCAGCCTCCGGCGACGAGCAGCGCCCCCAGGAACGTGCTCACACGCGCGCTAGCGCACGGGACTACCGGGACCCGCGGCCCGGGGCTCGGCCTCCGCCGCTTCGTCTCCGGACTCCGCCGTCGTCGCCGGTTGCACCCGAGGCCCCTCCGGCTCGGCGGAGGGCGCCGCGTCCCCGCGCGGCCGGCCGATCGTCCGGGTTCCCTCGCGGACCCCCTCCCGCACGCCGCGAACCGTCGCCGCCGTGTCGAGGAAGATGTCCTCGGCCTCCGCCTGTACGACCTCCATCAGCGCGTTGAACTCCTCGATGCGCTCCTCCATGCGGTCGGAGGCCTGGTGGAGACGATCGGTGAGGGCCCTCACGGAGTCCGTCAGGCGCACGACGTCCGTGCGGAGCGCGCTCGTGATGAACTCGACGTTGTCGGAGATCCCCCGGGCCCGGTCGGAGACAGGCCCCAGGTTCTGCCGGACGGCGCCCCGGATCTCCTCGATCGTCCCACGGACCTGCACGAGCACGCGCACCATGGCCACGGCGAGGACCGCGATGGCGAGGGCACCGACCAGCACGGCGACGTCCGACGCCGCCGCCACCGCGCCCCGCACCTGGACGGTGACGACCGTGTCGGCGGCCATGGCCTGGAGGACGGTCAGAGGGAGAAGTTCCATGCAAAAGTGTAACCGGGGCCGGCTGGCGATGAAAAGTCGTGCGCGGCTCGTATCGCCCCGGCGACCGCCAACCGTGTCGCACCGCATCCTCGCGCTCCCGGGCTCACGAATCGTCCGCCGTCTTGCGGCTGGGGGGGGTGGTGTGGCGGATCGCCTCGCGCTCCGCCTTCCTCTCGTCTCCCTCGGCCAGGGCCTCTTCCACGCGCGGCGAGATCTCGCCGGCGCGGCGCAGCAGCCGAACCGTGAGCAGGGGGCCGGCGAGCTCGGAGAGCATCACGCCGATGACGATGATCGTGAAGAGGGTCGCCTCGGCACCGCCTCCGCGCACGGTCAGACCGGGATACATCAGCACGCCCGAGACCGCCATGGCGAGGGAGATCCCTCCCTGGGGCACGAGCCCGAGACCGAGGCGCCGCGGCACGGCGAAGCCGAGGGGGATGGTCGCGACCAGGGCGGCGGTACCGAGCCCCTTGGCCAGCGCCCGCAGAAGCGCGTACCCGACGGCGAGAAGGGCCACGGCGACGGTGGGGGTGCCCAGGAGGGCCCCGGCCAGCAGGAGGAAGGTGAGGTAGACGGGCTTCTCCCACTTCTGGAGCAGCGTGAACACGCGCTGGCGCTCCCGCCCGAAGTTCGCGACAACCGCCCCCATCGTGACGGACACGAACAGCGGCGACAGCCCCCACTGGAGGGCGGCGCCGGCAGCGAACGCGCAGATCCCCAACACGAAGAGGACCAGCTCCTCTCCCGCGGGCCGGCGCCGCACGAGCCAGAGGAAGACGATCGCCATCACCATGCCGAGACCAGCCGCCGCACCCACCAGCGCGAGCTGACCCGCACCGCCCATCACCCCCGGTAGCTCGGGGCGGAAGAGCGCGTAGACTACCTGCAGCGCCGCGATGCCGACCCACGCATCCAGCGACGCCGTGAAGAAGAGCAGGTCGCGCACGTTCCCACGCACGAGAAAGTTCGAGGAGACCATGGCGATTCCGGCGGGCGTCGTAACCGACGCCGTGGCCGCCGCTCCCAGGACGAGGAGCGGGGAAACCTCCCCGGCCAGCCCCAGCGCGGCCAGCACGAGGTACGCTCCGGCCAGGAAGATGCCGAAAGTGAGGAACGCCTGTCCGTAGGCGACGGCGTGATAGGCCGGTGGGAACCGGCGGAGGCTTCCGCGGTCCAGCTGGAGCCCGAAATGGAAGCCGACCCACCCCAGGCCGAGTGCGAGGAAGGGTGACAGCTCGGACGTGGCCTCGGCGGACAGCAGGCCGACGCCCGAGGGTCCCAGGAGGAAGCCGAGGAACAGGAAGTGGATCCCGGTCCGGAAGAACAGCCGCGGCCCCGGAGGAACGCGCTCCGTCGAGAAGGAGAAGCGGGCCCCCAGCAGCGCCAGGAAGATGAGGACGAGGGTGCCGACGAGAGGGTCCATGAGAGGGCCGCCGACCTCAGATCGGACTTTCCGCGTCCCCCAGCTCCGGCGCGAGCCCCACCACCCTGTCGACCGGGAGCACGAAGACGATCCCGGTGGCCGGAGCGGTGAGGTTCCCGCAGATCTCCTGCAGCAGTTCGACGGCCGAATCCACGAGATCGTCTGGCACCACGCTGAAGATCGTACGGTTCTGGGGTCTCGAGCCGGAGATCAAGGTCTGCAGGCCGGCGAAGATCGGGATGTCGTGGGAAAGGAGCCGGCCCATGCCTTCGCTGTTCAGGATCGTCGCCCCCGTCACCCCGATCTCCAGAAAGCCGGAGAGGATCTCGTCGAGCTTCTCCGGGTCGTTGATGACCGCCACGAGAAGCCGCATCGGCGGCGCGGTCATACGTGCTGAGCGTCGACCGACTGGATGATCTCGATGACTTTCCGCTCGTCGGGAGCCGCCTCCAGGCTGTCGATGAAGCCCTCGTGGCGCACCAACCTGCAGATCCTCGCGAGCAGCTTCACGTGCTCGCGCTCCAGCCCCGGAGGAGAGAGCAGCACGAAGAAGACGCGCACCGGATCCTGCTCGCCGCCGCCGAAAGCGATGGGCTCGTTTCCGGCCAGCGCCACGCCGATGACCGGCGCCTCCAGCCCCGGCACCGTGGCGTGCGGAATGGCCAGCCCCGCTCCCATGACCGTGGGATGGAGCCGCTCGCGCTCCATCAGCTTCTCCTCGATGACGTCGCCCGGTCCGACGCCTGCCTCTCCGGCGCGGGTGGAGACCTCATGGACCACGCCTCGCACGCCCGCGGACTCCAGGCGGAGGAGGACGAAGTCGTCGCGAAGGAACTCTCGTAGGCGCATGGGGAGCCGGGGCGTGGGGGGAGCCGCTGTCGCGATTGTAGATCCGGCTCCTGGGGGGGTCAAGGTCGCCGGAAGGTGCCCGGCATGCGACGCGCATCGCGTCGACGGCGGAACGGTTCGGTCGGCCTTCGGCGCGGGGCCCGTGCACCGGGGGAGAGGGCGCAGGCGGGTCGGGGCGGTCGGGGAGCCCCCCAACAGATCGGTTGCTGCTCGAGGTGGAATCGGAATATCTTCGGGGACCCATGGCCGGGAGTACGACCGAGACGCTCGCCTCACCGGCCCAACCTCGGGATCATCCCGCCGACAAGGCTCGCATGGCGACCTTCCTGGTCGAGGGCGGACACCGGTTGTCCGGCCGGATCCGCCCGGCAGGCAACAAGAACGCCGCGCTTCCCTGCCTGGCTGCGACCGTGCTCGCGACCGAGCCGGTCACGCTGGAGAACGTGCCCCGCATCCGTGACGTGGAGACCTTCCTCGAGATCGTCGTGTCGCTGGGTGCGGAGGTGACCTGGGACGACGACAACGAAGTCACGGTGGACCCGCGGGGCATCGAGGTGGATACGATCGACCGCGGGCTGGCGGAGCGCATCCGAGCCTCGCTGCTGTTGGCGGGGCCGTTGTTGGCGCGCTTCGGTCATGTGGAGCTGCCGCCCCCGGGTGGTGACGTCATCGGACGTCGTCGGATGGACACGCACTTCCTCGCCTTCGAGGCCCTGGGTGCGGAGGTGACGCTGAACGGCGGCTTCACGATCCGGGCGCGTGCGCTCAAAGGTGCCGATGTCTTCCTTGATGAGCCGTCGGTGACCGGGACCGAGAACGCCGTCATGGCGTCGGTGCGCGCGAGCGGGGTCACACGGATCCGCAATGCTGCCGCGGAGCCCCACGTGCAGGATCTCTGTCGGATGCTCGTCGCGATGGGTGCGCGGATCGACGGCATCGGGACGCACATCCTGGAGATCGAGGGGGTCCGGGAGCTGAAGGGCGCGCGGTACCGGATCGGCGCCGACCACATAGAAACCGGCTCCTTCATCGGACTCGCCGCGGTGACAGGGAGCGACATCGTGATCGAGAACGCGCCTCTCGATCATCTGGATTCCACGCTGATCGGCTTCCGGCGGCTGGGGGTGACCTGCACCCCCGACGGAGCGGATCTCAGGGTGCACGGAGCCGCGGAGCACGTGATCCGACAGGAGGCGTTCGGGCACGTCCCCAAGATCGACGACGGGCCGTGGCCCGCGTTCCCCGCAGACCTCACGTCCATCGCGCTCGTCACGGCGACGCAATGCCGCGGGACCGTATTGATCCACGAGAAGATGTTCGAGTCCCGGATGTACTTCACGGACAAGTTGGTGGGGCTGGGGGCGTCCATCATCCTGTGCGACCCCCACCGGGCGGTGGTCGTCGGGCCCACCCGACTCACGGGGGGCGTCGTCGAGAGCCCGGACATCCGTGCGGGGATGGCGCTGCTGATCGCGGCGCTCGGGGCCGAGGGGACGAGCCGTATCAAGAACATCCGTCAGATCGAGCGGGGGTACGAACGTATCGACGAGCGCCTGTGCGCCCTGGGCGCCCGGGTGGAGCGGGTCGACTGACGCCGGTGGTGTGGTTTGAACCTTGCCACGGCGGCGGACGTAGAGGGAGGCTGGAACGCGCCGTCGGCGCGCCACGTATCGAGTGACACCGGAAGGGTGGACCATGACCGAGGACAAGAAGAGTGCCCGAGCCAAGGTGTCCGACGGGATCCGGCAGGGAATCGGGGTCCTTTCCGCGTTCAAGGACGCGCTGGAAGAGACGATCAACGAAGCCCGTGAGCGCGGCGACCTGTCCTCCGAGCGCGCCAAGGAGGTCATGAAGAACGCCCTCCACAAGGCGCAGGAGGCGGCCGGGGGGGCGCGGGAGCGGTTGGATTTCGTCAGCCAGCGGGAATTCGACACGCTGAGCGAGGCCGTCGAGCGGCTCCAGGAGCGCGTCAGCGACCTGGAGGCCAGGCTCGGTGGTCGGGAGAGCGCGTCGGACCCAGAGGGAACCGACCAGCGGGAAGCGACGTAGGATCGGTCCGCCGCCCGGCCGCAGATTTCGGGGACCCCGTGACCTCCCTTGAGGGAGGCGGGGTCCTCGTCTATATTCGGGCACCGGCAGAGTCGCCCGGCGGGGCGGCCATTTGCGAAGTGGGGGAGTTGGTGGCCCCCGCTTTTTTATTCGGGTACGGCTTGTGTTACGGGGTGTTTGAGGAGGCGCGGGATGAGGTCCATCCCCGAGATCGAGCGCGAACTGGAGTCCCGTGTCGAGGGGTTGGGTTTCGAGCTCGTCGACGTCCGGTGGGGAGGGGGGTCGCGTCGTCCGGCCCTCCGGGTCCGCATCGATCGTCCCGGCTCGACGCCCGGACACGGTGTCACCGTGGGGGAGTGTGCCACAGTGAGTCGGGCGCTGGAGCCCTGGCTGGACGCCCGGGAGGATCTGCCGGAGCGCTACGTGCTGGAGGTCTCGTCGCCGGGGGTGGATCGCCCGCTGCTCCGGGACAGGGACTACGAGCGCTTTCGTGGGGAGCGCGTGGCCGTGAAGGGGCACGACATCCTCGCCGGGCGGGCCCGGAGGCTCGAGGGAGAGCTTCTCGGCCTCGAGGGAGTGGAGGGGGCGGCGGTAGTGATGCTGCGGTTGCCGAATGGTGACGAGGTGCGCATTCCGCGAGACGAGATCGCGGGTGCAAACCTCGTTTTCACGTGGAAGTGAGAGGGGAACGATGGCCAACGCCGCCCAGATCGTAGCGGCCTTCAGGGACGTGGCTTCGACGAAGAGCCTGTCCCCGGAGGAGATGAACGATCTCGTCAAGGACGGGATCCTGGCGGGCCTGGCGCGCATCCACGGTCCGAACGTCCAGGCCGAGATCTCGATCGACGAGGACACGGGGGAGTTCGAGATCGTCGTGCTGCGCCGGGTGGTCGACGACGTGGAGGACCCATCCTGCGAGATCGCGCTCGAGGAGGCGCGCTGGGACGATCCCACCTACGAGGTGGGCGACGTCATGGAGATCCCGGTGAACTTCGCCGAGTTCGGGCGCAACGCCGTGATGGCCGTGAAGCAGCGCATCGTGCAGCGGGTGCGCGAGAACGAGCGTGACCGCATCCGCGACGAGTTCGCGGACCGTGTGGGGGAGCTCCTCTCGGGCGAGCTGCAGCAGATCGAGCGCGGCAAGCTGGTGGTCATGCTGAACCGCCAGAAGGACGCGGACGCGATCATTCCCTGGAAGGAGCAGAATCCCCGCGAGCGGTTCCGGCAGGGGGATCCGATCCGGGCCGTTCTGAAGAAGGTCGAGGAGACGCCCAAGGGACCGCGCCTCATCCTGTCCCGGGCCGACCCACTCTTCGTGGCGGCGCTCTTCAAGCTCGAGGTTCCCGAGATCTACCAAGGCATCGTCGAGATCAAGGAGATCGCGCGCGAGGTGGGCGGCCGGACCAAGATCGCCGTGTACAGCCGGGACGACTCGATCGACCCCGTTGGCGCGTGCGTCGGCCTGAAGGGCTCACGTGTGCAGGCGGTCGTGTCTGAGCTCGGTGGCGAGCGCATCGACATCGTGCCGTGGCACCCCGATACGGAGGTGTTCGCCCGTCGGGCCCTGGCGCCCGCGAGGGTCGCCAAGGTACTCAGCGACACCTCCCGGCAGGTCATCACCGCGATCGTGGACGAGGATCAGCTGTCGTTGGCGATTGGGCGCAACGGACAGAACGTGCGCCTGGCTTCGCAGCTCATCGGCTGGCAGATCGACCTCTACGGGTCGCGCGAATGGCTCGAGAAGGGCGCCGACCTCTCCCTCTTCGCAGGGGGACCCGAGGAGCACTACGAGACCGCGGATTTCCCGCTTTCCGAGTTGGATCTCGACGAGTCAACCCTGGCGTCGCTCGCCACCGCCAAATATGATACTTTTCTCCAGATCATCGACCTGGAACGCGCGGATTTCCTCGCGATTCCGGGGATCGGGGAGGCCGAGACGGATCGCCTCCTCCAGTTGATCGACGAGCTCACGGTGGTGGAGGGCGAAGGCCAGGCGCCCGCCGGGGCCGGAGAGGCAGGCTCGCTCTTCGGGCTCGGGGGGGAGCCACCCTCCGGCGAGGCGGACGCGGGCGAGGGTGGCGAGGAGGCCGACGATGAAGGGAAGCGGGAGGGCTGACGTCCTCCGGCTTCTGGGCCTGGCGCGCCGGGCGGGTGCCGTCGTGCCGGGGACCACTCCGGCGCGCCGAGCCGTCCTCCGGGGCGAGGCCCGGCTGATTTTGATGGCTGGTGACGCCTCGAGCGTCCAGTTGGACAAGATACGAAGTGCGTTGAGGAACCGGCCGATCCCCCAGGGTACCCTGGGGGATCGCGCCACGTTGGGCGCTGCCGTGGGACGGAGTCGGACCTCCGTGCTCGCGGTGACGTCGGCGTCGTTCGCCGATCGTCTCCAGCAGATGCTGGAGCTCGGCGGCGGCGCGAAGTCGGAAGCAGCGGAGGAAGAGCGATAGCATGCGGGTCATCGAGCTAGCCCAGGACCTCAAGGTCGACACAGAGGCCCTCATCCACCTCCTGAGGGAGATGGGGATTCCCGTCTCCGACGAGGAGGCGACCATCACCAACGGCCAGGTGGCGAAGGTGCTGGCGCGGGTGGAGCGTGAACGGCGTGCCGGCCACAAGGATCCGGCCGCGGCCATCCAGGCCGCGCTGGAGGAGGCGTCGTCCGGGCCCCGTCGTCGCCGCCGCCGCAAGACCGCCCCCAAACCGGAGCCCGAGCCCGAGGAGGACCTCGAGGCGACCGAGGCCGTCGCCGAAACCGAGGCCGAGGAAGGCGAGGAGGCCGACGAGGAGCCCGAGGAGGCCGAGGAAGAGGTCGACGCGTCGACCGTCGAAGCCGAGTGGGAGGAGGAGGAGGAGGAGGAGGACGAAGAGGAAGAGGAGGAGGAAGACGAGAAAGAAGAGCTCCCGGCCCAGGAGCCGGAGCCGGATGCCGAGGAGGAAGTCCCCGCGGAGACCGTCGAGGTGGACGCCGACGAGGCGCCTGCGGAGGCGAGCGAGGGGATCCCCGAAGAGGAGGCGGCCCCAGAGACGGAACCGGAGGTGCTCACGCCTCGGCCCAGGTCGGCCGGAAAGCCGGAGCCCGTGCGGCGAGGCCAGCCCGAGGGGCCAGTTCGGAGCATCCGCAGGCCTGCGCCCGCGCCCGCGGCCAGCGCCGGCCCGGGAGGGCAGGTGCGCATCCAGGCCGAGGGCTATACGCCCGACGGCCGGAAGAAGGAGCGCGAACGTGGCAAGAAGGGAAAGAAGCGCCAGAGGGTCGACCAGGACGCGGTCCAGGAGAACATCCAGCGTGTCATGGCCGAGCTGAAGGGCGGCGGAGGCAAGAAGAAGCGCCGTAAGGGTCAGTCCAGGGAGGAGACCGAGGCCCAGCAGGAGGAGCAGCGGCAGGAGCGGGAGCGGGAGGCGCGCACGGTGCGCGTGAACGAGTTCCTCACCGTCGCGGAGCTGGCCGAGCTCATGGACGTCTCCTCCACGGAGATCATCGGATCGGCCTTCAAGAACGTCGGGCTGCTGGTCACGATCAACCAACGTCTCGACTTCGACCAGATCGAGATGCTTCTCGACGAGTTCGGCTTCACGGCCGTGCGGGAGGAGGAGTATTCCGCCGACGCCGAGGAGGAGGAGGAGGAGGACGCTCCGGAGACGCTGAAGCCCCGTCCACCGGTGGTCACGGTCATGGGGCACGTCGACCACGGCAAGACGCTGCTGCTGGACCGCATCCGGAAGACGAACGTGGTGGCGGGCGAGGCCGGGGGCATCACCCAGCACATCGGCGCGTACCACGTCCGGCTTCCCGACCAGCGGAGCATCACCTTCCTCGACACGCCCGGCCACGCGGCCTTCACGGCCATGCGGGCGCGTGGCGCAGACGTCACGGACGTGGTCATCCTGATCGTCGCGGCGGACGACTCGGTCATGCCGCAGACCGTCGAGGCCATCAGCCACGCGCGCAACGCGGGCGTTCCGATCATCGTCGCGATCAACAAGATCGACCTTCCGGCCGCGAATCCGGGCAAGGTGAAGCAGGAGCTGCTCCAGCATTCGGTCCAGACCGAGGACTTCGGCGGGGACGTGCTGGCCGCGGAGATCTCGGCCAAGACCGGGGCCGGCATCGACGACCTTCTCGAGAAGGTGCTCCTGCAGGCGGAGATCCTCGAGCTCAAGGCCAACCCGGACCGGGAGGCCCAGGGCACGGTCGTTGAGGCTCAGCTCGACGTCGGGAAGGGCCCGGTGGTCTCGACGCTCGTGCAGCGGGGCACGCTTCACGTGGGCGACTCCTTCCTGTGCGGGAAATACGACGGACGGGTCCGGGCCCTGCTCGACGAGCGGGGCAACGCCATCGACGAGGTCGGTCCGGGCATGCCGGCGCAGGTCCTCGGCTCTTCCGGCGTACCGCAGGCCGGCGACGTCTTCCAGGTCATGGACTCCGACCGCGCTGCCGAGATCGCGCAGGCGCGGCAGCGCCTCGACCGGGAGAAGCAGCTGCGCATCCGAGAGCGCGGCTTCAAGCTGGGCGACTTCTCCAAGCTCGTGGCGGAAGGACGGACCGCGACGCTGCCGCTGGTCATCAAGGGCGACGTGGACGGCTCGGTTCAGGCCGTGGCGGACTCCCTGGAGCAGTTGGGGACGGACGAAGTGCAGGTGGAGATCATCCACCGGGGCGTCGGGGCGATCAACGAATCGGACGTGCTGCTCGCTCAGACGGCTGGGGCCGTGATCATCGGCTTCCGGGTGCGCCCCCAGACCGCGGCCCGGGTGGAGGCCGAGCGCTCCGAGGTGGACATCCAGGTCTACGACGTCATCTACGAGGCGGTGGACGACGTGCGCGCGGCGCTCGAGGGCATGCTGTCACCAGAGGAGAAGGAGACCGTGCTCGGTGCCGCGGAAGTCCGCGAGACCTTCCGCATCAGCAAGGTGGGAACCATCGCAGGCTGCTACGTCACCGACGGGCGGATCGATCGCAAGGGGCGGTCCCGCGTCATCCGCGACGGGATCGTGGTCTACGATGGGGAGCTGTCGTCCCTCAAGCGGTTCAAGGACGATGTCCGCGAAGTGCGAGAGGGTTACGAGTGCGGGATCGGCATCGCCAACTTCAACGACATCAAGGTCCGCGACGTCATCGAATGCTACTCGGTGGAGGAGGTTGCCAGGACGCTCGCCGGCACCGCCTGAGCCGTGCACGGGCGCGGCCTGCTGGCGCCCCCGTCGGAGTCCTGCCCATGATCGTCGCCTGGCAGACGTGGCAGCTCGCGCTGCCCGGGTGCGCTTCCCTGAAGGAGAAGCGCACGGTGGTCCGCTCGTTGAAGGATCGGCTGAGGAGTCGCTTTCGTCTCTCCGTGGCGGAGACCGGCCACCAGGACGTGCTGAGCCGCGCCGAGATCTCCGTGGCGCTCGTCGCGACCGACCGGCGCTTCGCGGAGAGCGTGTTGGACAAGGCCGATCGCATGGTCCACGAGAACGGGCGCGCGGTCGTGGTGGAGCAGCGCCGCGACTTCCAATGAAGAACCCCCCGGACGGCCGATGCCCTCGAAGCGACTCGCACGCCTGAACGAGCAACTGAAGCGGGAGATCGCGGGCCTCCTCCGCAAGGAGGTTCGCGACCCCCGCGTCGGATCCGTGTCGGTGACCGGCGTGGAAGTGGCGGCGGACCTGGCGTCCGCACGGGTGTGGGTGCGTAGCATGGGCACCGATGCCGAGCGGGCTGAGTCGCTTGAGGGCCTGGAGGCCGCCGCACCCTTCCTCAGGCGAACGTTGGGGCGGTCTCTCCACGTGCGCAGGGTCCCGGAGCTCCGTTTCCAGGAGGACCGCTCCCTGCGGGAGGCCGAGCGCATCGAGCGCATCCTGCACGAGGTGCTCCCCGAGGAGGGCGCGGACGCGGACCCTGAGGATGCGCCCACGGACCCGGAGCCCGAGGCGTGAGCGCCGTCGCTCGGGACGCCGTCCTTCCCCTGGACAAGCCGGAGGGACCGACGTCGCACGACGTGGTGGCCGTGGTGCGGCGAGCCCTGGGGGAGCGGCGGGTCGGCCACACCGGCACCCTGGACCCCTTCGCGTCCGGACTGCTCCTCGTGTGCGTGGGCCGCGCCACCCGACTGGCCCAGTACCTGTCCGGGATGGACAAGACCTACGAGGCGACCGCACGCCTGGGGGTCGCGACGGACACGGAGGATCGGGAGGGGGAGGTGGTCGGCGAGTCGGAGGGCTGGCGGGGGGTCACGGTGGCGGAGGTGGATGCCGCGCTGGACGGGCTGCGGGGCGACATCCTCCAGCGTCCTCCGCGCTTCAGCGCGAAGAAGATCGAGGGTGAGGCGGCGCACCGCCGCGCACGCCGGGGCGAGGACGTGCGCCTCGAGAGCGTGCCGGTGACGGTCCACGAGCTCGTCCTGACCTCGTTCGAGCCGCCGGACGTGGGTGTCCGCGTGCGCTGCTCGAGCGGGACGTACGTCCGCTCGCTCGCCAGGGATCTGGGGGAGGCACTCGGCGTGGGGGCACACCTCACCCGCCTTCGCCGGACCGCGGTGGGCTCCTTCGGCGTGGACGACGCGTTGGCCCCGGACGATCTGGACGACCAGGCGCGGGTGGCCGCGGCGTGGATCGACCCCCTGCGGGCGCTCGGCCACCTGCCGAGGGTCGACGTGGACGGTGCGGCCGTGGCGGATCTGGGTCACGGGCGCGCGATCCCCGTGGAGGGGATCGCGGACGGAGGCCCGGCCACCGCGGCGCACGAGGGCACCCTCGTCGCAGTGGGCGAGGTACGCGACGCGACCTTCCGGCCGCGCAGGGTCTTCGCCCATGGCTGACGGCGCCGTGCGGTGGGCCTACGAGCCAGGAATCCCGGACGGGCGCGGCACGGTAGTCACCGTGGGCACGTTCGACGGCGTGCACAGGGGCCACTGGGCGGTGCTGCAGGAGATCCGCCGGCGCGCGAACGCGACGGGCCGAAGCAGCGTGCTGGTGACCTTCGATCCCCACCCTCTGCGCATCGTCCGGCCGGAGCACGCGCCTCCGCTGCTGACCACCCCGGTGGAGAAGAAGGAGATCCTGGCGGAGAGCGGACTCGACTACGCGGTGTTCATCTCCTTCACGGAGACGCTGTCGCGCTACGAGCCGCGACGCTTCGTGGAGGAAGTGCTGGTCGGCCGGATGGGTGTCTCCGAGCTGGTGATCGGCTACGACCACGGCTTCGGACGTGACCGCTCGGGCGACGCGGAGACGCTGCGCACGATCGGAAACGAGATGGGCTTCGCCGTGGACGTCGTTCCGCCGGTGGCGAGCGACGGCGACGCCGTGTCCTCGTCCCGCATCCGCCGCGCCGTGTCGGCGGCACGCATGGGAGAAGCCCGTGCGGCGCTCGGGAGGCCGTACTCGCTCCGTGGCGTCGTGGTGCGCGGGGACGGACGCGGACGGCACCTCGGCTTTCCGACTGCCAACCTCAAGGTGTCCAACGCCGACAAGCTCATCCCGCCGCCCGGCATCTACGCGGTGCAGGGAGTGCTCCGCTCCGGCCCGCACCCCGGTGCACTCCATGTGGGTCCCCGCCCGACCTTCAAGGGCTCGCCGCCCACGATCGAGCTCCACCTGATGGACTTCGAACAGGATCTGTACGGCGAGGAGGTCCGGGTCGACTTCATCGAGTTCCTGCGCGAGGTGCAACCGTTCAGCACCACCGGGGCGCTCGTCGACCAGATCCGTGAGGACGTCGAGGTGGCCCGCGCTGTTCTGGACCGGGAGCCCTGATTCAGCTAACTTCTCAGGCTGAGTTCACAAAGCGCAGCTTCCCTTGCAGCGTAGACTCTCGAGGAGGCCGACGGCCGATGCCGATCGCGAAGGAAGAAGTCATCAGGAAGCACCAGCTCCACGACGGGGACCGCGGCAGCGCCCCCGTACAGATCGCGCTCCTTACCGCGCGCATCGACGACCTGCGGAGCCATTTCGACAAGCACAAGAAGGATCACCACAGCCGCCGCGGCCTCCTGAAGATGGTGGGCCGGCGCCGGCGGCTGCTCGAGTATCTGCGGCGCACGGACATCGAACGCTACCGCGGGCTCATCGCGGATCTCGGTCTCCGCCACTAGAGAGGTGTCGCCGTTCGTGACCCCCACGGCGCCCGCGTGCCGATGAAGACCCGCCTCCGGGAGTCGGGCTCGTCGGTCGCTTCGCGGCCGCGCCGGAATCGCGAGTGGCAAATCGAGGGCGGCGGTCGTCTACGGGACGATCGCCGCCCATCCCGTTGCCGGAGGCGCGTAGCCTCGGACGAGAGACGGCCTCAACCCATGACTCGGCTGCAGCACGGGCCGCGCGCAAGCGTGCCCCCGGCGGCGGTCGCTCTCTCTTCCGGTACCACGAAGTCCTGCGGCACGACGTTCCGAGGACTCCATAGAGGGGTCCAAAACCGAAGTGAGAGAGAAGAAAGATGATCCAGAGAATGGAGCGCCAGTTCGCCGGAAGGACGCTGTCGCTCGAGATCGGCCGCATGGCCAAGCTGGCACACGGCTCGTGCCTGGTGCAGTACGGCGACACCGTCGTCCTGTGCACCGCAGTCGTCGACGACAAGCCGACGCACCTCCCCTTCTTCCCCCTGACGGTGGAATACCGGGAGAAGACGTACGCCGCGGGCAAGATCCCGGGTGGCTTCTTCAAGCGTGAGGGCCGCCCCGGAGAGAACGAGATCCTGTCCGCCCGGCAGATCGACCGGCCCATGCGGCCGCTGTTCCCCGACGGGTTCATGTACGAGACGCAGATCGCCTGCTTCATCCTGTCGGCGGACCAGGAGAACAACGCGGACGTCCTGGGCGTGATCGGCGCTTCCGTCGCGCTCAACATGTCCAAGATCCCGTTCAACCATCCCGTGGCGGCGGTGCGCATCGGTCGCATCAAGGACACGTGGATCCTGAATCCGACCTTCGAGCAGCTCGAGTACTCGGACCTCGACATCACCGTCGCGGGCACCAAGGACGCGATCCTGATGGTCGAGGGCGGCGCGATCGAGGTCCCGGAGCAGGACATCCTCGAGGGCCTCCAGGTCGCGCACGAGGGGATCCGTGAGCTGTGCGCGATTCAGGAGGAGCTTCTCGTCGATCTGCGCGTGCCGGACATGGACTGGACGCCGACGCTTCCGTCGGCGGATCTGAAGACGAAGGTCGAGGACCTGGCGGCCTCGCGGGTGGAGGAGGCCCTGGGCCTGGTGGACAAGCAGGAGCGCCAGCAGGCGATGGCGGCGCTCAAGGAGAACGTCGTCGGCCAGCTCGTGGACGAGGACGACGAGTGGCTCGAGCACGAGAAGGACGTGGGCGTGATCCTGCGCGGCATCGAGAAGAGGACGATGCGTGAGCAGATCCTCTCGAAGGGGGAGCGCGCGGACGGGCGCGGCGTCGACGACATCCGCCCCATCACTTGCGAGGTGGGCGTGCTGCCGCGTACGCACGGCTCGGCGCTCTTCACCCGGGGCCAGACGCAGGCCCTGGCCGTGGTCACGCTCGGCACCACCCGGGACGAGCAGAGGATCGACTCGATCGACTCTCGCGAAGAGGTCACCAAGTCGTTCATGCTGCACTACAACTTCCCTCCCTTCTCGGTCGGGGAGGCGCGTCCCTTCCGGGGAACTTCCCGCCGCGAGATCGGACACGGGAACCTGGCGGAGCGGGCCATCCAGCCGCTACTCCCGGCGTACGAGGACTTCCCGTACACGATCCGGATCGTCTCCGACATCCTGGAGTCGAACGGATCGTCGTCCATGGCCACGGTGTGCGGATCGTCGCTGTCGCTCATGGACGCCGGTGTGCCGACCAAAGCCGCCTGCGCCGGCGTGGCGATGGGGCTCATCAAGGAAGGGGACCGCGTCGCGGTCCTCACCGACATCCTCGGCCTCGAGGACGCGCTCGGGGACATGGACTTCAAGGTTGCCGGCACCCGCAAGGGCGTGACCTCGATCCAGATGGACATCAAGATCGAGGGACTCGACGTCGGGATCATGAAGGAGGCGCTGGAGCGCGCCCACAAGGGGCGGATGCACATCCTGGACCTCATGGACCAGGCCCTCTCCGAGCCGCGCCACGAGCTGTCGGACTACGCGCCCAGGATCATCTCGATCCAGATCAACCCCGAGAAGATCGGCGAGATCATCGGCCCGAAGGGGAAGACGATCCGGGCGATCCAGGACGAATCCGGGGCGACGATCGACATCGACGATTCCGGGCTGGTCAAGATCGCGGCTGTGTCCGGCGAGGCCGGTGCGCGCGCCCGCGAGATGATCGAGGCGATCTGCCAGGAGCCCGAGGTCGGCCGGATCTACGAGGGTCCGGTGAAGAACACCACGACCTTCGGCGCGTTCATCGAGATCCTCCCGGGGGTCGAGGGTCTGTGCCACATCTCGGAGCTGCAGGAGAAGCGGACCGAGAAGACCGAGGACGTCCTGAAGAAAGGTGACGTCACCAAGGTCAAGCTCCTGTCGATCGACGAGAAGGGCCGGCTGCGCCTGTCGCGGAAGGCCGCCCTCGCCGAGGAGGAGGGGGCCCCGGCCGCCGCCACGGCGGGGGTCGAGGCCTGACCCGGCCGCACGGGTCGCCGCGGGACGACGGGGGGCACGGGCCAGCGCCCGTGTCCCCCTCTTCTTCGGCTGCCCGCGAAGAGGTGGCGGGAACGCGAGGGGCCGACGGGAGGATGGCGGAGACGTTCCTGGACAACGGCGTCCGCGTCCTGTCTGAGCGGATCCCCGGTGTGCGCTCCGCAGCGATCGGCGTCTGGGTGTTGCACGGCGCCGCGCACGACCCGGAGCCGGTTGCGGGCGCGAGCCACCTGCTCGAGCACATGGTGTTCAAGGGAACGAGAACGCGGAGCGCGCGCGACATCGCGCTGTCGCTCGAGGGGCTGGGCGGCTCGCTGGACGCCTACACGAGCCGCGAGCACACGGGCTTCCAGGCCCGGGTCCTCGACCAGCACCTTCCCACCGCCGTGGACGTCCTGGCCGACCTCGTGCGCGCTCCCCTCCTCAGGGAGGAGGACCTCGAGCTCGAGCGCGAGGTCGTGCTCGAGGAGATCGCCGAGGTCGAAGACACGCCCGACGACCTGGTCTTCGAGCTCCACGGGCGGCGGTTGTGGGGCGACCATCCCTACGGAGGCTCGATCCTCGGCAGTCCGGAGACGGTGTCGTCGATGCCTTCCACGTCGCTGCAGGGGCTGCACGCCGGCGCCTACCTGGGAAGGAGTCTGATCGTAGCCGGCGCCGGCAACCTGAGTCACGAGACGTTCCTTCGGGAGGTCTCGCGCCTCTTCGGGGACCTGGAGCCGGGCGCGCCTCCCGAGCCCGTGTCCTCCCCCGGACCGCCGCGGCGGGGAGACGAGCGCCACGAGCGCGACAGCGCACAGACGCACCTCGTCTTCGGAACGGGGCTGCCGGCCCACGCCGATCCCTCCCGCTACGGGTTGGTCCTGCTTTCGTCGGCGCTGGGTGGCGGGATGAGCTCCCGCCTCTTCCAGCGCGTGCGCGAGGAACTCGGCCTCTGCTACTCGGTCTACACGTATCAGTCGTTCTACCGCGGTGCCGGCGTCGGGGGGGTCTACGTGGGCACGCGACCAGCAGTGGCGGAACGGGCCGTCGAGTCGGTCCGCGAGGAGCTAGAACGCGTCGCCACCCATGGTCTTCCGGCCGAGGAGCTGGAGCAGGCCAAGCAGCAGGTGAAGGGCCAGGTCATGCTCACGCTGGAGTCGACGTCGGCGCGCCTGCACCGTCTGGTGTCGTTCGCGCTGAACGACGAGCCGTTCCTCGGCCTGGACGATCTCCTGGCTCGCCTCGACGCCGTGACCGTCGGCGAGGTGGCCGGTCTGGCGGAGCGGTTCTTCCACCCGGACCGGCACCTGCTGCTGCGGCTCGGTCCGGCGTAGCGCGTCGTCTGCGAATTCACAGGGCCGTGGCCTGGGAAGTTGGGGGAGGGGACACTACCTTTGTGGTGCTCTTCAGCGACCTGCTCGGATCGGCTTCTCGGGCCAGGCTCCTGGACCCTCCCTGACAACCACGCTTCGGACCTTACGCAAGCGAGAACGACATGCTCATCGGCGTACCCAAAGAGATCAAGCCCGACGAATACCGCGTTGCGGTCACCCCCGCTGGCGCGGAGATGCTCACGCAGGCGGGCCATCAGCTCATCATCGAGACCAACGCCGGGCTCGGCAGCGGCTTCACCGACGACTTCTATCAGGCGGCGGGCGCCGAGATGGTTTCGACGTCCGACGAGGTGTGGAAGCGCGCCGAGATGATCATGAAGGTGAAGGAGCCCATCCGGCCGGAGTGGCCGAAGATCAGGGAGGGCCAGGTCGTCTTCACGTACTTCCACTTCGCCGCGGACGAGGAGCTCACCAAGGCGTTCCTCGACACCAAGGCCATCGCGGTCGCCTACGAGACCGTGGAGCTTCCCTCGGGCGAGCTGCCGCTGCTGACTCCGATGTCGGAGGTCGCGGGCCGCATGGCGGTGCAGGAGGGGGCGAAGTACCTGGAGAAGCCGCAGGGCGGCCTCGGCGTGCTGCTGGGTGGTGTGCCCGGCGTGCTGCCCGGCAAGGTGCTGATCCTGGGCGGCGGCGTGGTGGGCACCAACGCCGCGAAGATGGCCGCCGGCCTCGGCGCGCGCGTCTCCATCATGGACATCAACCTGCAGCGCCTGCGTTACCTCGACGACGTCATGCCGGCCAACGTGAGCTGCCTGTTCAGCACGCGGTACGCCGTCCGGAAGCAGGTCGAGGACGCCGACCTGATTGTCGGGGCGGTCCTGATCCCCGGTGCCAAGGCGCCGCACCTGATCGTCAAGGACGACTTGAAGCTCATGCGCCCCGGCACGGTCATCGTGGACGTGGCGGTTGACCAGGGCGGGTGCGTGGAGACGATCCATCCCACGACCCACCACGACCCGGTCTACACCGTGGACAACGTGATCCACTACGCCGTGGCCAACATGCCCGGCGGCGTGCCCCGCACCTCCACGCTGGCGCTGACCAACGCCACGCTGCCCTACGCCCTCGCCCTGGCAGGGAAGGGCTGGCAGAAGGCGTGCATGGAGGACAAGTCGCTGAAGCTGGGGGTGAACGCCGTGGACGGACACCTCACGTACGCCGGGGTCGCCGAGGCGTTCGGCATGGAGTGCCGCAACGTGGACGACTTCCTCAAAGCCACCGCGAAGGTGTGACGGACGGAGGCGCACCGAGGAATGCGCTCGCCGGGGGCGGGGTGGATCCACCCCGCCCCCGGGTCCGCTTCCGGAGGCTCGAGACCAATCCCGACCTCCCCCTCCCCGAGAGGGCGACCGCCCACGCGGCCGGATACGACGTGCGCTCGGCGGAAGCCGAGGTTACCCTGCAGCCCGGTGAGATCCGACTTGTGGGAACCGGGCTGGTGATGGAGCTTCCCGAGGGCATGGAATGCCAGGTGCGTCCGAGGTCGGGCCTGGCGCTGAAGCACGGCGTGACGCTGCCGAACAGTCCGGGGACCATCGATCCGGACTACCGCGGCGAGTTGCGCATCATCATGCAGAACCTGGGCTCGACGCCGGTGAAGCTGGCCCGTGGCGAGCGCATCGCTCAGTTGGTCTTCGCCCGGTTCGAGGTGCCGGACGTCGAGGAGGCCGAACGGGTCTCCGAGACCGCGCGCGGAACGGGCGGATTCGGGAGCACGGGGCTGGGGTGACGGATCACACGTCCGCGGCGTCGTTCTTGCAAAGAGAGCCTGGTCTTCCCGAAGTTGGAAACGTATGTTCACGGCCCGTTGTCGGGCCCCTCGTCCGCACTCGACAAGTCGAGCATTGTCTGTTCTGAGCAATTGGTTCAGCTCGGGGCGCCTCGTCCCCGTCAACGACATCGCCGTCGATCTTGGCACGGCGAACACCCTCGTATACGTGAAGGGCGAGGGGATCGTCCTCAACGAGCCTTCGGTCGTGGCGGTGGAAAAGGGCTCCGGCAGGATCAAGGGTATCGGCCTGGAGGCGAAGCGGATGCTCGGGCGGACGCCCGAGGGCATCGAAGCGATCCGCCCCCTCAAGGACGGTGTGATCGCGGACGTGGACGTGACGGAGATGATGCTCCGCCATTTCCTCAAGCACGTCACGGCGAAGCGGGTCTTCCGCATCAAGCCACGCGTGGTCGTGGGCGTGCCCTCCGGGATCACCGAGCTGGAGCGGCGCGCCGTGCGGTCCTCCGCCATGGCGGCGGGTGCCAAGGCGGTCTACATGGTGGACGAGCCGATGGCCGCGGCGATCGGCGTGGGCCTTCCGGTCGAGACGCCGACGGGCAACATGGTGATCGACATCGGTGGCGGGACGACCGAGATCGCGGTGATCGCCCTGTCGGGGATCGTGTCGAACACGTCCATCCGCGTCGGCGGCGACGAGCTGGACACCGCCATCGTCACGTTCCTGCGTAAGAACTACAACCTCCTCATCGGTGAGCCTACCGCGGAAGCCATCAAGATCCAGATCGGCTCCGCGTTCGATTTCGGCGAGGAGCGCGAGATGGAGGTGAAGGGCCGGGACCTGGTGAGCGGGATCCCCAAGACAGTGACGGTCCACTCGCAGGAGATCCGCGAGTGCATCCAGGAACCGATCCAGGCGATCGTGGAGGCGGTGCGGCGTGCCCTGGAGATCACCCCGCCCGAGCTGTCCTCGGACATCGTGGACCGCGGGATCGTGATGACGGGAGGGGGTGCCCTCATCCGGGGCCTCGACCGCCTGCTGCAGCACGAGACCAACCTCCCCATCCACGTGGACGAGGAGCCCCTCACGTGCGTCGTGCGGGGTGCGGGCCGGATCCTCGACGACCTGCAAAAATACCGCAGCGTCCTGGTACAGTAGGGCGGCGGAGATCGGAGCGTGCCTCCCTTCGCCCCAGAGCACGAAGGAACCGGCGGTCGGCGGCAGATCGTGCTGGCCACCGTCTTCCTGGTGACGGCGCTGGGAATTCTGTACCTCCCGCAGGGCGCGCAGGAGCGCACCGCCTGGACGCTGCGTGCCACGGTCCTGCGCCCGTTCATCGCGACGCAGGAGCGTCTCGCGCGGGCGCGCATGCGCGCCCGCGAGGTGGGGCGGCTTCAGTCCGAGGTGGATTCGCTGGCGGCCTCGCTCGCCACGCAGAAAGCCGTGTCGGACGAGAACAGGACGCTCAGGAGCCTCCTCGACCTGCAGGCCCGGATCGGGCCGGCCTTCCGTCCGGCCACCGTCCTGAGACCGGGCACCCCCGGCTCGGAGAGCATGTTCTTCGTGGACCTCGGCACCGAGGACGGCGTCGCCGAGGGCGCCCCGGTCGTCGACCGCCACGGACTCGTGGGCGTGATCCGCGAGGCGCGCCCGGGTATGTCAGTGGGGATGGACTGGACGCATCCGGACTTCCGTGCGAGCGCGATGCTGGCCGACGGCACGGGGTACGGCATGGTCGAGAATCGGCGGGGTGAGTTCCGCGAGCTGGATCGGCTCGTGCTGAACGGTACCGCCTACTACGAGTCCGTGCCGGTGGGGGTGGCGGTGCTCACTTCGGGGCTGGGTGGTGTCTTCCCGCGCGGGATCCCCATCGGGACCATCGACGGGGTGGCGGAGGTGGAGGGGCGGTGGCGGAAGAGCTACTGGCTGCGTCCCATGGTCGCGCCCGCGTCGGTGACGCACGTGCTGGTCGCGGTCGGCGAGACCACGACGGACCTGTCGTCCGCGTGGCCCGCCGACTCCGTCCTCACCCGCGAGCAGGTCATCTTCCGGGAGCGGGTGCATCGGGACAGCCTGGCCGCGCTGGCGGACAGCGTGCGCGTACTGCGAGCCCGGATTCAGGAGCTGATACGCCGGGACACGACGGCCGGGGGCCGGCCGTGAGGCTTCCGCCGCTCGTTTGGGTCGTGGTGGCGGCGCTCTTCGTCCTTCACTTCTTCCTGCACGTCGGCCTGGGTCTCGGGTCGGAGGCCCCGGACCTGCTCACGGTGGCGCTGCTGCTGGCGGCCCGCGAGGTGGGGGTGGGCACGGCCGCGGGCATCGGGCTCGTCTTCGGGCTCTTTGAGGACGCCCTGAGCGTGCTGTCCTTCGGGGCCAACACGGTCGCCATGGTGGTCCTGGGCGCCGCGGGCGCCGCAACGCGCGACCTCTTCGTCGGGGACTCCTTCGTCTTCATGGTGTCGTACTTCCTGGCGGGTAAGGTCGTGCGGGACCTGATCCACTGGGTCGTGACGGGCGACGCCGTCCGTCAGCCGTTCATGGACCAGGTCGTGGTCCACGGGGTCGTGGGTGGCGTGTACGCGGCCGCAACCGCCATCGTGGTCCTGACGGCGACCGGACTCTGGCGGGAGAGCCCCCGATGAAGGTCTTCCATCCCCACGTGCGCCGGCTCCGTGCCCAGGGGGCCGTCGCCGTGGTGTGGCTCTTCATGGGGCTTCTGCTGGCCGCCTTCTTCCGCGTGCAGGTGCTCGGCTCGAGCGCCTGGAAGCTCAAGGCCGAGTCGAATCGGCTGAGGCAGCTGCCGCTGCCGTCGCCGCGGGGAACCATCTACGACCGCAACGGCAAGATCCTCGCCGACAACGTGCCCGGTTACGCGATCACGCTCCTGCCCGGGCCGCCGGATTCGATCCGGGCCACGCTGGAACGGATGAGCCAGTACTTGGGCCTCTCACCCGAGCGCATCGATCGGCTGGTGGGCGATCTGCGCCGCTACGGGCGGGAGCTCGTCGTGGACGCCGACGCCGACTTCGACGTGGTGAGCGCGCTGGAGGAGCGGCGCACCGAGTTTCCGGACGTCTACATCGAGATGCGACCGCGGCGTCGCTACCTGGCCGGTGCCGCGACCGCGCACGTGCTCGGGTACGTGGGTGAGGTAACGGGGCACGAGCTCGACACGGACGCCTTTCCCGCGGACCGCTACGAGGCGGGGATGGTGACCGGAAAGACCGGGATCGAGCGCGAGTACGAAAGCCGTCTTCAGGGACATCAGGGCGTACGCTACGTGGAGGTCGACGCGCGCGGCCGGATCGTGGGGGACTTCTCCGGGGTGACCGCCGATCCGGCCGTGCCCGGGGAGGATCTCCACCTCAACATCGACATGGACCTGCAGGAGTGGATCGACCACATCTTTCCCGACTCGATGGCGGGCGCCGTCGTGGCGCTCGACCCGGCCGACGGAGGCGTGCTGGCGATGTACTCCGCCCCCACCTTCGATCCCAACGAGTTTGTCGGAGGCATCGCCCCGAACCTCTGGCGGCAGCTCAACACGGACGAGCAGAAGCCGATGTACAACCGGGCGGTGCTCGGTCTGTATCCTCCGGGCTCGACGTTCAAGCTGGCGACCGCGGCGATCGCCCTCGACCTGGGGGCGGTGACCCCGGACGAGTTCATGCCGGAGGCCTGCGACGGGTCGTTCTACTGGGGAGGCCGCACCTGGCGCTGCTGGGAGCCGCGGGGCCACGGGTACCAGAACCTCGCCGAGGCCATCGGCAATTCGTGCGACGTCTACTTCTACCAGCTCGGACTGCGGATCGGGCTGGATCGCATGCTCCAGCGCGCCACCGAGATCGGGTTCAGCGAGCGGTGCGGGGTGGACCTCCCCCAGGAGAGCCAGGGGATCTTCCCGGCGAACCGCGCCTTCTGGGAGAAGCCGCCGTTCAACTACCGGCCCCAGGAGGGGGAGGTCCTGTCCCTCGCCATCGGTCAGGGCCCGAACTCGCAGACGCCCCTCAAGATGGCACAGTTCTACACGGCGCTCGCCCGGGACGGATCGGCGCCGCCTCCGGCCATCGCGCAGGGGGTCGATCTGGGCGAGGGGTGGTCGCTGCACCTGTCGCCGGAGAACCTGGCCACGCTGAGGGAAGGGCTGCGCAGGGTCACCGCGCCGGGGGGCACGGCCCACTACGGTACGGCGCTCGAGTACTGGGACGTCCTCGGGAAGACGGGGACGGCCCAGAACACCCAGAGCGTCCGCGGACTCGCCGGGGATCACGCCTGGTTCGCGGGCATGGTGGGTCCCCCCGGGCAGCCGCCTGAGATCGTCGTGGTGGCCATCGTCGAGTACGGAGAGCACGGCTCCAGCGCGGCGGCGCCGCTGGTCGCGAAGGCCGCCGACTACTACCTGCGCAAGAAGCACGGCATACCGACCGACTCGCTGCAGACCTACCTCGACTATGTCCAGCATGGGCGCTACCCCGCATGGTACCGCGCCCGGTTCGGGAGTGGCCGATGACGCGCTTCTTCGAACGATGGGCGGTCGATCCGGCCCTGGTCCTCGCCGTCCTGGTCCTGTCGGTGTTCGGGATCGCGATGATCTACTCCGCCGGCGTTGTCAACATCCCCAACCCGGTCACCCAGGACGCCTGGCTCCGCCAGATCCTCTGGTTCGTGCTCGCGCTGGTTGCGTTCTCCCTCCTGGTCCGCGTCCCGCTGCGCTGGATCGAGTGGGTGGCGATCCCCGCCTACGTGCTGTCGCTCATCCTGTTGGCCGCCACGCTGGTGGTGGGGACGGGGGCCGGCACCGCCGCCGGCGTGAAAAGCTGGATCCGGGTCGGGCCCATCGGCTTCCAGCCCTCGGAGATCGCCAAGATCGCGACGATCCTCGTGCTCGCGCGGCTCCTCTCGCAGCGGGACGAGGGGTTGACGTCGCTCCGCGACATCATGCCCCCTACGGCGCTGGTCGCGCTCCCCCTGGGCCTGGTGATGCTCCAGCCGGACCTCGGCACTGCGATGGCGTTCGTGGGGATCCTCTTCGCGATGCTCTACTGGGCGGGGACTCCGGTGGCGCTTCTCCTGTTGGTGGCCAGCCCCGTCGCCGGGCTCGTCCTCTCGTTCGACACGCGCATCTGGTCGTGGTACATCGTGGCGGTGGTGAGCTTCCTGTACTTCTACCGCTACCGGCTCTTCCTCTTCGAGTCGGTGGCGGTGGTGCTCGCCAACATCGCTGCCGGCACGATCGCGCGCCCGCTCTGGAATTCCCTCGCCGCCTACCAGCAGAACAGGATCCTCGTCTTCCTCAATCCGGATGTCGACCCGCGCGGGGCGGGCTACCAGATCATCCAGTCCAAGGTGGCGATCGGCAGCGGCGGATTGCTCGGCAAGGGCTTCACCCTGGGCACGCAGAAGCGGTTCGACTTCCTCCCCGAGCAGCACACCGATTTCATCTTCAGCGTGATCGGAGAGGAGCTCGGCTTCCTGCGCACGGCGCTCGTCATCCTCCTGTTCACGTACCTCCTGGTGCGGCTGGCGCGCATGGCGCAGGACTCGCCGGATCCCTTTGCCGGCCTTGTGGTGATGGGTATCTTGGGGGCCTGGCTCGTTCACATCTTCGTCAACGTCGGCATGACCGTCGGACTCGTGCCGATTACCGGGATACCCCTCCCGTTCGTCAGCTACGGGGGGACGTTTCTCTTGATGTCCTGGGTGGCGGTGGCCATCGCGGTCCGGGTTGCCCATGAGCGGTGATCCCGGCTCCGCGTTGCCGTCCCATCAACGCCCGCGACGGCTGAAGGGAGCCAACATTGGTCTGGTTCCGTAAGGACAAGAAGCCACTCAAGGCCGAGGACAAGCGCGACGTCCCCGGCAATGTCTTCGACAAGTGCCCGGGCTGCGGCGAGATCCTCTACAGCGAGCGCCTCGCCCAGAACCTCAACGTGTGCCCGAACTGCGCGCACCACCTCCGGATCCCTGCGGAGGACTACCTCGAGCTCCTGATCGATTCCGGGACGTTCGAAGAGCTGGACGAGGGACTGCGCGCTTCGGATCCGATGAGGTTCCGGGACCTGAAGGCCTACCCCGACCGCATCGCCGCCGCCGAGGCCAAGGGAAGGAACGAGGCGCTCGTCAGCGGCGTTGGAGAGCTCGACGGGATCCCGGTCCTCGTAGCCGTCATGGACTTCTCCTTCATCGGAGGATCCATGGGTTCGGTGGTGGGTGAGAAGATCGCTCGGGCGGGGCGGATCGCGTTGGAGCGCCGGAGCCCGCTGATCATCGTGAGCGCCTCCGGTGGGGCCCGGATGCAGGAGGGCATCTACTCCCTCATGCAAATGGCGAAGACGTCCGCCGTGCTCGCCCGCCTTCACGACGCGGGGGTCCCGTACGTGTCGATCCTCACCAACCCCACCACAGGGGGCGTCACAGCGTCCTACGCCATGCTGGGCGACGTGAACCTCGCCGAGCCGGGTGCCCTGGTGGGCTTCGCCGGGCCGCGCGTGATCGAGGAGACGATCAAGCAGGAATTGCCCAAGGGTTTCCAGCGCTCGGAGTTCCTGCTCGAGCACGGCATGGTGGACCGAGTGGTGGACCGGCGGCAGCTGAAGGACACCGTCGCGCTCCTCCTGCACCACATGACCGACACGGCGCTCGCGGGGAAGTAGGGCTCCAGTGCGATCCGTCCCTTCCGACGCCCTTCCCGTTCGGGCGTGAGCGCCGCCGCGGGCGGGGCGGGGGCCGGTCGGCCGCTGGCACCCGACCGCCTCGACCGGCCGTTCGCCGATCCCCTGATGGGTCGGCTCTTCCCGCCGCTGGCCACGGGGGTGCACTGGGGACTGGAGCGAACGGTGCGGGCCCTGGAAGCGCTGGGAGACCCCCACCGGGCCTATCCGACCATCCACGTCGGCGGGACGAACGGAAAGGGATCGGTCACCACAACGCTGGCCGCCGTCCTCAACGAATCCGGGCGGCGCGCCGCGTGCTTCACTTCGCCCCATCTGTGCTCGTTCCGCGAGCGCATCGTAGTGGGGGGAAGGGCGCTGCCCGAGGCGGAGCTGGTCGAGCGCGCGGACGAGATCCGCGACGTCGTCGTGGGCCTCGGGCTCACGTTCTTCGAGGCGGTCACGGTCCTGGGCTTCCACGCCTTCGCGCGTGCGGGCGCGGACGTCGCGGCGATCGAGGTGGGTCTGGGCGGACGGCTGGACGCCACGAACGTGCTCGTGCCGATGGTGTCGGCCGTGACCAACGTCGCGATGGATCACGCGGACTACCTCGGTGACACGCTGCAGGAGATTGCGCGGGAGAAGGCGGGGATCGTGAAGCCCGGCGTTCCGTTCGCCACGGCCGAGAGGGACCCGGATCTCCTGGCGATCTTTCAGCGGACCGCCGCGGAGCGCGGCGCACCCTTCCGTGCCGTGGACCCGTCGGTAGCGCGGGACATGGAGGTGGCGCGCGATCACACGGCGTTCACCCTCCCGACGCGGAGCTGGGGGGACGTGCGCGTGCGCACCCCCCTCGTGGGCGTCCACCAGGCGGCCAACACGGCATTGGCCGTCGAGGTGCTGGAACAGCTGCCCGAGGGGATGCGTCCGGAGGCGGACGCGGTGGTGCGTGGCATCGCGGGCGTGCGGCACGCGGGGCGCGACCAGATCGAGCAGATCGACGGGGTCACCTGGCTCTTCGACGTCGCCCACAACACGGCGGGCATCCACTCCCTCGTGGACACGATGGACCGCCTGGAGCTGGCGCGCCCCATGGCCGCCCTCGTGGGCGTGCTCGGTGACAAGGACTGGAGGAGCATGCTGCCGGCGCTCTTCGCCCGCGCCGACCTGGCCGTGCTGACGCAGCCGCCTTCGGCTCCACCGGAGCGGCGATGGAACGCCGCGGCGGCAGCAGCCGCGGTCCAGCACATGTGCCCCCTGCGGGTCGTGGAGGACTTCGTGACGGCGCTCGACCTCGTGCGCTCCGAGGTGGGGCGGGGCACGGTCGTCGTCACCGGCTCGGTGCACACCGTCGGGAGCGCGCTGCGGGTGCTCGGCAGGGAGCCGCTGTCAGGTTGAACTCCCCGCCCGGGGCGCTAGATTCCGCGTTCCATGGCCACTTCCGCCTTCCAACGGCTCCCCGGATTCCGGGATTTTCCACCGGAAGAGCTGGCGTTCCGCTCACACGTGTTCGAAGCGTGGCGCCGGGTCTCCCGGCGCTACGGCTTTCTGGAGTACGACGGGCCTCCCCTCGAGCCGCTCGATCTGTACGTCGAGAAGAGCGGCGAGGAGATCGTGGCCCAGCTCTACAACTTCACCGACAAAGGCGAGCGTGAGGTCACGCTGCGCCCGGAGATGACGCCGACGCTGGCGCGCGTTCTGGGCGAGCGGAGCCGCGCCATGCCCAAACCGATCCGCTGGTTCACGATCCCGCAGCTCTTCCGCTACGAGCGGCAGCAGCGGGGCCGTCTCCGCGAGCACTTCCAGTGGAACGTGGACATCGTGGGCGAGGAGGGCGTCACTGCCGATGCGGAGGTGGTGGCGGTCGCCATCGACGCCCTGCGCGAGCTCGGCCTCACGGCGGCGGATTTCCGTGCGCGCGTCTCCGACCGCCGGCTCCTGTCGGCGGTGCTGGCGTCCTGCGGCGTGGCGTCCCACCGGATGGAGGCCGCCTTCGCGGCCGTGGACAAGGTCGAGCGCGAGGACGAGGGCAGGACCCGCGACAGGTTGCGGGAGGCGGGTGTCGGAGCGGACGACGTCGATCGCGTCATGGCGCTGTTCTCGGGTCCTGGGCTCGACGCGGTGGACTCGGAGTTCGGAGACCGATCCGACGTGGCCGCCGCCCTCGAGCGCCTGCGCGCGTACCTGTCGATTCTCGACGCCATGGGTCTCGGGGACTTCGTGGAGGTTGATCTCGCCATCGTGCGCGGGCTGGCCTACTACACGGGGATCGTCTTCGAGCTGTTCGACCGGAAGGGGGAGCTGCGCGCCATCTGCGGGGGGGGCCGCTACGACCGCCTGCTGGAGCTCGTGGGGGGCGAGCCGCTTCCCGCGGTGGGCTTCGGCATGGGCGACGTGGTGCTGGGGGAGCTGCTGGCGGCGCGCGACCTCGTTCCCACCTACCGCCGGGAGGTGGACTACTTCGTGGTCGTCATCGGCGAGGAACAACGGTCCGTGGCCCTCGGCGTGGCCCACGAGCTGCGCGACCGCGGCCGGAGCGTGCTCTACGCGCTGCGCGGCCAGTCGGTGCGCAAGCAGTTCAAGGCCGCCGAGACGGAGGGGGCGCGCCGGGTGCTCGTGCTCGGCCCCGAGGAGGCCGTCAGGGGTGTCGCAGTGCTGCGGGAGATGGCGACCGGCGCTGAGCGCGAGGTGCCGCTGGACGAGTTGCCGTGAGCGGGCGTAGGGAGGACGAGCAGACCGCCCGCCTACGGGAGTTCACCGCTCGGGCCGCGCGGCGCCTGGACTACCTCGAGTGGTTGATCCTGGCCGGAGCCGTCGGGGCCGCGACCGCGGGGGGCGCGCTTGTCGCGCTGCTGCTCTCCGACGTTGCGGACCTTCCGTTCCGCCTCACGTGGATCATGGCTTCGGTCCTGCTCTTCGTCGTGCCGGGCGGCCTCGCGCTGAGGCGCGTGAAGCAGGAGGAGCGGGAATGGAGAAGACGGTTGGAAGACCAGAGCGAAGAGCAGGAGCCCGATGTCTGACGAGAAGAAGCTGACCCCCCGGGGCGAGGACTTCGCCGCCTGGTACAACGAGGTGGTTCTGCGCGCGGAGCTGGCCGACTACTCCCCGGTGCGGGGGAGCATGGTCATCCGTCCCTGGGGATACGGGATCTGGGAGCTCATGCAGCGCGCCCTGGACGACATGTTCAAGGAGACCGGGCACGAGAACGCGTACTTCCCGCTCCTGATCCCGATGAGCTTCATCGAGCGGGAGAAGGAGCACGTGGAGGGGTTCGCGCCCGAGCTCGCCGTCGTGACGCAGGCGGGGGGTAGGGAGCTCGAGGAGCCGCTCGTCATCCGACCGACCTCCGAGACCATCATCTACTCGATGTACGCGAAGTGGGTGCAGAGCTACCGTGACCTCCCGATCCTCATGAACCAGTGGGCCAACGTCGTGCGCTGGGAGATGCGCACGCGGCTCTTCCTGCGCACGTCGGAGTTCCTGTGGCAGGAAGGACATACGGCCCACGCCACCCCGGAGGAGGCCGAGGAGGAGACGCTGCTCATCCTCGGCATCTACCGGAGGTTCATGGAGGAGTGGATGGGCATGCCGCCCATCACGGGCCTCAAGTCGGAGTCGGAGAAGTTCGCCGGCGCCGTGCGCAGCTACGCCTGCGAGGCGCTCATGCAGGACAACCGGGCGTTGCAGGCGGGGACCTCGCACTTCCTCGGACAGAACTTCTCTAGGCAGTTCGACCTGAAGTTCCAGTCGGAGGCGGGGCAGGAGGAGTACGCGTGGAACACGTCCTGGGGCGTGTCCACGCGGCTGGTGGGCGGCCTGGTCATGACCCACGGGGACGACGCCGGCATCGTCGTGCCTCCGCGGCTCGCGCCGGTGCAGGTCGTCGTCGTGCCGATCGTGCGGGGAGACGACACGCAGGCGGCGGTGCTGGCGAAGGGCGACGAGGTGGCCGCACGCCTCCGGGAGATGGGGATCCGCGTCCGGGTCGACGCGAGAGAGAACCTGTCGCCGGGGGCCAAGTACTACGAGTGGGAGCGCAAGGGCGTGCCGATTCGGGTGGAGATCGGCCCGAAGGACCTGGAGCAAGGCCAGCTCGCCTTGGTGCGGCGCATCACGCCGGAGGGAGCGAAGCGGAAAGAGTTCGTGCCTGAGGCCGAGGCGGTGGCCGGCATGCCGGGGCGGCTGGAGGCGTTCCAGGCCGAGCTGCTCGCCGCGGCGAAGCGCCGCAGGGAGGAGCACACGCACCGCGGCGCGAAGACCATCGACGAGGTGAGGGAGATCCTGGACGGGGACGGAGGTTTCGTCTTCACGGGATGGAGCGGCGACCCGGCGGTGGAGCAGCGGCTGAAGGACGTGGCCCGGGCGACCAGCCGGGTGATTCCGGGTGAGGAGTTCAGCTCGGCCACGCCCCCCGAGCGGTGTGTGTCCGGCGAAGGTCCCTCCAAGATGGAGGTGGTTTGGGCGAGAGCGTACTGAGGGGGCCCTTTCCCCGGGTGGACGGGGTGCTCCATTGCGGAGACGTTCCCCTGCCCGAGCTCGCACGCCGCTTCGACACGCCGCTCTACGTCTACGACGTCCGCCACATCGAGACGCGTGTCCGCACGTTCCGCGAGGCCTTCGCGGGCGTCGCGCACCTCCTCGCATACTCGGTGAAGGCGAACGGGAACCTGTCGATCCTGCGCCGCGTCGCAGCGCTGGGGTGCGGAGCGGACGTCACCAGCGGCGGCGAGCTGTACCGCGCGACCCGGGCGGGGATCGCCCCCGCGCACATCGTCTTCGCCGGGGTGGGCAAGACCGCGGAGGAGATGCGCCGCGCCCTCGACCTCGGCATCTACGGCTTCAACGTGGAGAGCGCGGGCGAGCTTCGGCGGCTGGACGAGATCGCGGCCGGGATGGACGTGCGGGCGCCCTTCGCGATCCGGGTCAACCCCGACGTGCTGTCACCCACGCCCCACGAGTACACCGCCACGGGCCACGCGGCCACGAAGTTCGGCATCCCTCTGTCGGAGGCGGCCGAGCTCTACCGGTGGGCCACGACCCGCCCGCACCTGCGCGCCCGTGGCGTGGACGTCCACATCGGGTCCCAGATCGTGGACCCCGACCCGTACCTGCAGGCGCTCGAGCGCGTCCTGACGCTCGTCGGGGAGCTCACCGCCGCAGGCATCGCCCTGGAGTACCTCGACATCGGAGGTGGGTACGGGATCTCGTACGACGCGGGGCCGTCCCTCGACGTGGACGGGCTCGCCGCCCGGGTGGTCCCCAGCGTGAGCGCTGCCGGGCTACGGCTCGTGCTCGAGCCCGGACGGTCCATCGCCGGTGACGCCGGCGTGCTCCTCACCCGCGTGGAGTACGTGAAGCGTGCCGGGAAGACGTTCGTGATCGTGGACGGGGGCATGAGCGAGCTGATCCGGCCAAGCCACTACGGCGGCTACCATGCGATCGAGCGGGTCGACGCCCGCCGAGCCCGAGCCGTGGAGCCGGTGGACGTGGTCGGCCCGATCTGCGAGACCGGCGACTTTCTCGCTCGCGACCGCGCGCTGGAGGTCCCGGAGCCCGGCGAGCTCCTCGCCGTGCGCACGGTGGGAGCCTACGGCTTCGCGATGGCCTCGAACTACAACGGCCGACGCCGTCCCGCCGAGTGCATGGTGGAAGGAGACCGCGTCGTGCTGATCCGCCGGCGCGAGACCTTCGAGGATCTGGTCCGCGGAGAGGAAGACATCCAGACATGACGCACGGGCACGACCGCATCCTGATCCTCGACTTCGGATCCCAGTTCACGCAGCTCATCGCCCGCCGCATCCGGGAGGAGCGCGTCTACTGCGAGATCCACCCGCCGGGGCGCGACCTGGCCTGGATCAGGGAGTGGGACCCGGCCGGCGTGATCCTGTCGGGCGGGCCGTCGTCCGTGTACGACGAGGGTGTCCCGAGCACGGATCCGGAGTTGCTCGGCTCCGGCATCCCCATCCTGGGCATCTGCTACGGCATGCAGCTCATCGCCCACCTGGAAGGGGGAAAGGTTCATCCGGGCAGGCGGGAGTACGGTCGCGCGGAGCTGCGCGTGGAGCGGGACGAGGGCATCTTCTCGGGCTTCGACGCCGGTGAGCCAACGACGGTGTGGTGCTCCCACGGCGACCACGTCGACGAGCCGCCCCCGGGGTACGTCGGCGTCGCCTCCACGGCTTCGCTGCCGCTCGCGGCCTTCCGGGCGGAGAACCGGCCGATCTGGGGCGTCCAGTTCCACCCCGAGGTGGCGCACACCCGCCGTGGGGACGAGATCCTGTCGAACTTCCTGTTTTCGGTGTGCGGGGTGCGCCCCACCTGGACGGCCGGCGCATTCATCGAGGACACCGTCGAGCGCGTGCGTGCCCAGGTGGGGGAGGGCTCCGCCATCTGCGGCCTGTCCGGCGGTGTCGATTCGTCCGTGGCGGCGGTGCTGGTGCACCGGGCCATCGGGGACCGGCTGACCTGCATCTTCGTGGACCACGGCCTCCTCCGGAAGCACGAGCGGGAGCAGGTCGAGCGCATGTTCCGCACGCACTACCGCATCAACCTGGTGGTGGAGGACGCATCGGAGCTGTTCCTCTCCCGCCTCGCGGGCATCCGGGACCCGGAGGAGAAGCGCAAAGTCATCGGCAACACCTTCATCGAGGTGTTCGAGGCCACGGCGGCCCGAGAAGGCACCGGAGCGTCGTGGCTG
>CAZPZU010000038.1:8366-44332 GCA_964591135.1 uncultured Gemmatimonadaceae bacterium | reverse complement strand
GAGACGAAGAGGCGCGACGCGCGTTCGAGGCCACGCTGGCGGCTCCGACCCTCCGCGCCGCGGACGAGGCCTACAAGGCGCGGGCCGCGCGCCTCCTGGGGGAAGGAGGCCGGGTGCCGCGCGAGCGTTGACCATGCATGATCTGCCGAGGAACCGTGGCTGGGCCCCATGGGGTCGCCGATGCCGACGAGGCAACCGGGAAGGCGTTGAGGGGCTCGAGGCAGCGTCCCACGTGGCTCGGGCCGAGGGCTTTTACGGGCGCCGAGTTCCCTTATGCTTAGAGGCTCGACGCCGCCCGTCCCGCGCGGGCGTCCCCATCTCAGAACCGACCGCTCAGGAGCCACCGTGGCCGAGCAGCGCAACGATCCGTTCGGCGCCCTCACCCCCGTCGACCTACCCGAGGGCCCCACCTCGTACTACAGCCTGTCCCGCCTCGAAGCCGAGGGCGTGGTGTCCTCTCTGGACCGGCTGCCGTTCTCCATCCGCGTGCTCCTCGAGAACGTGCTGCGCCACGCCGGGGGAGCCTACGTCTCCCGGGACCACGTCGCCGCCGTCGCGGCCTGGAGCCCGACCAACGCAGGCGCCGACGTCCCCTTCATGCCCTCACGCGTGGTCCTCCAGGACTTCACGGGCGTGCCGGCGGTCGTCGACCTGGCCGCGATGCGGGACGGCATCAAGGCGCTGGGCGGCGATCCGTCGCGCATCAACCCGGTGGTGCCGGCGGACCTGGTGATCGACCACTCGGTGCAGGTGGACTACTTCGGCAGCGCCGATGCCTTCCGGCTCAACGTAGAGCGCGAGTTCGAGCGTAACCGCGAGCGGTACGCTCTCCTCCGCTGGGCGCAGGAGGCCTTCGGCGACTTCTCCGTCGTCCCTCCGGGCACCGGGATCGTCCACCAGGTGAACCTGGAGTACCTGGCCTCCGTGGTGCACCGACGTGAGCAGGGCGGCTCGATGGTGGCCTTTCCGGACACGCTGGTCGGCACCGACTCACACACGACGATGATCAACGGGCTGGGCGTGGTTGGATGGGGCGTCGGGGGCATCGAGGCCGAGGCGGTGATGCTCGGCCAGCCGTACTACATGCTCCTGCCCGAGGTCGTGGGGATGAGGCTGAGCGGGACGCTGCCGGAGGGCGCGACCGCCACGGACCTCGTGCTCAGGGTCACCGAGATGCTGCGCAAGCACGGGGTCGTGGGCCGCTTCGTAGAGTTCTACGGTGCGGGGCTGTCGAGCCTCTCGCTCCCCGACAAGGCGACGCTCGCCAACATGGCCCCCGAGTACGGCGCGACGATCGGCTTCTTCCCGGTGGACCGGGAGGCGCTGCGCTACCTGCGCGGAACGGGACGCCCGGAGGAGCTCGTGACGCGGGTTGAGCGCGTGTGCGGGGAGCTGGGCCTGCTCCGGAGCGACGACACGCCCGACCCGGAGTACACGTCCAAGCTGGAGCTGGACCTGGCGACGGTGGAGCCGAGCCTTGCCGGGCCCAAGCGGCCCCAGGACCGGATCCGCCTCGTCGACATGCGGCCTTTCTTCGATCGCGATCTCCCGTCGCTCCTGCCCAAGGGCTTCTCGCTTCCTCGGCCCCGGAAGGCCGAGGGTGAGGGCGAGGAGCGGTCGGGTGAGAGCTGGGGCGGCGAGGGAGGCAACGAGCCCATGCGGGTGGGCGGCGACGTGGTCTCCGCGAAGAGCGGGACCGTCGCCCGTCCGTCGAGCCCCGGGCGCGCGGTGCGGGTCGCAGCGGACGGGAGTGAGTATGAGATCGGTGACGGGACGGTCGTGATCGCGGCGATCACGAGCTGTACGAACACCTCGAACCCGTCGGTCATGGTGGGCGCGGGGCTCCTGGCCAAGAAGGCCGTCGAGCGCGGGCTGTCGGTGGCACCCTGGGTGAAGACGAGCATGGCCCCGGGCTCCAAGGTAGTCACGGACTACCTGAACGCCGCCGGATTGACCCGCTACCTGGACCAGCTCGGCTTCCAGGTGGTCGGCTACGGGTGCACGACCTGCATCGGCAACAGCGGGCCGCTCCCCGAGAAGATCCACCAGGCGGTCGAGGAGAACGGTCTGGTCGTCGCGGCCGTGCTCTCCGGTAACCGGAACTTCGAGGCACGCATCCATCCGCTGGTGCGCGCGAACTACCTCGCCTCCCCGGTGCTGGTCGTCGCCTACGCGCTCGCGGGACGCGTGGACGTCGACCTGTACAACGAGCCGCTCGGCCGGGATCGGGACGGCGCTCCGGTCTTCCTCTCGGACCTCTGGCCGTCGCCGAAGGAGGTCAAGGACACGATCGCCACGGCGCTCAAGCCCGAGATGTACCGGGAGCGATACGGCGAGGTCTTCCAGGGAGACGAGAACTGGCGTGCGCTGCCGCTGCCGGAGGAGGGGAACCTCTACGATTGGGACGCGTCCTCGACCTACATCCAGTGCCCCCCGTTCTTCGAGGGGATGTCGCTCGACGTCGCCGACCCGCAAGACATCACCGGCGCCCGCGTCCTGGCGCTCCTCGGCCAGTCGGTCACCACGGACCACATCTCGCCGGCGGGGGCAATTCCCAAGAACGAGCCCGCGGGGAGGTATCTACGGGAGAAGGGCGTGGAGGTCCGGGACTTCAACACCTTCGGTGCCCGGCGAGGCAACCACGAGGTGATGATGCGCGGCACGTTCGGCAACGTGCGCATCAAGAACCTCCTCCTGGAAGGCCGCGAGGGGGGCTACACCGTGCACTTCCCCACCGGTGAGGAGGTGTCGATCTACGACGCCAGCATGCGCTACCAGGAGGCCGGTACGCCGCTGGTGGTCCTGGCCGGAAAGGAGTACGGCACGGGCAGCTCGCGGGACTGGGCCGCCAAGGGCACGCTGCTGCTCGGAGTGCACGCCGTGATCGCCGAGAGCTTCGAGCGGATCCACCGTAGCAATCTGGTGGGGATGGGCGTGCTTCCCCTGGAGTTCACGGACGGCGCCTCCGCGCAGAGCCTCGGCCTCACCGGCCGCGAGGTCTACGACCTGACGGGCATCGCCGGCGGGTTGGCGCCCGGCTGCACGGTCCAGGTGGCCGCGACGGCGGAGGACGGATCGGTCACACGGTTCACCACGAGGGCGCGCCTCGACTCCGACGTGGACGTGGAGTACTACCGCAACGGTGGCATCCTCCAGACCGTGCTGCGCAAGATGGCACGCGGGGAGATGTAGGCCGCCGCCCGCGAGATTCGTACCGAGCCTAGCCTCCCGGCACGTATGGGTCCCCTCGCAATGCCGCGGGGGGGCCCAGCACCTCCACCAGGATCACCGCTCTCCGCAACGCGGGTGCGCCATCCGCGGAGAGCATCTCGCGAACCGCCTGGACGTCCGCGCTCGGTTGCCGTCCCTGTCCGGGCCGGGCCGGTGGCGTGCGTCGCTCCGCCATCGGGCGGCCCATCTTCCCGTGCGTCAGGTGCACGGGATGCTCGGCGGGGGCCGGCGGCGACGTGGGCTCGGGCGGCGGGCGCCGGGCTCCCTGCCCCTGCGCCGGCCGCGGACGCCGGGGTCGTGGCGCGGGCACGGGCCGCTGCGTCGGTGCCGCCTTTCCCTGCGCCAGCCGCCTGATCTCCTCCCACAGATCGGTCGGGAGAAGCTCCTCCGACGAGGTCGGCCCCATCGATCGTGGGGGGACCTCGTCCTCGGTCTCGCGGTCGAAGGAGCGCGGCTCGTCCGACGTGGGCCGCGTTCGGGGTGGGTCCGTCGTAGCCGTCCCCTCGCCGCCGGTGTGCTGAGCCTGACGCTGCTTACGCGCAACCCCGTCCAGCACGGAGAACAGCAGGATGATCGCGACGATGACGAGCAGCTCCATGCTCAGTCCGACTTTCCGCCGCCGTTGCTGCCACCCTCCGGGCCGGCGATGGCTTTGCGCATGGCCGTGTCCGCCTGGACGTTGCGGTAGCGGACGTAGTCCATCACGCCGAGGTTGCCGTTGCGGAAGGCCTCGGCCAGCGCGAGCGGCACCTGCGCCTCCGCCCTGACCACCTCCGCCTGCATCTCCGCAACGCGGGCGCGCATCTCCTGCTCCTGGGCCACGGCCATCGCCCGGCGCTCCTCGGCGCGCGCCTGCGCCACCCGTTTGTCGGCCTCGGCTTGGTCCGTCTGCAACTCGGCGCCGATGTTCTTCCCGACGTCCACGTCGGCGATGTCGATGGACAGGATCTCGAACGCCGTGCCCGAATCGAGTCCCTTCGACAGCACGGTCTTCGAGATCTGGTCGGGGTTCTCCAGCACCGCCTTGTGCGACTCCGCCGACCCGATCGTGGACACGATCCCCTCGCCCACGCGGGCGAGAATCGTCTCCTCCCCGGCCCCGCCGACCAGCCGGTTGATGTTGGCCCGCACGGTCACCCGCGCGATGGCGATGAGCTGGATCCCGTCCTTGGCCATCGCCGCCACCTTCGGCGTGTTGATGACCTTCGGGTTCACGGACACCTGGACGGCCTCGAAGACGTCGCGCCCGGCCAGGTCGATGGCCGCAGCCTGCTTGAACGAGAGCTCGATGTTGGCCTTGTCCGCGCTGATGAGCGCGCCCACCACGCGATCCACCCGGCCGCCGGCCAGGTAGTGCGCTTCCAGCAGGTCCGTGTCGAGCTCGAGACCCGCCTTGGTCGCGGTGATCAGCGGGCGTACGATGGCCGCGGGCGACACCTTGCGAAGCCGCATACCGACCAGGGAACCGATGCCCACCTTCACACCCGCCGAGATCGCCTCGATCCACAGCCGTACCGGGATCGCCCAGGCGACGAAGAAGACCACCATGACCGCCAGCGCGAGGAAGATCGCGTTGGCGATCGCTACCTGTTCTTGCATGATCCGACTCCTCTCGGAGGGTGATCGGAAAAGGGGGGTGCTACTCCTCCGCCGTCAGGCGCGGCAGCGGCCGGACGACGTGCCGGTAGCCCTCGGCGCTGACCACGCGCACGGGCGTTCCGGCCTGGATCCACTCGGCCTCCGAGACGACGTCCACGCGCTCGTCGCCGATCAATGCCGTTCCTGAAGGCCGGAGGTCCGTGATGGCGGTGCCTTCCCGGCCGACCAGGTCCACCCTCTGGGGCGCCGACTCCCAGCCAGTGCCCCGATCCGTACGGGAGAGCAGGAAGATGCCGCTGCGCGCGAGGCGGGAGCTGCCGGGAAGCGTACGGACGAACGCCCAGGCCAGCACCAGGATGATGAGGATCGTGCTGGACAGCACCATACCGGCGCGCGTGAAGTCCGGCGCCGTCGGCAGGCCCCCCAACATGGCCATGTAGAGGCCGGCCACCACACCCGCGCCACCCAGGATCCCGAAGATCCCGAAGCCCGGAATGATGAACACCTCCACGCCGAGGAGCACCAAGCCCACCGCGAAGAGGATGACGTCCTCGAGGCCGGCGAGGCCGACGAGGAGGTGGGAGCCGAAGAAGAGCGCCAGCGCCAGCAGGCCCGCGACCCCCGCCATGCCGAACGTCGGTGTCTTGATCTCCGCGATGAGGCCCAGGAACCCGAGGGACAGCAGGAAGGGGGCGACGATCGGGTTGGAGAAGAAGCGTACCACGCGCTCGGCCCAATTCACCTTCATGTCGATCACCGGCGCCCCTGCGAGGCCCACGTCGTCCAGCAGTCCTTCGAGATCGTCCACCTGGCGCGCGTAGCCGAGGTCGACCGCCTCGTCCGTGGTGAGGGTGAGGAGCTTGCCGGCGTCGACGACGCCGGGGATGGCGACGTCCTCGTCCACCATCGCCTCCGCGACGGCCGGATCGAGGTTACGCTCCTCTGCCACCGCCCGCATCTCGGAGCGCATCGCCGACACGATCTTCTCGGGAGCCTTGTGCCCCGAGCCGTCCACGGGCGTGACCGCACCCATGACCGAGCCGGGACGCATGTAGACCCGCTCCGTCGAGATCGCGATGAGCGCCCCGGCGGAGAAGGCGCGCCGATTCACCAGCGCGTACACGGGAACGTCGGCGTCGCGGATCGCGTCGGAGATCCTCTCCGCCGCGTCCACGCGGCCTCCGGGGGTGTCGATGTCGAGAATCACGGCGCGCGCGCCCGCGGCGAGCGCCTCGTGCAGGCTGCGCTCGATGAACGGCGCGAGCCCCAGCTCGACCGTGCCGGACACCGGAACGCGATACACCGGCCCACGCGCCTGCGCCGCCGCCGGGACCGCCAGGCCACCGGCGAGAACGAGGGTGAGCGCGGGTGCCAGGATGGTGCTTCGGCGAATCATGAGGCTTCTCCCGGTATGCTCCGATGCCGCGTAGCCGTCGCGGCGGCGACGTCGCTGGTACCTCGGGTCCGACCCTCCAGTGCGGAGTGTCGGCCGCGGACGACCGGTCAGTCGCTGCCGTTCATGAGGGCTCGCGCGTAGTACGCCCTCCGGATAGCCAGGACCCACGAGCCCTCGGCCAGCGCCTCCCGTCCTCCGGTCACGAGGCGCTGGAGTCGCTCGAAGTCCTTCTCCGAATACGGCCCACCGTCGGAAACCCTTCGGTAGGACGCCTCGACCTCCGACACGAGGGCGCGGGCCACCGCCTCGGGGCCCACCTCCCTCAGCGCGTCACTGCCCCGCAGGATCCTCTCGATCGCACCCACGACGTCCCCGCGGTCCCAGGCGACCATCGCAGCCGACTGATAGGACGCCGCGGCTCCGATCCCCTCTGCCAGCCTGGGCGGCAGGGCGTCGGTGAGGATCGCCCGGGCTCGCCGCACTCCCTCCGACAGACGCGCCAGCTCTTCGTCGATGCGCTCCGGCGGAACCGTGCCGGACAGGGCCACGGCCAGGCTGGCGTAGGTCGCCACGCGCGCCGCGTGCCCCTGCGCCGGATCCAGGAACCAGGAGGACGTCCACCGTTCGAGCGCCTGCGCGCCCACCGGACCGAACGTCCCGTCCTGGACCCACGAGCCCGGGCCCGGGAAGGACACGCCTAGGGCGAGGGCGGCCTCGGATTCCTGGGCCACCACACCCACCATCGGGTCGGTGGGAGCGTCCTTGCATCCGGCCAGGAAGGCCAGGAGACCGCACACCGCCGCCCGCGCCCCGGCACCCGGAGCGCACCTGTGCCTCTTCCGCCTGAGCGGAACGACGAGCGGCTCGGGGGTACGCGAAGGAACCATGGGAAGGACGATCGCCACAACCGGCGCGTAGCGCCAGATGTGCTTGACCTTCCCGCGCACGGCCGGATAAGCTTCGCCGGCTGTCCGGCCGCCGAAACCCGAGCAGAAACGCCCACCTGGGAGCCCCGATGTCCGAGAAGGTCCTGGTCCGATACGAGGAACGTGGCAAGATCGCCATCCTCACCCTCGACGATCCCCCCGCGAACACCTACACGCACGAGATGATGGCGCAGCTCGACACGGCCATCGTGCGCGCGCGCTTCGCCGACCACGTCGAGGTGATTGTCATCACCGGGGCCGGCGAGAAGTTCTTCTGCGCCGGGGCGAACATCGGCATGCTCAACTCGGTGACGCCCGGCTTCAAGTACTGCTTCTGCCTGCACGCCAACGAGACGCTGAACCGCCTCGAGCACACCCCGAAGCTCGTGATCGGCGCGCTGAACGGCCACACGGTGGGTGGAGGCCTCGAGATCGCCATGGCGGCGGACCTGCGCATCGCCCGCAAGGACGCGGGCAAGGTGGGGCTCCCCGAGGTGTCGCTGGGTGTGCTCCCGGGCACCGGTGGGACGCAGCGCCTGGTCCGCATCGTGGGCAAGTCCAGGGCGATCGAGCTCATGGCCGAGGGACGGACCTTCGACTTCGACACAGCCAAGGAGTTCGGACTCGTCAACCGGATCATCGAAGCGGACAGCCGGGACGACTTCCTCGAGAAGGTCCTCGAATACGCGGCGCAGTTCACCACGCCGGGCAAGGCGACGAAGGCCGTGGGTCTCATCAAGCGGTCCGTCCAGACGGGCTCGGAGCTGCCCTTCGAGCTGGCGCTGACGCTGGAGCGCGAGCTCCAGCAGCAGCTCTTCGCCAGCGAGGACGCGAAAGAAGGCCTCGCGGCGTACATCGAGAAGCGCCCGGCGCAATTCAAGGGACGCTGAGCGCATGGGCGAGGAGCGGCGGGGTCCGGATTCGTCCGGGCCCCGCCGTCGTTTCGGAGCCGTGAACCCCCTACTTCCCACCCCTCCCCTCCCATGAGCGACATCCCCGACCGTCTCTGGATCGCCAACGCCTGGTCGGACGCCGAGGCGGGCGCCACCTTCGCCACGACGAACCCCGCCACCGGCGAGGTGATCACGCAGGTGGCCGAAGCCAGGGCCGTAGACGTGCACCGCGCCGTGGAGTCCGCGCGAGAAGCCTTCTCCGGGAAGGCGTGGCGCCAGATGAACCCCCACCGGCGCGCGGAGCTCCTGTGGAAGCTGGCGGACGCGCTGGAGGCGAACGCGGACGAGCTCGCAGCCCTGGAGACCGCCGACAACGGCAAACCCTACTTCGAGTCGCGGAAGGTGGACCTCCCCAGCGTGGTCGAGAACTTCCGCTACTTCGCGGGCATGGCCGACAAGGTGCAGGGGGAGACGATCCCCGTTGCGGGTCCTTTCTTCAACTACACGCGCCGGGAGCCCCTCGGCGTGGTCGGCGTCATCACGCCGTGGAACTTCCCGCTGTCCCTGGCGGCGTGGAAGGTCGCGCCCGCGCTGGCCTGCGGGAACTGCGTGGTCCTCAAGCCGGCGGAGCAGACGCCGCTCACCGCGCTGCGCCTCGGCGAGTTGGCGGCGGAGGTCGGCTTTCCGCCGGGAGTCCTGAACGTCGTGCCCGGCTTCGGCCCCACCGCGGGCTCGGCGCTGGTTCGCGATCCCGGTGTCGACGCGATCGCGTTCACCGGCTCGACGGAGGTGGGCCGCGTCGTCATGCGCGAGGCGGCCGACACGCTCAAGAAGGTCTCGCTGGAGCTGGGCGGAAAGTCGCCCAACGTCGTCTTCGCCGACGCCGAGCTGAAGAGCGCGGTGCGAGGGGCCTCCACGGGCATCTTCTACGGGAAGGGCGAGGTGTGCGCCGCGGGCTCGCGCATCCTGGTCGAGCGGCCGGTCTACGACGACTTCGTCGAGCAGTTCGCCGGCAGGGCCCGGCAGATGACGGTAGGCGATCCGATGGACGAGAAGACGCGCCTGGGCGCGATCGTCTCCGAGGAGCAGCTGGAGCGCGTCCTGGGCTACATCGAGGCCGGAAAGGCCGAGGGCGCCCGGCTCGTCGCCGGGGGGGAACGCACCACCGTGAACGGCCGCGGCAACTTCGTGACCGCCACGGTCTTCGCCGACGTCGAGCCGCCGATGCGCATCGCCCAGGAGGAGATCTTCGGCCCGGTGGCGGCCATCATCCCGTTCGACGACGTGGACGACGCCGTCGCGAAGGCCAACCAGACGATCTACGGGCTCGCTGCCGGGATCTGGACCCGCGACGTGGGGAAGGCGCACCGCGTGGCGGCGGAGATCCAGGCGGGAACCGTGTGGATCAACACCTACAACCAGTACGATTCCGCCTCTCCGTTCGGCGGCTACAAACAGAGCGGCTTCGGCCGGGACCTGGGTTGGGAGTCAGCGCTCGAGAAGTACACGCAGGTCAAGAGCGTCTGGGTCGCCCTGGACCGGTAGCGGACCGCTGCACAAGGGGAGCAGCATGCGCGAATCCTGGATCATCGACGCGGTACGCACCCCCATCGGTCGCCACGGAGGCGCCCTGGCCCCGGTGCGACCCGACGATCTCGCCGCCCTCACCCTGACGGCGCTCCTGGAGCGCACGGGCGTGGCGGCGGCCGACGTGGACGACGTCATCCTCGGGTGCATCAACCAGGCGGGCGAAGACAACCGGAACGTGGCGCGCATGGCGCTGCTACGTGCCGGCTTTCCCGTCGAGGTCCCGGGCCAGACGATCAACCGGCTGTGCGGCTCGGGGATGCAGGCCATCCTGTCGGCCTCCCACGCCATCGCGGCAGGCGAGGGCGACGTCTTCGTGGTGGGCGGCGTGGAAAGCATGAGCCGCGCGCCCTACGTCATGCTCAAGCCGGAGCGCGGCTACGCCTACGGGAACCCCGAGGTGGCCGATACCGTGATCGGGTGGCGCTTCCCCAACCCGGCCTTCACCCCGGAGTGGACGATCGGCCTCGGGGAGACGGCGGAGGTCGTCGCCGCCGACCATGGCATCACCCGCGAGGAGCAGGACGCGTTCGCCCTCGAGAGCCAACGGCGCTGTGCCGTGGCGCTGGCGGAGCGCCGCTTCGACCGCGAGATCGTCCCCGTGAACATCCCACGCCGCAAGGGCGACCCGATCGTGGTGGACGTGGACGAGCACCCCCGCCCGGACAGCACCGCCGAGGGCCTCGCCCGGCTCCGCCCGGCCTTCAAGAAGGACGGGACCGTCACGGCGGGCAACTCGTCCGGCATCAACGACGGCGCCGCGGCCCTCCTCGTGGTGAGCGCCGAGCGCGGGAAGCAGATGGGGCTCCAGCCGATGGCACGCATCGTGGCGGGGGCTGTGGCGGGCGTGGAGCCGCAGCGGATGGGGATCGGGCCCGTGCCGGCGACCCGCAAGGTCCTGGACCGAGCCGGCTGGACCACGGCCGACCTGGACCTGATCGAGCTCAACGAAGCGTTCGCCGCGCAGTCGGTGCCGTGCGTGCGCCTCCTCGACCTGGACGGAGAGCGGGTCAACGTCAACGGAGGCGCGATCGCCCTCGGGCACCCGGTGGGATGCTCAGGCGCGCGGATCACCGTCACGCTCCTGCACGAGATGGCCCGGCGCGGCGCGAAGCGGGGGCTGGCGACGATGTGCATCGGCGTGGGCCAGGGGATCGCCATGCTCGTGGAGGCCGCATGAACGAGATCGGAAGGGTCGCGGTCCTCGGCGCGGGGACGATGGGTCACGGGATCGCGCAGGTGTGCGCGGGCGTGGGCTGCGAGGTCGCCCTCCAGGACATCGACGACGACGCCGTGGAGCGGGGGCTGGCGCGCATCCGGGCCAACCTGGACAAGGGCGTGGAGCTCGGGAAGGTGGGCGCGGACGAGCGAGACGCGGTGTTGGCGCGCGTGACCACCACGACGTCGGTCGGGGGGGCGGTGTCCGGGGCGGACCTGGTCGTCGAGGCGGCGCCGGAATCGCTCGACCTGAAGCAGGAGATCTTCTCCGCGGTCGACGAGGCGGCGCCCGCGCACGCGCTCCTGGCCTCGAACACGTCGTCGCTGTCCATCGAGCGCATCGCCCGCTCGCTGAAGGATCCGAGCCGCTTCCTCGGGCTGCACTTCTTCAACCCCGTCCACATCATGAAGCTGGTCGAGGTGGTGTGGGGGCCCGACACGTCCGACGGCGCGCGTCTCGCCGCGGTCGCCTTCGTGCGCCGGCTGGGCAAGGAGCCCGTTGTGGTGAGGGACGCGCCGGGCTTCGCCTCGTCGCGGCTCGGCATCGTGCTGGGAATGGAGGCGATCCGCATGGTGGAGGAGGGCATCGCGGCGCCGGCGGACATCGACAAGGCGATGGAGCTCGGCTACCGCCACCCGATGGGTCCCCTCAAGCTGACCGATCTCGTCGGTCTGGACGTCCGCCTCGGCATCGCCGAGTACCTGCACGAGACGCTCGGCAGCGACGCCTTCCGGCCCCCGGAGCTGCTCCGGCGCATGGTCGCCGAGGGGAAGCTGGGGAAGAAGAGCGGCCAAGGCTTCTACGACTGGAGCGAATGACCGATGAGCGAGGCCCCGGTGCTGCTCGAGAAGCGGGAGGACGGCGTCGCCGTCGTCACGCTCAACCGACCCGACAAGCTCAACGCTCTCAACGCCGAGGTGCGCCGCCTCCTCGTGGAGACCTTCGACGAGCTGGCGGGTGACGACGCCGTGAAGGTCGTCGTGATCCACGGAGCGGGCGAGAAGGCCTTCGTCGCGGGGGCGGATATCGCGGAGTTCGCCGGCCGTACGGCGGCGGAGCAGCGCGCGGTGTACGCGCGCCGGCGCATCTACGAGGCGCTCACCGACTTTCCGAAGCCGATCATCGCGGCCGTCCACGGATTCTGCATCGGGGGTGGCGCGGAGCTCGCGCTCGCTTGCGACGTGCGCGTCGCCGACCGGACGGCACGCTTCAGCCAGGCTGAGGTGCGCATCGGCCTCATTCCCGGCGGCGGGGGCACGCAGCGGCTGGCGCGCCTGGTCGGGAGGGGGCAGGCGATGCTGATCTCCTGCACGGGAGACTTCGTCGAGGCCGAGGAGGCCCATCGCATCGGGCTGGTTGAGCTGCTCGTCGAGGAGGGGCGCCATGTCGACGCCGCGCTCGAGGTGGCAGGGCGGATGGCGCGGTGGAGCCCGGTCGCCCTGCGCCTGGCGAAGCAGGCGGTGAACGCCGCATTCGAGATGCCCCTGAGAGCGGGCATGGAATACGAGAAGGAGCTGTTCCTCGCCGCGTTCGGGAGTGAAGACGGCCGGGAGGGCGTCCGGGCCTTCGTGGAGAAGCGGAAGCCCGTCTTCGAGGGCCGGTAGGCGCGGGAGCTGTCAGAACGCGACGCCGCGATTCGTTTCTCGGGTGTCTTCGTCTCTCGAGAACAGGGAGCGTGCGTGTGACTCCGAAGCGCGGGATCTCGCTCTTCCTCGGTTCGATGACGCTCGGCGCGGCGCTCGCCGGGATCCCCGGCTGCGACGATCCGACATCGGTCGAGCACGTCCAGATCGACTCCACGGTCGTGGCGTCGAGCACGGTCACTCCGGATCCGGCGCGCGCCTACGAGTACGACTTCTCCGCTGTCCGCCCCGACAGCGTGCTGAGCGCGCTGTGGATGGCGGGCCTTCCGGTCGAGGTGGCGTGGCTCCCCGTGGACTACCGGTGCGACGACCCCCGCGGCGAGCGCCTCACGGTCCAGCTCACCGAGCCCGATGCCCGCATGGCAGACCACGACTTCTCGCCCGGCACGGGACGCCTGATGTGCGCCGAGGAGCTGGTCCGGTACGTCGTCTCCTCCCACGGAAGCTGACGGACGGGAAACCTCCGCGGCCGCCTGCGGGGCGGCCGGACGGGCCCGACCTTCGAGCGACCCGATTCCGGAGCCGCCGATGTCCGTCCGATCCCGATCCCGCCGACCGCAGGACGCCCGAGCCTCCCTACCCTGACCGGGCTCCTGCTCCGCGCCGTGCTCGCCGCCGCACCCTGCGCCGGCCAGCTGGCTCCCTCCTCGCGCCGACGCGGACCGGTGGAAGGGGAACCTGCGCCTGGGCCACTGAGGCGATCCCGGACGCACGCCTCGCCTCGGATGGCCTGGATAGCTAGGATGCCCGTCGGTCGTCAGCTCGGGGCGTGACGGCCGCACCCCATCGTCAGGGAGGCAAGGATGCGTGGCTCGTGGATGCTGGTCGGAGGCACCGCCCGATGAGCCGAAAGGCCGTGCGCGTCCTCGCCGGCGTGTATTTCACCGCCATGGCGATCGCCTTGACCTGGCCCGGCATGTTGCCGGCGGCCCGGATCCGCCCCTTCGTGCTCGGCCTTCCCTTCGGCTTCTTCTGGGGCGGTGCCTGGATCGCCGTGTCGGTGGGGGTGCTCTACGTCGTGGACCGGGTGGAGCGACGCTACCGTGACGGGAGCACGCGCTGATGGAGCGTTGGATCGTCATCACGCTGATCATCGCGGCGTACCTGGCGGTGACGCTGGTAATCGGGCTCATGGCCGGCCGCAAGGCCACACACTCGGTGGCAGGCTACGTCGCGGGGGACCGCAGCTTCGGCCTGCTCGTGATGTACTTCGTCACGGGCGCCACCGTCTTCTCCTCTTTCGCCTTCCTCGGCGGACCGGGGTGGGCTTATTCCCGGGGCGCCGCCTCGTTCTACATCCTGGCATACGGCGTGCTGGGGATGGCTCCCTTCTACTGGGTCGGCCCCCGCATCGCCGAGGTGGGAAGGCGCCTCGGCCACGTCACGCAGGCGCAGCTCATCACAGGCCGGTTCCCGTCACGCGGGCTGTCCGCGCTCATCGCTCTGATGAGCCTCATCGCGTTCGTCCCCTACGTGACGATCCAGATCCGGGGGGCCGGTATCGTGATCGAGGCGGTCACCGACGGCCACATCCCCCTCTGGTTGGGCGCGCTCGTCGCCTACGGCATCGTGATCGTGTACGTGCTCGTCTCCGGCGTCATGGCCGTGGGGTGGACGAACACCTTCCAGGGCATCTTCATGGTGGCCATCGCCTGGATCTTGGGCATCTACCTCCCGTATCGGCTGTACGGCGGGGTGGGCCCGATGTTCGAGCAGATCGCCGCCGCACGCCCCGAGCTGCTCGTGCCACCCGGCCTCGACGCCGCGGGAGCGCCCTGGAGCTGGGGGTCGTACTCGACGTACATCCTGGTGAGCGCCGTCGGGCTCATGATGTGGCCCCACCTCTTCATGAAGGCGTACACCGCCCGGGATGACGATACCCTGCGACGCACGGTCATCCTCTTCCCGACCTTCCAGCTCTTCCTCATCCCGGTCTTCCTCATCGGCTTCGCCGGCGTGATGTTCCCCGCCACGCCCCCGGATCCCGACTCGATCCTTCCGTTCATGATCCTGCGCACCCAGCTCCCCGCGTTCGTCGTGGGTCTGTTCTGCGCGGGCGCCCTGTCGGCGTCCATGTCGACGGGCGACGCTCTCCTGCACGCCTCCGCCTCGGTGGTCGTGGAGGACGGAATCCTGCAATTCGTCTCCCTCGACGACAGGGTGCAGCGGATGCTGATGCGCGTGCTCGTGCTCCTCACGGGAGCCGCCGCGTACGTACTCGCGCTCAACCCGGGGGCGTCGCTCGTACAGCTGCTCGCCACCGCCTACGGCATCGTCTCGCAGCTCGCGCCGCCCGTGCTGGCTGCGCTCTACTGGCGCAGGGCCACGACGGCCGGCGTGGTCGCCGGCCTGCTGTCCGGGTGGGCGACCGCCGGGTTCTTCTGGCACTACCCGGCCCTCAAGCCCTTCGGGATGCACGAGGGGATTCTGGGCCTCCTGGTGCAGGTGCCCGTGCTCGTGCTGGTCAGCCTCTCCACCCGCAGGCAGGACCCCGCGCACCTTGCGGGCTTCTTCGAGGAAGCCGGAGAAGCGCGTCCGTGACCGAGCACGAGGAGCGGCTGGAGGCGCTGAGGGCGCGCATCCGGGAGGTGGACGAGGCCCTGGTGCGGCTGGTGGGCGAGCGCCGCGAGCTGGTCCTGGAGATCGGTCGCGTCAAGGAGGCGCTGGGGTTGCCCGTGCTCGACCCGCCCCAGGAAGCGCGGGTCGTCCGCAGGGCCGCCGAGCTGGCGCGACAGGCCGGTGTGGACGAGGAGGCCGTGCGCGACATCCTCTGGCGCATCATCGCGTCCGCACGCGACGCGCAGGAGGGGCGGACCCGGTGGGGGCCGCCCCTCTCACCCGAGGAGGATCGGGGACCCTAGCCTGCGGGCCCCGGTCGCTCAGTCGTCGGCGCGCCTCGTCTTCCCGTGCCTGCCCACCGACGCCACCACCACCGCCGCCGTGCCCACCGGCACCCGGATCGGGTACGTCTCGTCGGGGGGCGTCACGCCCTGTACCAGGTGCGGGTTGAGGCCGCGCAGGAGGGACCCGTCCACGCCCAGCGCCTTCGCCACGCGCTTGAGCGACGTCCCGCCGGGCACGAAAACGCGGTCGTAGCGATACGGCCCGGCACCGCCCAGGTCGAAGCCCTCCCGCTCCGCGTCCTCCGCCAGGAGGGTGGCGGCTATGAGCCGGGGGACGTAGTCCCGGGTCTCGCGCGGCAGGTACTCCAGCACCTCCCAGTACAGATCCTCGTCGCCGGTGCGGCCTTCCGCGTGGCGGGCCAGCACGCGATCGACCGTTCCCGGGCCCGCGTTGTAGGCCGCCGCCGCCAGGTACCACGACCCGTAGCGATCGTGCAGCCACGAGAGGTAGTCCAACGCCGCGTTGGTCGCGCGCACGGGGTCGCGCCGCTCGTCCACCCACTGGTCCACGCGCAGGCCATACTGCTGCGCGGTGGGACCCATGAACTGCCAGAGCCCCACGGCCGAAGCGGACGAGACTGCCCGCGGGGAGAGCCCGGACTCCATCATCGCCATGTAGAGCAGCTCTTCCGGCATCCCCCGTTGGCGGAGCTTCTTGCGGATGATCGCATCGTACGCGCCCCGCCGCCGCAGGAGTCGCTGGAACTCCGCCCGCTGGTCGGTTCGGAATCGCTGGACCCAGCGATCCACCCGCTCGTTCACGTGAAGGGGAAGCGTATGCCCGATGATGGCGGGCGTCGTCACGTCGCCGTTCGGCATCGCGTCGTCGACGGAGCCCCCGCCGGCACCCGCACTCGCCCACCCAAGGACGGCGAACGACGCCACCACGGGCAGAAGGGTCTGGAGGAGCCTCGGGCCGAGGCTGGATCTCCCGGTGCCCACGATGGGGGCCGGGTCGAACGGTCGGGCTCGGGGCCCGCTCGGGTCGATGGTGCTCAACGTCCACCTCCCTGTCTCTTCGCCCCTCCACGGCACGGCACAACCCCTCTGGGGGATCCGGCGCTGCTGGTTGTCCGCGGCTGTGGAGGAGTGGGGGGGTCGGAGGGGGCGCATTTCATCTGGGGGACGCCCGAGCCCCTTTCAGGGCCCTCCGGTTTCACGAGAGGTCTCGAACACTGCAACCCGTCGAGCGCCTCCGATGTTCCCGGACCACCGCAATGGAAGAGGTCCGGTCCCCCGGCGCGAGCCGGGAGATCGGACCCCAGGGACGGCCGGGAACTACTCGGCCGGGTAGACCGAAACCACTGGACGGCGGCGCATGCGCTCGAACTTCACGACGCCGTCCACGAGCGCGAAAAGGGTGTCGTCGTCACCGCGGCCGACGTTGCGGCCGGGGTGGAACCTGGTGCCACGCTGGCGCACGAGGATCCCGCCGGCTCTGACCGGCTGTCCACCGTAGCGCTTCACGCCGAGATACTGCGGGTTGCTGTCCCGCCCGTTCCGGCTCGAGCCTACGCCTTTCTTATGTGCCATCGCTGGTACCCGTCACGTCCTGGGGATTCGGCCGGGGAGCGCTCAGGCGAGCGCGACCTCGTCGATCCGGATCTCCGTGAAATCCTGCCGGTGGCCCTGCTTGCGCCGGTGTCCCCCACGCCGCTTCCGCTTGAACACGATCACCTTGCGGGTACGCCCGTGGCGCAGGACCTCCGCGGTGACGCTGGCGCCGCCGACGACCGGCGTGCCCACCACGACCTGGTCCCCGTCGCCGCCCGCGAGGAGGACCTGGTCGAACGTCACCTTCTCGCCGGGCTCGGCCTCGAGGGTGGGAATGCGCAGCTTGGAGCCGGGCTCGGCCCGAAACTGCTTCCCGCCGGTCTGGAATACCGCGTACATGCTGGGTTCCCGATCAGGGTCAGAATCTCTTGATGCAGAGCCTGTAAATTTCCACTTCAGGCCGTGGAGGGTCAAGTCCGGCCCCGGCGGGCGGGGTGACGAGCCGTAACCGCGGACAGATCGAGCCACCCCCATCGAGCCTCCCTGCGTCCTCCGTGGGGAGGCTGTTCACCACGGAAGACGCGGGGATCACACGACTGCGTACTTCTCCGTCACGTCCGTCTCCGCCGGACCCGAGAGCAGGCGGAACTCGTCCTGGCGCATCAGCGGGTCGTCGCGCAGGTCGAGGTCGAGACGGGTGCCCTTGCGCAGCCGGCGGATGAAGTCCGGCTCCTCCTCGATGACCTGGAGCGCCACCTCCGGGTGCACCCTGACGACGATGGATCGCTCGTCCTTCGACGCCGCTGCGCGTCGGAGGCTCCGCTCGATGCGACGGACGACCGTGGCCGGGGTGTACACGCGGCCGGCCCCACCGCACGTGGGACAGACCCCCGTCAGCGTGTGGATGAGCGGCGGACGCACGCGCTGCCTGGTCATCTCGAGAAGCCCCAGGTGGGACACCTCGAAGGCCCGGGTACGCGCCCGGTCGCGGCCCAGGTGGCTACGAAGCTCGTGGAGGACCTTGTCGCGGTTCTCCTGGGACTCCATGTCGATGAAGTCCACCACGATGATTCCCCCGACGTCGCGCAACCTGAGCTGCCGCGCGATCTCGCGCGCAGCATCCAGGTTGGTCTTCAGGATCGTCTGCTCGGGGTCTTTCTTTCCCTTCCCCGTGAAGCGGCCCGTGTTGACGTCGATCGATACCAGCGCCTCGGTGGGCTCGATCACCACGTAGCCGCCGGACTTGAGATCGACCCGGCGCTGGAAGATCTGCTGGATCTCGTCGTCGACGTCGTACTGGTCGAACAGCGGAACGGACCCGGAGTGGAAGTGCACCCGGTCCATGAGGTCCGGGTCCACGCTCTTCACGTACTCGACCACCTCGTTGTAGATGGCCTTGTTGTCGATCCTGAGGGCGTCGAACCGGTCGCTGAAAAGGTCGCGGATCACGCCGCTGACCAGCTTGGCCTCACGGTGCACCGCGGTGGGGGGCTTCGACGACTCTGCCCGGCGCTGGACCTTCTGCCACATCTCGTGGAGGCGCTGGAACTCGGCCTCGAGCGTCTTCTGCGTGACCTCCTCGCTCACCGTGCGGACGATGATCCCGCCGGAGTCCTTCGGCAGGACCTCGCGCGCCATCTTCCGAAGCTTGGAGCGCTGATCGCGGCCCTCGATCTTCCGGCTCACGCCCACGTGGGACGAGTACGGCATGTACACGAGGAAGCGGCCCGGCAGCGACACCTGCGCGGTGAGACGCGGACCCTTGGTGCTGATCGGCTCCTTCGTCGCCTGCACCAGGATCTGCTGGCCCTTCTGGAGGTGCTCCTGGATGGGCGGGAGCTTGCGCTGGCGGCGACGGCCGCGGCCCTTCCCGTTGCCGTTGCCGTTGCCGTTGTCGTTCCCGTTGTCGTCGTCGTCGTCCAGATCGTCGTCGTCGACGTTCAGGTCCGAGACGTGCAGGAAGCCCGCCTTCTCGGTCCCGATGTCCACGAAGGCGGCCTGGATGCCCGGGAGCACGGCCTCCACCCGTCCCAGGAAGATGTCGCCCACGATCCGGTCCTGATCGGGGCGATCGAACATGATTTCGACGAGCTGCTTGTCTTCGAGGAGCGCCACCCAGGATTCCTGGGGCGTGGCGCTCACAAGGATTTCTCTCCTCAAGTCCTCATTCTCCGGTGTGCTCGGTCCGCACTCCCGATAGCGGGCCCCCGGCGCGTCCCGGCTCCCCCCCGCCCGACGTCCTGTCGGCGACGTGGCGGAATCCGGCGACCGCTCGAGGCTCGCGCGCCCGGGTAGGGTTGCGGCTGCGACCCGGGGAGTGTGCCCCCGGCGACGCCACCGCCCGACCGCGGCGGACCTGCTTCTACGTGCTGATGGCCCCCGCCGGCTCTCGTGCCGACGGGGCGTTCGACTGCTTGGACGGCTCGCCGAGCATCTCCTCGAGGATGTGGCGGCCGATCACGATCTTCTGGATCTCGTTGGTCCCCTCTCCGATCTCGCAGACCTTGGCGTCACGCATCATGCGCTCCACCGGGTACTCGCTCGTGTACCCCGCGCCACCGAGGACCTGGATGGCGTCGAGAGTCGCCCGCATCGCGAGCTCCGAACAGAAGAGCTTCGCCATCGCGGCCTGTTTGGAAAAGGGCTCCCCCCGATCCTTGAGCCATGCGGCGTGGTACGTCAGGTGCCGCCCCGCCTCGATCTGCGTGGCCATGTCCGCGAGGCGGAACTGGATCTGCTGGAAGTCCCAGATCTTCCGACCGAACTGCTCGCGGCGGTTCGCGTAGGGCACCGCCACGTCGAATGCGCCCTGGGCCAGACCCAGGGAGAGCGCGGCGACGCCGATCCTGCCGGCGTCGAGCGTCTTCATGAAGTTGACGAACCCCTGCCCTTCCTCCCCCAGCCGCTGCTCCATGGGCACCCAAGCCTCCTCGAGGAGGAGCTCCCGGGTGTCCGAGGCCCGCCAACCCAACTTGTCTTCCTTCTTCCCCGCCCGAACGCCTTCCGTGAAGGGAAGGTCGTCCTTGTGTCCGAACTCGATGGAGCGGGCGCGCTCCAGGTCCACGGTCGGCTTGAACACCAGGAAGCTGGTGATGCCCCGTGCGCCCTCCTCGGGGTCCGTGACCGCGGTGACCGTGAAGATCTCTCCCACGCCGGCGTGCGTGATGAAGATCTTCGACCCGTTCAGCCGATAGCCGTCCCCCTCGCGCACCGCCCGCGTCCGGCTCCCCGACGCGTCCGAGCCGGCACCCGGCTCGGTGAGGCCGAAGCCCCCCAGCACCTCTCCGGACGCCAGCGGGGGCACGAAGGTCCGCTTCTGCTCCTCGGTCCCGAAGCTCAGGAGCGGCGAGGTGCCGAGGGTGGTATGCGCCGAGACGGTGATCGCGTGGCTGGCGTCGTGGCGGGCGAGCTCTTCGACGACCAGGATGTAGCTGAGGTCGTCGAGGCCCATCCCTCCCAGCGCACGCGGGACCGGCACCCCCATCCACCCCATCTCCCCCATCGTCTTGACGGTCTCCCAGGGGAACGACGAGGTCTCGTCCAGCTCCCGGGCGACCGGTACGATCGCGTCCAACGCGAACCGGCGGACCCGCTCCTTCAGGCGCACGTGCTCCGGGGTCAGGTATCGGTCCATGGATGCTGACTCTGCTCTTCGAGGAGTGGCGGGCTGGCCCCCCGCAGGCATCGGTCGCATCCGTCGCAGCGCGACGGAGCATCCTCTCCGAAGTAGGTGAGGATGGCGCGTCTCCGGCACCCCCGGGTGCGGGCGAAGCGGACGACGGCACGCAGCTTCACCCGTGAAGCGCGACGGAGCCGCGCAGCCACGGCCAGATCGGCCCGCGTCCGAACACCCACCCGGAGGATTAGAGACCCGTCAGAGGGGTCCCCGGTTCCCTCCACCCCGCCCGGGTCATCGGCGAGCAGACGCACCGCGCCGCAGCGCTCGAGCGCCATCACGGCCCCGTGCACGTCCTCCGGAAGCGCGAACCGCCCCAGGCTCCGACACGCATCCCGGAGCGCAAACCGCGCGACCGACGCCTCGTCGGCGATCCGGAGCAGCCGCCGGTACAAGCGCACCAGACGGCGACGCCGCGGGTGCGCTCGGTCGATGAATGCCCGTCCGAGGGCGCCGTCGCCACGACCCCGGAACGCGACGCACCACGCGGGCTCGCCGTCCCGCCCCGCACGTCCCGCCTCCTGGTAGTACGCCTCCAGCGTCGACGGAAGCTGAACGTGCACGACCGTGCGCACGTCGGCCTTGTCGATACCCATCCCGAAGGCGTTGGTGGCGACCACGACCCGGCACCCACCCTCCATGAACGCCGCCTGAACGCGGCTGCGCTCGGCCGCCGGCAGGCCGGCGTGGTAGGCCTGCGCCACGGTGCCGAACCCGGCCAGGACGTCGCGTACGTGCTCGACGGCCTTTCGGGTGGGCGCGTAGACCACTGCGGGGCCCCGGACCCGGCGGAGCAGGCGGTGCGTCCGGCGGGCACGCTCACCCAGGGAACCTCCGGGGCGCACCGCCCACGACAGGTTGGGCCGGTCGAACGACCGCACCACACACAGGGGGTCGGACAGGCGGAGGCTCGCTCGAACATCGTCGCGGACGCGCGGCGTCGCGGTCGCCGTGAGCGCGAGCACCGGCGCTGGGAACCGGTCGCGGAGCACGCCGATCCGTCGGTAGGCTGGTCGGAAGTCGTGGCCCCACTCGCTGATGCAGTGCGCTTCGTCGACGGCCAGGAGGCGCACGTCCGCGCCGGCGAGCGCATCCTGGAAGGACGGGACCCCCAACCGTTCGGGCGCCACGAAGAGGGCGTGGATCGCACCGGAGCGGGCCGCACCCAGGACCCTCCGGCGCGACGCGGCGTCCCGCCCCGCGCTCAGGAAGTCCGCCGCCAGGCCCACCTCGCGCGCGCGGCGCACCTGGTCCTCCATGAGCGAGACCAGGGGCGTCACGACCAGGGTCAGGCCACCGAGTGCCAGCGCCGGGACCTGGTAGCAGACGCTCTTGCCACCGCCCGTGGGGAGGACGCCGAGGGCGTCCCTGCCCGCGAGCACGGCACGCACCAGGGGCTCCTGCCCGGGGCGGAACCCGGGATAACCGAAGTGGCACCGGAGAAGCTCGAGGGGATCGGAGGGCACGTTCCGAAGCTCGAGCAGCGGGCAGGGCCCCGGGATGGCGAGAAGGGAAGGTCCGACGGTGGCAGCTCAGGTCAGGGCCAGTCGTCGGATTCGGCTTCCGGGTCGTCGTCCGGAGGCTTCGCCCCCGGGAGGAAGCGGAGGAGCACACCCGCAGCGAGGACGACGATCGCGCCGATGCGCAGCCACTCCTCGTCCAGGAAGATCCCCGCCAGACCGAGCACCGCGCCGGCTGCGAAGATCCGCACCTTCCACTCGAGGAAGCGGCCCGCGCGCCGCCGGCGGTCGAGGAGGAACGACACGGGTCAGCCTCGCCCGCGATCGAGGAACCGGCGCACACCCTCCCGGCAGGCTTGGGTCGCGCGCGCCTCCACGTTGACCTGCGCTCCGCGCTCGATCCCTTCCGCGAAGCTCAGGTCGTCGAGCTCGTACAGGAGTCGCTTCGTGAGGGCGACTGCCGAGGGAGGACGGTCGGCGAGATCACGCACGAAGGCGGCCACGTCCGCCTCGAAAGAGGCGTCGGCGAACACGTGGTTCACGAGGCCCAGCTCACGCGCCTCGGCGGCCGAGACGCGCCTGCCGCGCGCCACGAGATCGAAGGCCCGCCCCTCGGTCACCCTGCGTCGCAGGATCGCCATGACCATGGCGGCCACGAAGCCGAGGTGGACCTCCGGGTAACCCAGCTCCGCGTCCTGGTGGGCGAGGACCAGGTCACACGCGGTGGCGAGGCCGCAACCTCCCGCCAGCGCGCGTCCCCGCACGACCGCCACCAGGGGCTTCGGCAGGGCGCGCATCAGCAGGAGGAGCTCGCCCAGGGAGCGGGCGTCCCGGAGGTTCTCCTCGTCGCTCATCGAGGAGATCCGCTCGAGCTCCGCCAGGTCCGCGCCGGCGCAGAAGTCGCGGCCGGCGCCCCGGAGCACGACCACGTGCGCGTCCGGATCGTCGGCGAGGCGGCCCAACCCATCCTTCAGCGCCCGCACGAGCGCGGCGTCCAACGCGTTGCGCTTGTCGGGCCGGTTCAGCGTGAGCGTCGCGACGCCCCCGGCCACCTCCACGAGGAGCACCGGGTCGGTCATCGCTCGGGTGGCCTCCACCCGGGCGGCACCCGGCCCCGCCCCCGGGTGCGCTCGGCCACCTCGCCGGGCACCTGCAGCTCGAGGCGCATGAGCGCGGCGCTCAGCACCTTGCCCTGCGCGTCGGTGCGCAGCGATATCGTGCCCCCACCATCGAGGGCGCGCCGCATCACGAAGTTCAGCGCATGGAGGTTGGGCAGCTCGTAGCGCTTCACCTCCCCCTTGACCCAGTCACCGAAGTGGGCGCGCACGCGGTCGGCCGTGAGCTGCTCCACGAGGATCGGGTAGAGCTCCGGCTCGTAGGCGACGACCCCGATGTTGGCGGAGTCGCCCTTGTCGCCAGAGCGCGCGTGGGCGAGCTGCAGGAGCGGCACGGAGGTCATACGTCCCGTACCTCCACCCGGACGTGGGGGTCCACGGCGCTCTTCGGGATCAGAGCCGGCCAGTACGCCACCATCTCCTGGATGCGGGCCCGCCCTCCTGCGTAGCCCGTGACCGAAGGCGGTCCGGTGAGCACGAGCGGCGCCATCTCGCGTGAGAACGCCTCGACCGAGGCACGGTGCGTCGAGCGCACGGAGACCCGGAGCTGCACCTCGGACGCATCGACGGGCGGCGGGCCCGACAGCGGGCCGTGGCCGGCGTTCCATCCCACGAGCTCCGTGCGCACGTCGTCGAAGCGATATCCGAGACGCTCGAAGCGCCGACGCAGCATCGCGTCGGCGGCGCGGGCCTTCTCCACCGCGTCGGGCCACGTGTAGAGTAGCGTGCCCGCCGCCATCCAGCCGGCCGAGTAAGCGATCGACACCTTGTAGGAGTCGTTGGGCTCGGAGCCCCGGATGCCCTCCAGACGGACCCGATCACCTCCCTCGTCGTCCAGTTGGATCGATGTGAAGTCGGCGGCGACGTCCGGTGTCATGACGCGGCGCGGGTCCCCGATCTCGTACACGATCTGTTCGGTGACGGACGCGCGATCGACCCTGCCCCCCGTTCCCGGGTGCTTGGTCACGGTGAAGGCGCCGGATTCCTCCACCTCGACGATGGGAAAGCCCACGACGTCCAGGTCGGGGATCGTCCACCACTCCGCCATGCAGTTGCCGCCGGTGGACTGGGCGCCGCACTCCACCACGTGTCCCGCGACGACGGCGGCGGCCATCCGATCGTAGTCGTCTACGGCCCAACCGAACTCGTGGACGAGGGGCGCGGCGGCGAGCGCCGGATCGGCGACCCGGCCGGTGACCACGACATCGGCCTCCATCGCCAGCGCCTCGACGACGGGGCCCACACCGAGGTAGGCATTCGCGCTGCGCACCCGATCCCGGACGGTGGACAAGGGAGCCCCCGTCTCCAGGTGGGTCAGCTCGTGCCCCTCGGCGAGCAGGTCGTCGAGGCGCTCCGTCAGGTCGTCGCCGAGCACGAGGCCCACGCGCGCGCGGCCCGCGAGCCCGATTTCCTGGCCCGCCTCCACCAATGCGTCGGCACAGCCGAGCGCGTTGACGCCGCCGGCGTTGGCCACCACCCGCACACCCCGTTCCGTGCACGTCGGCCAGATGCGCCCCATGAGCGTCACGAAGTCGCGGGCGTACCCCGCCGAGGGATCCCTGTCGCGCAGCTTGCGCAGGATCGACATGGTGACCTCGGCCAGATAGTCCAGCATGAGGTAGTCGAGTGGACCACCCTCCACCAGCCGGATCGGCGCGTCGAGGTCGTCACCCCAGAAGCCCTGCCCCCCACCGATGCGAACAAGGCGGCCGCTCACAGCAGGCCCTCGGGGATATGGAACGCGCCCAGGTGGGGGCCGGGGTTGTGCATGGCCGCGCGCAGCAGCAGTCCGAGTGCGGGCCGCACTTCCTCGGGCAGGACGACCTCGTCCACGAAACCTCGGGCGCCCGCGAAGCGCGCGTCCAGCTGCCGCTCGTACTCCGCCCTCACCTCGTCCATGCGCGTCGTGAGGTCCTCGTCGGGGACCCTGCCCTCCGCCTTGAGCCGATCGAGCTGTGCGCTGAACAGCGCCATGACCGCGCTCTCGCCCTCCATCACACCCATGCGCCCTGTCGGCAGGGAGACGATGAAGTCCGGATCGAAGCCCTGCCCGGCCATGGCGTAGTAGCCGGCGCCCGAGGCGTGGTTGAGCGTCAGGACGAGCTTGGGCACCGTGGCCGTCGCCATCGCCTCGACGAACTCGGCGCCCGCCCGGATGATCCCCGAGTGCTCCGCCTCGGGGCCCACCATGAAGCCGGACACGTCCTGGACGAACAGCAGCGGCGTGTGGTGCCGGTTCATCGTCTCGATGAAGTAGGCCACCTTCCGCGCGCTCTCCGTGTAGACGATGCCGCCGAAACGGGGCGGGCCGCCGGCGGCCGTCTTGATCATCCCCCGCGCGTTGGCGATCACGCCGACCGGGGCCCCGTCGAGGAAGCCCGTGCCGCAGATCATCTCCTTCGCGTGTCCGGGCTGGAACTCGTCCAGGCCGTCACCGTCCAGGAGGCACTCGAGCACCGCGTGCATGTCGTACGGCTGGCGGTGGTCTTCAGGCAGCAGGTCGTACAGCTCGAACGCGCTGCGCCGCGGCGGCGTGGGCGTGGCCTCCTCGCGGCGGACCTCGCGGGGCAGCTCGGCGACGAGCTGCCGCAGCTTGGTCAGGCACGCCTCGTCACTCTCGACCATGTAGTGGGCGACGGCGCTCACCTCCGTGTGCACGCGCGCCCCGCCCAGCTCCTCGGCCCCCACCGACTGGCCCGTCGCACCCTTCACGAGGTTGGGGCCGCCCAGGCCCATGAACGACGTGCCCTCGACCATGAGGATCACGTCGGAGAGAGCGGGCAGGTACGCACCACCGGCAATGCAGGGGCCCATGACCGCTGCGAGCTGCGGCACCCGCAGGTAGCGCCGCATCACCGAGTTGTAGTAGAAGAGCCGAGCCGCCCCGTACTGTCCGGGAAACACACCTCCCTGATAGGGGAGGTTGACGCCCGCGGAGTCCACGAGGTAGACAATCGGGATGCGGCAGCGCATCGCGATCTCCTGGGCGCGGAGCATCTTCTTGATCGTCTCCGGCCACCAGGAGCCCGCCTTCACGGTCGCGTCGTTGGCCACCACGACCGTCTCGCGCCCCTCGATCCGCCCGACCCCCGTGATCACGCCGGCACCCGGCGCCTCTCCGTCGTAGAGGTCGTGGGCGACCAGGAGGCCCACCTCGACCCACGGCTCGTCTGCGTCGAGAAGGAGCGCCACCCGCTCACGGGCCGTGAGCTTGCCCTGGGCGTGCTGGCGCTCGATGCGGGCGGTGCCGCCGCCTTCCCTGAGCCGTGCGCGGAGCTGCTGCAGCTCGGCGCAGAGCTCGGCGAGCCTTCCCCGTGGAGCCGTCACCTCGCCGGGAGCGCTCAGACCGCTTCCCTCGACGCGAACCAGCCGCGCACGTACTCGATCGCGTCGCCGGTGGGCGTTCCGGGGCCGAAGAGGCGTCCGATCCCACGGGCCTCGAGCTCATGGGCGTCGTCCTCGGGGATGATGCCGCCGCCCGTGAGGAGCACGTGGTCGGCACCGGCCTCGTCGAGCAGATCCTTCACCCGGGGAAAGAGCGTCATGTGCGCGCCGGACAGCACCGACATCGCCACCACGTCGACGTCCTCCTGCACCGCGGCGTTCACGATCATCTCGGGGGTCTGGTGCAGGCCGGTGTAGATGACCTCGAATCCCGCGTCCCGGAACGCGGCGGCGATGACCTTGGCCCCCCGGTCGTGGCCATCCAGGCCGGGCTTGGCGACGAGGACGCGGATCTTTCGGTCTTCGGACATGCGTCCGCTCCGTGACTTGATGCGTTGCGAGATGCGGAACCGCGGAAATCTAGACCCCGGGCGGCGCGGGAGGAAACCGGCCTGGGGCGCCGTCCGGGCTCAATCCCGCGACGAACGCGGGCAGCGCGTCCAGGCGACCGACGGTGGGGGCGTGCCCGCGGTGGATCCCCAGAGGATCGAGGAGAACCGCCTCCATCCCGGCCCGCGTCGCACCCAGATAGTCCACCGGGTACAGGTCCCCGACGTAGAGGCAGACCGACGCGTCGAGGTCGAGCAGCCGACACGCTTCACGGAAGATGCGCGGATCGGGCTTCTCCGCGCCCACCACCTCCGAGTCGAGCACGAACTCGAAGTGCGGCCGCAGGCCCACGCGCTCCAGGACGCTCTCCACACGACCGTCGGCGTTGGAGATGACGCCGAGGCGATACCCGGCGTCGGCCAGCGCCTCGAGGGTCTGCGTCGTGCCCTCCTCGACGTATGTCCAGAGGTGCTCGCGCGCGTGCGTCTCCCGGAGCAGGCGACCGGCCTCCTCCATGCGTTCCTTCGGAACCCCGGCACCACGGAACAACGCGCCGAAGTACTCTCGCCAGACCTCGGGCTCCGTGCCCGCGTGGCCTTCGGCGATCAGCTCGTGGAGACGGCGCCGGGCCTCGAGCTCGGCGGAGCCAACGGCCGCGGCGTCCGTGACGACCCCCGCGGCCGCGAGCATCGCAGCCATGCGCTCCGGGTCCGCGTAGATCAGGGTGTTGCCAGCGTCGAACAGCACCGCCCGCACCCTCGGGGCGGTCACGCGGCCTCTCCGGGCACGGTAGGCCAGGACACGACGAAGGCCGTGCCCGTGCCGGGCTGACTGTGGACGCGGATGCGGCCTCCGTTCTGGATGACGATGCCGTGCACGGTCGCCAGCCCCAGACCCGTCCCGGCACCGCGAGGCTTCGTGGTGAAAAAGGGCTCGAAGATGCGCGCCCGCGTATCGGCGTCCATCCCCCGGCCGTCGTCCTCCACCCAGAGCTCCACGGTCGCGGGCTCGACGGTCCACTCGGTTCCGTCCCGCCAGCGCCGGTGCGAGCCGGCCGGCGCGACCCCGACGGTGACGCTTCCGTCGCCCTGGATGGCGTCCTTGGCGTTGAGCACGAGGTTCACGATCACCTGCTCGACCTGCGCGCGGTCCGCCACCACCAGCGGCGCGTCCGCGGCGACGTCGAGCGTGAAGCGGACACGCTCCGTGAGGAACCGGCGCAGGAGCGCCTCCATGTCCCGCACGGTCTCCGCGAGGCACATCCTGCGCGGCTGGATGAGGTCCTTGCGCGCGAACGAAAGGAGCTGCTTGGTCAGCGACGCGCCCCGACTCTGCGCGGCCACGATCTCCTGGGCGAGCTCCTGGACCTCGTCGCCGCTCTCGGCGGTGAGCAGCTCGGCGGCTCCGCCTACGATGGTGAGGATATTGTTGAACTCGTGGGCCACGCCACCGGCCAGGCGGCCGACCGCCTCGAGGCGCTGCGCGTGCTCGAGCTGGGAGCGGAGGAGCTGCTGGGCCTCCTCCGACTGCCGGCGCTCCGTCACGTCGCGGAGGATCAACTGGAACCCGCTGGAGCCGTCGTCCCACGGGACGACGCCCACCGTGCATTCCACCCACCGGAGGCTCCCATCCGGGCTGAGGAGCCTGAGGGCCCGCACCTCTTCGTCCGGCCCGGCCGCCCGCAGCGTCTCCGGCGTCCAGTCATCCGCGGCCCCGAGGCACGCCTCGCTCATGACGGACGCGATATCCTGGCCGACGAGGGAATCCTCCGTCCGACCGACGATGGCCTCGGCCGCCGGGTTCATCGCGAGGATGCGGCCGCCCTCGTCGGTCGCGATCACGCCGTCCGGCGCGTACTGGAGCAGGCCCTTCAGGCGCTGCTCGCTCGCGCGCGCGGCGACGAGCACCTTGCCCAGTGAGTCCAGCCCCAGCTGGACCAGCGCGGCCGCCCCGAACATGGAGGCGGACGTCACGATCACGAGATAGGCCGCATCGGCCGGCGGCGTGACTCGCTCGGGGCGCAGCACGAGGCCGACCACGGAGAGGCCCGCCAGGCTGAGCGTGTTGAGCGCCGCGAACGTGTATCCCGCTCGGACGCCCAGCAGGATCCCCGAGGCCATCACGAGGACCGGAAGCGCGATCAGGCCGGGGGTGCGCACGCCGGCGAGGGGGATCTCCCACTGCAGCTCCGCCCAGATCACCGCGAGCGTGAGCAGCGCGGCGGCGCCGCTGCGGCCGCGCACGGCGAGGGCCAGCGCGACCGCGCACGCCAGGACGGTCAGCGACTGGCTGACGATCGCGGCGGGCCGTCCCCCGGGGCCGTAGAGGAGAATGTCGACCAGGGTGACGAGGGCGTAGGCGACGAGGGCGATCGTGATCGCTGCGCGGACCCATCGCCGGTACATGTCGTCGGCGAGGTAGTCCAGCCCCCTCAGCGCCCGGGGCGCTCTCGGGGCGGAGCGGCCTCCACCCCCCAAGGAAGACGAGGCTCTCTCGGGAATGGTCAGAAGAACACCGGCTCCTTGTAGGACCCGAAGACCTCCTCCATCGCGTGGCGGATCTCGTGGAGAGTGCAGTACGCCCGGGCGCAATCGAGGATGCGCGGCACCAGGTTCTCGTGGCCCCCGCACGCCTCCGTCAGGGCCGCGAGCGAGCGAGCGACCTCCTGGTCGTCCCTGCGCGCTCTGAGCTCCGCCAGACCGCGACGCTGCCGCTCCTCGACCGAGGCGTCGATGCGCAGCGTGTCGATCTCGATGTCTCCCGAGCCTTCGGTGAAGTCGTTCACCCCCACGACCACCCGCTCCCCGGTTTCCACCTCGCGCTGCTGGCGCATGGCGGACGAGGCGATCTCCTGCTGGAACCAACCGTTCTCGATGCCCGGAACCACGCCGCCCATCGCGTCGATCTCTTCGAAGAGGGCGAGTGCTTCCCTCTCGAGGTCATCGGTCAGCGTCTCCACCAGGTAGGAGCCCGCCAGGGGGTCGATGGAGTTGGTCACGCCCGACTCGTGGGCCAGGACCTGCTGGGTGCGCAGCGCGATGCGCACCGCCTTCTCGGTGGGCAGCGCCAGCGTCTCGTCCATCGAATTCGTGTGCAGCGACTGGGTGCCGCCCAGCGCGGCCGCCATGGCCTGGTAGGCCACGCGCACGATGTTGGTCTCGGGCTGCTGCGCGGTCAGGCTCACCCCGGCGGTCTGGGCGTGGGTGCGCAACCGCCACGACTCCGGGTTGCGCGCGCCGTACTTCTCCCTCATCCCGCGCGACCAGATGCGTCGGGCGGCGCGGAACTTGGCGATCTCTTCGAAGAAGTCGTTGTGCACGTCGAAGAAGAACGACAGCCGCGACGCGAACGTGTCGACGTCGAGCCCCGCCGCGATGCCCCGCTCCACGTATTCGAAGCCGTTCTTCAGCGTGAACGCCAACTCCTGGGCGGCGGTGGCGCCGGCCTCGCGGATGTGGTAGCCGGAGATCGAGATGGGGTTGTACTTGGGCGCGTGCTCGGAGCACCAGCCGAACATGTCCACGATGCAGCGTAGCGCGGGCTCGGGAGGGAAGATCCACGCGTGCTGGGCCTGGTACTCCTTGAGGATGTCGTTCTGGGCCGTTCCCCGCAGGATGTCCGACGTCACGCCCTGTTTCTCGGCCGCGGCCACGTAGAAACAGAAGAGGATGATCGCCGGCCCGTTGATCGTCATCGACACCGAGACCTCGTCGAGCGGGATCCCCTCGAAGAGCGTCTCCATGTCGGCGAGGCTCGAGATCGCCACCCCGCACACGCCCACCTCGCCCAACGAGCGCGGATGGTCGGAGTCGTAGCCCATGAGCGTGGGGAAGTCGAACGCCACGCTCAGACCGGTCTGTCCGTGCTGCAGCAGGTACTTGTAGCGCTGGTTCGTCTCCTCGGCCGTGGCGAACCCGGCGAACTGGCGCATCGTCCACAGGCGGGTGCGGTACATGGTCGTGTACGGCCCCCGCGTATAGGGGTACTCCCCCGGGAAGCCTATGTCCTTCTCGTACGCCTCGCCCGCCCGATCCAGCGGGGTGTACAGGGGCTTCACCTCCCGCCCCGACACCGTCGTGAAGAGCTCGTCACGCTCCGGGATTCCCCGGTAGGCGGCCTCCCAGCCGGCGAGACGCGCGCGCAGGTCGGCCAACTCCTCCTCGCGGGCACGTACGAGCTCCGCGAGCTCGGCGGCGGACATCGCTTCTTTCTCGGTCGTCGACATCGGGAAGGCGGTCCTGATGGCGGGAATCGGGCAGTCGGTTCCGCTACCCCTCAGCCCTTAAGATGTCCCGCGCTGCGTAGGGGGGTCAACGCGGTCGCGGGGGTGGACCTCAGCTTCCCCGACGCGCAGTGACCAGGTCCTCCACGATTCCCCGCGCGACCGAGTAGGGCGTCGCCTCCCCCTCCTGGATCTCGTCGAGGCCACGCTCCAGGGCCGCACCGGACGTCGCAGAGCCCCAAGCCAGCCGCCTGAGCTCACGGTCCACCACGTCGCGGACCCGCGTGCGGGCCCGTGCGCGGCGGCGCCGCTCCAGCTCGCCGCTCCCGGTGAGCCACGCGCGATGGCGCTCCACGGCGTCGATCAGCTCCGGAACGCCTTCGCCCGTCTGACCGACCGTCTTGAGTACCGGGATCGTCCAGCCCGTCTCCTCGGCGGCAGGGCGGGCGCGGGCCCGCCTCGCACCGACGCGGGCCAGGTCCACGCCGTGGTGGGCCGGCACGTCCTTCAGGGCACTCCCGGCACGGAGGTGGATCGCCTGTCGGATCTCCTTGAGCAGCCGCTCGGCTCCGGGCCTGTCGGCCTTGTTGACCACGAACACGTCGGCGATCTCCATCAGGCCGGCCTTCATGGCCTGGATCGCGTCGCCCGACTCCGGGACGAGCACCACGATCACGGTGTCCGCCGCCGCGGTGATCTCGAGCTCGGTCTGGCCGACGCCGACGGTCTCGACCAGGACGCGCTCGAATCCGAAGGCGTCCATCAGGTCGATCGCCTCCTTCGTCGTGACCGCCAGGCCGCCGAGGGAGCCACGGGTCGCCATCGACCGGATGAAGATGCCCGGGTCCGTCGCCAGGTCGTTCATCCGGATGCGGTCTCCCAGCAGCGCCCCGCCCGAGTAAGGCGACGTGGGATCGACCGCCACCACCCCCACCCGCTCGTCCCCCTCCCGGTAGGCCGCAGCGAGGTACGAGACCAGGCTGGACTTTCCCGCCCCCGGCGGCCCCGTGAAGCCGATCCTGGCAGCGTGCGGACCGTCCCGCAGCACGGCGTGGAGGAAGTCCTGGAAGCCCGGGCGCTCGTTCTCCACCGTGGTGACGGCCCGCGCCAGTGCCGGGATCTTCCCTGCACGGAATCTCTCGAGAAGGTCCTGGAGGGGTTCGGTCAACGCCATTCGTCCGGTCGGATGCCCCGCGCGTGGCGCAGGGGGTTCTCGAGGAGGTGGGTCGGAAGGAACAGGACCACCACGAACATCAGCAGCGACGTGATCAGGCCGAGACCGAGGAGCCACCAGTTCGTCAGCGCGAGGAAGAGGATCGCGGTGATGACGGCGGTGGCGGTCGCGAAGATGCTCAACAGCAGGCGCCGCGCCTGCAGGTGGAGAAAGCGCTCCTGCGTCTGCATGTCGCGCGGGTGGATGCGCACGCGCAGCTCCTCCCTCTCGGTGCGCGTGACCAGGTCGCGCATCTGGCGCACGACCATCTGCGCCTCGTCGATGAAGCTGCGCGCCATCTGTGCCGGCTGATGGCCCGTCGTCTTCATCAGCTCGCCCTGGTGCGCGCGCACGACCCCGCGCATGAACGCGAGGCCGTCGAACGCGTCGTCGTAGTGGAACGCCAGGCCCTCGATGAGCGCGGAGGCCCGGAAGAAGTAGACGAGCTCCTGCGGGAGGATCAGCGGCCAGGTGTAGAACGTGTCCAGCACCTGGGTGAGGATCTCCTCGACGATGCGCTGACGGTTCGTGGTCTTCGCCTTCTCCACGATGCGCAGGATCTCGGTAGCCGACTCGCGGATCTCTCCGCGGGACACCTCGGGGCTGATCATCCCCAGGTGGTACATCCCGTTGATGACGCCGTCGATGTCCTCGCGGCCGAGGGCAAGCGCCACGTCGAGGATGGCCTGGCGCGTCCAGCGTGGCACCTCCAGGACGGCACCCCAGTCCAGGACGATGAGCGTGCCGTCATCCTGCACCAGGAGATTGCCCGGGTGGGGGTCGGCGTGCATGAAGCCATCGACCATCATCATGCGCATGTAGACGCCCGTGAGGGTCTCCATCACCTGACGGAACGAGAGCCGCCCGGCGCGGAACTGGTCGTGCAGACGGTCGATCTTCGTGCCCTCGCAGTGCTCCATGACCAGCACGCGCCGACGCGTGAACCGCTCGAGAACGTCCGGTGCGCGCACTTTGCGCTGGCCCCGGAAGAAGCGTTGGAAGCGCTCGATGTTGGCCGCCTCCTCCCGGAAGTCCATCTCCGCGCGCACGCGCACACTGAACTCACGCACGACGTTGGTGACCGCGCGGACGTGGTGGTTGGGGAAGAGGATGTTCAACCAGAAGAGCAGCCGGAACGAGATGTCGAGGTCCAGCGCCACCACCGACGCCACGCCCGGGCGCAGCACCTTCACCACGACCTCGCGGCCATCGACCTTGGCGCGATGCACCTGCCCCAGGCTCGCGGCGGCGACCGGCTCCCGCTGGAAGTCCTGGAAGAGCTCGTCCGTCGGCGCGCCGAGCTCCTCCTCGATGACGCGCATGATGTCCTCGGCCGGGTCGGGTGGGACCTGGTCCTGGAGCTTGCCGATCTCGCTCAGGTACGGCTCGGGGAGGATGTCCGCGCGGGCGCTGAAGAGCTGAGCGAGCTTGATGAACGTCGGACCCAGGCCGGCCAGTTGAGCGCTGAGGCGCTTCGCCCTCCTCCCATGGCTCTCGGCGGTCCGGGGGACGGGTCGTCCGAAGAGGATGAAGCGCTTCCGGTCGCGCAGGAACCCCACCACGAAGGGGCTCAACCTGGCGATGACCGAGATACTGCGGACGAGTCGTTTCACGTCACAACAGGATTACGGAGCCGAGTCCGAGGAGGAGCAGGAAGCCGCACATGTCGGTGAGCGTGGTCACGAACACCGAAGACGCGATCGCCGGATCCACGCCCAGCTTGTCCAGGATCGTGGGGATGAAGGATCCGGCAAAGCCGGCCACCGCGAGGTTGCCCCACATGGCCAGGAGGACGACGAGACCGAGCTTCGCCGTCTCGCCCATCGCCAGCGCGATCAGCGCCGTGGTGAGGCCCAGGGCCGCGCCGTTGGTCAGTCCGACGGCGACCTCGCGTCCAACCAGCGCGAGGCCCGCCCGACCTCCCAGGTCCTCCTTCAGCGCAAGGCTGCGCACCGCCACCGCCAGCGCCTGGGTGCCGGCGTTGCCGCCCATACCCGCGACGATCGGCATGACCACGGCGAGGGTCACGACCCGGTTCACCGTGTCCTTGAACCAGTAGACGACCGAGGCCGCCAGGAAGGCCGTGAGGAGGTTCACGAACAGCCACGGGAGCCGCGCCCGCACCGTCTCGCCCCAGGTCGAGCGGAGGGCCTCCTCGTCCCCGACGCCAGCGAGGCGGAAGAGGTCCTCCGTCTGCTCGGCCTCCATCACGTCGATGACGTCGTCGAACGTGATGCGCCCCAGCAGGACGCCGAGCTCGTTCACCACCGAGATCGAGGCCAGGTTGTAGCGGGAGATCAGGCGGCCGACCTCCTCCTGGTCGACGTCGGGGAGGACCGAAGCCACCGGCTCCTCCACCAGCGATTCGATGGTTTCGGTCGGCTCCGCGATCACCAGGTCGTCGAGGCGCACCGTGCCCAGGAGCCGGTTGCGCTCGTCCACGACGAAGACCGTGTAGAAATCCTCGACCTCCCGTCCCTTCACGCGCACCTGCTCCAGCGCCTCGGCAGCCGTGAGCGAGACGAGCACGGAGACGAGGTCGGTGGTCATCAGCCCACCGGCCGTCTCCTCGTCGAAGAGGAGCAGCCCGCGGAGCTCCCCGGCGTCCTCGACCGGGAGGGCCGCCAGGATGCGCTGGCGCTCTTCCGGCTCCAGCTCCCCGATCAGGTCGACGGCGTCGTCGTCGGCGAGCTCCTGGAGCAGCTCGGCTCCCTTCTCCGGGTGCAGCGCGGCCAGCAGGTCGGCGCGATCCTCGCCCTCCTCCATCTCGGCGAGGGTCTCCGACGCGAGCTCCTTCGGCAGAGCCGACAAAAGAAGGACCTGGTGCTCCTCCTCGTCGAGACCCTCCACCAGGTCGGCGATATCCGAGGGGTGCAGCTCCCCCACGGCCTCGTGGAGCGCATCGACGTCTCCGGCCGAGACGAGCTTGGCCAGCCGCTCCTGCATCTTCTCGATGTCGTCGGCGGAAGAGCTCATGGGAGGGCGGCGTGGCCTGGGATCGAAGGTGTGCGACCTGGCAGGTCGTCGAGAAAGGGGAGCGCCAGGCCCACGGCAGGGCCCGGTGGCGTGCCCGGACACCGGAAGATCCTCGCGGCGTCGCGGGTCGGCAAGGTGGAGGGAGCCCCGCTAACCGCCGAGCGCGCGGGCTACGAGCCGCTCCTGGAGGACGAACATCGGGCTCGATGCCCGCTCCTCGCCCTCGGGGTGCTCGTGACCCAGTACGTGCAGCGTGCCGTGGATGGCCAGCCGCACGAGCTCCTCGTCGCGCGCCACGCCCAACTCGTCGGCCTGACGCCTGGCCTGCTCCACCCCCAGGTACACGTCCCCCAGGGGAGCCGCGGCCGTGCCGAGGGAGAAGGCTAGCACGTCCGTCGGGCGGTCCCTGCCGAGGTATCGGGCGTTCAGCGTACGGATGCCGTCATCGTCCAGGAGGGTCAGCGACACCTCCGCCCCCGCGACGCCCTCCTCGGCCAGCGTCACCCTCACGGCGCGCTCCAGCACCTCCGCGGAGACGTCTTCGAAGGGACCGAGGTCGACCTGCACCTCCAAATCCCCCCGCGGGATCACGACTCGGCCTCCTCCCCGGGCTCGGCCTCCTCCCCGGGCTCGGCCTCC
>CAZPZU010000038.1:0-8266 GCA_964591135.1 uncultured Gemmatimonadaceae bacterium | reverse complement strand
GGATCACGACTCGGCCTCCTCCCCGGGCTCGGCCTCCTCCCCGGGCTCGGCCTCCGACTGGGCCTGACCCCCGTCCGCGCCGTTGCCGTCCTGGGGCGCGTCCGTCAGGTGCTTCGTCGCCGGATACTCGATGCGGCGGTGCAGCACACCCGCGAGGATCTTGGTGAACTGCTCCTCGATCGTAGCGATCTCGCGCAGGGTCAACGGGGCCTCGTCGAGCTGGCCGATGTCGATCTTGCCCTGGACGATCGTGTGGATGAGGTCGCGCACGCGCTCGGGCGTGGGATCCTTCATGGCGCGCGTCGCCGACTCACAGGAATCGGCGAGCATCACGATGGCGGTCTCCCGCGTCTGCGGCTTGGGGCCCGGGTAGGAGAAGCGATCCACGTCGAGCTCCCCCTCCCCTTCGTTCTCCTCCCGCGCCTTCTCGTAGAAGAAGCCGATGCGCTGCGTGCCGTGGTGCTCCAGGATGAACTGCACGACCACGTCGGGCACCTTGGCGTCGCGGGCCAGGCGCGCGCCCTCCGTCACGTGCTCGCGGACGATCGACGCCGATGTCTCCGGCTTGAGCTTGTCGTGCGGGTTCCGCCCGTCCGGCTGGTTCTCCACGAAGTAATGGGGCTTGATCATCTTCCCAACGTCGTGGTAGTAGACGCCCACGCGGCACAGGAGGCCGTTGGCGCCGATCGCGTTGCAGGCGGCCTCCGCGAGGTTGGCCACGTTGATCGTGTGCGCGTAGGTCCCCGGGGCCTCGAGCGACAGGCGCTTGAGCAGTGGGCGCGTCGGGTCCGCCCATTCCAGCAGGGTCTGGTCGGTCGTGATCCCGGTCAGGAGCTCGAAGACCCAGAGGAACCCCATCGCCAGCAGGGCCGACACCGTGGCGTTGCCCGACGAGTACAGCGCGGCCCGGGCGATGTCGCCCGCGTCGTGGCTGGTGGCGAGCCCGTGGCCGAGCAGGACGAGGCCGGAAGCGGCGGCGATGATCGCGATCGACACCCACGTCTCGGAGCGCCGCCGCACCGCGCGCACGCTCAGCGCCGCCGCACCGCCCCCGACGGCCACCACCAGCACGATGCCGTAGTCCGCGAACGGGGGTAGCGTCCCGGTGATCAGGGCGACCACGAAGACCATGAAGAGCGCCATGCGCGCGTCCCACAGGACGCCCACGGGGAGCGCGACGAAGGCAATGGGAAGCCACTCGGGTGCGAGGCCGTTGCGGGCGATGGCGGCGGCCGCGGTGATGTACACGCCGATCAGGAGCGCCTGCAGGAGGAGCCACCGGAACTGGGAGTACACCTCCGTGCGGAAGAAGAGGAAGAGCCCGTAGAGCAGCAACAGCAGCGTGTTGACGAGCCAGGCACCGAAGACCGGTCCCGCCCGAAGGCCCCGCCGCTCCAGGAGCCCGCGCATCCGCAGCTGCTCCTCGTACGCGTTCAGCCGCTCCAGCTCGGTGGGACCGATCGGGTCCGCGGCACGCACGATCGCCTGCCCCTGCAGCACGCTGTCCTTCGTGGTGTCCACAGAACGGGCCGCCGCATCCCTGTCCAGCTCGGTGGCGACGACGTTCAGCACGTAGCTGAACTCGATGTGGCGGATGAGGATCAGCCGCAGGAGGTTGGTCACGTCCGGCGGCGTCGAGTCGGGCAGCATGTCGAGCGCGGTCTCGAAGAAGTCCCGCTGCGTGACGAGGGCGCTGGTCGGCAACGACCGCTCGGTCTCGCCCTGGCGTACCGTCACGTTGGGCGTCGTGATGTCCGCAGCCTGCCCTGCATCCACCACGCCCTGCGGGATGAGCTCGTTCGCCGCGCCGAGCGCGACGCGACGGAGCATGCGCCGGGTGGCCTCGTTCATGAGCGCGTCTACCTGCGACGCCGTCGCCACGAGCGAGCTGCCGCGCAGGACACGCTCCACCCCCGCCCTGTCCCCGGCCTGGGCCGCCGCGTCGATCCCGTCGAAGAAGGCGCGCAGGCGGGCCGCCATCGTGTCGGCGGCCTCGGGGATGTAGTTGAACGTGGGAGGCACCGACTCCATCGCGAGCTGCTTCCCCCGGGCGAGCTCTTCGGCGCTCTTCGGCACGCTGAACGGGATGCGGGCGATGACGTCCTCCGGCGCGACCATGCCCACTTCGTATCGGCCCACGGCCATGCGGGCGGTCGGGGGGAACCACGCCGTGATCAGGACGGCCAGCCCCACCAGGAGGACGAGGCGGGCGCCATGATGTGCCACGCGGGCCCCGAAGGTGCTCCCGGGATCCCCGGAAAGCCGTCGGAGGACCGATTCCCCCCCGGACCCGCGGTCGGAGCGGCTCACGCGGGGGCGCCTTCCGGACCCAGGTCCCCGCGCTCCGCCTCTTCACCGGCCCGCTCGTACGCCCGGATGATGTCCTTCACCAACCGGTGGCGGATCACGTCCTTCGCGTCGAGGTAGATCAGCGAGATGCCCTCGATGTCCGCCAGGATGCGCTCGACCTCCAGGAGTCCGGAATCGATTTTCCGGGGAAGGTCGATCTGCGTCTTGTCACCGGTGATCACCACGCGTGAGTTCAGGCCCAGACGGGTCAGGAACATCTTCATCTGCGCGGTGGTCGCGTTTTGCGCCTCGTCGAGGATCACGAACGCGTCGGACAGCGTGCGTCCCCGCATGTAGGCCAGCGGCGCGATCTCGATGGTGGAGTCCTCCAGGGCGCGACGTACACGGTCGTGCGGCATCATGTCCTCGAGCGCGTCGTAGAGCGGCCGCAGGTACGGGTCCACCTTCTCCTGCAGGTCGCCGGGGAGGAACCCGAGGTTCTCACCCGCCTCGACGGCGGGCCGCGCGAGGATGATGCGCCGCACGCGCTTCTTGTACAGCGCGTCCACGGCACAGGCGACCGCCAGGTAGGTCTTCCCGGTGCCTGCGGGCCCGATCCCGATGACGACGTCGTGGCCCCGGATGGCCTCCAGATACCGCCGCTGCCCGTCGGACTTCGGCGCGATGATACGGCGCGACCCGGGGAGAGCGATGCGGACGCCGTCCTCCGGGTGGACCACCCCCGAAGGCCCGAGCGCCTCCATCCCGTCGGCGAAGCGCGCGATGTCGGGCGTGTCGAAGGGGACGCGCAGCTGTGCGAGCTCGATGAGGTGCTGCGCGACCGGCACGGCCCGCTCGACCCCTTCGAGCCCACCGGAGAGGATGAGGTGGTCCCCGCGCAGGACCGCCCGCACACCGAAGAGCCTGCCGAGCTCCTGGAAGTTGCGGTCGTTCACCCCGGCCAGCATGAGCTGATCGGCGCCCTCGGTGTCGAGGCGGTGCTCGACGACGGTTTCTCCGTTGGCCACGGCAGTATCCTACCCCGTGGTCACCGGGACCACCAGCCGCAGACCCAGCTCCACGAGGTCGTCGTCCGTGACCGGGCTGGGTGATCCCTCGAAGAGGGCACGCGCCGCGGTGGTCTTCGGGAAGGCGATGACGTCCCTGAGGCTGCCCGCCCCCACGAAGCGCTGGACGATGCGGTCCACCCCCAACGCGATCCCTCCGTGGGGCGGCGCTCCCGCCGCCAGCGCCTCCAGCAGGAAGCCGAAGCGCCGGTCGATGTCCGCGTCCTCGAAGCCGAGGATGCGCAGGATCCGACGCTGCAGCCCCGGCTCGTGCACGCGGAGGCTGCCCGACCCGAACTCGGTCCCGTTGTAGACCAGGTCGTAGGCCTGGCTGCGCGCCGCGATCGGCTCGGAGTCAAGCAGGTGCATGTCCTCCGGATGAGGCATGACGAAGGGGTGGTGACCGGGAGCCAGTCCGCCGTGCTCGTCCAGCTCGAAGAGGGGAAACTCCGTGACCCACAGCCAGGCGTGCTGCCGCTCCAGGGGGACGTCCGCGGCTTTGGCGGCCGCGGAGCGGGTCGCGGCGAGGGCGGGCGACGTGACGGAGTCGGGCCCGGCCGCGGCGAGGACCAGGTCGCCGGTTGCGACGCCCATCGCCTCCAGGTGCTCGGGGCCGAGGAACTTGCCCAACGGCCCCGAGGCCCCGTCCTCCGTACGCTTGGCCCAAAGGAGACCGGGAGCCCCCGTGGCCTTCGCCCCGGCCTCCAGCGCCTCGATGTCCTTGCGGGACAGACGGGCGCCGCCCGGCACCACGATCCCGCGCACCCGCCCACCCGCCTCGACCGCGGCGCGCACGATGCGAAAATCGACGTCCGAGGTCGCCCCGGTCCAGTCGTGGATCGGAAGCGCGAACCGCAGGTCGGGACGGTCCGACCCGTAGCTGTCCATCGCCTGCGCCCACGTCATGCGCGGGAACGGAAGCGGAGCGTCCACGCCGGCCACTTCGGCCATGGCCGCCACCAGTCCCTCGATCCACCGGAGGATGTCGTCCGGGGCCACGAACGACGCCTCCAGGTCGATCTGCGTGAACTCCGGCTGCCGGTCGGCCCGCAGGTCCTCGTCGCGGAAGCAGCGTGCGATCTGGAAGTAGCGGTCGAAGCCGGCCACCATGAGAATCTGCTTGTAGATCTGCGGACTCTGCGGCAGCGCGTAGAACTCCCCGTTGTGCACGCGACTGGGCACCAGGTAGTCCCGCGCGCCCTCCGGCGTCGGCTTGGTGAGGATCGGGGTCTCGACCTCCAGGAAGCCGAGCTCGTCCATGTAGTTTCGCGCGGCCAGGATCAGCTTGTGCCGCAGGGTGAGCGCCCGCTGCAACTCGGGACGGCGGAGATCGAGGACGCGATGGCGCAGGCGGAGCTCCTCGGAGGGAAGCTCCTCCTCCGGAGCCCGGTAGACCGGGATCGCGGGCGTCCTCGCGGTCGACAGCCGCTCCACGTGCACCGCGCGCAGCTCGACCTCGCCCGTCGGCATCTGCGGGTTGGGGTCGGGCCGCAGCTCGATGCGTCCCTCCACGCGGATCACGTCCTCGGCCCCGAGATCGCGGCCCACCTCGAGGGCGTCGGCCTCCGTCCAGTCCGGACCGATGGACACCTGGAGCAGACCGCTCCGGTCTCGCAGATCCACGAAGAGCAACCCCCCGAGGTCCCTGCGCCGGTGGACCCACCCCGTGAGCCCCAACGTGGCGCCTACCTCGCGGGAGGTGATGCCCCCGACCATGCGGCTGCGAAGGACGGTGTGCTCGATGTCGCGCTCGTGCATGCGGTTGTGGTCCCGGGATGGTTCGGTTGGGTGCGCCCCGATGCGGGCGCGGTGCGCCTTCAGGTCCCCGGCAGGGCACATACCCCGGCAGGGCTCCGAGGAGCCTGTCCGGGTCGCGGAGCCGCCCGCCCCGAGGGCGAGAAGAAGAGGATCGCCACCGCGCCGGCGGCGGATCCCTCCCTGGGGAGCGGAACGTGGAGGACGAGATCCGGACACGCCTTCAGCGACCTCCGGACGCCGGCTAAGTTAAGCCGCGCACACACCCCGTTCAAGCAAGCCCATGACCGAAGCGACCCCTCCCGACCTCCTGTCCCTCGAGCCCGAAGAGCTGCGTCGTGTGCTCGAGCGCCACTTCGCGGATCGGGGCCAGCCGGCCTACCGCACGAAGCAGGTCGAGCGGTGGCTGCTGGAGGCTCTGGCGCGCTCACCCGAGGAGATGACCGACCTCCCCGCGGAGGAGCGCGCGGCGCTGTCCGCGGCGTTCCGCATCGACGAGCCCGTGGCGGACCGCGTGTCCAGGAGCCGGGACGGGACGGTCAAGCACCTCTGGCGCCTGTCGGACGGCCACCTCGTGGAATCGGTGCTGATTCCGACGGACCGGCGCCTGACGCTGTGCATCTCGTCGCAGGCGGGATGCGCCATGGGGTGCACGTTCTGTGCGACGGGATGGGGAGGGTTCGACCGCCAGCTCACGGCGGGTGAGATCGTGGGTCAGTACCGGGCCTCCCGGCGCTGGGCTGAGGAGAACGGGTACGGCACCATCGACAACATCGTCTACATGGGCATGGGCGAGCCCCTGGCGAACCGGAAGGCCGTGCACGCCTCGCTGACCCTGCTCAACCAGGGCTACGGCGTGGGCGCCCGCCGCATCACGGTCTCGACGGTCGGCGTGGTGCCCGGGATCCTGGAGCTGGCCGAGCGCAAGGAGCAGTTCCGACTGGCGCTCTCCCTGCACGCCCCCGACCCCGAGTTGCGCAAGGAGCTCATCCCCCTCGAGAAGCGCTACCCTCTCGGTGACGTGCTCGAGGCGCTGCGTCGCTTCGACGCGGCGGGCGGGAAGCGCATCACCTTCGAGTACACGATGATCCGCGGCGTGAACGACGACCTGTCCCTCGCCCCGACGCTGGCCGGGATCGCCTCCGAGGTCGGGGCATTCGTGAACCTCATCCCCTTCAACCCGATTCCCTACCAGAACTGGAAGCCGTCGACGCCGGGGCGCATCCGCGCCTTCGCCGACGTCCTCGAGGAGCGAGGGGTCCCGGTCGCGGTCCGCGAGACGCGCGGCCGCGACATCGACGCGGCCTGCGGGCAGCTGCGCGCGCACGCGCTCGCGCAGACCGGGAACCGTCGCACCCCCCCCGGGAGGGGTGACCCGTAGAAGGGCGACGACGCCCGCTCAGGGCCGCTTCACGAAGCGGATGTTCCGGTTGCGCTCACCCGCGGTCACGAGCATCGCCACGGCGCTCCCCTCCGCGTCGCGCTGGAATTGCACCGAGCCGATGAACCAGGCCTCTCCCACGAAATCGTCGTCCCAGGCGGGGCTCAGGCGGATCGCGCCGTGGCGCCAGTGCCGCATGACGAGCCCGCCGTCCTCGACCTCCACCCGGTACGAGGTATGCAGCTCCTCGCTGACGTATTCGCCCGTGACCCCGGCGAGGTCACGAGGAGCCGGGGGCGCTGCGGTGCCGACACGCGGCGCCGTCCTTCCACGATAGGTGATGTGCGTGACCCTGCCGTCTCCTTCCCGCTCGAAGGCGATCGACGCGCCGTACGCCTCCACCCAGAACTCGGTCGTGGACCGCGCCGTCATCGGGAATTCGTCCTCCCGCGTGGCCCGCGTGAAGAGCGCCGACCCCTCCCGGCGGATGTGCACGTACCACCCGGGCCCGAGGCGATAGACGCCCACGTAGTCGTCGAGCACGGAATCCGGCACCGCGACCGCCTCGTCCTTCGAGGGCGCCTCCGATTGCCGGGGCGGGAGGTTCCCCTCCAGGTAGCGGTCTGCCACGTCGTACGCGGCTGCCGCGGCGTTGATGCTGCCGCTGTTGGCGAGCACGACGACGCCCATCCGCCGGTCCGGGAAGTACAGGACGAAGGTGCTGAACTGAGCCCACGAGCCGCTGTGGTTCAGCGTAGGGAGGCCCCGGTACTCTCCGTGGTTGATTCCGAACGCGTACGGGATCGTGGAACCGTCGTTCAGGACGCCTCGCGTGCGGGCGAGCCCCATCGCCGGGCGTCCCCCCACGGCCGCATCGTCGAAGTTGGCGACCCACCTGGAGAGGTCGTCCACGGTGCTGAAGAGGGAGCTCGAGCCCAGCGCCGTCAGGTTGTCGGGTGCCCGATGCCAGGAGCCGTCGGACGCGCGCGCGTACCCTGAAGCCCGATCGGGCACCACTTCGGTGTAGTCGTCCCGGAAATGCGAGCGCGACATCCCGAGCGGGCCGAACAGGTGCTCGTCCGTCCACGCCCGGAAGGACTGGCCCGTGACGCGCGAGACCATCTCCGCCAACAGGTTGTAGCCGGTGTTGGAGTATGTGTATTCGCTCCCTGGCTCGAAGTTCAGCGCCCGCTGGTCGTAGGCCATTCTGAGGATCTGGTCGAAGGAGATGACGTCGTCCATGCTCCATCCCGCGATCGCCAGCGTTCCCGGCCAGTCCCGCAGGCCGCTGGTGTGGTGCAGGAGGTGCTCGACGGTGATCGTGTGGCCGAAGTCGGGAAGCTCGGGGATCCACCGTCGGATGTCGTCGTCCAGCCGCACCTCGCCCCGCTCGACCAGCATGGCCACGGCGAGCCCGGTGAACTGCTTCGACACGGATGCCACGTCGAACACGGTGGACGGCGTGATCGGGACCCGGTCCTCCAGTCTCGCGAGCCCGTAGCCCTTCCGCAGAACCACCTCGCCGTCCCGCACGACCGCGACCGCAAGCCCCGGCGAGTCGGTCCGGTCGAAGTGGGAGAAGAGGGAATCGACCCCCACCTCCCCCGTTGGCGGGGCCTCCTGGGCGATCGACGCCCCGGGAACCGCCGCGAGGAGTGCGAGAAGGATGACGGAGGCAGGCGTTCTCATCGCGATCCCCTCCCAGGTTAGCCGCAACGGCCGTGTCGGAGCGCGGCGAAGGTGTTCCCCTCTGCTGCCCGATCTTCTGCTAGTG
>CAZPZU010000037.1:0-45920 GCA_964591135.1 uncultured Gemmatimonadaceae bacterium | reverse complement strand
CAAGCTGCTGGACGAGGGCCGGGCCGGCGACAACGTCGGGCTGCTCCTGCGCGGCGTCGGCAAGGACGAGATCGAGCGCGGCCAGGTGCTGGGAAAGCCCGGCACGGTGACGCCGCACACGAAGTTCAAGGCCGAGGTCTACGTGCTGACGAAGGAGGAGGGCGGCCGCCACACGCCGTTCTTCAACAACTACCGTCCGCAGTTCTACTTCCGCACGACGGACGTGACGGGCTCGGCCCAGCTGCCCTCCGGGGTGGAGATGGTGATGCCCGGGGACAACGTCCAGATGGAGGTCGAGCTCATCACGCCGATCGCCCTGGAGAAGGAGCTCCGCTTCGCCATCCGCGAGGGTGGCCGCACGGTGGGCGCCGGCGTAGTGACCGAGGTGATCGAGTAGAGAAGGAGGCGAGGGCCCCCGGAGCCATCCGGGGGCCCTCGGTTCGCAAGCAGCACCACCCGGTGGTCGAATGACGACCTGGGTGAACCAGACAGGTAGTGGGGCCGAAGAGCAGCCCCCGCATGCAGTGAGGCTCTGCCGCGCGTAGCGGCAGAGCGAGGCAGGCGGAGGAAGGTCGCTGGGCGAGAGTCCCGCGGCCGAGCGGCCGAGTCGCAGCGGGGGCGGCTCTTTGGACCCCCCACCGAGAAGACAAATGGCTGAGAGAATCCGAATCCGACTGAAGGCGTTCGACCACTGGGTGGTCGATCAGACCGCCGCGGACATCGTGCGCACCGCCCAGAAGACAGGTGCCACGGTGCGGGGGCCCATTCCGCTCCCCACACGGCGCCAGCGCTGGACCGTGCTGCGCTCTCCGCACGTGGACAAGAAGAGCCGGGAGCAGTTCGAGCTTCGGACGCACAAGCGGCTGATCGACATCGTGGACAGCCGCCCGCAGACGATCGACGCGTTGACCAAGCTGGATCTTCCGGCAGGGGTCGACGTCGAGATCAAGGTCGACTGACGGAGGGACTCCGGAGATGCCCGGATTGATCGGAAGAAAGGTCGGCATGACGCGGATCTTCGATGACGAGGGGAGCCAGATTCCCGTCACCGTCATCGAGGCCGGTCCTTGCCCGGTCGTGCAGCTGAAATCGGAGAACGAGAATGGTGGCATCCGCTCCATCCAGCTGGGCTTCGGGGCCCGGAAGGAGAAGCACGCCACCAGGGCCCAGATCGGTCACGCCGTCAAGGCGGGGCTCGAGGCGGCGCCCAGGCTTCTCCGGGATTTCCGTCTCGAGGACGGCGAGGAGTACGAGGTGGGCCAGCGGCTCACCGTGGAGGTCTTCGAGGCCGGCGACCGCGTGAAGGTCACCGGTCACTCGAAGGGTCGCGGGTTCCAGGGCGTGGTGAAGCGCCATGGATTCACCGGTCGTCCGGGAGGGCACGGGCATCCGATGTCCCGCACCCCCGGCTCGATCGGCCCCGGAACCAACCCGTCGCGCGTCATCAAGGGGAAGAAGCTCCCCGGCCGCATGGGTGGCACCCGCACGAGCATTCGCAACATCCAGGTGGTCCGGGTCGATCCGGAGCGGAACCTGCTATTCGTGAAGGGCGGCGTTCCAGGCGCCCGTGACGGCTACGTCCTGATCTCGAAATGAGCCATGTATAAGGCGCGCTACTACAAGGCCGACGGCAAGAAGGGGAGGGCGCGGGCGTTGCCCGACACCCCCTTCGACGGCGTCGTGAACGAGAACGCCATGCACCAGGTGGTGAAGGCGTACCTCGCGAACCAGCGGCAGGGAACGGCTTCCGCCAAGACACGCAGCGAGGTGTCCGGCGGCAACAGCAAACCGTGGCGGCAGAAGGGCACGGGTCGGGCCAGGCAGGGCACCATCCGCGCGGCGCAGTGGGAAGGCGGTGGTCGCGCGTTTCCCCCGATCCCGCATTCCTGGCGCCAGCGGGTTCCCAAGAAGGTCAAGGCGCTAGCCCGCAGCTCGGCTCTCAACGACCGTGCGGAGAACGACCGCGTCGTCCTCGTGGACGTTCCCTCGCTGGAGCGCCCCAGGACCCGTGAGCTGACGACCTTCCTCGGCGCCATCGAGGTCGACGGCGGCAAGGTGCTGATCCTCACGGACGGGAAGAACGACAACGTCTATCTGTCCGCCCGCAACCTGAAGAACGTGGCAGTGCTGCCCTTCGGAGAGGAGTCGGTCTACGACGTGCTGTGGGCCGGCATCGTCCTCATCGAGCGCAGCGCGGTCGAGAAGAAGGCGGGCGCGGCGGCGGAGGCGGAGAGCGAGGAGGGCGACGATGCGTGAGCCCCATGACGTCATCATCTCGCCGGTGGTGACCGAGAAGACGTCCGACCAGATGGAGGCGCTGAACCTCTACACCTTCATCGTGGCCAAGGACGCGAACAAGATCGAGATCGGTCAGGCCGTCGCGCGGCTCTGGGACGTGACCGTGCGTGACGTCCGCACGATGCGTTACGCCGGCAAGGCCCGGCGCTCCGCCCTTGGCCGCATGGCCAAGAACTGGAGCAAGGGTCGGCGTCCGTCCTTCAAGAAGGCCGTGGTGCAGCTCGCCGAGGGCGACCACATCGAGTTCTACGAGGTGGGTTGACCATGGGCATCAAGAAGTTCAAGCCGGTGACACCGGGCACCCGCTTCCGCTCCAGCCTCGACAACGAGGTCGTAACGCGGAAGGGCCCCGAGCGCTCGCTCACGGAATCGCTGAGCGGCAAGGGTGGACGGAACCACCACGGGCACATCACCGTACGCCGTCGTGGCGGCGGCCACAAGCGCCGCTACCGCCGGATCGACTTCAGGCGGGAGAAGTTCGGCGTGCCTGCGGTGGTCTCGGAGATCGAGTACGATCCGAACCGTTCCGCGAACATCGCTCTGGTGACGTACGCCGACGGAGAGAAGCGCTACATCCTGCACCCGAAGGGGCTGAACGTGGGGGATCCGATCTCCTCCGGATCCAGCGCCGACGTGCGCATCGGATGTGCGCTGCCGCTGGAGCTCATTCCCCTCGGCACGTCCGTCCACAACGTCGAGCTCAAGCCCGGCAAGGGTGGGCAGATGGCGCGCTCGGCGGGCTCCAGCGTCTCCGTGATGGCCAAGGAGGGAGACTACGTGACGTTGCGGCTCCCCTCGACCGAGGTCCGGCGGGTGCGCAAGGAATGCCTCGCCACGGTCGGGGAGGTCGGCAACGGCGACCACGAGCTGACCGTGCTGGGCAAGGCCGGAGCCAACCGCTGGCGGGGCCGTCGCCCCAAGGTCCGCGGTGTGGCCATGAACCCCGTCGACCACCCGCTGGGTGGCGGCGAGGGCCGCTCTTCGGGTGGCCGTCCCCCGGTGTCGCCGTGGGGCAAGCCGGAGGGCAAGAAGACGCGGGACAAGAAGAAGGAATCGCAGAAGCTGATCGTGCGCGGCCGCCGGCGCGGCAAGGCGACGCAGTAGGCGAGTGGACAAGCAAACGGCTCGAGCCGAGGTCTGAGAGATGCCACGGAGCGTAAAGAAGGGACCCTACATCAGCGACCGCCTTCTCCTGCGGGTGGAAGTGATGAACTCCCGCGGGGAGAAGAAGGTCGTGAAGACGTGGGCCCGTGCTTCCACGATCTCCCCGGAGTTCGTCGGTCACACCGTGGCCGTGCACAACGGGAACAAGTTCATCCCGGTGTACATCACGGAGAACATGGTGGGCCACAAGCTCGGTGAGTTCGCCCCGACGCGCCTCTTCCGCGGGCACGGCGGCAAGCTGGCCGACAAGCGGGCCAAGGCGAAGTAGGAGAGCGTATGGAAGCGAAAGCGATCGCCCGCCACATCCGCATGAGCCCGCGCAAGGTGCGGCTCGTGGTGGACCAGATCCGCGGGAAGTCGGTCAACGAGGCCTACGGAATCCTGCAGTTCTCGAAGAAGAGCGCCTCGGAGCCGGTGGGAAAGACCCTCCGCTCCGCGGTGGCGAACGCACAGGTGAAGGCCCAGGACGAGGGAGGCGTGCTCGACATCGACGACCTCTTCATCCGTGAGGTCTTCGTCGACGAAGGGCCGACTCTGCGTCGGTGGAAGGCGGCGGCTCAGGGCCGCGCGGCCCCGCGCCGTCATCGCACGAGCCACATCACCGTCGTGGTGGACACCAAGGACGCTTAGGTCATGGGACAGAAGACACACCCGCACGGGTTCCGACTCGGGATCGTCAAAGACTGGAAGTCCCGCTGGTATGCGGAGCGCGACTTTCCCCGCCTCCTCATGGAGGACGAGACGATCCGCAAGTATCTCCGCCGCCGCCTGTCGCACGCGGCCGTGGCCGAGATCGACATCGAGCGGAAGCCCAGCAAGATCGTCGTGACGCTCCACACGGCGCGGCCCGGCGTGGTCATCGGGAAGCGGGGCTCGGAGGTGGACAAGCTGCGTGACGAGCTGGCCGTCCTGACGAATTCGGAGATCTCCGTGAACGTCGAGGAGATCAAGCGGCCCGAGGTCGAGGCCTACCTGGTGGCCGAGAACGTCGCCCACCAACTCCGTCAGCGGATCTCGTTCCGCCGCGCGATGAAGCGGGCCGTGCAGTCGGCGATCCGCGCGGGCGCCGAGGGGATCAAGATCCAGTGCGCCGGACGGCTGGGGGGCGCGGAGATCGCGCGCACCGAGGGATACAACGAGGGTCGCGTGCCGCTGCACACGCTGCGCGCGGACATCGACTACGCGCAGATCCACGCGTTCACGACCTACGGTGCCATCGGCGTGAAGTGCTGGATCTTCAAGGGTGAAGTGGTCGAGGAGCGGCGGGGCCGCACGTACTCCACGGGCTCCTGACCAGGCTGACGAGGTTTAGACGATGCTAGCGCCGAAGCGGGTCAAGTACCGCAAGCAGTTCAAGGGCCGGATGAGCGGCAAGGCCACCCGGGGCAACAAGGTGTCCTTCGGGGAATACGGTCTGCAGGCGATCGAGCCGGCCTGGATCAGCAACCGGCAGATCGAAGCCGCCCGTGTGGCCATGACCCGCCACATCAAGCGTGGCGGGAAGGTCTGGATCCGGATCTTCCCGGACAAGCCCATCACCTCCAAGCCCGCTGAGACGCGGATGGGGAAGGGGAAGGGCAACCCGGAGGGATGGGTCGCGGTCGTGAAGCCGGGCCGGGTGATGTTCGAGCTGGAGGGGGTCCCCGAGAAGGTGGCCCATCGGGCGATGGAGCTGGCCGCGGCCAAGCTTCCGATCAAGACCCGCTTCGTCATCCGCGATCAGCAACTGTAGGGAGCCAATCGGATGAAAGCCGACGAGATCCGGGAGTGGGACGAGGTGGAGCTCCAGGCTCGCCTGGGCGAGCTGAAGGAGGAGCAGTTCAGGCTGCGCTTCCAGGCGTCCATGATGCAGCTGGAGAACCCCAGCCTGCTCAAGAACATCCGGCGCGACATCGCGCGCATCAAGACGATTCTCCGCGAGCGCGAGCTCGCCGGGAACGGCTGACAGGGACGGGAAGACTATGGCCGACACCGAGGTCCAGCAGAACCAGGCAGCCCCGACGGACAGCGGCCGCGACAACCGTCGCAAGACCCGCGTGGGCACCGTGGTGAGCGACAAGGCCGACAAGACCGTGACCGTGGTCGTCGAGCGGCGCTTCGCGCATCCGCTCTACGGCAAGGGCGTGAAGCGCTCGAAGAAGTACCACGCGCACGACGAGAACAACGATTACAGGACCGGCGACGTCGTCCGGATCACGGAGACGCGACCCCTGTCGAAGACGAAGCGGTGGCGGGTGGTCGAGCTGATCGAGCGCGCGGTCTGACGAACATCGAAGCAGATCGAACAGACGAGATAGAGAGACACTGAGATGATCCAGCAGGAGTCGATCCTCCGGATCGCGGACAACACCGGAGCCAAGACGGCGCTGTGCATTCGCGTCCTGGGTGGCTCGCGACGCCGCTACGCCGGCGTCGGCGACGTGATCGTCGCGACGGTGAAGGACGCCATCCCCAACGCCGGGATCAAGAAAGGTGACGTGGTCAAGGCGGTGGTGGTCCGGACGGCCAAGGAGACGCGGCGGAAGGACGGCACCTACATCCGCTTCGACGACAACGCCGCGGTGATCATCAATCCGCAGGGCGAGCCCAGGGGGACCCGCATCTTCGGGCCCGTGGGTCGCGAGCTGCGCGAGAAGAGGTACATGAAGATCGTGTCCCTTGCGCCCGAGGTGCTCTGATGGGTGCGGTGAAGTACAGGATCATGAAGGGGGATCGTGTCCGCGTGATCCGCGGGAACTACCGCGACATGGAAGGCACGGTCCTCGAGGTCGTCAAGGACGCCGGCCGCGTGCGTGTGGAGGGCGTGAATACGCGCAAGCGGCACCAGCGCCCCAGCCAGGCGAACCCGGAGGGGGGCATCGTCTCCTTCGAGGCGCCCATCGACATCTCCAACGTGATGCTCATCGATCCGGCCACGGGTGAGCCGAGCCGGGTGCGCACGAGGATCGAGGACGACGGCACCAAGGAGCGGATCTCCGTGAAGAGCGGGAATCCGATTCCCAGGCCCCAGTAAGACGTGGGCGAACGGAACATGGAACCGAGACTCAAGAAGCACTACGAGACCCAGGCGCGAGCCACGCTCCAGGAGGAGTTCGGCTTCGACAATCCGCACCGCGTGCCGCGCATCGTGAAGATCGTGGTGAACGTGGGCGTCGGCGACGCGACCAAGGACCAGAAGCTCCTGCAGAGCGTCGTGGACGAGCTGGGCATCATCACGGGACAGCGGCCCGTGGTGAACCGTGCCCGGAAGTCGATCTCGAACTTCGCCCTGCGCGAGGGGATGCCCGTGGGCGTGTCGGTGACGCTGCGCCAGGAGAGGATGTGGTATTTCCTCGACCGGCTCATCGCGACGGCGATCCCGCGCATCCGTGACTTCCGCGGGCTGCCGACCCGCTCCTTCGACGGCCGTGGCAACTACACCATGGGCGTGAAGGAGCAGATCATCTTCCCGGAGATCAACTACGACCGGGTGAACAAGATCCACGGCATGGACATCACGATCGTGACGTCCACGGACAAGGACGACGAGGCCTTCGCGCTGCTCCGCGAGATGGGCTTCCCATTCCGCGGAACGGTGCCGGTCCAGGTCGGCGCCGCCTGACGAACCACAGGAGAGATCAGAGAATGGCCAGGAAGGCGCTCATCGAGAAGTCCAAGCTGGAGCCGAAGTTCAGTACGCGTCAGCGGAATCGCTGTCAGCGGTGCGGCCGGCCGCGCGGTTTTCTGCGCAAGTTCGGCCTGTGCCGGATCTGCTTCCGGGAGATGTCGCTGCGGGGCGAGATCCCCGGGGTCCGCAAGTCGAGCTGGTAGGGGGGCGAGAAACCGATATGATGACCGATCCGATCGCGGACATGCTGACGCGCCTGCGCAACGCGGCCACCGCGGGGCACAAGTGGGCGGACATGCCCGTATCCAAGCTGAAGGTCGAGGTCGCCCGCGTTCTCACCGAGAACCACTATGTCCACGATCACAAGGTCCTGGACGACGGACGGCACGGCGTGCTCCGGGTGTACCTGAAATATCACGACGGCCAGCCGGTGATCCGGCACCTCGAGCGGGTGTCCCGGCCGGGGCGCCGCCACTACGTGCCCGCCGGTGAGATCCCGCGCGTGCGCAACGGGCTCGGGATGGCGATCCTCTCCACCTCCGCTGGCGTGCTCTCCGATCGGGGCGCTCGCGAGCAGGGGGTGGGGGGCGAGGTCATGGCGAAGATCTGGTGAGGCGAGAGCGGAACGATGTCGAGAATCGGTAAGTTGCCGGTCGCGGTTCCCGCGGGCGTGGAAGCTCGGGAAGCTGCGGGCACCCTCAAGGTGAAGGGTCCGAAGGGAGAGCTCTCCCTGGCCTATCATCCGGAGATGAAGCTCACGGTCGACGACGGCGAGATCCGCGTCGAGCGTCCATCCGAGCAGCAGCGGCACAAGGCGCTGCACGGGCTGACCCGATCCCTCGTGGCCAACATGGTCGAGGGCGTGACGAACGGGTTCTCCCGAACGCTCGAGATCCAGGGCGTGGGGTATCGAGCCGAGACGAAGGGCCCCGGCATCAGGCTGAGCCTGGGCTTCTCGCACACGATCGACTACACGCCGGTCGAGGGAGTGAAGATCGAGTGCCCGAACCCGACCACGATCGTGGTGTCCGGTCCCGACAAGCAGAGCGTGGGTCAGGCGGCCGCGGAGATCCGCGCGTTCCGGCCGCCCGAGCCCTACAAGGGGAAGGGCGTCCGCTACAAGGGTGAGCAGATCCGGCGCAAGGCCGGCAAGACGGCTGGAGCCTAGAGACGATGAGCACGATGAAGCAGAGCAAGCTCAGGAGGAACCGGGCGCTGCAGCGCCGGCGCCGGCACCTCCGGGTCCGGAACAAGGTACAGGGGACGGCCGAGCGGCCGCGTCTGTGCGTGTACCGGTCCCTGAAGAACATCGAGGGTCAGCTCGTCGACGACGACGCCGGCCGCACGCTTCTCGGGCTGTCGACCCAGGCGCCCGAGCTCAAGGACTTCACCGCCGAGGGCAAGAACCGGCGCGTCGAAGAAGCCAAGGCTGCCGGGAAGCTCCTCGGGGAGAAGGCCAAAGCGCAGGGGATCACCGCCGTGGTGTTCGACCGGGGCGGCTACAAGTACCACGGGCGCGTGAAGGCCTTCGCCGAGGGCGCCCGTGAGGGAGGTCTGGAGTTCTGATGGCCAGGGACAAGAAGCAGGAGCGTCGGGGCCGGGAGCCCAGCGACCTCGTAGAGAACGTGATCCACATCAACCGCGTCGCCAAGGTGGTCAAGGGCGGACGCCGGTTCTCGTTCTCCGCGCTCGTTTCCGTGGGGGACCAGAAGGGCAACGTCGGCGTGGCGCTGGCCAAGGCCAACGAAGTGTCCGAGGCGATCCGGAAGGCCTTCGAGCGCGCGAAGCGCGACATGAAGAAGGTCCCGGTCGTGAACGGCACGCTGCCGCACGAGATCCTCGGGCAATGGGGCGCGGGCCAGGTGCTGCTTCGCCCGGCCGCTCCCGGAACCGGTGTGATCGCCGGCGGCCCCGTCCGGGCCGTCCTGGAGGCCGCGGGCGTGAGGGACGTGCTCACGAAGAGCCTGGGAACCAACAATCCGATCAACGTCGTGCGCGCCACCATGAACGGCCTCACCCGATTGGTGACCGCCGAGCAGGCGGCGCTGGAGCGCGGCATTCCGGTGGAAGCGCTGGGGGTGCGGCGTGGCTAGGAAGAAACAGCAGGCCGGCAGGCTCGAGATCACGCAAGTGCGCAGCGTGAGCGGGCGGCCCGAGAAGCAGCGCCGCACGCTGCGGGCGCTGGGCCTGACGAAGAACCAGACCAGCGTGGTCCACCAGGACACGCCGGCCATCCGCGGCATGATCAATCAGATTCCGCACATGTTGAGCGTGCGGGAAATCACCGAGTAGGAACGATGGCTGAACTTCACGATCTGAGCCCGGCAGCCGGCTCTCACCGCAATCGCAAGCGCCTGGGTCGTGGTCCGGGCTCCGGTACGGGCAAGACGTCCGGACGGGGGCAGAAGGGCCAGGGGGCCCGCGCCGGCGGCAACGTCTCCCCTCACTTCGAGGGCGGACAGATGCCGCTGCATCGCCGCATCCCGAAGCGTGGCTTCACCAACATCAACCGCGTCGAGTACCAGGTGGTGAACCTGAGGGACCTCGACGCGTTCGAGGGCGATGTGACGGTCGCGGCTCTGAAGGGCGCGGGCCTGATCCGGCACGCCGCCCGCCCCGTCAAGATCCTGGGGCAGGGCGACGTGGCGAAGGCGTTGTCGGTGGAGGCCCACGCCTTCAGCAAGAGCGCCAGGGAGAAGATCGAGGCGGCAGGCGGATCGGTGAGCGTGCTGTCTCAGGTCGGTGGGGCCGCAACCGAAGAGTAAGCAAGACCATGGCCAACAATCCCGTCGCGAACCTGTTCCGGGTCCCGGAGCTCAAGGAGAAGATCCTCTTCACCTTGTTCATCCTCCTCGTGTACCGGATCGGCGCGCACATCACCGTGCCGGGTCTGGACGTGGGGGTCCTGCGGCAGCAGTTCGGCCAGCTTTCGCAGAACTCGCTCTTCGGGCTCTACGACATGTTCGTCGGCGGTGGCCTCTCCAGGGCCACTGTGTTCGCTCTGGGCATCATGCCCTATATCTCGGCCAGCATCATGTTCCAGCTGCTGGCCGCGGTCTTCCCCACCGTCGAGAAGATGCAGAAGGAGGGGGAAGAGGGGCGCAAGAAGCTGACGCAGTGGACCCGCTACGTCACCGTCGGCCTCGCAGCGGTCCAGGCGTACGGGTACTCGGCCTTCCTGCAGGCCATTCCGGGCGCCGTGCACACACCGGGCTTCGTGTTCGTGTTTTCCACCGTGATCGCGCTGACGGTGGGCGCGGTGTTCGTCATGTGGCTGGGTGAGGCCATCACGGAGCAGGGGATCGGGAACGGCATGAGCCTCCTGATCTTCTTCTCCATCATCGAGTCCTTCCCGGCGGCCGTCGGCCGCACGTGGGAGGCGTTCTCGCTGGGCGAGATCAACGCGTTCGCGCTGGTCGCGCTCGTGGCCGTGATCGTGGGCGTGAGCGCGGGCGTCGTGGCGATGACCATGGCGGCACGCAAGATTCCGGTCCAGATCCCGCGCAAGGTCGTGGGGCGGGGACGCATCCGCGAGGGTCAGAAGAGCTTCATCCCGCTGCGCATCAACTCGGCGGGCGTGATGCCGATCATCTTCGCACAGTCGTTCATCGTCATTCCCGGTACCCTGGGGGCCTTTCTGGACATCGGGCCCCTGCGGGCCATCGCAGACATCTTTCAGCCACAGACCGCCGCGTACTACATCACGTACGGGCTGCTCATCCTCTTCTTCACGTACTTCTACACGGCGATCATCTTCAACCCGATCGACCTGGCGGAGAACCTGAAGAAGCAAGGTGCGTTCGTCCCCGGCGTGAAGCCGGGGGCGCGCACGGCGGAATACATCGACCGGGTGCTTACGCGCGTAACGCTCCCGGGGGCGGTCTACCTCGCCCTCATCGCGATGCTTCCGTTCTGGATCTTCTCCTGGTTCAACATCCAGACGTTCTTCTTCGGCGGCACCAGCCTGCTGATCGTCGTCGGCGTGGGTCTGGACACCGTCCAACAGGCGCAGCAGCTCCTGCTGCTGCGGCACTACGACGGCTTCATGAAGAAGGGCCGGGTGAAGATGCGTGGCCGTACGAGGTATATGTAGCGGTTCTGTGGCCGGTCTCCACGAGGCTGAAGAACCATGGTCGTGATATTGCTGGGCCCCCCAGGGGTCGGAAAGGGAACCCAGGCGGTCCGCCTGGCGGACACGGTCGGGTGGGAGCACGTCTCCACGGGCGACCTGTTGCGCGCCGCCCGCCGCGAGGGCACCGAGCTCGGCGCCAAGGCGCAGCGCTACATGGACGCCGGGGAGCTGGTGCCCGACGAGCTGATCCTGGACCTGGTCCGGGAACATCTCAAGGGGATCGCGCCCGAAGCCGGCATCCTGTTCGACGGATTCCCCCGTACCACCGCGCAGGCGGACGGCCTCGAGCGCGTGCTGCAGAATGCGCATCGGCGAGTCGATCGCGTGGTGGTCTTCGAGGCTTCCGAAGAGGAGCTGGTGAAGCGTTTGTCCGGAAGGCGCAGCTGTCCCGACTGCGGCGCGGTGTTCAACGTGCACTTCACGCCGCCCGCCACGGAGGGAAGGTGCGACCGGTGCGGCGGGACGCTGGTCCAGCGCGAGGACGACAAGCCGGAGACGGTGCGTCACCGGCTGGAGGTATATCGGGAGCAGACGGCCCCGCTCATCGAGTGGTACGAGGCCTCGGACGCGCGTGTCGTCCGCGTGAGCGCCGAGGCGTCCGTGGACGAAGTGCACCGGTTTTTCCGCAAGGCCGTGGGGTATTGAGCTCGTGATCCACCTGCGCACGCCCGAAGAGATCGACGCGATCGCGCGCGGTGGAGCCATCATCGGTGGCCTGCTGGATGCGGTGCGCGCCGAGGTGGCCCCGGGGGTGAACACCGCCGAGCTCGACCGCTTCTGCGAGGACTACATCCGGGCCACGGAGGGAGCGGTCCCGGCCTTCAAGGGCCTCTACGGGTTCCCCGGTGCCGTTTGCGTCTCGGTGAACGAAGAGGTGGTGCACGGCATTCCCGCAGCGGAGCGGGTCCTCGCCGAGGGCGACATCGTCTCGATCGACGTCGGGGTCAGACTCGACGGATGGTGCTCGGACTCCGCCTGGACCTTTCCTGTGGGGGAGATCGAAGCTACCGCCACACGCCTGATGGAAGTGACCGAACGCTCGCTGTGGGCCGCCATCGAGGCGGCGGTCCGCGGCAATCACGTCGGGGACATCGGCGCCGCGGTCATGGCCACGGTAGAGGACACGAGCTACGGGATCATCCGCGACCTCGTGGGGCACGGCGTGGGCCGCGACGTCCACGAGGAGCCGCAGGTGCCCAACGTGGGGCGGCCGGGGCACGGCCCTCTCCTGCGCGAGGGCATGGTGGTCGCCATCGAACCGATGCTGTCCGCAGGCAGCCCCAACATCCGCACCCTCGACGACGGTTGGACGGTCGTCACGGCCGACCGGACGCTGTCCGCGCACTTCGAGCACACCGTGGCGATCACCACGGAGGGCCCCCGGGTGCTCACGACCGCGGCGCGCCCGGTGGACGTGGTGCCGGGGGGCGCTTGAAGGGGCCCGTGGCCCTGGTTATACTACAAAGCTCTACCACAAACGAATGTGGAGAAGTGAACCGTGAAGGTCCGAAGCAGCGTCAAGCCGATCTGCGAGCACTGCAAGGTGATCCGCCGCCGCGGGGTGGTGCGGATCATCTGCAGCCGTAACCCGAAGCACAAGCAACGCCAGGGCTGAAGAACGATGAAATCGGCACTGGGCGTCGTTGGGCTCCGGGTCGCTTCCTGCGGCGTACTGCAAGTATGCCTCGGTCGCGACTCCTCGCCCGACGGGCACCGCCGCGCCAGCGGTGGTCCCCGCATCCGATTTGATCGTTCTTACGTGAGCGTGGAGACGAGACGGTAATGGCACGTATCGCAGGCGTCGACCTCCCCCGCGGAAAGCGGATTGAGATCGCACTCACGTACATCTACGGCATCGGCCGCTCGCGAGCTTCGGAGATCCTGCAGGAGTGCGGCGTCGATCCCAACCGGAGGACGCAGGACATCTCCGACGACGAGGTCAACCGGCTGCGCAGGACCATCGAGAACGGATACAAGGTGGAGGGTGCGCTCAGGACCGAGGTGTCCATGAATATCAAGCGGCTCATGGACATCGGCTGCTACCGGGGGCTGCGGCACCGCCGCGGGCTGCCGGTGCGTGGCCAGCGCACGCACACCAACGCACGGACGAAGAAGGGGCCGCGCCGCGCCATCGCGGGCAAGAAGAAGGCGGCCAAGAAGTAGGGCGCGGAGGGGCGGAGCACCCGACAGAAACACGATGCGGCGGTCCCCGGACGCTTCAGGGCTCCGGCACGCCGCATCCGCGTTGTAGGTGACGAGCACAGGAAGAGTCAGGCAAGGAAAACGTGGCCAATCCCAAGACCCGTACCAAGCGCACGAAACGAGTGGTGGAGGCGGAGGGCGTCGCGCACATCGCGGCCACCTTCAACAACACCATCATCACCATCACCGACCGCGCCGGGAACACCGTCGTCTGGTCCAGTGCCGGCAAGGCCGGGTTCAAGGGCTCGAAGAAGTCGACGCCGTTCGCCGCCACGGTGGCGGCGGAGCAGGCGGGCCGCGAGGCGGTCGGTCTGGGGGTGAAGCGTGTGGACGTCCAGGTCCAGGGCCCCGGCTCCGGCCGCGAGTCGGCCATCCAGGCCCTCGCCGCCGCGGGGCTCTTCATCAAGTCCATCCAGGACGTGACCCCGCTGCCGCACAACGGTTGCCGGCCGCCGAAGAAGCGCCGCGTCTGAGGAACAGGAAACGATAGTCGAATGAGCCGTTACACCGGACCGGTCTGCAAGCTCTGCCGTCGTGAGGGCCAGAAGCTCTTCTTGAAGGGGCAGAAGTGCTACACCGAGAAGTGCCCCGTCGACCGACGCGCTTATCCGCCGGGCCAGCACGGCCCCGCGCAGGCCCGCCGGCGCAAGCAGTCCGAGTACGCCGTCCAGCTTCGTGAGAAGCAGAAGGTCAAGCGCATCTACGGGCTGCACGAGAAGCAGTTCCGGAACCTCTTCGAGAGTGCTTCGCAGGTGCCCGGCGTCACCGGAGACAACCTGGTGATCGCGCTGGAGTCCCGGCTGGACAACATCGTGTTCCGCATGGGCTTCGCGGCCAGCCGGAGCCAGGCGCGCCAGCTCGTGCGGCATCGCCACGTCGAGGTGAACGGCCACGTGGTCGACGTTCCGAGCTTCCAGGTGACCACCGGCGACGAGATCGCAGTGCGCGCCAAGTCGAAGGATCTCGTCTCGGTTCAGGCTTCGCTGGAGGCCCGCACCCGTCCGTCTCTGCTGGAGTGGCTGGCCCTCGACGAGAAGAGCCGGGTGGGACGGATGGTTCGCACGCCGACGCGGGACGACATCCCCCTGGCGGCCCAGGTCCAGCTCATCGTCGAGCTTTACTCGAAGTGATTCGCGGGCCCGGATCCCGACCGGACCCGGGCATCGCTCCCCGATTGGCGTAGCCGAGCAATTCCCAGGAGGACACAGTGGAGATAGATCTCACCGGGTTGGTGCTGCCGGAGCGCGTGGAAGCCGCCGAGAAGTCCGAGGACGGCCGCTCGGCGCGGTTCGTCGTCGAGCCGCTCGAGCGCGGCTTCGGGCACACGCTCGGCAACTCGGTCCGCCGCGTCCTGCTCTCGTCGCTCCGTGGCTCCGCCGTGTGGGCGTTCCGCATCGACGGCGTCGTGCATGAGCACCAGACCATCAGCGGCGTGGTCGAGGACGTGCACCAGGTCATCCAGAACATGAAGTCGCTGGTCGTTTCGCTGGACCCGGACATCGACGAGACGGTCCTGGAGATCCATGTCGACAAGGCCGGGCCGGTCACCGCCGCGGTCATCCAGACGCAACAGGGCTCGTCGATCCTCGATCCGGATCATCACCTCTTCACGCTGCAGGAAGATCGGGATCTGAACGTCGAGCTGCACGTGAACAAGGGGCGCGGGTTCGTGCTGGCCGACCAGCATCCGATTCCACGCGGTGCCCCGGTGGACCTGGTTCGCATCGACTCGATCTACAACCCTGTGCGGCGCGCCAACTTCACCGTGGAGGAGACGCGTGTCGGTCAGCGGACCGACTTCGATCGGCTCACGCTCCAGGTCGAGACGGACGGCTCCATCGACCCGGAGGAGGCGGTGGCCTACGCGGCCGAGCTGGTGCGTAAGCACCTCGAGTACATGCTCTACTTCGGCGAGGGTGGGATCCCGGAGGTCGCACCTCCCGGAGCGGTGGTGGTGCCCGAGCGTCTCCAGGACCTGTTCGCCCGCCCCATCGAGGACCTGGCGGAGCTCTCCGTCCGCTCCCGGAACTCGCTGCAGAAGGAGAACATCCGTACGCTGGGTGACCTGGTGCAGCGCTCCGAGGACGACATGCTCCAGATCGAGAACTTCGGGAAGAAGTCGCTCAAGGAGATCTCGGACTTTCTGGAGGAGCACGGCCTCCGGTTCGGGATGATGCTGGAGGAGGGCGACGATGGTCGCCTGTTCTTCGTCGAGGAAGAGCCGGAGACGGCCGGGAGCGGTGAGGAGTAACCATGCGGCACCGTAAGAAGGGGAGGAAGCTCTCCCGTACCGCGAGCCACAAGAAGGCGACGATGCGGAACATGGCCGCGTCGCTCTTCCGCCACGGACGGATCGAGACGACCACCGCCAAGGCGAAGGAGCTCAGGCCCTTTGCCGAGCGGCTGATCACGCTCGCGAAGAGAGGGGACCTCCACGCGCGGCGCTTGGCCGCCACGAAGATCCAGGATCGACAGGTCCTCGGCTCTCTGTTCGCCGACATCGGACCGCGTTTCGCCGAGCGTCCGGGCGGGTACACCCGCATCCTGAAGCTCGGCAACCGGAAGGGTGACGCGGCAGAGATGTCGCTGATCGAGTTGGTCGATTAAGTTGCCGGCCTCTCGACTACGGACCAACCCACCGGACAGGACGACGGACATGGGCGACAAAGCTTCCCGGAGCGGTGCGGCGAACCTCGGGATGCCTCTGATGATCGTGGCTTTCCTCGCCATCTTCGGGTTCCTCTATTGGCTCAACCTGCAGGGACAGGCGCTCGAGGCGGAGAAGCAGGCCGCGATCCGCGAAGCGGCCGCGGCGGACAGCGCCGAGAGCGACCTGGGCGCCATCTCCATCGAAGCCTCGCAGATCCAGATGGATGCGTCGCCCTACGAGGGCCAGATGGTCCGGCTGGACAGCCTTCCCGTGGCCTCGGGTCTCGGATCCCAGGGCTTCTGGCTGGAGATGCCGAACAAGAACCCGTTCCTCGTCTCCTTGTCGGACGCGGTGAAGGCCGACAGTGTGAAGGTCAGCTCGGGGGAGGTCGTCACGGTGATCGGCACGATCCGCGTGATGTCGGACTCCGTGTTGAATGCCTGGAGCACGGTCGGCTCGATCGGCGAGGGTGACAGGCTCGCGGCCGAGTTCGCCACCCATTACCTGGATGCCGCGCGGGTCCGGGTGGACGTGGGCGCTCCGGGTGCGGGTGGCGGCGGCCAGGGCCAGAACGGAGGCGGCGAGGGCTAGGGCTCTCGCCGCAGGCGCGAACCGAAGACCAACGCAGGATTCATAGACGATGGCTCGAGTGTGCTACGTGTGTGGCAAGGGTCCCTCCAGCGGGAACTCGGTCAGCCACGCCAACAACAAGACCCGGCGCCGCTGGCTCCCGAACCTCCAGACGGTCAAGATCGTGAGCGACGGGGGTGAGCGTCGTCGCGTGCGCGTGTGCACCTCGTGCATCTCGGCCGGCAAGGTGACGAAGGCGCCCGCGGCGGGAGCGTAGGAAGGCACCTGGGCACGCCGGGCCGGCGTACCGGCTCGGCCGAACGGACGTGCAGGGCCAGGGCCTCCGCGGATTCTCCGCGGAGGCCCTCTCGCTGGTCTTCGCGGGAGTGTTTCGCGCGGGCCCCACGCGCCGCATCATTACGGCCATGACCCGGACGCCGACCGTGCTCGCGGCGGAGCTCCTCCTGATGCTCCTTCCGATCGGGCATCTCGTCTTGCTTCCCGTGGCCGGGGCCGCCGCAACCGGAGCGGACGTCGCGCTTCTCGTGCTGCTCGTCGTTTGGTGCGCCGAACGTGCCGCACACCTGGAACGGGCCACGAGCATCGCGCGCGTGTTTTCGGGTGGGTCCGCGGACGGCCTTCCGCCGAGACGGTACCTGACCGGCCTGGCGGTACTCGCCGTATTCGGACTCTGGGCGGGACTGTCGGGATCGTGGGGGTTCCACGTGCCGTACGCGCTGGCCAAGGGAGCCGCCACCGTCGCACTGGCGCTGGGCGCCGGCGCGCTCGCCACGAGCGGGATCGGGTGGCGGCAGGCCGTGGACGCCTGGCTGGCCGGGGCGGCGCTCGCCCTCGGGGCGACGGCGATCCTGGGCCTCACAGGGGCCGGCGCCGTCGGGGCGGTGGCAGCGCGCGGGGGCTGGGGTGTGGCAGGCCTCTCGTTTCCCAGGCTGACGGGGCCTTTCCCTCATCCCGAGATGTTCGGGGACTACCTCGTGATCACGGCGATCCTTCTGTGGGCCCTGTGGCCGACGCTGGAGGGGAGGGCCCATGCCGCGGGCCTCGCGCTGGCGGGCGCGGTGGCGGCGGGCCTTCTGCTCACGGCGTCCGCGGCCTGGGTCGGTGGGGGCGTCGCGGCGGTGGTCCTCGGCGGGCGTGCGAGCCGGCGAGGCAGGCCGGTGTGGGGTGTCGTGATCGCCGCGGTCGGCGTGCTGGTGTCCGTGGCGGTGGCGATCGCCCTGGTGGTCCCCCTCGACCTCCACGTCGGATCGGTCCACGTGGCGACGGCGGCCCTGAGGCCGGGCATCTGGAAGGAGAGCCTCCTCGCCCTCGCGGTCGGCCCGATCAGGGGCGTGGGAGCCGCGCCGTTCCTCGCCCGCGTGCCCGATCCGTTGGCGGGGATGGCTCCGGCCCTCTGGGACGCGCACAACGCCTACCTGTCGGTGCTGGGCCAGTTCGGGCTGATCGGCTTCCTCCTCGCCGGAGCGGGCTTCTGGCTGGTGGTCTCCGGGGTGCGCCGGGCCGCGCCGCCGTCCCGCGAGCGAACTGCGGTCCTGGTGGCCCTCCTCGCCGTCGCGGTGCACGCCATGTTCATGGCGAGCGAGGACCTGCGCCACGCCTGGATGTTGGTCGGCCTGGCGGGGGTGGTCGCGGCCCAGGGGCGCGCGGACGTGCCGGCCGACCACGTCGAAGCGTCGCGCCCATGAGGGTCGGCCGAAGCGCCCTGGGCGTCTTCGCCAGCAACCTGCTGAACCTCGTCTTCTCGTTCGGGAACTCGATCTTCCTGACGCGGACGCTCGGCGTGGTCGGCAGGGGTGAGTTCGCGGTGTTCGCCGCTTCCTTCGGGATCCTGAGCCTCCTCTTCGGCTTCGGCTTCGATGTCTCGCTGCGGTACTTCGTGGCGCAGGAGCGCGTGGCGAGAGAGCGCATCCTCACCTCGCTCCTGCTGTTCGCGCTCTGCGTCGGGATGCTCCTCTTCGTGACCGTGCACGGGAACGACGTCCTCCTGGCGAATGAGATCTTCCTGCCGCGGTCGAAGCAGAGCGTCGGGATGGAGCTGACGCTGGCCGGGGTCGTCGCGGCGAACCTGGTGTACGGCAACGTCGCCTCGATCTTCGCCGGGAGTCGCTCGTTCGCCACGCTCAACGTGGCCACGGTGGCCTTCGCGGCCGTCTCGATGGCGGTGTACGCCGCGCTCTACGCGGCCCAGAGGTCGGGCCTGTGGCCGGTGGGCAGCGACGACGTGTTCAGGGCCTACCTCGCCTTGGCGCTGTTCAACGCCGCGGTGCTCGTGCTCCTCGCCTATGGAAGGCTGGGCATCCGTCCGTCCGCGCGGCTGTTGGACGGGGGCCTGCTGCGTACCATGCTCCGCTACGCCGCTCTGTCCTGGATCTCCAACCTCGCCCAGTTCCTCAATTACCGCGTCGACATCTGGATTGTGCAGTACTTCACGGGCTCGGCGGCGCTCGGCATCTATTCCCTGGCGGCGAGCTTGGCGATGACCCTGTGGATGCTGCCCCGCTCGACGTCCACCGTGCTCATGCCCGCGATGGCGTCTGGCCAGGCCGGCGTCGGCTTTCCCCAGGCTGCGCGGCTCGGGCGTCTCGTGTTCGGGATCACCCTGCTCGGGGCCGTCCCCCTCGCGGTGCTCGCCCCGAGCTGGCTGGGTCTGCTGTACGGCGAGGCGTTCACGGCGTCCGCGGTGCCGTTCGTGGTGCTGCTGGTGGGGTGCGTCCCCTTCACGGTTTGCGTGATCCTGGCGTCTGCGCTGGCGGGCGTGGATCGCCAGGAGGTGAACCTCTCTGCTTCACTGGTCGGGCTGGTCGCGACCATCGGGCTGGACGTGGCGCTCATCCCACGTTGGGGCATCGTGGGGGCCGCGGTTGCGTCCGCGGTGTCGTACCTTGTCACCACCGCCGTCGTCGTCCTGGCCTTCTCCCGTATCGCCGCGATCCCCGCCCGCGGGTGCGTGGTGCCGGGGTGGCACGACCTGAGATACGCCTGGGATGGACTCAAGAGCCTTCTACGATGACTACGTGGACCGCCAGACGGCGGTCGGCGTCAACGAACGCCACCGGGCGATCCTCGGATGGCTCCGTCGGTTCGGTCTGCGCGGGAACCACCGCGTGCTGGAGATCGGATGTGGCGTCGGCACGGTGACGGGCCTGATCGCGGAGGAGGTGCGCGTGTCGGGCTCCGTCCTGGCTCTCGATCTGAGCCCACGCAGCATTGCCGCGGCCCGCGAGCGGCTCGTCGCGTGCGCCAACGTGCGTCTCGAAGCAGCGGACGTGCTCGACATGACCCTCGAGGAGACGTTCGACGTGGTGGTCCTCCCGGACGTGATCGAGCACATCCCCTCGGGGCGTCACGACGCGCTCTTCGAGCGGATCGCGGCGTGGACCCGCCCCGACGGGTTCGTCCTCCTGCACTACCCGAACCCCTGGTACACCCAGTGGTGCAGGGAGCACCGGCCGGAGCTCCTGCAGCTCGTGGACCAACCCGTGCACGCCCACGAGGTGGCGACGCACGCATGGGCGCACGGCCTCCATCTCGACTTCCTGGAGACGTACTCCATCTGGATCGAGGAAGGAGACTACGTGGTAGCGGTGCTGCGCCCCGTTCGGGCCGACGGGTCGTTCACGCCGAAGCCGGATCCCGGCCCGACGCTCGTCGAGCGGATCCGAGGTCGCGTAAGGAGGCTCCTGGGGTGAGCCCGCTCCCGGGCCTGGTGCTCCTGACCGCGGCGTACCCCTTCGGAAACAAGAGCGAGACGTTCCTCGAGTCGGAGATCGAGGTGTTGGCGCGCCGGTTCCGGAGGATCCTGGTGCTGCCTTCCCACCGGGAGAGCGGCGCGCGCCCGCTCCCCGACAACGTGGAGCTGGTCGAGATGGGTTGGCTCGATCAGCCCTCGCGCGCTACCAAGCTCCGGGCGCTGGCGTCGCGGGAGGCGGCGCGGGTCGTGGCGGAGACGCTGGCTAGTGCGGACGCGGGGCCCCACCTGCGCCACCCCCGCGGGTTCCTGGATATCCTTGCCCGCAACGTCCTCAAGCTGATGGAGCTCTCGGCGCTGATCGAGGACCGGCCGGGTCTCCGCGACGCGATCTTCTACGACTACTGGTTCGAGAACAGCACGGTGGCGCTGGCGCTGGCGCGCAGGGTGGGCCTCGTGCGGGCGGCCGCATGCCGGGCGCACGGCTTCGACCTGTACGATGATCGCTGGGAGGGAGGCGTCGTTCCCTTCCGCGCCTTCAAGCTGGGTGGTCTGGACCTGGTTGCGCCGGTGTCGGAATTCGGCACGGAGTACTTGAGCGAGCGGGCCCCCGCGTCGGCGAAGGACCGCATCCGGACCTTCCGTCTCGGTGTGCGTCTTCAGCCGGACCTCGACCCGCCCCGCTCCGATCCGCCGCTGGTGGTCTCGGTCGGCAGCATGCTTCCGTTCAAGCGCGTGGCGCTCGTGCCGGAGGTGCTCGCCTGCGTCGGCCGACCACTCCGCTGGGTCCACCTGGGAGACGGCCCGGAGCGGGCCGGGGTCGAGAAGGCCGTACGCCGTCTTCCGGACTGCGTGCGCTGGGAGTTGCGGGGACACGTGGACAACGCGGACGTCCTGCGCTTCTACCGCGAGAACGGCGTGGCTGCCATGATGTCGTTGTCCACCTCGGAGGGGCTGCCGGTCTCGATGATGGAGGCGCTGAGCTTCGGCGTGCCTGTGGTCGCCACCGGGGTGCACGGGGTCCCGGAGGCCGTCACCGAGGTCACCGGCATCCTGCTGCGACCCGACGCGGGGGTGGGGGAGATGGCGGCCGCGTTGTGCCGTGCCCTCGAGCCGGAGAGGTTCGACCGCCGTCGGATCCGCGCATTCTTCCGCGAGCGCTTCGAAGCGGGCGCCAACTACGACAGGTTCGCCGATGCCCTCATCGCTCTTCGGGAAGATCAAGCTACGGCTCGTTGACCTCGCGCTCGACGTCTTCCGGCGGCCGAACCGGATCGACTGGGCGGCCGAGGTGTCCCCGTCGGCACGCATCACCGCCTCTGCACTTCACGGGCCCGTTCGCGTCGATGACTACGCCCGACTCCACGAGGTCAAGGTGTCGGGGCCCGTGCACATCGGTCGCAACACGTCGCTTTGGGGCCCGGGCATCTTCGTGCTGGCGCGCGGCGCGCCCATCGACATCGGGAGCTTCTGCTCGATCGCCCGGGGCGTGAGCATCCACGGATACCAGCACGACGCCCGCAGGATCACCACGCACTACATCGGGCGCAACGTCCTGGGTCGACCCATCGAGGAGGAGATCCTCACGGCCGGGCCGATCTCCATCGGTCACGACGTCTGGATCGGTGCCGGCGCCCACGTGATGTCGGGTGTCTCGATCGGCACCGGCGCGGTGATCGGAGCCGCCTCGGTGGTGACGAAGGACGTGCCGCCCTACGCCGTCGCGGTGGGGGCGCCGGCCAGGACGACGCGCTACCGCTTCGAGGAGCCCATCGTCGAGCGGCTCCTGGCCTCGCGGTGGTGGGAGTGGAGCCACGAGGAGATCCGGAGGAAGGAGGGGCTGTTCCTCCGACCGCTCTCGGCCGAGCTCCTGGACGAATACCTGTGACGGAGACCTGGTGAGACTCGCCTTCATCGTCCTCGCACACCGGGGACCGTGCCAGGTCGCGGCACTGCTGCGGGCGCTCGCGGATCCGCGCGCGTCGCTCTACCTGCACGTGGATCGGCGTGCCGACTTCGGGCGATTCCGCGGCGCGATCGAAGAGGCGGGCGTCCGCGACGTGGTGGCGCTCCCGCGCCAAGCCTCCCGATGGGGGGGGATCGAGGTCGTGGACGCGACGCTGGCCGGTCTGCAGAGGGGCTTCGCGGACGGTTGCGAGTACTTCGTCCTCGTGTCGGGGCAGGACTTCCCCCTCTGGCCCGTCGGGAGGATCCGGGCGTTCTTCGCGGAGACGCCCGAGCGGAGCTACCTGGCGTCATTCCCGCTGCCGGACCCGCGGTGGCGCTACGATGGTCGGCTGCGCACCGACTTCTACACCTTCACGGTACGCGGACGGCGGGAGACGTGCATTCCCCGCGGCGTTCCGACGGGGCTGAACCGGAGGGGGACCATCCTCAACACGATGCTGCGGGCGCGGGCCTCCTTCATGCCTCCGCGGCGATTTCCCGCCTGCGCGCGTCCTTTCGGAGGCTCGCAGTGGTGGAACCTCAGCCGCGCCGCAGTAGAGTCCGTGCTCCGGTTCCTCCACGAGCATCCCGGGTATCGAACCTACCACGAGCACACGCTTCTGCCCGACGAGATCTTCTTCCAGAGCATCCTGATGGGTACGAGCTTCGCGTCGGCCCACGAGGTCGTGAACGACCCACTGCGCTACATGGTCTTCCCACCGGGTGCTTCCCACCCCAGGACGCTGGATCCCGGGGACCTTCCGGCCATGCTGGAGAGCGACCTGCCCTTCGCGCGCAAGATCGACGGGGACGAGCGCCCCCGGTTCTTGGACGATCTCGCGGCGCGCCTCGCCGGTGTCGACGGCACCGGGCCGACGAGCTCCCGGGCCGACGTGGGAGGCGAGCGGCCGTGACGGACCCCTATCGAGCGTTGATCTGCGTGACCACCTGCCAGCGGCTCGGGCACCTGCGTCGCTACCTCCCCCATCTCGCTCGATTCTGCGTCGAGGATCCCCGGTTCCAGCTCGTCGTCGCGCTCGACGGCACCGATCCGGACTACCTGGCCTTCTGCGACCGGTGGGAGGTCCCGCTGGTCTACGCCGACCAGAGGGAAGGGGTGGGGCTCTCCAAGAACCGGGTACTCGAACGCTACGGCGACTTCGAGTACTACTTCTTCCTCGAGGACGACGTCGAGCTCGTGGACGGGGCGGTCTTCCCGGCGCACGTCGCGCTGCACCGGGCCAGCGGGATCCACCACTTCGCGCTGTTCGAGCGGGGGGCGGTGCGGGGACGGACCGGGGAGACCGAGGTGGCTGGAGTGACCATTACGCACGGCCTGTACGGTCCGGCACATTTTTGCTCGTACACGGGAGAGGGGCTGCGGGCCGTCGGTGGATGGCACCCCCTATTCGCCCAGTACCGGCGGTGGGGTCATACGGAGCACAGCTGGCGCTTCCACCGGGACGGCCTCGCTCCGGCACCGTTCAACGTGGCCGAACCCCTGTCGGACACCTTCATCTGGCACTACCCGCCGGCCGTGACGCGTGCCGAGGGCGTGGCGTTCGACGCCGACCAGATCGCGGCGCCGGAACGGGACCTCATGGACCAGGCCCTCCGTCACGTTCCGCTCCGCACGCTGGCACCCCACCATTCCAACGACGTGCCGCTCGGCCCGCCGGTGCGACTCGCGGAGGTGTTGAACGGTCGGGAGCGGTATCCGATCGTCCGGGGGGGCGAGCGACGTCGTTGCCGCGCCGACTTCCTGCTGTGGCGTAGCCGGACCGCTCGTACCGCATTGGGACGCGCGGCCGCCCTCGCCGGCGGCGCCCTGCTGTCACCCGCCAACCCCGAGCTCCGTCGCCGATTGAGGGCGTTGGTGGAAGCGTGGGCGCCGTGAGCGCCCGCGGTGGTTCCCTGGTCTCGATCGTCTTGCCCTGCAACGACGTCGAACTCTTCGTGCGGGCAGCGTTGGGCGCGCTCCTCACGCAGACGTGGAAGGAGCTCGAGATCCTGGCGATCGACGACGGATCGACGGATGGCACCCGGACGGTGCTGGAGAGTCACGCGCGCGACGATGCGCGCGTGCGCATCCTGGTGAACGAGCGGAACGTCGGCCTGGTCGCCACGCTCAACCGCGGCGTCGGCGAGGCCGCCGGGGATTACGTCGCGCGGATGGACGCGGACGACGTCTGTCACCCGGACAGGATCCGTCGCCAGATGGGGGTTCTGGAGCGGCACCCCGAGGTGGGCGTGGTCGGCACCGGCGCATGGCTGCTGGACAGCGCGGGCCGGCGGGTCGGTGACAGGCCGACGCGGTGCGTGACACCCGGAGGAGCACGGTTCCTCGGTCTCTTCGCGACACCGCTCGTGCACGGCTCGGTCCTTGCTCGTGCCGGCGTGATGAAGGCGCATCCGTACGATGCGAGTGCCGAGGCGGCGCATACCGAGGACTACGAGCTGTTCGCCCGCATGCTCGCGGCCGGCGTCGGCCTGGCGAACGTCGAGGCCCCGCTCTACGGGCTGCGGGTCAGGCCCGGAAGCGTGTCACGCGCCCACGAGCCGGTACAGGTCGACAACTTCGTCCGCTGTGCCCGCCGCCACCTCGAGCGCACCACCGACCTCCGCCCGACGGACGGCGCCCATCGCGTGCTGGTCAACCGCATCACGCCCGCGACGACCCCGGCCGACCTGCGGGCGGGCCTGCGGTGCATCGACGCGCTGGAGAGGATGTTCCTGGTGCGCCAGCCGGACGCCGGCGACGAGATACGCGCGGTCGCGGCGCAGCAGCGCGTGGACGTGCTGGGTCAGGCGCTGCTGAAGGGCGCGGGGGTCCTGCGGGTCGCGGCGCTCCCGATGCTGGTCCGCTATGGCGGCAGCCTGCTCTCCCCGGGTGGGCGACGGCACCTGGCCACGAAGCTGGGTCGTGGCGTCGACACTGAATCGCGTTGACCCACGGCGCTTTCCACGGGTAGCTTGCACCCGCCCGCTTTCGCGTGTCAGGCAGGGCTTCCCAGGAGCTCATGAAGCGAAAAAGGCTCACCTTCCTCGCCCCCGCCCCCGCGCTGGCCGTCATCGGCGTCGGGGTCGCGACCGCCGGCGTGTCCGACCCGTCGTCGCGGCTCGCCGTACCGTTCCTGGCGGTACTGGGCCTGCTCGTAACGGACGGGCTCGCCCGACTCCAGCCTGATCGGCGTGCGACCACGTACCTGCGCAACCTGATGCTGCTCGGGGTGGCCGTGCGGCTGCTGGTCTTCGCCCTGATCCATCAGACCGTGGGGCCTTACGTGTTTGCGCCGGACCAGTGGACGTACGAGTCCCGGGGGATGGGGCTCCTCAACTACTGGTCGGGCCTGGGCCCGATGCCGTCGAGGATAGGCGAGAACCTCCAGGTCGCGTACCCGGCGATCAACGCCGCGCTCTACGCGCTCTTCGGGTTCGCGCGGGCCGCGCCAGCCGTCCTCAACATGTTCTTCTCGGTGTGGACGGTGATTCCGGTCTACCACCTTGCGCTCCTGATCGTGCGCCGAAACGAGAGCGTGGCACGGCTCGCCGCCGGCCTCACCGTCTTCTTTCCGTCGCTGATACTCTGGTCCGTGCTGAATATCCGCGAGGCTCCGACGATCCTGGTGCTGGTGAGCGCGGTGTACTTCTGCGCACGCCTGCAGCATCGGCCCGGCATAGGGGCGCTCGCCGGCGCCGTCGTCACGCTGGCGGCGCTGACGCTGTTCCGGGAATACCTCACGCTCCTGGTGGGTGGCGCGGGCGTGGCGGGGATTCTCATGGGGCGGAGCCGCTCGCCCGGACGCGCGTTCGTCGCAGGCACGGTGCTGCTCATCACGCTCGCCTACGCCGCGCAGGTGCTCGGACTCGGGACGACCCTGGCCGGTGAGCCGACGCTGGAGCACGTGCAGCAGGTTCGGGAGGGCTTCCTCTTCGGAGCGCGATCGGCGTACGGACAGTCGGCCGACGTCTCCACGGCCGCTGGTGCGATCGTGTTCCTTCCCATAGGCCTCACCTTCTTCCTGCTCGCGCCCTTCCCCTGGAACATCGGCTCCACGCTCCAGGCCATCACCCTTCCGGAGACGGCCGTGTGGTACGCGATCCTCCCGCTCGGGCTGTGGGGAGCGTATGTGGGCCTCCGCCACGATCCCCGTGCCTACACGGTTCCGCTCACGGCGATCGTCCTCGTCACCTTCGCCTATGCGCTCGTGGAGGCGAACGTAGGCACCGCCTACCGGCACCGCGCACAGGTGCTACCGGTGATCTTCGTGTTCTGCGCCCTGGGCATCCGCGACGTCCATGCCATCTACCTCGCACGTCGTCGCGCCCGAGCCGAGCGGCGGAAGCGCGCGAAGGCGATCGCGGGGGGCCCGCTGGTGCGTCCGGGCGCGGGCCGCCCTTCCCCCCGTTGAGCCGTTGCCCCGAGCGCCGAGCCACCCGTGCCTCCCGCCCCGGCAAGCCGAGCGATGAACCGTCGCCATCGCGCATCGGTCCTGTACGTAACGTACGACGGACTGTTGGAGCCGCTCGGTGCGTCGCAGGTGATCCCGTACGTGCTCGCCCTACGCCGCATGGGCTTCGACCTCGAGGTGCTCTCCTTCGAGAAGCCGGCGGATCTGGCCGACGGCCGCCGACTGGCCGCGGTCGAACGGAAGCTCGAGGCCGGCGACGTACCCTGGACGCGCCTCGTCTACCACAGCCGGCCTTCCCTCCCCGCCACGGCTTGGGACGTCTTCAGGGGCCGGCGATTCACGGGCCGGTGGGCAGCGGCGGTGCGTCGACAGGGGAGCGCGGGGATCGTCCACGCACGCGGCTACGTCCCCGGTCTGATGGGCCTCGCTGGAAGATGCCCCGATGGCGCCATCCGGCTCCTCTTCGATATGCGCGGCTTCTGGGTGGACGAGCGGATCGAGGGCGGATACTGGGCCCCGGGCAGCCTTCCGGTGCGCCTCGGGCGGTGGGTGGAGCGACGCCTGCTCCGCGATGCCGACCACCTGATTCTCCTGACGCGGCGCGCGGGTGCGCGGCTGTCCGACTTGGCGGGACGCGCAGAGACCCCTCCGTGGACGGTCGTACCTACGTGTGTGGACCTGGAGCGGTTCCGGCCGCCGAAGAGCCAGGAGGGGGCCCGCGCCGCCCTGGGCCTGCCACCGGGACCGGTCCTCGTGCACCTGGGGACGCTCACGGGATGGTACGACGGAAAGGCCACGCTCGACGTGGCGGGCGCCTTCGTCGCGCGCACGGGGGGGACGTTCGTCATCCTGACGCGTGACCGGGCGGAAGCCACGACGTTGGCCGAAGCGGCGGGGGTGCGGGCGTACGTCGCCAGCGTCGATCCCCCCGACGTTCCCCCGTGGCTGCAGGCGGCGGACGTCGGACTCGCGCTCGTGCGACCCTCACCCTCCAAGGACGCGAGCTTCCCCACCAAGATCGGCGAGTACCTGGCCAGCGGCCTGGCCGTCCTCGCCACGCCCGTGGGGGACCTCGACTCGTTGGCCGACGGACACGTCCTGGGGCTGCATCACGACGGCGATTCGGCTATGGCGGCGGCGGCCTGGCTCTCCGCGGCGGCGGCGGCGCCCGACAGGAAGCTCCGTGCACGGGAGCTCGCCGAGGCGACGGTCGGGCTGGATGCCGGCGTGGAGCGGCTCAGCGGCGTATATGCCACCCTCGGCGTGAGGCCGGAGAGCCGATGAACGCCCGGGAATCCACCGGAGCCGGACGCTCCGAGCTGCGCGCGCTCGCGCTCACTCCCTATCCCGACACTGTGCCCAGTACCCGCTACCGTCTGGCGCAACTCGTTCCGGCGTTGGCCGAGCACGGGATCGAGCTCACCCTCGCCCCCTTCCTCTCCGTCGAGGAGCACCGCCGGCTGCGGGGTGGGGGAGGGCGCGTGACCGTCGCGCGTACCATGCTGAATGCCTTCCGACGTATGCGCGGTCTGCTCGCGGACGTGGCGCGCTACGACGTGGTCCTGGTCCAGCGTGGCATCGGCCTCCTGGGAGACGGTGGCCTCCTGAGGCGGCTGCTGCGGGCCCACGTCCCCGTGGTGTACGACTTCGACGACGCCGTCTACCTCCCCCAGGAGGGGGGGCGGCGGTGGCTGGAAGCCATCCGCGACCCCGAGGGCACCACCCGTGCCTTGTGCCGGGCGGCCCGCCTGGTGCTCGCGGGCAACGAGCATCTGGCGACCTTCGCCCGGTCCGCGGTCGGGCCTGGGGACGGCGCGCGGGTGCGCGTCCTCCCCTCGGTCGTGGACACCGACCGCTTCGTCCCCGCGGTGAGCAAAGGAGGCGTGCCCACGGTGGGGTGGATCGGGTCGGACAGCACCGTCCCCTATCTCGAGTCGCTCGCCCCGGCGCTCCGGGAGTTGGCCAGGAAGACGGCGCACCGGCTGGTGGTGGTCGCCGGCGTCCGCCGGCCCCACCTTCCGGGCGTGAGCTACGACTTCGTGGCGTGGCGCCCGCACGCTGAGGTGTCGCACTTCCAGGAGTTGGACGTGGGTCTCTATCCGCTCGACGACACGCCCTGGAGTCGCGGAAAATGCGGCTTCAAGGCCCTGCAATACTCCGCCTGCGGCGTGCCGTGCGTGGCGTCGCCGGTCGGGGTTCTGCGGGACATCGTGCTCCCGGGTGAAACGGGCTTGCTCGCGGAGGGTCCCTCCGACTGGGCGGACGCCTGCGCCCGCCTCCTGTCGGACGGCGTCGCGCGGTCGCGCATGGGCGAGGCGGGGCGTGCCCTCGTCCAGGCACGCTATTCGGTGCGGTGGGCGGCCCCGCGGCTCGCAGCGGCCCTCCGGGAGGCGGCGGCGTGACGCTGCTCCGCGCCCTGCGGCCCCACCAGTGGGCCAAGAACTCCCTCCTGTTTCTTCCGGCGCTGGCGGCGCACCGCTCCGTCGACGGCATCCTGCTCGTGACGCTCGGCGCCGCCTTCGCGTCGTTCTCCCTCCTGGCCTCCGGCGTCTATCTGGCGAACGACGTGGCGGACCGGGAGCACGACCGGCGCCATCCGCGCAAGAAGCTACGGGCGGTCGCGTCCGGAGCCTTGTCTCCCGCCATGGCCCTCGGTGCCTCCGTCGTCCTCCAGGCCGCGGCGCTCGTTGTGGCCTGGTGGCTGCCCCGGCCCTTCTTCGTGTCGCTTCTCGTGTACCTGGTCTTGACCGCCCTCTACTCGCTGGGCCTGAAGACCAGGGTCGCGCTCGACGTGGTCATCCTGGCCGCGCTCTACACCGTGCGCGTGGTGGCCGGGGCGGCGGCGGTGGACGTGCCGCTTTCCCGATGGTTCCTCGCGTTCTCGGTGTTCCTCTTCATGTCGCTGGCGCTCCTGAAGCGGGCCGCCGAAGCCCTCGGGGCCGACGACACGGTGGACGCCGAGCTCGGCGGACGCGGCTGGCGTCCGGCCGATCTGCCCATCCTGGTGGCCTTCGGGGCCTCTGCGGCGATGGCGGCGGGGGTGGTGTATTGTCTCTACATCACCGGGAACGACGTGCTTCGTCTGTATTCCGACCCGGATCTTCTCTGGCTCGGATTCCCGGTGCTCCTGTACTGGCTGACCCGGTCGTGGCTGCTCGCCCTGCGCGGCGAGCTGCACGACGATCCTGTCCTGTTCGCCCTTCGGGACCCGGCGAGCTGGGGGTGTCTCATGGCATTCTCGGCCGCGGTGTGGCTGGCGGCATGAGACACGTAGTCCTGGTCGGCGCTACGGACGGCATCGGACTCGCGCTGGCTCGCGCGTTTCTCGAGCGGTCGTGGCGCGTCGGTCTCCTGGGGCGCGATCCCGCGAAGGTCGAGGAGGTCGTCGCCACGCTCGCCGGTGGCTACCCGGGCGCCACGATGATCGGAGGCGTGTGGGACGTGACCGATCGGGTCGCGGCGGTCCCGGCCCTGGAGGGAATGCTCGCCGAGCTCGGCCAGATGGATCTGCTCGTCTATTGCGCAGGGGTGATCGAAGAGGGGCCGGGTGAGGTGGCCCGCATGTTCGACGTCAACGTGCTCGGGGCCATGGCGGCGATGGAGTGGGGCGCCGACTACTTCGTCCAGGCGGGGCGAGGGCGGCTGGCGGCCCTCGGATCGGTAGCGGGCGACCGAGGCCGAAAAGGCAAGCCGTGCTACGCGGCGAGCAAGGCGGCGCTGCACACCTGGCTCCAGGGGATGCGGCACCGCCTGCATGGTACCGGGGTGGGAGTGACCACCATCAAGCCCGGATGGGTCCGCACGCGCATGCTGGGCGACGTGCCCGGCTTCCCGCCGTCGATCTCGCCGGCGAGGGCGGCAGCCGTGATCGCCGGCGCGCTCGACGCGGGCCGAGAGATGGTCTACGTGCCGTGGTGGTGGGAGGCGATCTCCGTCGGGCTGCGCCTCATGCCCAGGCCGGTCTTCAAGCGCCTCGCGCCGCCATGAGAACCCCTGGGATGCAGGTGCTGCATGGGTGGGGGATGGCGACCCACGCGCGCTCGCTCGTGTATCGGCCCGTCGACGCGACGGACGTCGCGGGGGCCATCCTCGACGCCCGCCAGCGTGGGCTCTCCGTCAACGCGCGCGGCGCGGGATTGAGCTACGGCGACGCCGCGCTCAACCAGGGTGGAGCGGTGCTCGATCTCTCCGGCATGCGGAAGATCCTCTCGTTGGATCCGAAGGGGGGGCTGATCCGTGCCGAGGCCGGGGCGACCATCGGGGACGTGTGGCGCCACACGCTCCCGCACGGCTGGTGGCCACCGGTGGTGCCTGGGACGATGGAAGCGACCCTGGGTGGGTGCGTCGCGATGAACGTGCACGGCAAGAACCACGCGACGGCCGGGGCGATCGCCCGCCACGTGGAGGGGGTGACGCTGGTGACGGGCGGAGGCGAGATCCGCGGACTGCACCGCGGTGTGGTACCCGACGAGGATGGCAGCCTCTGGGGCCTCTCCCTCGCCGACGTGGTGGGAGGGCAAGGTCTCACCGGGACGGTGGTGGACGTCACGCTGCAGCTGCGGAAGGTGCACAGCGGCTACCTGGACGTGGAGGCGTCCGTCACGCGCTCGCTGCCCGAGACCTTCGAAGCGATCGACCGTGGCGCCAGGGAGGCCGACTACACGGTCGCGTGGCTCGACTGCGGCGGCTACCGCGCGGGGCGGGCGGTGGTCCATCACGCATGGTATCTCCCCCAGGGGCATCTCCTGGCAGGGGCGGGGATGGAGCCCGAAAGGCAGCGCCTGCCGGGGCGGGTGGGGGGGGTGCTTCCGGCCCGACAGGCGTGGCGGGCCCTGCGCCCCTTCATGAGCCGCGCCGGGATCAGGGTGCTGAACGGGGCCAAGCACGGGTCCGCCGCCCTGCGGGGCACACGCCGGTACGCACAGACGCATGCGGCGTTCCACTTCCTCCTCGACTACGTGCCCAACTGGAAGCGCGCCTACGGACGGGACGGCTTGATCCAATACCAGATGTTCGTGCCGGCCACGGGGGCGCGAGAGGCCTTCGCGGAGGCGCTGCACGAGCAGCGGCGGCTCGGCGTGACGAGCTACCTCGCCGTCATGAAGCGGCACACCGCCGAGGATGCGGCCGCCTCGTACTCCTTGGACGGGTACTCCCTGGCCATGGACTTCCCGGTGGGGCGTGGGGAGCGCTTCAGCCGTCTCATGCGGCTGTGTCGCTCCTTCGACGTCATCCTCGAGGGCTACGCGGGGCGCCTGTACGCTGCGAAGGACGCGGTGGGCGTGGGCCTCCTGCCGGAGCGCAGGGATCCGGCCTTCTCCTCGAATCTCGTGCGACGCTGGGAGAGGGGGACGCGGTAGATGTGCGGCATCGCCGGCGTCGTGCGACTACGCCCCGACGTCTCCCCGCCCACGCGCGAGCAGGCGCTCGCCATGGCCGAGCGCATCCGTCATCGCGGCCCGGACGGGCGTGATGCGTGGGCTTCGCCCAGCGGGGAGTGCACCCTGGGCCACGCCCGCCTCAAGGTCATCGACCTGGAGACGGGCGACCAGCCGATGGCAAACGAGGACGGCACCGTGCAGGTCGTGTTCAACGGGGAGATCTACAACTTCCCCGCGCTGCGCGCCGAGCTGGAGCGGGAGGGCCACCGCTTCCGGACCCGAAGCGACACCGAGGTGCTCGTCCACGGCTACGAGGCGTGGGGCGAGGCGCTTCCGGAGCGCCTGGACGGGATGTTCGCCTTCGGGATCTGGGACGAGGCACGCGGCCGTCTCTTGCTCGCCCGTGACCGCGCCGGCAAGAAGCCCATCTTCTGGACGCGCACCGCCACGTACCTCGGGTTCGCGTCCGAGATCAAGGCGCTGCTCACTCTCCCCTGGGTGTCGGGGGAGATGGACCCGGAGGCCCTCCCGGCGTACCTCGCCTTCGGCTACGTCCCCGCGCCCCGTACCTTCCACCGCGTCATCGACAAGCTTCCCCCCGCCCACTCGTTGAGCGTGGAGGACGGTGTCGCGACACGCAGGAGATACTGGACTCTGGATTGGCGCCGCCTTGTGCCCGGCATCTCCGATGCCGATGCGGGCAGCAGGGTGCGGGCGCTGCTGGGCGACGCGGTGGAGCGCCGCCTGACGGCGGACGTGCCTCTGGGCGCGTTCCTCAGCGGGGGTATCGACTCCACCCTCGTGGTCGGTCTCATGCGGGAGCGGATGGAGGGACCGCTGCACACGTTCTCCCTCGGTTTCGCGGACGATCCGAACTATGACGAGACCGCGTTCGCCCGTTTGGCGGCGCGGCGCTTCGGCAGCGAGCACACCGAGTTCACCGTCGAAGCACACGCCGTGGAGCTCGTGGACGAGCTGGTCGACACGTACGACGAACCCTTCGGGGACTCCTCCGGGATTCCGACGCACATCGTGAGCGGCCTCACCCGCGAGCACGTCACCGTCGCCCTCACGGGCGACGGCGGGGACGAGATGTTCTGCGGCTACCCACGCCTCGTGGGGATGGAGGTGGCCGAGCGCACCGGTCGTCTGTTGGCCCGGCTGGGTGAAGCCGTGGGGCGGCGGCTGCCCCACCACCCGGACTTCCGCCATCCGGCCCGCCGCTTCCAGCGCTTCTTCGCCGCGGCGGCGCTGGAGCCCCAGGAGCGCATGCTCCGTTGGATCGGCTACCTCCCGGAGCTCGAGGCCTTCCTCCGGCCCGACGTCTGCGGCGTCGACCGGGAAGAGCTGACGCGGAGCTTGAGGAAGCCCTGGGATCGCCTGCTCGGTGAGAGCGCGCTCACCCGGGCCATGGCCATGACCTTCGAGACCTACCTCCCCGACGACCTGCTCGTGAAGGCCGACCGCTGCGCGATGGCGCATGGGCTCGAGCTGCGCTCTCCCTTCCTGGACACGGCGGTCATGGAATTCGCCGCCGGGCTCCCGGACCGGCTCCGCCGGCGCGGCCGGACCCTCAAGTGGCTCCTCAAGGAGGCCTTCTCCGACCTCCTCCCCGACGAGATCCGTTCCCGATCCAAGTGGGGCTTCGGCGTACCGCTCCCACTCTGGTTCCGCACGCACTGGAAGCCGCTCTTCGAAGCCCGGGTGCTCGCGCCGGGCGCGAGGGTCCGGCGGTGGATCGAGCCGGCTCCGGTGGACCGCCTGTGGCGGGAGCACCAGGCCGGCGCCGCCGACCACGGTCACGCGCTGTGGGCGCTGCTGACGTTGGAGACCTGGCTGAGGGCCCGGGACTGAGTCCCGGGCCCCGTGTCTCGTCAGCCGCCCGCTTTCCGCTCCGCCTCGAACCAGTGGACGAACCTGCGGATGCCCTCACGGAAATCCATCGAGGGGGTGTAGCCCAGCAGGGTTCGGGCGTGCGTCAGATCGGCCCACGTGCGGGTGACGTCGCCGGGCTGGGGGGGCCGCTGCTCGACCACGGGCTCCACGCCCATCTCCTCCCCGAGCACCCGGATCAGCTCGTTCAGCTCGATCGGGTGGTCGGAGCCGACGTTCACGGTCTCGAAGACGCCGCCACCCTCCCGGGCCAGCGCGAGGGCCTCGCCGATCCCGGCGACGGCGTCGTCCACGTAGGTGTAGTCGCGCGCCGAGGTGCCATCCCCGAAGCGAGGGACCGGGCGACCCTCCGAGAGCAGACGCGCGAACTTGTGGACGGCCAGGTCCGGCCGCTGGCGTGGGCCGTAGACCGTGAAGAGGCGGGTCACGACCACAGGCAGCCCCGTGCCACGATAGGCGGCGCGACAGAGGAGCTCGCCCGCGCGCTTCGTCGCGGCGTAGGGCGAGATGGGGTCGTCCGCCGAGGCTCGCTCCGAGAAGGGCACCGCGGGCGACTCCCCGTAGACCGAAGAAGACGAGCCGAACACGACGCCCGACACGCCACGGACGCGTGCGAACTCGAGCATGCGCGTGGTACCGGTCACGTTCACGTCGGCGTAGAGGGCCGGCTGGTCCAGCGATGGCCGGACGCCGGCCCGCGCAGCGAGATGCACCACGGCATCCACGTCGTCGGGGACGGCGTCCCACGCCCCGGGGTCCCTGATGTCTCCGCGTACATCGCTGTAGTGGGGAAAGGCGCGCAGGCCGTCGAGGTTGCGCTCCTTCACAGCGACCGCGTAGAACGGGTCCAGGTTGTCGAGACCCACGACCGGCTCGCCGGCCCGCAGGAGGGCCTCGGCGAGATGGGACCCGATGAAGCCCGCAGCTCCGGTGACGAGTGTGCTCAAGAGGCTTTTCGGGGACGAAGGCAAGCCGCGTGCGGCCCATAAGCTTAACATCGCTACGCGTACCGACGGGGCGGTGCCGGCGGCGTTGCGGAGCGGGGCCGCGGGCACGCGGTGCGGCAGTTGCGGAGGGGCCGCCTCCGACGCACCCTTCCGGGCGGCATGCGCCCAACCGACTCCACGAACGACGCACCGCGCGCACATGACCCGGTCCCGGCTGTTCCACGTCCTCGATTCGCTCGAGGAGAACGACGTCGGAGATCAGGTCGTGACGCTCCTCGAGCGGCTGCCGCGGTCGCGCTTCGACGCGCGGGTCGTCAGCCTGGGCACGCTGCGCACGCAAGGACCCTGGTCGGGTGCCGTGCCCCGGCTGTCCGCGCCGCGCGAAGCGAAGGTCGTGCGATCCTTGGCCGGCTTCGCCCGGGGTCCGCGCCGAGCGGCGGAGTCGGATCTGCACCTCATGACGGGAGTCCCATGCGTATCCTGGTGACCGGCGGGGCGGGCTTCATCGGCTCGCACCTCGCGGAGCGGCTCCTCGAGCGGGGCGACGACGTCTTCGTCGTGGACGACCTTTCCACGGGACGGCTGGAGAACCTGGAGGTCGTGCGCCATCACGAGCGGCTCCACCTCAACGTCGATTCGATCCTCAACTGGCCGATGATGAACGAGACCGTGGCCCGGAGCGACCTGGTGGTCCATCTCGCCGCAGCGGTGGGCGTCCGGAAGATCATCGACGAGCCGGTGCAGACGATCACGACGAACGTGCGCGGCACCGAGATCGTTCTCGACTGCTGCGACCGTCACGGCAAGCCGCTCTTCGTGGCGTCGACGTCGGAGATCTACGGCAAGGCCGGCGACCAGCTCCACGAGGAGGCCGACCGCCTGATGGGGAGCACCACGCACCGCCGCTGGGCGTACGCGTGCACCAAGGCGCTCGACGAGTTCCTCGCCCTGGCCTACCATCGCGAGCGCGGCCTGCCCGTGATCCTCGGCCGCTTCTTCAACACCGTGGGGCCGCGGCAGACCGGACAGTGGGGCATGGTCCTGCCCAACCTCGTGGGCCAGGCGCTGCGGGGGGACCCGATCCGCGTGTTCGGCAGCGGCGAGCAGCAACGGTGCTTCTGCATGGTCGACGACACGGTTCGCGCCATCCTCGGGCTCATCGGCCACGAGGACGCCTGGGGACACCCCTTCAACATCGGGTCGGAGGAGGAAGTCACGATCCGCGAGCTGGCCGAGCGTGTGAAGGCGCGACTGGCCTCCCCCTCACCCATCGAGCTGGTGCCGTACGACGTGGCGTACGGAGAGGGGTTCGAGGATATGCAGCGACGAAAGCCGGACACCGGCAGGATCAGGGCGTTGATCGGGTGGCGGGCCGAGCACTCGTTGGACCGGATCATCGACCTGACCGCCGAGCACCTGCGGACCGTCGCGGCGGCGTGACGCAGGAGACTCGCGAAGGGGGGGCCGGCGGGCCGATGCTGATCCATCGCGTGATCGGCCGCCTGAACGTCGGTGGGCCGGCCATGCACGTGGTGAACCTTGCAGGGGCCATGAACGCGGGGCCGTGGCGCACGCGTCTGGTGGCGGGCTCGCTGTCCGCGGACGAAGGCGACATGGAGTACTACGCCGCCGAGCGGAACGTGGAGGTCACCCACCTGGGGAGCCTGTCCCGGGAGATCGATCTTCGCGGTGATTTGCACGCCCTCGCCGCCCTCTATCGGCTCTTCCGCCGCGAGCGCCCGGACGTGGTCCACACCCACACGGCGAAGGCCGGTACGCTCGGGCGGCTGGCGGCGATCCTGGCCGGCGTCCCAGTCCGCGTGCATACGTTCCACGGACACGTTCTCGGGGGTGACTACTTCTCCCCGCGCCGCACGCGGTTCTTCCTCGAGATCGAGCGCCAGCTCGCGCGCGGGACCCACCGCCTCGTGGTCCTCACCCACAGGCAGGCACGAGAGATGACCGAAGGGCTCGGCGTGGCCGGACCCGAGAAGTTCACCGTGGTGCCGCTGGGGCTCGAGCTGGAGCGCTTCGTCGGAACGGACCGGTCGACGTCGCGCGCGCGGGCGAGGCATCAGCTCGGTCTGGGCGAAGGCACGGCCGCGATCGGCATCGTGGGCCGGATGGTCCCCATCAAGAACCACGAGCTCTTCCTCGGAGCGATGGCGGCGCTCGGCCGGCGGCGCCCCGATGCGATGGCCGTGGTGATCGGGTCCGGTGAGCGGGAGGCGCATCTGAGGGCCCTGGCGGGCTCGCTGGGCCTCGCGGAGCGCATCCGTTGGCTCGGATGGAGGCGGGACCTTCCCGAGCTCTACAGCGCCCTGGACGTCGTCGCGCTCACGTCCCACGACGAGGGCACGCCCGTGGCGTTGCTGGAGGCGCTGGCCTCCGGTACGCCGGTCGTCGCGCGCGACGTGGGCGGCGTCGCCGAGGTCCTCGCCGCCGCGGGCGCGGGCCGTCTCGTGCCGACGACCGCCGATGCCCTCGCGTGGGCGGCCGTCTTCGACCGCGAGCTCGGGGGGCCCTCCATCCCGGCGCAGGTCCGCCGGGCGGTGACGGAGCGCTACTCCGTGGCGAGGCTGGCCCGCGATCTCGGCGCCGTCTACCGCCGGGAGCTCGCCCGTGGAGCGGAGGGAAGGGGATGAGGCTCCTGGTCACCGGGGCCGGAGGGCTCCTCGGCAGCGAGTTCCGGACGCGGCTTCCGGCCATGGGCCACGGCGCAGTCGCGCAGACGCACGTCCAGCTCGACGTCACGGACCGCCTGGCCGTCGAGCGCGCCGTCCGCGCCGCCCGCCCGGAGGCCGTGGTGCACTGCGCGGCGCGGGCGGGCGTCGACCAGGCCGAAGTGGAGCCGGAGCAGACCTTCCGTGTGAACCGCGACGGTGCCCGCTTCGTGGCCGAGGCCGCTGCGGAGGCGGGGTCCCGGATGGTGTACATGTCGACGGACTACGTCTTCGACGGAACCGAACGGATTCCCTACACTCCGGACCGCCGGCGCGGCCCCCTGTGCGTGTACGCACGCAGCAAGGCCGAGGGGGAGGACGCGGTCCGCGCCGTCGCCCCCGGGTCCCTGGTCGTGCGCGTCAGCTGGCTGTTCGGGAAAGGGGGGGGGTTCGTGCAGCACGTGCTGCGTCAGGCGCGCGCGGGCCGCCCGCTGCGCGTCGTGAGGGACCAGTGGAGTCGCCCGACCTGGACGGCGAACGTCGTCGAGTTGGTCGTCGAGCTCCTGAAGCGGAGCGCGCCGGGGGGCATCTGGCACGTCGCGGACGGCGGGGAGGCGACGCGGCTCGACCAGGCGCGCGAGGTTCTCCGGGTCGCCGGCCTGAGCGCGGAGATCATCGAGCTCGAGCGAGAGACGTTCTGGCCGGACGTCCCGAGACCGGCCTATTCCGTCCTGGACACGAGCGCGACGGAAGCATTCCTGGGGCGGCCGATGGAGCCGTGGCGGACCTCGCTGCGCCGCTACCTGGACGCGGGCGGGAAGGGTGCACGGCCGTTGCCCCCTCGCTAACTTGCTGCCGACCCGACACGCAAGCCGAGGCCCCGGAATGAACCGCATCGACGACCTGGAACGCATCCAGCTGGCGCTGCAGGCAGCCGCCAGGGCCGTGCGTCCCTTCACCTCGGGTGACGTGGCGGTCGAGATCAAGGCGGGGCGGGGCGACCCGGTGACCGCGGCGGACCACGCCGCCGATGCGGTCCTCCGCGAGATCCTCCTCCAGCGCGGAGAGGGGTGGCTCAGCGAGGAGTCGGCGGACGACCGGGTGCGGCTGTCGTGCCGACGCGTCTGGGTCGTGGACCCCATCGACGGGACGCGCGAGTTCGTGGCGGGCATCCCGGAGTGGTGCATCTCGATCGGCCTGGTGGAGTCGGGCGTGCCGGTGGCCGGGGGTATCTTCAACCCGGCCACGCGCGAGCTCATCCTGGGCTCCCTGGACACGGGGGTGACGTACAACGGGAAGCGGGCGGAGGCGCGAGACCGGGGAACGCTGGACGGCGCGGAGGTGCTGGCGAGCCGCTCCGAGGTGGAGCGCGGCGAATGGCGCGGCTTCGAGGGAAGGTCGTTCACGATCAAGCCCTGCGGCTCGGTCGCCTACAAGATGGCGCGGGTGGCCGCGGGGAAGTCCGACGCCACCTGGACGCTGGTCCCGAAGAGCGAGTGGGACGTGGCGGGCGGCACCGCCCTGGTGCGCGCGGCGGGGGGGCGGGTCACGATGGCGAACGGCTCGGAGCCGCCGTTCAACCAGCCGGAGCCCGATCTCCCGAACCTGGTGGCCGCCGGACCGGGCACCGCCGACGCCATCCTCGGGCTCTGGGGGGCGTCGAGCGGCCGGTGAAGGGGGTCATCCTGGCCGGTGGGCTCGGCTCTCGACTCCTCCCCATGACCCGGGTGACGAACAAGCACCTCCTGCCGGTCTACGATCGGCCCATGATCTACTACCCGCTGCAACAGCTCGTGCACGCGGGCATCGGTGACATCCTGGTCGTCACCGGAGGCAACCACGCGGGCGACTTCCTCCGCCTCCTCCGGAACGGCCAGGAGTTCGGCCTGAAGCATCTCCACTACGCCTACCAGGAAGGAGAAGGGGGCATCGCGGAGGCGCTCGGCCTGGCGCGCGATTTCGCGGACGAGGGGCCGGTCGTGGTGATCCTCGGTGACAACGTCTTCCAGCGACCGATCGCCGACGCGGTCCGGGATTTCGGAGCGGATCCCACGGGCGCGATGATCCTGCTCAAGGAGGTGGTGGATCCGGAGCGCTTCGGCGTCGCCCGCGTCGAGGGGGACCGGGTGGTGGAGATCGTGGAGAAGCCGGTCCGACCGGCGAGCCGATTGGCCGTGACCGGCTGCTACTTCTACGACACGCGCGTCTTCGACATGATCGGCGAGCTCGAGCCGTCCGCGAGGGGCGAGTTGGAGATCACGGACGTGAACAACCGTTACGTGTCCCTCGGCGTGATGCGCCACCGGGTGCTCGACGGCTGGTGGACCGACGCAGGTACCGTGACGTCTCTCCATCGTGCCTCGGATCTGGTGGCGGCCGAGCGGGACAACCCCTTGCTGTCCGGCTTCGCGGAGGCGGCCGTCCTCACCCATCATCGGGATCCCCACCGGGGCGCGGCCTCTTGAGGTACGTGGTCACCGGCGGAGCGGGGTTCATCGGCTCCAACCTCGTGCGTCACATCCTCGCGTCGGACGCCGCCGCCGAGGTGCTGAACCTCGACGCATTGACCTACGCGGGGAACCTGGACGGCCTGGACGATCTGGAATCGGAACCGCGGTACCACTTCGTCCGCGCCGACGTCTGCGATCCCGCGGCGGTCCTGGCCGCCATGGACGGTGCGGACGTGATCCTGCATCTTGCCGCGGAGAGCCACGTCGATCGCTCGATCGTGGCGGACGCGCCCTTCGTGCGCACGAACGTCGTGGGCACGCAGACGCTCCTGGCGGCGGCCCTGGCCCGGGGCGTGCGCCGCTTCGTGCAGGTCTCCACCGACGAGGTGTACGGAGAGCTGCCGTGGCGGGATCCAGCCAGGGACGAGGCGGATGCCCCGAAGTTCACCGAGGAGACGCCTGTCGCGCCGAGATCACCGTACTCCGCCACGAAGGCGGCCGCGGACCATCTCGCGTTGGCCTATCACGTCACCCACGGTCTGGACGTGGTCGTCACGCGGTGCTCCAACAACTACGGGCCACGCCAGTTCCCCGAGAAGCTGATCCCGTTGACGATCACGCACGTCCTGGAGGATCGGCCGGTGCCCGTGTACGGCGACGGACTGTACGTGCGCGACTGGGTGCACGTGGAAGACCACTGTCGCGGGATCCTGGCTGCGGCGGAGCGGGGGGGCGCGGGGAGGGTGTACAACTTCGGTGGCGCCGCCGAGCGCACCAACCTCTCCGTGGTGCATGCGATCCTGGGTGCGATGAACAAGCGGGGCCATCGCATCGAGCACGTGGAGGACCGGCCAGGCCACGACCGGCGGTACGCCGTGGACTTCTCCCGGGCCGAGCATGAGCTCGGGTGGCGCCCCCGCCACCGCTTCGATGAGGCGCTTCCCGCCACCGTGGTCTGGTACCTCGAGAACGAGGCGTGGTGGCGCCGCATCCTCATCGGCGAGTACGCGGAGGGACGCGAAGCGTGAGCCCGGTCTTCCTCGGGGGCGTGGTGGCCGCTCTGGCGCTGACGCTGACCGCGCTCTTCACCCCCATGGTGCGTGGCGCCGCCATCGCTGGTGGAATGGTGCGCCAGGTGCAGGCGGACCGGTGGCACAAGCGCCCGACCCCCGCCATCGGGGGCGTGGCGATCTTCCTGGGCTTCGGCCTGGCCGTCGGTGTCGCGTACCTCCTCGACCCCAATGCGACGCAGGGCCTCGCGGCGCGCCCGCCGCAGGCGGTGCTCTCCATCGGCACGTGGGAAGGGCTGGTGCTCGGCTCTTCGTTGGCGTTCCTCGTGGGGCTCGTCGACGACTTCGTGCACCTGCGCCCGCTCGCCAAGGTCCTCGGCCAGATGATCGCCGCCTCCGTGCTCCTCCTGAGCGGACTGGGCGTCTGGCTCACGGGCGTGTACGCGGTGGATGCGACCGTGTCGATGCTATGGTTCGTCGGGCTCACCAACGCCGTCAACCTGCTCGACAACATGGATGGGCTGGCCGCCGGCGTCGCAGCGATCGCGGGAGCCTACCTCACGCTCCTCTTCGTGCTGGAAGGCTCTTCCGGCCTGGCGATCCTCTCCCTCGGCTTCGTCGCCGCCCTCCTGGGGTTTCTGGCGCACAACTACCCGCCCGCGCGCATCTTCATGGGCGATTCGGGGTCGCACTTCCTCGGCCTCTTCCTGGCCGGGCTCGCCCTCGCCCCTGGCTCCGGGCTCTCCCGAAGCCTGGCGGCCGTCGTCGCCGCACCGGCCCTGATCCTCGGCGTGCCGATCCTCGATACGACGCTGGTCACCATCGGCCGGGTGCTCGAGGGCCGACCCGTGAGCCAGGGCGGCCAGGATCACACCTCGCATCGCTTCGTGGCCCTCGGAATCCCCGAGAAGCGCACGCTCTGGCTGCTCTGGAGCATGGCGGCCGCTGGCGGAGCGATCGGCGTTCTGCTGCGCTCGGCGGAGCGCGGCACCGCGCTCCTCCTCGGCGGCATGCTCGTATGCATGCTCGTGCTGGTAGGGGCCTACCTCCTCGCCGTGCGATTCCGCTCGCTGGACGACGATGGCGCCCAGGGGTTGAGCCTGTACCGGTTCCTGGTGACGAGTCAGGAACGCTACCCGGTGCTGGCGCTGTTCATGGACGGCATCTGGATCGTGCTCGCGTACTACGCGGCCTACCTCATACGATGGGAGTCGGGCGAGCTGCCCGCCGAGCTGCCGTACTTCCAGCGCACGGTGTTGATCTGGGTGGGCGCGAAGCTCGTGGCGTACGTGCTCAGCGGCGTGTACAGCACACCATGGCGCTCCTTCGGTCTCCACGAGGTCCTCAGGATCCTGCGGGCCAACTTGATGGGGACCTTCCTCGCGGCCGCCACACTGCTGGTGATCCAGCGAGTCGGCCTGTCGCGGGGCGTCGTCGCCATCGACCTGATGGTGTGCGCGCTCCTCACCGTGGGTTCGCGCCTTTCCTTCCGGCTCATCGAGGGCACGACACGCCGGTGGCGGGAGGACGGCACGCCGGTGGTGGTCGTGGCCGAGGTCGACTACGCCGAGCTGGCGGTCCGCCAGCTCGAGCGCCTCGCCGAACCGCGGCTCAAAGTGGTCGCGGTGGCGGCCCCTCTCAGCCATGCCGGTCGTGCCACCCTGGGCGGCCGCATGCTCTTCGGTGGTCAGGCGGCGATTCGCCACGCCCTCACCGAGAGTGGGGCCGAAACGGTCGTACTCGTCGAGCGCCCGGGCAGGAGCGACGCGTGCCGGCGCGCGCTTCGTCGCCATCTCGAGGGCGACGCCGCCGTGGACGCCTACGAGATGGAGGTACGCCTGGTGCCCCTGGCGGCGGTGGCCGAGGGCGCCTGAGCCGGCGCCGGACACGGGTGGGGGCGCTGGTACGGGCGCTGGTACGGGTCTGGCGCGCGTTTTAGCTTCCTTCGCAGCTTCGGATCTCCCGGCTCCTCCCTTTGGATGGTTCGATATGAGCAAAGCCTCCGTGGAGCATTTCCGTACCGACGACGTGACGCTCGGCATCGTGGGCCTCGGCTACGTGGGCGTTCCGCTCGCCGTGGAGGCGGCCAAGGCCGGGATTCCGGTGCTGGGGTTCGACGTGAAGGCGCACGTGGTGGAAGGACTCAACGCCGGCCACTCGCACATCCAGGACGTCCCCTCGGCAGTGCTGAAGCCGCTCGTGGACGACGGGCTCCTCGAGGCCACCACGGACATGGCGCGCATGAGCGAGTGCGACGCGATCTCGATCTGCGTGCCGACGCCGTTGTCGAAGACGCGCGACCCCGACGTCAGCTTCATCCTCGCGTCCACGGAGGCGGTGGCGGCGACGCTCAGACCCGGACAGCTCATCGCCCTGGAGTCCACGACGTATCCGGGGACCACCCGGGAGATCCTGCTGCCCGCCCTGCAGCGCAGCGGGCTGGAGGTCGGCAAGGACTTCTTCCTCTGTTTCAGCCCCGAGCGCGTGGACCCGGCCAACCCGGTCTGGCAGACGAAGAACACGCCGAAGGTCATCGGCGGGATCACACCCGCGTGCACCGAGGCCGGTGTGGCGCTCTATGAGCGCTTCATCGACACGATGGTGCCGGTCTCCTCGGCCGAGGCCGCCGAGATGACGAAGATCCTGGAGAACACGTTCCGGGCGGTGAACATCGGTCTGGTCAACGAGACCGCGATCATCGCCGACCGGTTGGGCGTGGACGTGTACGAGGTCATCGACGCGGCCGCCACGAAGCCCTTCGGCTTCATGAAGTTCACGCCGGGGCCGGGGCTGGGTGGACACTGCATCCCCGTGGATCCGCACTACCTGTCGTGGAAGATGCGGACGCTCAACTACAAGACGCGCTTCATCGAGCTCGCCTCGGAGATCAACGCCGAGATGCCGCTGTTCGTGGTGGGCAAGGTGCGCGAGGCGCTCAACAGCATCCGCAAGGCGGTGAACGGGTCACGGGTCCTGCTCCTGGGCGTGGCCTACAAGAGGGACATCGACGACCTGCGCGAATCGCCCGCCCTGGACATCATCGGGCTGCTCCAGGCCGATGGGGCCGACGTGTCCTACCACGATCCCTACGTACCCGTGATCCACGCCGACGAGGACGGACACCCCGAGATGGCCTCGGTCGAGCTCACCGACGAGGCGCTGAGCGGGCCCGACGCGGTGGTGATCCTCACGGACCATTCGAGCTTCGACTACGCGCGCATCGTCGCGAAGTCCCGGGTGCTGGTGGACGCGCGCAACGCGACGCGTGGCGTGAAGGGGGTCGAGGTTACGCCCGGCACGCCCCGCTGGGTCGTCAAGAAGGGATAGCCGCGCCTCTGCGGCGGCGGCCGCGCCCAGCGGCCCGACCAGGACGGAGGAGACGCCCGGCCACGCCGGCTCGGGGTGATCTTCCGGGCGGGTTCCGAGTATAATACGCCTGCCCGAAATCCGGGACCCTCGCTTCTTCCATTGCTGGTCCATGCTGAAATCCGCCCTGAAGACGCTTCTGGGCTCGCGGCACAAGCGCGAAGCCAAGAAGCTCCAGCCCCTGATCGACGAGATCAACGAGCTCGCCGAGAGCTTCACCTCCCTCTCCGACGAAGAGCTCCAGGCCAAGACCCCCGAATTCAAGCAGCGCATCGCCGACGCCACGGCGGAGTTGCGTGACCAGATTGCCGGGCTCCGGGAAGAGAAGCGCCACTCCGAGGACGCCTCGGAGCGGGAGCGGCTGTCGATGGAGATCTCCGGCCTCGAAAAGGAGCTGCTCGAGGTCATCGAGGACACGCTCGAGGACATCCTCCCCGAAGCCTTCGCGGTCATCAAGGACGCCTGTCGGAGGCTGATGGGGAAGGAGATCGTGGTCACCGGCCAGAAGATGACCTGGGACATGATCCCCTACGACGTGCAGCTCATCGGCGGGATCGCCCTCCACCGCGGGAAGGCCGCCGAGATGGCCACCGGCGAGGGAAAGACCCTCGTGGCCACGATGCCGCTGTACCTGAACGCCCTCGCGGAGCGGGGCGCGCACCTGGTCACCGTCAACTCCTACCTGGCGCAGCGCGACGCCGAGTGGATGGGGACCGTCTACGGCTTCCTGGGCCTGAAGGTGGACGTCATCGACCTGTACGAGCCCGGAAGCCCGGAGCGGCAGGCGGCCTACGGTGCGGACATCACGTACGGCACGAACAACGAGTTCGGCTTCGACTACCTGCGCGACAACATGGTGCACTCGCTCGCGCAGCGGGTGCAGCGTGGGCACGCGTACACGATCATCGATGAGGTCGACTCGATCCTCATCGACGAGGCGCGCACGCCGCTCATCATCTCCGGGCCCGTCGGCAAGGACACGTCGACACCCTTCAAGCAGTACAACCCGTTGGTGGCTGGTCTGTACAAGAAGCAGATGCGCATCACCAACGAGCTGGTGTCCGAGGCGCAGAAGCACCTGGCGACCGAGGAGAGCGCCGAGGCCGGCGAGAAGCTGCTCGCCGTGAAGCGCGGGATGCCGAAGCACAAGCAGCTCATGAAGATGTTCGCCGAGGAGCCGTCGCTGCAGACGCTCGTGAACAAGGCCGAGGCCGACTTCATGCGCGACAAGCGGCTTCACGAGGTGGACGAGCTGCTCTACTTCGCCATGGACGAGAAGGGGCACAACGTGCACCTGTCGGATCGCGGGCTCGACGAGCTCAGCCCCGGCGATCCCGACGCCTTCATCGTCCCGGACCTGTCGGCCGAGATGGGCGAGATCGAGAAGTCCGAGACGCTCTCCGTGGACGAGAAGCGGGAGCGCGTCCAGGCGATCGAGGCCGAGTATGCTGCCAAGAGCCAGAAGATCCACGTCATCCACCAGCTCCTGAAGGCTTACACGCTCTTCCAGAAGGACGAG
>CAZPZU010000036.1:9694-46218 GCA_964591135.1 uncultured Gemmatimonadaceae bacterium | reverse complement strand
CAGAGGGCCCGGATCCGTTCGCCTTGCTCACGGTCCCGACCGAGCATGCTGCTCGCGCAGCTTAGCCACAAAGTCGTCAGGCCGCACCGCTGCCCATCAGGGCGAGGAGCGAATCGAGCTTCTTGGCGAGGCTTGGGACTCGATTGCCGCCAGCCCGGCCGAAGTTCCGATTCCCGAGTGGCATGTTCAGGAGCTGGAGCGGCGGCTGGCGACACAACCAGGGTTTGCTGCTGGGTGCGCGGGCGCGTTCAGTCCTGTCCACCTATGCGAGCGGGGGGCTCAATCAGCTCGGCTGTAGGTCGTCGGAGCGACATGCAAGGCGTGGAGCTCTCCCCTTCTCGTCGGACTTGGGCACGTCGTCCATCCAGACCTCACCGGTGCGGAGCATGGCGTGGACGGCGCGCGCGAGTTTGCGTGCGGCAGCGACGCGAGCGACCTGCCAGCCGAGCCGCTGCTTCTGGGTGTCGTAATAGAGCGAGAGCCAGCTCGAGGGCGCGGCCATGTGGTGGCTGACGATCGTGCGCACGAATGCGGCTCGAAGCCATCGGTTCGCGCCGGCCGGGATCGGACCGTGGCGAATGGGTCGGGATCCGGACTGGTTGGAGCGAGGAGCGAGGCCGGAGTAGCTGACCAGGTGCCTGGGGCTGGGGAATCGCTCGATGGGCAGGACCTCGGTGGCGATGAGCAAACCACGGTAGGGTCCGATGCCCGGGACGGTCTGGAGCAGGGCCACAGCTGGGATCTCGGATCCGATGCCGACGATACGCCGGTCCAGAGCGCGGACCATGGGGTTGAGGCCGTGCACGATGGCCAGCTGGGAGCGGACGAGCAGGCGCTGCTCGGGCCCGAAGAGCGGCCATGCCCGGGTGCGCAGCCATCGACGCCCTCCCTGGGTGAGCAGCCGGCCGCGTTCCAGGTGCATGCCGATCGAGTGGAGCTCCGCATGGATGCGGCCAGCGGCGGACGTCCTGAGCTTGACGAGGCGTGCGCGGTGACGGACGAGGACCGCCTGCTCGCGCTGCTCGATGGACTTGGGATGCACCTCGGGGATGAGACCAGCGAGGCGCATGCGGGCGAGGAGCTCGGCGTCGATCTCGTCCCGCTTGTAGTTGGCCTCGGAGATGGCCCGCAGCTTCTTGGCGTGGGCCAGGACGAAGCCGAAGCCGTGTCCGACGAGAAGGTCGTGGAGCCAGGGCCACGCGGGGCTGGTCTCGACGACGGCCTCCAGCGGACGGAACGGCTCCAAGAGCTCGACGAGGCGATAGGCCTCGGCGTTCTTGATGCGCACAGGGGCGTGAAGCATCTTCGCCCTGTTGCTGAGCACCGTGACGACCAGATACTGCGCGTGGCCGTCGATTCCTGCGACGTTCATGGTTGGCCTCCTGGGTGTGAAGGCCGCGATTCGTTGAAGCAGCACAGGGTAGGCCGTCGCACCCAGCGGGGCCAACTCGCTTTATAGGATCAGCTCACAACCCCGGCCGAGCATGTTGCTCACGCAGGTCAAACCCAAAAGACGCCGGGAAGCCGCCTCTTCGTGCGAGGGCATTCCAGTACCGGCTTGTCCCGCACCATCTGCCTCCATGAGGGTCGCGATGTACCTTGCCCAGACGAAGGTCCTGAGACTGGCTACGGTGCTCTCCGCGAGCTTCCTTCCGGCCGGGTGCGGGCCGGCGGCCCGGACAGAGGCGGGCTCGCGCAGCTTCGATCGGCAGGTCGCGCTCGAGGACTCCGCCGCGACGTCGGCCAACGTCAGCGTGGGTGATGTGAACGGGGACGGACACCAAGACGTCGTCCTGGTGAAAGGACGACACTGGCCGCTGGAGGACCTTGTCCTTCTGGGGGACGGGCGAGGCGGCTTCCAGCCTGCGTATCCCATCGGAGGCCCGCCCGACCGCTCGTACTCGGGGGTGCTCGTCGACCTGGACGGGGACGGCGATCTCGATGTTGTGGTCAGCAACGACGAGCCGGATGCCAAGGTCGTGCATCTCAACGACGGGAACGGACGCTTTGTGGTGGGCTCGACGTTTGGGCAAGGCGAATGGTCGACTCGACACATCAGCGTAGTCGACCTCAACGGCGATGCCCTTCCAGACGTCGTGCTTGCGAACCGGTATGGCCCTGACTCCGGGCCGAGCTACATCTGCTTCGGCGTCGGGCGTGGCCGGTTCGCGGGGGAGTGCTCGCCCTTTGCGCAGGGGTCCGCGACCACGATCACGCCCGCGGATGTCAACAACGATGGCTGGCCGGACCTGGTGGTGCCACACCGGGACGGCGGCCAGAGCTTCGTCTACCTCAACGACAGAACCGGTGCGTTCCCAGAGCGGCGACCGTTTGGGCCACCCAATGCCGCGATTCGCAGTGCTGAAGGGGTGGACCTGGATGGGGACGGAGTCACGGACCTGGTCGTAATCGACGAACGTACAGGTCCCGCGGTGTTCTGGGGTCGAACGGACGGGAGCTACTCCGGGGCGGAGCCGCTCGGCGGGTCCGCGGCCACGCCCTACGCGATTGCCGTCGTTGATGTGGACTGGAATGGCCGGCCGGACGTCATCGTGGGCTATGTCGAGTCACGCCCGATCGTCTACTTCAACGACGGCCCGGACACCTTCAACGCGGCACCGTTCGGCGACGCCGAGGGCACAGCCTACGGTTTCGCGGTGGGAGATTTTGACGAGGACGGGCTACTCGACATCGCCCTCGCGCGCTCGGATGCGCGGGACATGCTGTATTTCGGCGCGTCGGGGGATGCGGGTCGCTGAGGAGAAACGCCTTCGCGGAGCGGCTCCCTGACCAGGGGCTGCAAGCTGACGCGGTCAGGGGTACACGAGCTCATGGACCTGCCTTCGCGGTCGTTCGCGATCCCGGTGGCCTTCACCTCTGAAGGCCGAATCGTCCGGCCCGATCAAGCCGAGCCTGGCCAAGCGTATCGCTGCCCCGGGTGCTCGACCAAAGTGGTGCTTCGGCAGGGCGAGTTGCGCCGGGCTCACTTCGCGCATCGGCAAGGCGAGGGCTGTTCCCCGGAGAGCGCTGCTCACCGCGCGGCGAAGCGGCAGGTGGTCCAGGTCATCCTCGATTGGAAGGACCGGGACGGACCACGGCCCTGCATCGCCCGGTTCTGCCCCCGGTACGGCTGCGGAGGTGGCATAACCCAGGATATCCCGGACGACATCACGCATGCGGCTGAAGAGGTCCGGCTCCCGGACGGCAGCGTCGGAGACGTCGTCCTGTTCCGCGGCGACCTCGCGGCGGCGGCGATCGAGATCCGCGCAACGCATCGGGTGAGTGAGGAGAAGGCTCGACGCCTTACGATCCCGTGGGTGGAGTTGGACGCGGCCGAGGTTCTGGAGCGGCCGTACTGGTGGACGGTGGTGCAGGATGGACTACAACCGTTCCGCTGCCCTGTGTGCGCGAAGGCCGAGGCGGAGCGGGCCGATGAAGTGAAGGCGATCCAGAGCCGAGCGATGGCGCTGGCCGAGCGGATTCACACCGCCTTGCCGCCGAGTCCACCGTACCACTTCGCGCCCCACACGTGTTGGCGTTGCGGTACCGAGATGGTGGCCTTCGTCTGGCCTGGCTCGGGAAACCACAGCCGCCGTCGTCCGCCGGATCCGATCCCGGGGCAGATCCAGCACCGGATGACCGACTCCATGGGAGACTACTGGGCGAACTGCTGCCCGAACTGCTCGGCAGTGCAGGGCGACCACTACCTGCGCACCGAGAACCAGGACTACACCCGGGTGCACGCGAGCGTCGAACTCGAGGGCGATGTTGACCTCTTGTAAGGTCGCTCCCTGACTAGGCGCTCAAGCTGACGCGGTCGGCGCAAAGGGTCCGGGGCCACTCGCCCTGCATCTCGCGGCCCCGGCCGAGCATCTTACTCGCGCAGCTTATCCCCCAAAGACGTCAGGCCCCGCTCGGGCCACCCGCACACAACTGGACGAGCAACGTTCTCCAAGGCTGCGGACCGGGTCCACGTGGAGAGGTCAGCGCCCGCCTCCGAGCAGATCTCGCGCCTCTCCTTCTGAAAGCCCCACCTCGGCCACCTCCTCACTGGTTTCGAGCAGTTCTCGGTCCTCCGCCCTTCTGGCTAGAGCCAGCGAACCAGCAGCAGACCCCGCGCCGGCCACCGCGAAGACCGGGCCCAAGACCACCAGGTTCCATAAGAAAGCGGGGTCCTCTGCAAGGGCCACGGCCAAGACAAAGATCGCGGACAACAAAAAACCCCCAGCCCCCCCCCACACTGCAAAGCGTGAAAGGGACATCTGATCAAACCGGCGACGGCCCTCAGCAAGACCCAGGACCCCTGAGAAGGTGACGCCGGCGACAAAGCCGAAGGCGCCAAACCCGAGGGGATAGGGGACGTCGGCGCCGGTACTACCGGTTACCAGCAGAAGCCCCAGCAGCATGATCATGCCCGCGCCGAACCACGCCGCTGCCCACGTCAGTCCCGTCCCGATGGCGCCGCGGATGCGTCTCAGCCACTTCTTCATTTCCGGCCTCTCCGTGCCCTGGGCGTTTCCGCCCCCGCCGCTCGCTTCCAACCGAAACACGCAGAACTCTGCAGCGCAAAGTACGCGGTTGAACTGCGCATGGACACTACAGCGGCATCGACAGCGCGGCCGCAACGGATCTCGGACCGGACCTCAGGCTGCGGCGGCGTGCACCCCGTACCGCACCACGTACTGCACGTCCAGGTCGTCGCGCACGACGCCCCATGCCTGGCCGTCCCGGACGGCCGTGAGGTGCAGCCCCCTCGGCGCATGCGCCGAGCCCAGGAGCCCGCCGTCGCGGTCGAACACCCACCAGAGCTCACAGTCGGTGTGGGCCCCAGGCCAATCCCTCAGCCAGAGATGCCCCTGGTCGTCCACCACGAGGCGGTCGTAGGCGGGGCGCAGCTCGGGTCGGGGTGAGGCTTCGTACCGCTCCTGCCTGGTGCGCCGCTGCTCCGGCTTGTCCGCGCTCGCCAGGGCCGCTGTCGAGGACGGCGTTCGTCTCCGCGTCCGTCAGTGGTCGCCTGCATCAGTATCAACGACCTGAACCTGACAGGGTAGGCTTGGGGTCGGGAGACGTGCGTCTTGCAACACGCGTCTCCCGGTTGGCATGCTGCTCCTGCTGGTTGGTTCGAAAGACGTGAGTCAGCGATGAAACGCTTGCGCCGATCCAGGCCATGGGGTGCGTCGGCATGAACGTGATTGTGTTCGGAGCCACGGGCATGATTGGGGGTGGCGTCCTCATCGAGTGCTTGGATGAGCCCAGGATAGAGACCGTCCTCACGATCGGGCGCCGCGCCTCCGGCAGGGACCATCCAAAGCTCAAGCAAATGGTCCGATCGGATCTTTCGGACTTCGCCGACATTCGAGACGAGCTCAGAGGTTACGACGCTTGCTTCTACTGCCTCGGGGTGTCGGCTGCGGGGATGAGCGAGGAGGCTTATCGCCGAGTGACGCTGGACCTGACCCTCGCGGCAGCCGATGTTCTGGCCGACCTGAACCCGGAGTTGACGTTCTGCTACGTCTCAGGCCAGGGCACCGACAGTTCCGAGCAGGGGCGGATCATGTGGGCACGGGTGAAGGGAGCGACGGAAAACCGTCTCCTGAGCATGTCCATTCCAGCGTACATGTTCAGGCCGGGACTCGTCCAGCCCATGAAGGGAGTACGCTCGAGCACGCGATCGTATCGAGTCTTGTACGGCCTCACCGCGCCGTTCATGCCTTTGCTCAGGCGGCTGTTGCCCACATACGTGACGACAACGGAAGACCTGGGTCGAGCGATGGTGCGGGTGAGCATGGAAGGATGTGAGAACCACATCCTGGATCCGGGCGACATCAACGAGCTCGCCGGTCGATGACCAACGAGGGTTTGAACCTTCTGACGGGGTAGGCGGGAAGGTCGGACGGTTGTTCGTCCCCTGCAACTCACAACCGCCGGTCGGCATGCTGCTCCCGCAGGTTGAACCCGGGGTCGTCAGGTAGACCCCCCCATCGCTCGGTGCCCTCGATGGTCGATCATCCCGCCGATGTCATCTTCGACCGCTGCCGGTGGACGTCTTGGAGGTCCGCGGGTCGCTCCGGGACCGGGTCGCCGCTGTCCTCACGCGCCTCGCACGGTCCCCCAGCCCTGCTCTTGGTGAGCCCCCACCGTTGAGGCGGGCCAAGGCGACTCCGTACCAAAGGACCTCAGACTCCCACGACGGCAGCAGAAACCCAACGTCGTAGGATGGCCGCGCGGGCACCTCCTTCTTGCGCTGACGGACTCACTGAACGTGATGCGCTTCACCGCGGACGGTACTGCCCTCGCTCCACTCCGGCTGCCACGGCCGGTTCGGACTGCGGGGGGCCGATTGGTCGACGCCGGGCGGGCGGAGTTGGTGGCGGAGGCTGAAGCGGCGGCAGCTACGCCGACGGGTTCCTCACTTCCCGGGATGCCCGCCTTCGAGCGGGGGAGGGTCGAGAGCCTCAAGAAGATCCCGGCCGAGGAGACGGTTCCTGCGTTCGCGGGGATGCTCGTGGGAGCTGATGGCACGCTCTGGTTTCGCGAGTTCCGACTTCCGGGCGAGCCGAATGCGGAGCGTTGGTTCCGCATGGGACCGGGCTCGCGCTGGTTGGCGTCAAAGACGTTATGCAGAATCCTCTACGGTCTCGGGGCAGGTCTCCGTGGGCGGTAGACGTACCGAAGCCCTCGAGTCAGAGCCACCGGTACGACGGTCGTATGGGACTCCCCTTCCGGGACCAGGGTTTCCAGGGCCAAAGAAGGGTATCGGTGTTCGCTGAGTTGCTCGGCGAAGGCGTGGAGGTTCGACACCATCCTGAACGGAGCCAGTTGCGGAATGTCGGCTCGCTCCTCGGCGCCCCCCACTGCGAGGAACAGCTTTGCGGCGAGATCGTCCCGCGATCGAGCGACTTCCGTTTCGAGCTTCAGCAGGTACGCGCTGTCCCACCAGATCGCTGGACTCACGGCGATGTAGGCGTCGAATGCCTCGGGTCTCTTGAGAAGCGCGTAGAGCGTGAAGAGGCCTCCTAGCGACGAGCCGAATAGAGTCGATCCCTCGTCCGAGACCGCAAACCTCCCCTCAACGAACGGCTGGACCTCCTCGCTCAGGAAGTCCAGGAACTCAGAGGCACGTCCGAGTCTCCGACCCTCAGGGAGGGTGGGCTCCGGAGCGCTCGGATGGGACTGGGCCATGGCGCCGAACCCGGAGTCGGCGGTGGGCGTGAAGTCCCTGGCTCGGAGCTCTGCCTGAATGGCCGGCCGGGTCGTCTCATACCCGACGCCCACCACGAGAAGGGGCGGAAGCTCCCCGTAGAGCTGACTCATCAGGCGCGACATCTCGACGGCCGTGCCGAAGAACAGATTGGCATCGAGCACATACAACACCTGCCTCGGTCCCGGTGGCAGCGGCATCACTCCTGCGACCGGCTCCGCGACCCAGATCTGGAAGTGGGCGTCCGCGCGCTCTGAGTGCAGGTTGAACACCTGCGTGTGCGGGATCGTTACCTGCGTCGTCATTGTGGTGGGCTCCTGTGCCAAAACGGATGCCTGACCCATGGCCGAGGTCCCGCAGTTGACTGCAGTGACTGTCTTGAATCGCATCCGGGTTTCCATGTGGGGTCTTGGTGGTCCGGACGCTAGTACCTGACGCTACGTGAGGTGCAAGAGCCCTCCTCTGGGTGCAGGTTGAACCCAAAGCCGTTGGTCTGATCCAGGATCTCTGGATCACCTTCGCTCCAGGATCAGCGGGGGGATGGAATCCCGCAGCGAGTCCAGGCGGGCCCGAAGGGCCCGGGCGCGATCCATGAGTTCGGCGCGAGCCCCCTGCCGCTGCGACTCGATCAGGGTGCGCAGTTCAGCTTGGTATCGATCTCGGAAGACGGGCTGGACTCCGAAGCCGCAGCTCGACGCGTCGAAGCGTCCGGAACAGAGCGGCAGCGTGAAGCCACCCAAGTGAATTGCACCCGGCGATAGACCCCATCGATCGCCCTCGGTGTCTCGTCCCGTCCATAAGCTCATGTCTTCTCCTGGCGGCACTCTCACGCCTTCCGCTTTTCGGTTGATGACCTCAAGCTGGGTGCGGAGCTGAGCACGTTCGGGCGCCGTGCGATCCGCGAGGATCGACGGGGCCACCGACCAGAGCCGGGGATCAACAGCGCGAGGCCGGAAGAGGGTGCCCAGACCCTGACCCTGAGACGGCGCGGGCAACCCCGCCGCATCGTCAGCCGGTCCCGCTTCGGCAGGCGCCTTCTCTCGATGCTCGACCGAATCCGTCGACTCGGTGGTTGGTGCCGCGGTCGTCTCGGCGGTCACCCGGAGATTCAAGACCTTCAGGGCAGCTGGCGACGTCGGTGGAGCCGTGTTCCGTCTGGGACCTCGGTCCTCGTCCGTGACGTCAACTCGGAACGGCATGCCAACCACAAGGGCGTGGATCAGAGTGGACACGAGCAGCGAAATGGGGAGAACGTGGCGGCCGCCCCGTTGTGTCCTCTCGCGTGGGAATGCCAGTGGAGGCTGTCGCGCCGGTAGGGTGCTGACCTGCAACGCGCCACCTCCCCTGAGTGCTCGTCATGTGACGCTTGCCCGTCATTCGTCAGATGCGGTCGCTCGAGCGTCGGGTTGTCCCGACGTTCGTACGCGGGGGCCCGGGTTCTTGAATGCCAACCCACTGGCCGAGCGCGACGAGGATCAGCCCAACTGCGAACTCAACCTGAGGGGGTGGGCCTGGAGGGTCGGGAGCTGTTCGTCTTGCAGCCCACAACCGCCGGTCCACATGTTGCACCCGCAGGTCAGAACCCAGAATCGTTGGACGGCACACGGGCAACTCCGACGGAACACGATGAGGCCTAGCGAAACGGCGCAGTTCGCCGCGGCCCACAGGGCAGACCACTTCCTACGGGACCCGGCGCCAATCCTGGAGGATGATGCCGCCGTCTGGCTCCTCGGCGCGCCCTTGAGTGCAGTCCTTCGCGTCGCGCCCCTCCGCTGGCTCTTCTGGCGACCCCTGCTCGCAAAGGTGCGCTCAATCAGCGTCTTCGTCGTTGTCCGAAGCCGATACACGGAGGATACTGTTGCGGATAGCATACGTCAGGGGTGCCGCCAGTACATGATCCTGGGCGCCGGCCTGGACAGTTGGGCCCTCCGCCACGAGGAGGCGGAGGTGAGCGTATTCGAGCTCGATCACCCTGCTACGCAGCAATGGAAGGAGGCCCGGATCCGATCGCGCTTCGGTGCGCTGCCGTCGCACCTCGTCCTCGTTCCAGTGGACCTGGAGCGCGAGTCTGTCGCTGATGTGCTCCCCGGGCACGGCTTCGACCGTAGCGCACGCACGTTCGTCTCGTGGCTCGGCACGATCTGCTACCTGTCGCGTCGGGCGATCGAGGAGGGGTTCACATCTTTGGCGGGGCTGTGCGCGCCGGGCAGCCGAATCGCCTTCGACTACTTCCAGCCCAAGTCTACGATGTCGCCCGACGATCGGGAGTTGTTCGAGCTTCTCGACAAAGGAGGCACACGTAGAGGCGAGCCGATCCGGAGCCTGCTTCGGTCAGACGAGATGGCTGAGATCGTACGCTCCGCCGGCCTCCACGTCGTCGAGGACCTGTCTGCTGCAGATATCCGAGAGCGCTACCTGGCTCAACGTGCAGACGAACTGGACATTCCGGGCTTCGCGCGACTCTGCTGCGTTGAAACGCCGTGTGTAGGCTGACCGGGAGCTGAAGCTGACGCGGCCAGCGGGGAGGGTCCGGGGATGTTCGCCCTGCAGGTCACGACCCGGCCGAGCATGTTGCTCGCGCAGGTCAGCGCCCGGCGGTTGCCGCCCAACAAGGAAGTGCCGCTGACCGGGTCGGCCGCGAGGTCCGGACCACTCGCTTGGCGGCTCGCGCTCCGGGTCGGCAGCATGGTCCCGGCAGCAGAATTCGAAAGTCGCCAGCCTGCACATACTCCTTCGGCGCCAGGGCGAGGTTCGGAATGCGCATGCGGAAGGTTCTCGTGATCGGGCCAGGGGGCGCCGGCAAGACTACGCTGGCCATGCGGATCGCCGAGGCGACGGGCCTCCCGCTGATCCACCTCGACTCCCTCTACTGGCGGCCCGGTTGGCAGCCCACGCAAGCGGCCGAATGGGACGATCTGGTGTCTCAGCTGAGCTCCCAGCCTTCTTGGGTGATGGACGGGAACTACGGCGGAACTCTGGACGTACGGATCGCCGCGGCGGACACGATCATCTTCCTGGATTGGCCTCGACTGCGTTGTATCTGGCGGGTCGTCAGGCGTCGAGTTCAATTCACCGATCGCAGTCGCCCGTCGATGCCTGCCGGCTGCCCAGAACGCCTCACGGTCGAGTTCCTCAGATGGATCTGGGACTATCCGAGGCGACGTCGTCCTGGGATCCTGGAGCGGTTGGAACGAGTGCGTGGCCACAAACACGTGGCCGTCCTTCGGAACCGGGCCGACGTGAGAGCATTCCTGGATGGGTTGGGGTCGGATACCGGGTGAACCGGTGCCCGAAGACCTTCATTTCCGCTTCCGCTTCCTGGGGGGGCGCTTTGAGACTTTCTGAGCACGCCCTCGGGAAGGATGACTCGGGTCCGCCATCCTCCAGGCCACCCAGGCCAGCGCCAGGTTGGGCGGAAGGAGCAGGCCGAGGAACTCGGCGTTGCTCTGACCCACCACCGGAAGAACGTACATCACGACAGCCAGCACGAATCCCAGGCCCGCCAGGACCGAAATACCCATTGCGACCCATCGCCCGAACCGGCGCGCCCATCCGCGCCCTCGGGACAGCGGCCACAGGGTGAAGCCGAGGGCCATTTGGAGGGGAGACGCCTGGAGGAGGTTTGCATTCCAGTGGGTGTCCACGTGGTCGGTGAAGGCCCAGAGAAAGGCGATCTGGGTGCCCAGGAGCCCGAAGAGCAGAAGCCACGGTATGGCTACGAGCAGGAGCCCGGCCGCGCCTCGCCGCTGGCCTAGCCACCAGAAGAGCCCGCCCAACGATAGGCCGACCAGCACAAAGGTGCCGATGCGTCGAGGAGTCGTGTCCGGGACCGGAGGGCGGCCGGCGTCGTAGAACGTCTGCTCGGCCCGGATGAAGGGGACGCTGTCGCCACTCTCGGTTCGGACCGTGAAGCTCCGGAGCTCCTGTGCCATCTCCATCGGGACGAACATGGCTTCCGAAGCCGTCAGAGGCTTGTCCGCGGAGGGACCGAGCCCGAAGTCCATGCCGGAGCTGACCCAGAAGAGGTCATGGGTAAGACGCAGGACGTGGTCTCGGTAGCTCGCGTCGGTCACTCGAGCCCGCGCCCATCGGTCGAGCTGACCGCCGAGGACCTGATCCAGGGCGTCCCGCACGCGTGTGGAGCAGTTGTCCCGGAAGTACCGATAGCGATAGAAGCGGTTTTCGGGGAGGTCGTTCCACTCCAGGAACTGCTGGAGCCGATTCACCTGGTCCGAGTCCAGGGCCAGCTCCTGGATCTCGATTGAGCGGTGCTGGGAACGATAGGCGGCGAGTTGGCGCTGCACGTCGAAACCCGCCATCCAGTAGAGCATGTCTCCCATGATGAACCGCCGAAGGAAGTGCTCCTGCTCGAAGCTGAAGAGACCGTAGTTGTAGGCCTCGTCGGTCACCTCGCGGGGGTCGTGGATCCAGAGGAGGCTATGACCGAAGCGCTCCCAAACGGCGTGGCCCGGTCCCACGGATACCAAGTAGGCGACGGGGTTGACGGTGGAGGGCTGGGACAGCCGGGGCACCGGGGCAGCCTGCGGGCCGGCCGCCTCTCCCTCAGCCGTCCGGGGGAGCAGGACGCCCAGGGCCAGGACGAAGGGAAGGATGCCTCCGAGAAGGGAGGAGCGGCGAGAGCGGAGGGATACCCAGGGGGTTCGCATAGCGAGAGGATAACGCCTTCCGCAGCCGGACGCTGGCAGGCTTCACGGATGACCTCCCAGTGCCCTGGACTCGTGGTCGTGTAGGCGAATGGTGGCCACCGCGTGACCAGGCCTCCGCTGCTGACGGGGTCGGCAGAGAGGTCGGGGGACGCCCGTCTTGCAGCGCGCGCCCCCTGGTCTCCATCATGCTCACACAGCAGAAACCCAGAGACGTTGGAGTTCCTTCCTGACGGCGACTCGAGCCGGCATTGACGGAGGGGAACCCGTGGGTGGAAATGCCTGGCTCGAAACACCTCGGCGTCTCAGGGAGACCTACGCGACCTTCGAATGGGAGCTCGCGTATCAGTACGCGGCACACTCGGTTGTCTACCGTCTGTCGCGCGACGGGGCCCCTCAACTCTTCCTGAAACTCGCGCCCGCCGGGCACTACCCCACCCTCCTCGCCGAGGCGAGGCGGATGCGCTGGGCGAGCGCCTACCTGCCCGTCCCAGAAGTGGTCGACCAAGGAACCGAGGGCTCCATCATGTGGTTGGCCACGTCTCGGCTTTCCGGCCAAGACGGCACACACCCCGAACAACTCGGACATCCCGCGAGGCTGACCCGGATTCTCGCCCGAGGACTCCGCGACTTCCACGACGCTGCCCCAGTGGACAACTGCCCCTTCGACTTCCGCCTGGACGCGGCTCTCGAACATGTCCGCACCAGGCTGTCCTCAGGGCTGATCGATCAAGGTTCTGATTTCCATGCGGAGTTCCGGCACCTCACGCCGGAGATGGCCGTCGATCTGCTCGAATCGACCCGTCCCGACTCCGAAGACTTGATCGTGTGCCACGGCGACTACTGCCCACCCAACGTCCTCATCGAGGACGGACGAGCTACCGGCTACGTGGATCTCGGCGAACTGGGAGTTGCGGACCGATGGTGGGATCTGGCCGCAGCGACATGGAGCTTGACCTGGAACCTGGGCCCCGGCTTCGAGGAGATGTTCCTGGCTGAGTACGGCGCCGAGTTGGATGTCGACCGCATGGACTTCTATCGGTTGCTGTACGACCTCGTCTGCTAGCGACCAAGCCACGGCATTCTGACCGAGATTGTTGCTTCGGACGGATAGAACCACTCGCCTTGCAACTCGCGACCGGGGTCGGCATGGTGGTGCGTAGCAGAAACCCAGATTGTCAAGCTGACCCAAGGCCGTTGGGTACGATGAACCTCAGTGATTGGGGATGGGACGCTGAATGGGCGGCCCGCGCCTCTGAGATCGCGACTCCCAAGAACCATCCGGCTCGCGTGGTGGGACAGGAGCGAGGTCGATGGATCGTCCAGACCCAGGACGGCATCGCCCCGGCGCGCCGGGCGTCGGCCTCCCTCGGGGTATCGCCCGTGGTGGGTGACTGGATCTTGGTCAGCCCCGGCCCGATGCCGACGGATCCCCTGTCCGTATCGGCGGTGCTGCCGCGACGATCGAGCCTTTCCCGGGGTGCGGCGGGTACGGCGGATGCGCAGCAGGTCCTTGCGGCGAATGTCGACGTCGCATGGGTTGTCGACAGTCTCGACACGCCTCTGAACGCGCGTCGCCTCGAGCGATATCTGGCGGTTGTGTGGGAGAGCGGTGCTACTCCCCACCTGGTTCTGACGAAGAGCGATCTCGCAGCGGATCTTGCTGGGGTACGTGCAGCGGCCCGTTCCGTTGCGGTGGGCGTGGAGACCTGGATCGTGAGCACCTCTGACACCGAGGCTGTCGAGAGACTGCGAGGGAGCCTCCGTGCTGGGTTGACCGTGGTGCTACTCGGGCCGTCGGGTGTGGGCAAATCGACCCTCATCAACCTCCTCCACCCAGAGGCGGGAGCGGCGACGTCACCCGTCCGGGAGTGGGACGGCAAGGGTCGACACACGACGACCCGACGTGAGTTGTTCCGGATTCCGGGAGGCGCGTTGCTGGTGGATACGCCTGGGATCAGGGAACTGCGCGTGTGGGCTCTGGAGGAGGGGCTCGGGCACACGTTCCCGGAGATCGACGAGCTTTCGCGGAGCTGTCGCTTTGTGGACTGTCGTCACGAAGTGGAACCTGGCTGCGCCGTGATTGCGGCTGAGCGAGCTGGGCAGATCGATCCAGAGCGGGTAGCCAGCTTCAGGAAGCTTCGAGCCGAGGCCGCCTTTCAAGCGCGGAAACACGACGCGCTGGCGCGACGGGCGGCTGTGGCAGAGCACAAGACAGCTCTGAAGACGATGAAGTACCACCACAAGCTCAAGCGACCCGATGGAGGGTCAGCCTGACCAGCGGTCAGCTTAACCAGCGGTTCTCTCTGACGGGGTGGCTCAGAGGGCACCGGTCGGTTGTTCGTGCAGCAACTCACGACCGCCGGTCGGTACGTTGCTCCCGCAGGAAGATTCGAGAGACGTTACATGGCGCTCAAAAAGGCGCCATCGAGCCTCGGCAACGGATACCATGTGACGACAGGGCCTGGTGATGGATGGAACGCCGGAGACCCCTACGAAGACTTCATGGGCCGTTGGAGTCGTCCCCTGGCGAGAGAATTCGTCCGGTGGCTGGACGCTCCCTCAGGAGCCCATTGGCTCGACGTGGGCACGGGCACCGGGGCACTGGCCAGTGCGATCTGCGCGATGTCTCGACCTGCGTCGGTGGTGGCCTGCGATCTATCCGCCTCATTCATCGAGTCTGCTCGCTCGGCGCTCTCAGACGCTCGGGTGACCTTCATGGTGGCCGGTACCGGGAGCCTACCTCGAAGGCCAGGCGGCTACGATGCGGTGGTCTCGGGCCTTGCCCTCAACTTCTTTCCGGACCCCGAAGGCGCGATCCGAGAGCAACTCGAGGGCGCCCGCCCTGAGGGCTTGATCGGCGCGTTCGTCTGGGACTACGCCGAGGGTATGGAGTTCCTCAGGCATTTCTGGGATGCCGCGGCCGAGATCAACGCCTCGACCTCCGAGGTCGATGAGAGGCTGCGGTTCCCGATCTGTAACCCGGTGTCCCTGGCCTCGCTGTTCAAGTCGGCTGGTGCCGAGCGAGTTCGAGGCACCTCGCTGAGTGTGCCCACCCGATTCGTCGATTTCGACGACTACTGGCGCCCCTTCCTCGGAGGGACGGGTCCCGCGCCCAGCCTCGTATCCGACCTCTCCAAGGCGCAGAGGGCGGCCCTCGCGGAGGAGGTCCGACGCCGGCTTGCGACCCAGCCCGGTCGGGCGATCGAACTTCAGGCAAAGGCGTGGGCGGTGGTCGGGTATCGTCCGTGAGCGCTTCGCGCCATCTGACCAAGAATTCCTGCCGACGGGGTAGGCTCGGCGGTCCGGAGCCGTTCGTCTTGCAGCTCCCGGCTCCGGCCGAGCATCCTGGTCGCGCCGCCTGATCCAAAAGACCCTGGAAGGCGCGACGGACTGTAGTGCCGGAGAGGAGGAGGGAGGGACGAGATCACTCGTTCCACTAGGTGATGTCAGGGATGGACGGCACTGGCACAAGCCTGGCACAGGTAGGCTCCCACCCGCCCCGCTTCGTCTCGGGCCGCTTACCCCTGAGCCTCTTGGAGGCACCCTATGTCCGCCAAGACCACCCTCTCCGCTGCGTGCCTGTTGTTGGCGGCCGCCTGTGTCGACGGCGCCTCGCCCGTCGCTCCCGCGCCACAACAGTACGACGTCGTGCAAGGGATGCAGGCGACCCAGGTGGTCGACGGTTCGACCGGTCCCGGGTCTCTCTATCGTTTCATCGTGCCGGAGAACTGGAACGGCTCGCTGCTGGTGTACGCGCATGGATACGTCGCGCCCGACGATCCGGTAGCGCTACCTCCCGAAGCCGACGTCTTCGCCGGCCTCCTGGTGCCACAGGGGTTCGCGCTCGCGTTCTCGAGCTTTTCGGAGAACGGGTGGGACATCAAGGACGGCGCGCAGCGGACGCATCAGCTTCTCGGACTCTTCACGTCGAAGTTCGGGCCGCCGAGGGGCGTCTACATCGGCGGGGCGTCGATGGGCGGACTCATCGCGATCAAGCTCACGGAGACCTTCCCCGCGGTGTACCGCGGCGCGCTGGCCGCGTGTGCCGTCGCGGGCGGGACGCGAAAGCAGTTCGACTACTACGCGAACGTGCGAGCGATCTTCGACGTTCTGTATCCAGGCGTGCTCCCGGGTGACGCCACCCACTTGCCGCCGGGCACCGACATCACGACAGGTATCGTCCAGCCGGCCGTCGCGGCCATGACCGCCAACCCGGCCCCCGCGCTCGCGCTCTCCGCCATCGATCAGACGCCGGTCCCGTTCACATCGGGCGCCGAGTTGGTCCAGTCGATCGCGACGGCACTCGAAAGCAATGCCGGCTCCCTGAGTGACGAGCTGCTGGCGAACGGCCGTCCGTATTTCGACAACACGAGCACGGTCTACGCGAGCGCCTCGCTGCCTCCGACCGTGATGCAGGCGATCAACGCCGCAGTGGGGCGGTTCGACGCGTCACCGAGCGCGCTCAAGTCGCTCGACCACAACTATGCGCCGTCCGGTGACCTGCAGATCCCCATGCTGATGCTGTCCAACCAGAGCGACCCCGTCGTCCCCGGCTTCAACCAGTCGTCCTACCTGGCCGCAGTCACCGACCGGGAGGCCACGGACCTGCTCGTGCAGCGGCAGGTGCCGGCATACGGCCACTGCGTATTCACCCCCGAAGAGATCGGGATGGCGTTCTCCGACCTGGTCTTGTGGGCGGAGTACGGGATCAAGCCCGCGCCCTAGGATTCCCAAGAGACACCGTCACCGCAATCGCCACTGCCCAACAAAGGAGAACAGCCATGGCTTCGTACGCCTTCACCAACCCCATCAAGCCGGGTAAAGCCGATGCCTGGAAGAAGTGTGTCGCCGAGATGACGGGCCCGAGGAAGGACGCACTGGCCGCCTCCCGGAAGAAGGCCGGGCTCACTACGGAGAAAGTCTGGCTCCAGTCCACTCCCATGGGGGACATGGCCGTCGTGTATTGGGAAGCCGCGGACGCCGGCAAGGTCTTCCAGCATTTCCTCACGTCGACGGATCCGTTCGACGTCTGGTTCAGAGAGAAGGTCCTCGTGGAGGTCCATGGGATGGACCCCTCGGGCCCTCCGCCCCCGATGAACGAGTTGATTCTCGATGCTTGAAGCCAGGCTCTGATCGACCTGACGGGGCGTCTGCTGTGGCGCGGTAGCCTGTGGGGCGGAGGTGAGCAACACGTGACGCAATAACAGCGCGGTCCGGAGGACTCGCCTGGCAGCTCGCGCCCCGAGTCGGCATCATGCTCCTTCAGCAGAAACCATCGCCGTTGGAACGCGAGGAGGGACATCGGCGCCGCAGCGCACACTTCTGCGTGCGAGATCCGACCTCACCGACTTCCGGAGGACCCCACGTCCGAGCGCCCCGATCCAGAAACGAAGGCCATTGGTTCGGCGAGCTCCCTCGTGCTGGTGGGCGCCACGCTGGTCGCCTCGCTTCTCGGGATACTGGTCTGCGCGGGTCTCTCCTCCGGCAGGGCGGAGCGCCGCCGTCGCTCAGCAGGGCCGCGGTGGTCTTCATCAGCGTCAGCCTGGCTATTGGGCAGCCGCCGGCGGCAGCCGGACTGGCGCGCCGGATGCACGGCGCGCTAGGTGACAGCCGAGTCGTATCGGTGGGACTGCTCGTGTCGTCGGTGATCCTCTTGGCGCTTGCGGTTGCGATGGCAGGAATCCTCTGGACTATCAATCGTAGGACCACCTGGTGGCGTGCACCGTACAACCGCCGGCCCAGCAGAACCGATCGCGGCAGTGAACGATGGCCCGGGCCACGGGCTCTGGGCGCCTTACCCGAAACGCCTCGAAGTCACGGGCGCAGGCGGTGTTCGCCCGGGTTGCAGGCGGTGGAATCGAGGTGCGATTGTGAGTGCAGCCTCGCCAAGAACCGAGCCTGACCCTGTTGGCATGGGGGTGTCCAGATGAAGTGCCGATCGCCGCTCGTGTGCTGGATCGTCGCTGCCGCCGTGGTTGCGGCCGCCGCCCCATCCGGCGTGTTCGCATCACGCGTTCCGACGCCTCGCGATGGAGTGAGGCCCCCGCTGACGGCGACCCTCATCCAAGGGGCCGCGGCCGCTCAGGCCGAGGCCAATGTGCTGGTCGTCTACTACAGCCAGTCTGGCAATACGGAACGACTGGCGGAGGTGGTGGCGGAGGGCGCCCAGCGTGTGGACGGAGTGAGCGTGACTCTGAAGGCAGTGGCGGACGTCACTCGAGAGGACCTCGTCGAGGCCGATGGCCTCATTCTCGGGTCTCCGACTTATTACGCCAACATCGCAGGACCGATGAAGAGCTTCATCGACGATTGGGCCTTGAGATACGGGGTCTATCTCGGTGGCAAGGTGGGAGGTGCTTTCGCCACGGGTGGGGGCGACACCGGTGGCAAGGAGCATGTGGTCGTCTCATTGCTGCTGGCGATGATGAACAACGGGATGGCCGTTGCAGGGCCGACCCACGAGGAGGCCGAGGTCAAGTTCGGCTACCCTGGTGCCAGCGCGCTCACGCCCGCGCCAGGTAGCGGCTTCTCCGATGCAGAGACGGAGAACGCGCGGCTCCTCGGTGAGCGGATCGCTCGGCTGGTGCTGAGAATCTCGACTCGTGTCGGAGGCTGAGGATGGTCAATCCAAGTGAAGGCCATGGATCCCGACCCACTGCTTCCAGCCAATCAGATGGGCTGGATGCGTTGCGGGCAGCGCCCGAGCACCACACGCTTCTCTTCGAGAACGACGACGTGCGAGTGCTCGATACACACGTTCCTCCCGGGGAGCGGACGGCGGTGCACACACATCGTTGGCGAAGCGTGATGTACGTTCTCGATTGGAGCGAGTTCGTCCGCCGCGACGCCGCGGGAAAGACTACACTCGACAGCCGCACGGTGCCGCAGATACGCACACCGCCCGTCACGTTGTGGTCCGATCCGCTGGCCCATTCCTTGGAGAATGTCGGAACGACGGACCTGCGCGTCATCAGCGTCGAGTTGAAGCAGACTGCGTCGAGTGAGGGATGAGGGCTGCGTGGCGACGATGCCGGTAGGGTCGGAGGTGGCGGGTCGGAGGGCGGCCGTGTCCGAAATGACGATGATCCGGTGGGTCTTCCGCGCAGGCGTGGCTCTCGTGCTGTTGGCGTCGAGCTCGAACCAGGGAGCGGCGCAGACCTCGTCGGACGAGGGCGCGCCCTTCCTTCTCCTTCCCGTGGGTGCCGATGCCGTGGCGATGGGTCGAGCGGTCACGGCCATGCCGGGCCAGGAGTCGGCATTCTGGAACCCGGCCGGGCTGGCATCCGTCGATCGCTCCAAGCTGGTGCTGCTTCGCGCCGACGTGGTCGCAGGGACTTCCACGGCGGCCTCGGCGCTCCTCGCGCGTCCCGGTGTCGGCACCCTCGGGATCTCCTACCTCGTGCTGAACGAGGGTGACCAGGAGTACAAGGACTCCAACGACAACCTCATCGGGACCATAGGGTTCCGAAACCACCTGGCGGTGGTATCGGCAGCCGCGACCGTCCTGCCCGGCCTCGACGCCGGCGTGAACTTCAAGGTGGTCCAGTTCCGGCTGTCCTGCCGGGGAATGTGCTCGGGCGTGGCGACTACTTCGACCGGTTATGCGATCGACGCCGGCCTGCAGTGGACTCCCAGCAATCGTGTACCGCTGCGGATCGGTGCGATGGTGGCCCACCTCGGACCCCGGTTCCAACAGGAAAACGCCTCCCAGGCCGACCCGTTACCCACACGGATCCGCGTGGCCGCCGCCTACGATGTGCTTCGGCGACTGAAGAAGGACGACTTCGAAGGGTGGGTGACTGTGGAGGTGCAGGATCGCCCCGGGTACCCCGGGGGCACGTCCTTCTTCGTCGGTTCGGAGCTGGCCGCGGGTGGACGTGACGCCCTGTTCCTGCGTGCGGGCTATGCCACGGAGGGGGATCAGCCGGGGGGTGCGGGCATCGGCCTCGGGCTCCGGACGGAGAGTTTCGGAATCTCGGTGGCCAAGTCTCTGGCGGCATCCACCGTGGCCGAGCCGATCAACGTGTCGTTCTCCGTCGGCTTCTAGCGACGGCACGTGGCGTCGGGACACCCAAGGCGTCAGAGCGTTTCCGACCGCCCCACTCTCCGACGGCTCCGTCCTCGCCGGTCCCGATCCTGTGGGCTTCGTGCGAGGAGGTGTGGGCTGTGGAGAAGAACGACCTCGACGTCCCCTTCGTACTCGGGATGAGGGTCGACGTGAGCGGTGGCGGGCACCCCGAGGAGCGTTTCCGGTAACTGACAGGTGGACGACCCATGGGCCCGGTGGTACCGCCGCAGGCATCCACCACCACCCAGCGTCAGAATGAACGAGTCGGATTGGAACGCCGAGTCGCTTCGGCGCCGGATCAACGAATACCCGCCCTATGTCGGCGCGCGCATCGAAATCACCCACGTCGCGGAGGACGCCAGCGAGATCCGAGTGCGCATGCCCCTCGAGGGGAGCAACGCCAATCTCGTGGGGACGCACTTCGGGGGTAGCCTCTACGCCATGGTCGACCCACATCTGATGATCCTTCTCACGCGAAGGCTGGGGCCGGAGTATGTGGTGTGGGATCAGTCGGCTTCGATCGAGTTCCTTCGCCCGGGGCGCGCAACGGTCACCGCCACGATTCGGATCACCGAGTCCGAGATCGAACGGATTCGAGACGCGACGGCGGACGGCTCGAAGCACCTTCCCGAATGGACCCTGCACGTCGTCGATGAAGAGGGTGAAGTCGTGGCGAGGGTACGAAAGACCCTCTACGTGAGGCGGCGGACGTAGCGCGGGTCTTCCCCATCACATTGCCGAGGTGCCTATCATGCACAGACGACCCATCTACAAGGCTGCCATACTCCTCACCGCGATGTTCCTGACCGGTTGTGCGGCCGGTGCGAACGAGCTGGTCGGATCCGCAAGCTCCGAGGGAGCGGTAGCCGGCTTCTGGCTCGGCCTTTGGCACGGCTTCATTGCGTTCTTCAGTTTCATCGTGTCGATCTTCAACGACCACGTGGGTATCTATGAAGTCCACAACAACGGCACGTGGTACAATTTCGGCTTCATCCTGGGAGCCATGGGCTTCTTCGGAGGAGGCGGCGGTGGGGCAAGCCGACGCTCCTCGAGATGACCCATGACCCAAGAAGGGACCAACCTCGGTGCGGTTCACCGCTTCTTCGCCGCCATGAGGGACGGGGCGGACGCGGCCGCCATGGCAGCGTTCCATTGCGACGACGTGGTCCAGGAGGAGTTCCCGAAGCGTTCCTCCCGAACGGTGCGAGGCCGAGCTGCAGGAGGCGGCGGCTCACGGCAGGAAGGTGATGTCGTCGCGTCCGTCGCCGGCTTGCCCCCTGCCGGCGCGTGCACCCTGATGCCCGCGTCCACCCTCGACGGATCTTCGGGGTCCATCTCGGCGTTGATCGACACGCTCCTCGTGGGCGGCGAAATGGGCTGCGCGAAGCCGGTGTGAGCCGGAGGCCGTCGATTCCACCGCCGCTCCCGACGCCACGAGCCGGATGTGGGAGTTCTTTCTCCAGCATCCGCTCTCGAGAGAGTAGTTCCCGCGGTGCGAGTGCGGCCATGCGCCATAGGGCGGTTGGCCTTGATCGCTGGCCGCTCCCCGGCAATGTTGCGGTTGCGGCGAAGGTCTGCCCCCTTCGGTTCCGATTCATCAGAAAGGGGGCGGTCACCTTGATCCCCACGTCTCGCTCGAACGATTGCAGCCGCTCCCGTTCGGCCTTCCCTCGCGCTGCCGCATCTCTCGCCCTGCTCGCGGCACTCGCTGCCTGCGCCGACGCCGTCGGGCCCGGTGAAGTAGGTGACACGCAGGATCAGATCTACTTCGTCAGCACCCGTGCGGGTAACGTCGACCAATTCGGCTCGGCACAGGGCGACATCTTCCGCATGAATGCGGACGGGTCCGGCGTCGAGCGCCTGACCACGCAAAGCTCCGCCTACAAGTACCTGCGGCTGGCGCCCGACGGAACGAAGCTCGCCTTCTACAGCGGCCTCGGCGCCTGCTACGACATCTGGGTCATGGACCTGGACGGGACGGGACTCACGCAGTTGACCGGAGTCGATGCTTACGAGCGGTGCAACGAGACCCCGTACTGGTCGCCGGACGGCTCCAAGATCGCCTTCGTGAGCTCGCGGCATCCGGAGCTGGGCTGGGACGCGTACGTGATCAACGTCGACGGCTCGGGGGTCGTGAACGTGAGCAACAATCCCAGCGCCGACAACGGCACCTACAACGACCTCGTGGACGGCTGGTCTCCCGATGGACGCGTGGTCCTCAGCAGCTTCCGGGACGGGACGCAGCGAACGTACCTGGTCAACGCGGACGGCTCGGGTCTCGAGCCCCTCTTCGGCTCGGGGGACTACCTCTTCCCCCAGTGGTCTCCCGACGGCAGCAGGGTGCTCGCGTCCAGTGACCGGGAGGGCAACTGGGAACTCTACGTCATGAACGCGGACGGGAGCGGTGCGGCGAATCTGACCGGGGAGCCAGGCTACGACGGGATCGGGGGGCGGGGCTCGAGCGCGTGGTCGCCGGACGGCTCCATGATCGCGTTCTACAGCCGACGCACCGGCGATGCCGAGATCTTCGTGGTCCACTCCGACGGGACGGGGCTGGTGGACGTGTCCGACGATCCGGGGGAGGACGAGTTCGACGGGTGGAGCCCCGATGGCACAAAGATCCTCTTCTCCAGTGACCGCAACGGCGACCTGGAGCTCTACCTCGTCGACGCGGACGGCGGCAATCTGGTGAACGTCACCCGGTCACCGGCCACCGAGGATGGTCCGGACGCGATCTGGGTGCCACGCGGGTAGCCGTCTTCAAGCGGTCTCCAGGGTCAGGGGCACCGGCTGCCTGCCATCCACGTCGGTGAACCCATACTCCGGCGCGAGGTCCGCCGCGACCAGGACCTTCCCGGCATGCCGCTTCGCGTCGGGATCGGTGGCCGGCGCCGCCCGCGGCCAGCACGCCCTCGGTTCGTACGAGACCGGGATAGAGGGAGACAACGGTTGCGACGCAGAGTATCCTGCCCCCGAGGCCGACCCGGAGTGATCTGGGCCTCCTGCCCAGCACCACCTTCTGCGGTCCGGCCCGAAAGACGCTACACTGAGACAGCACGGTGCGGAGGCCTCCACCCGAGCCAGCCGCTCCCGCCGTATCCTCCAGCCTACACCGGAAGCGTCAGCGGCGTGAGACTCACGGTCGAACAGGACCCGGAGAGCATCAAGCGTTACGGCCACCTCAAGCCGGCCCGCGGATGGGGGGCGCGCGCGTGCTCGGTCAGGTGCCCCGGGACGACCCGAGCCTGCACGCTCGGGAGGGGCCACCGAGGTCCACATGTCGCGCACGGACTGTTCGGGAGGGTCCTGGCGGTGTGGGACTCGGCTCCGGAGCTCCCGCGGTCCGGGGGGAAGGTGAGAAGGGCCGTCGAAGCGATGGCGCGAAGCGGCTCCCGCACCGGGAGGCCGCTCGGAGTCCTGGAGGCTCTCTGGGGCCGGATCGCCCGCAGCAACTTCTCCGTGGAAGAGATGGCCCTTCTCGTTCTGCTCGTCGCGATGGTGGGCTTCGTCATCCACTGGCTGTCGCTGATGTTCGGGTAGCGGAGGGGCGCACCGTGAGGAGCTACCTCATCGCCACCTTCGCCTTGTCGGTGCTGCTCGTCCTCGTCCACACCATGCGCCTCGTCCTCGAACGGCCGCACGTCACCAGGGACCCCTGGTTCGTGGAGGCCACGGTGGTTGCAGTCGTCCTCGCCGTGTGGGCGTGGCGGTTGCTGCGGCGCCTCGGCAACGACCTGAAACCCGGCCGGTGATCAACCGCCGATGATCGCGCTTCTCGCGCTCCTGGGCACGCTCGCCGTCGTCCCTCCGGAGACCCAGGCCACCGCCGGCGCCACCTGCCCGGCGGAAGGACCGGACTCCGACGGCGACCGGCTCACCGATGCCTGCGAGCTCGACCTCCTGAAGCGCTTCGCCCCGGCCCTCGTCGCCTCCCCGAGCGCCTGCAACTGGGACGCGGAGGCCGGCAGGTTGGGGGGCGGCTACCTCGTGGGAGCCGAGCCCGTTCCGGGAGGAGTCCGGCTCGCCTACCTCCCCGCGTATTTCGAGGATTGCGGATGGTCGGGGGCGAAGTGTCTGGTGCGTCTCCGGGGCGGGTGCGACCCGCATGCGGGGGACTCGGAGGCGGTGTTCATCGACATCGCTTGGGACGCCCCTCACGGGCAGTGGGTGCCGAAGCGCGTCTTTCTGTCGGCGCACTGCTTCGGTCGCTCGGACGGACGGTGCCGCTGGTACGAGCCCGGGGAGTTGCGGTGGTTCGGAAGCACGGCGGTGATCTGGGTGGCCGAGGGCAAGAATGGAAACTACCCGTCCAGGGCCTCGTGCGATTCCGGGCACTGGGGCTTCGACACCTGTGACCGGAACGGCCGCACCTTCCGCTTCCCCGTCCAGTCGCCGCGGCAGGATATCGGCAGCGCGGCTCATCCGTTTCCGCATCTCGCCGGCGGGTCGGGGTGCGTCGCCGGGAGGGAGGTGGCGGGATCCTCCGGCCGCGAGGGAAGGGAATGTCCCTGGAGCGACGCGACGTTTCGCGGGTGGGTGGGTGGGGAAGCTCGAGGGGCGACCGGCTACCGCAGGTATCTGCGGCAGATCGCGGGGTTCCTTCCGGACGCGACCGCCTACGATTCCACGCGCCGGTGACGCCGGCGAGGGTCACACGTTGTCATGCGAGGGCGTCGGGCCGAAGATGAAGCCATGACACGTCGACACGTGGAGATACCACTGGCCGTCCAGGTGCTGTCGGGCATCGGCGGCATGGTCCTGGTGGTCGGCATCGCGATGCTCGGGATCTCGTACCTGGACCGTGGTACGTGGGGCTCCGTCGGGGACCTTCCGGCGAGGGTGACGACCCTGGGCGTGCTGATCTTGCTCGGGGCGGCCCTGTCGAACGCGGTGCGCGGCGGGAATGGGGATTAGGCCACCGCCGTCGTCCCAGGAGCCAGCTGACAACCGAAAACACGGAGAAGGGCCGTGGACTTCGATCTGAACGACGCGCTCGCGGTGCTCGAGCGGACGCCCGCCGTCCTGCGGGCGCTCCTGACGGGCCTGTCCGAGCGGTGGACGCATCGGAACGAGGGCCCAGCGACGTGGAGCCCGTTCGACGTCGTGGGCCACCTCATCGACGGTGAAGAGACCGACTGGATGGGGCGGGCACGCATCATCCTGGCCCAGGGTCCAGATCGGCGGTTCGAGCCCTTCGACCGTTTCCGGCACCTCGGCGTGAACGAGGGGAAGTCTCTCGAGCAGCTCCTGGATCGGTTCGCCGAGCTGCGCGTCCGGAATCTCGAGGAGCTGAAGGCGCTGAATCCGGGCCGCCAGCAGCTGCGGCTGACGGGCGAGCACCCCGAGTTCGGCTCGGTCACGCTCGAGCAGCTGTTGGCGACGTGGGTGGCGCACGACCTCGGACACATCGCTCAGATCTCGCGCGTCATGGCGAAGCAGTACCGCGAGGCGTTGGGGCCGTGGGAGGCCTATCTTCCGGTCCTCCACCGCTGAGCCGTCCGACGCCCACGAGCTGCCAAACCGAGCCGAGCATGCCGCCAGGAAGGTCCCGCACAAGGACGTGAGCCGCTCTTCGCGCTTTCCGCGATCTTCGCCCTGGTCGTCCTCGTGGTGCTGCTCCTCTTCGATCTCTGACCGGCGCAGGCCTTTCGATTTGGGGCGAATACCATGCTTGCCGGATGACGTGCGTCTTGCAACGCTCGCTCCGTGGGGACATCGTGGGCGCCCACGCGCAACGTCACAGACCCAGGAGGCAGGAGGATGCGGGACCATCCCGCGGATACGTCCCCCATGGTCCACGCCAGGGTGGCGGGCGTCGGATATCTGATCATCATCGCGACGGGCATCTTCGCGGAGTTCTTCGTTCGCTCGAGCCTCATCGTGCCGGGAGACGCCGCGGCGACGGCCCACGCCATCATGGCGTCCGAGTCGCTGTTCCGCGCCGGCATCGCAAGTGAGCTGCTCATGCTCACCTGCGACGTGGTCGTGGCGCTCGCGCTCTACGTGATCTTCGAGAGGGTGAGCCGGAGCCTGGCATTGCTCGCGGCGTTCTTCCGCCTGGCTCACGCCGCGATCGTCGGAATCAACCTGCTCAACATGTACGTGCCCCTACTTCTGCTGAGCGATCCCGGATATCTGACGGTCTTCGATGCGGCCCAACTGCAGGCCCTGGCGCTCCTCTTTCTCGGTGCACAGAGCTACGGCTACGTCATCGGCCTGGTGTTCTTCGGCGTCCACTGCCTGGTCCTTGGCTACCTGGTGTTCGAGTCACGCTACGTGCCCAGGACCCTCGGCGTCATGTTGATGTGCGCCGCGGTGGGCTACCTGATCGACAGCTTCGGCCGGTCCCTCCTGCCCAACTACGCCGACTACGAAACCGTCTTCCTCCTGGTCGTCTTCGCCCCCGCGTTCGTCGCGGAGCTGTCGTTCAGCTCGTGGCTGTTGGTGAAGGGCGTAGACGTGCGACGGGGTGTGGCGAGCGCGTGAGGCGACTGCGATGAAGGCGATCATCCGAGACAGGTACGGCTCGTCCGAGGTCCTCCGCCTCGAGGAGATCCCCAGGCCGACCTGCGGCGACGGCGACGTGCTGGTGAGGGTTCACGCGGCGTCGGTCAACGCGGGCGACTGGCATCTCATGAGAGGCGAGCCGCTTCTGGTCCGTTTGGCCTTCGGCGGGCTGCGCAGGCCGAAGCTGAAGGTGCTCGGTGCCGACGTCGCGGGGCGCGTCGAAGCCGTCGGTGGGAGCGTACAGCGGTTCCAGCCCGGTGACGAGGTGTTCGGCGACCTGTCCGACTTCGGCTTCGGCGCGTTCGCGGAATACGTGTGTGTGCCCGAGAGGGCCCTGGTGCCGAAGCCCTCCAACCTCTCACTGGAGGAGGCTGCCGCCGTACCGCTGGCCGCAGGGGCGGCCCTGCAGGGTCTGCGGGACAAGGGCCGGATCGGAGCGGGACGGAAGGTCGTGGTCAACGGTGCTTCGGGTGGTGTGGGTACGTTCGCGGTCCAGATCGCGAAGTCGTTCGGAGCGGAAGTGACGGGCGTATGCAGCGGAAAGAACGTCGACATGGTGCGCTCGATCGGGGCGGACCACGTCATCGACTACACCCGAGAGGACTTCACCCGGAACGGGGAGGCCTACGATCTGATCCTGGACGCTGCGGCCTTTCGTTCCGTCCTGGACTATCGGCGTGCGTTGAGTCGGGAGGGGATCTACGTCATGATCGGCGGCGCCACGGCGCGCATGTTCCAGACGATGGTCGTGGGACCGTGGGTGTCCATGACCGGGGCACGGAAGATGGAGTTTCTGCTCGTGAAGCCGAACCGGGACGATCTGACGTTGTTGAGGGATCTCGTCGAGGCCGGGAAGGTAACGCCAGTCATCGACCGACGGTACGCGCTGAGCGAGGTCCCCGAAGCCATCGCCTATCTCGAGGGAGGCCACGCGCGCGGCAAGGTCGTCATCACCGTGTGAGCGCGCGTCTTGCAGGGCCCGCACGGGGGTCGACATCATGCGCTTGCGGCGCGAACCCGAGGACGTGGACGACCGTGATGGGGAGGCAACGTCGAGTTCCTGACCGGCCCGCGCGGTCGCCTGCGCCCCTGACGATGGCGTTCCCGGCCGCGCCGCTGCTGGCGACGCTGGTCCTCGTGGGGTGCGGCATCGGAAGCCGCGCGCCCGCGCCTCCGGACCGATGGACGGAGCCGGTGACGGGCATGGAGTTCGTGCTGCTCCCGGCCGGCTCGTTCGACATGGGACTCGACCATCCGCCCGGCGATCTGCGTCCCGCACCGGTGCACCGGGTGCGCCTGAGCACGCCGCTGTATCTGGGGCGCTTCGAGGTCACGCAGGAGCAGTGGCGTCGAGTGATGGGGTCGAGCCCGGTCCAGTTCCCGGGATGTGGTGAATCCTGCCCCGTCGAGACGGTATCGTGGTACGACGTCCAGGAGTTCCTGCGCAGGCTCGACGCGGCCGATCCGGGCAAGCACTTCCGACTGCCGACCGAGGCCGAGTGGGAGTATGCGTGCCGGGCTGGGTCCGACTCGCGATACGGCAGCGGCGTGGACACGCTGTCGCCGGACATGGCCAACTACGACGAGCGCATCCCGTTCGACGGCGTCGCCGGCGATCACTTCGTCGGCCGGCCCCGTCCGGTAGGTTCCTTCCCACCGAACGCCTGGGGTCTGTACGACCTCACGGGAAACGTGTGGGAGTGGACGACCGACGAGTACTGCCCGTACCCGGAGGGCCCCGCCACCGACCCGATCGCGCGATGCGGAACGGACACGGTGACGATCCGTGGCGGCAGTTGGGCGTTCAGCGCCAACGCCGCGCGTTGCGGGCGCCGCTACACGCATCACCGGAAGGACTCGGGCTACAGCCTGGGCTTCAGAGTGGTCCGCGAGGTCGGCCGCCGGTGAGCGACGTGGACCGCTCGGACGGGCGTAACCCGTGTGCGCCGCCTACTATGGGAGACACGTGAAGGGGTACCGCAGCCGGAGGTGCGGAAATGGCGAAGAATCCCACGGCGGAGTCCATCGACGCGTACATCGCGGGGTTTCCGCCGGAGACCCGACGGATGCTGGAGGAGGTACGCGCCACCATCGCCGCGGCGGCCCCGGTAGCCACGGAGAGGATCAGCTACGCGATACCCACCTTCCACCTGAACGGCAACCTGGTACACTTCGCGGGCTACCGGAACCACATCGGGTTCTATCCAGGCTCGAAGGCGATCGAGGCGTTCGAGAAGGATCTGGAGGGCTACGAGAGCGCGAAGGGGTCGGTGCGGCTTCCCCTGGACCGGCCTATGCCGGTGGCGCTGATCCGCCGTATGGTCGAGTACAGGGTCGGGCAGAACGCCCGCAAGGCGTCGAAGGCCCAGGGAAGGACGACGGAGCGTGGCTCGGCGACGGGCGAGAGATGAGCGACGGCTACCAGGTCGATCATGTCTTCGTGGCCACGTCGAGGGGGGGGCCGGAGGCGGAGCAGCTCGTCGCCGCCGGCTTCGCCGAAGGGCCGCCGAACACGCACGCGGGCCAGGGCACCGCGTGCCGGCGGGTCTTCTTCGAGAACGGCTACCTGGAGCTGATCTGGCTGGTGGACCGCGAGGAGGCTTCCTCACCCCTCGTCGAGCGTACCGGGCTGGCGTCCCGCGCCGGCGGGCAGGAGGGCGCGAGCCGCATCGGCATCTGTCTGCGACCGCCGGAAGGAGGTGCGGAGACCCTCTCGGTGAAGACGTGGCCGTATCGGCCGCCCTACCTCCCGCCGGGGATGGCGATTCCGATGGCGACGAACTCTTCCGTCCACCACGAGCCGCTGCTGTTCTTCGTGCCCACCGGCGCGGAAGGGCGTCGGGCGCACCAGCCCGGCCACCCCAACGGAGCCCGGGCGATGACGCGGATAGGGATCAGGCTTCCGGGCGCTCCATCCCCGTCCGTCGAGCTCGCATGGCTGGCTGGCTCGGGGTGTGTGAGCGTCGAAGGGGGTGGGGCGGAGGCGATGTCCATCGAGCTCGATCATGGAGCGCAGGGCATGCGTCTCGACGTGTCGATGCCCACGCCCCTCCACCTGAGCTGGTAGGGCTCGTCATGCCGGATGCCGTGCGTCGAACCGCAGGATGGATCCTGACGAGCCTGTGCGTGGGCCTTGGGCTCGTCTGCGCTCCATCGGCGGGCGCGCAGACGGTGCGGGGCAGCGTGTTGGACGCCTCGAACGGACGCCCGGTCCCCGCGGCGGGTGTATACCTCCTGGACCGGGACCGCAACAACGTGGTGGTGGCGATGGCGGACTCGCTGGGCCGCTGGGCGCTCACCGTACCGGACTCCGGGGCGTACTTCCTGGTTGCCGAGCGGTTCGGATACCGCGACACCGAGTCACCGCTGCTGGCGATCTCCATCACGCACGACTATACCCTCGACCTGGAGCTTCGCCCGGAGCCGCTGGGGCTGGGCCCGCTGACCGTAACGGTCCGCAACGACCAGGTGATCGAGTGGCTGACCCGCGAGTTCGGAGGCGATCCGAGGGAGGCGTTCGGCTTCCGCCTGGTGCAGGGTGAGCGCCTCATGGAAGCCAAGACCCGGGGGAAGATGGAGCCGACCGCCACGCTCCGGTGGCTCTACGTCCCGATCTCGCACGGACTGGAATGCGTGTCGATCAACGTCGTGCCCCGCGCGCGGACGGTCGGGTTCCGCGGGCCGAGGGACGACCCGTTCGCGACCCCCGGGGCGCCACCGACCGCAACCCGGTCGATGGACGCGATCCGGTCCGACTTCGAGGACAGCGGGAGCGGGTGCGGGAGCCTGTCGGTGAACGACGAGGTGATCCCCAACGAGCACCTGGAGAGCATCGACATGTCGTCGATCGCGGTGATCGTCACGCTGCCCGGTTCGGTACGCATGTACACCTACGACTTCGACTGGAGCTTCCGGGCCAGGTGACGGACGAGCGGATGGACTCGTCGGGTGCGGTCTCGGCACCCGCCCAGGTGCTGCTTCCCGACCTGCGGCGCTTCAGGCTCCTGGAAGCGGCCACGTATACGTGGCGTCATGAGTCGCGTTCGTACCGCCTGGTCGTGCCGGCGGGGTTCGAGCACGACTTCGCCAGCGTGCCGCGTCCCCTGTGGGCGCTGATCTCACCCATCGATCTCGGCCTGGCTTCGATGTTCCACGACTGGCTCTACCGGAACCGGGGTCGGGTCACCACGCTGCAGTGGGATGCGGCGGCGGAACGGTGGACTCCCCGCAAGGACCCGTGGATCCGCCGGGACGCCGACCGTCTGTTCGCGCGCATCATGCGGGAGCAGGGGGTCGCCCGGTGGCGGAGGCGCCTCGCGTTCAGGGTCGTGCGCGTGGTGGGCGGGCGCTACTGGAGGTCCGGCGGGCCGGCACGCGGCTCCGTCACGCCGCCCGTCTGACCCCACGTCCCCCCACTCACTCGACGACGATGGGCCGGCTGGTGATGGCGGGCTCGCGGCCGGGAAGCTCGAGGCGGAGGTGGAGCGTGTACTCGCCCGGTTCCAGGTCGGGAAGCTGGAGCGCGACGGCCCGGAAGGCGGTCTGCACGGCGTCCGTGCCCGTATCCTCGAACGTGACCTGCACCGGACGGTCCGGCTCGAGCATCCCCAGGAACTCGCCGACGCGCTGGAGGAAGCCCGGACGGCCCTGCGTGAACCCGAGGGTCACCTGCGCCGGGTCGTGGACCCGCAGTCCGTAGACCTCCCACACGACGACGAAGCGCTCGCCACGTCGCACGCGCACGCCCCGACGGACGTGGGGGATCGCCTCGTCGAGGCTCGCTGGGAGCGACGCGCCCTCGTCGAGGATCAGGAGATCGGAGACCGCCACCAGCCCCGGAACCAACGGGACCTGCTGCACGCCCTGCCGGGCCCGCCACGCGCGCTTGTCCGCCGCGTCGAGCACCTCGAGGCTGCTCACGTAGCGGCCGGGAGGCGCGTTCAGTGTGAAGACTCCCTCGTCGCGGGTCCCACGGATCTCGCTCGCCTGGCCCCCGTCCACGGGAACGAGGAAGAGGCCGGCTTCGACCGAATCGGCGACGCCGGTGCCTGCAGTCCGAGGCGCGTACGCGCGCCCGCCCTCGACCGGCATGAGCGCGCTGTCCGCCGCGGTCGGCGCCGTCGGTCGATACGCCCCGACGACGAGCATCTCGTCCCCGCGGCGGAACCGGCCCACCTGCGACTCCAGGCCGCGGAAGTCCGGAGCGTAGGGAGGTGCGTACCACGTCCTGGCCTCGCGGGGCGCGGTGATCCAACTCTCCGGCGGGATCTCGGACGGCGAGCGCAGGAACTCCTCGGGGAAGAGGTAGCCACGGCTGTGTGGGCTGTGATGGCCGATGATCCGTCGCGTATCCTGCAGCGAGAATCCCCCCGGACGCCCGCGCATCATCGCACCCGGGTCGTGGGTGCGGCTCAACCCGACGATCCTGCCGTAGCGGATCAGCGTCTCCTCAACGTCCTCTTCCCAGAACATCCCCTGCGGGTTCTCCGCGTCGCGCATGTTGGTCGCCTCGACCCAACGGGCCCAGTGGTCCGTCAGGCGATCATTGCCGTCGACCAGGTAGAGGGGATCGGAGAGGCGCCAGAATAGGTCCCACTCGCGCGCGCGCTCCTCCGGCTCGGCCTTGTCGAACTTCTTCTGCTCGTCGCGGGTGAAGATGTAGCGCGGCGTGAGCCAGCGATCGCGCCGCCCCTTCTCCGGCATCGATGCGACGGCGTCCCGGAACGCTGCTTCCGCTTCGACGAACTGCCCACGCACATGCAGCACGTAACCCAGTAGCGCGGAGCACCACCACGTTTCGGCGAGGCCACACGCCCGCGCCACGCTCTCGGCCTGTCCGGCGCTCCCGTTCTCGACGAGGTAGTGGACGAGCTGGCCCATGACCCACGGGTCGGCCGCCTGTTCAGCCGTCTCGAAGAGAACGCGGATCAGCTCGCGGCGGGCCATCTCCACCTCGGGGGCCTCCGGCGGGAAGTCCGCCTCGTCCGCGCCGCCGTACCAGATGCAGATGCGGCCGATCTGCTGGTCGCAGGTCCCTTGCGACCGATCCACGGCGACCGGGATGCGGCTCTGGCGGAACATTTCGAAGTCGCGCTGCCGCTCGTGCGCTTTCTTCACGAGGTCCTTCGCGTTGGCGGCCTGCGCGGACACGGGGGCCGGTGCGAGGGCCAGCAATATCGCGAGGGCCCCGACGAGCGCGGGGACGAGGGAGGGCGATCGCCCGTGCGGCTGGTGCATGGAGGCGGGGAAAGGAGGTGGTTTCGCCGGTCCGGAGCGGGGTGCGCCGGGCCGCCGTCGTGGTTTCCCTACACCGGCGGGATACGGCGTGGTCCCGCGCGGGCTGGGCCCGGCCGGCTCCGCTCTCGGCATCGTCTCAAGACGTCGAATGGAGAGAGCCCTACCGCCGCGGCCCGAGGGCGGGCATGATGGTCGCCTATGGGACTCTACGCCCGGTACGTGCTTCCGAGGGTCGTGCACCTCGCGTGCAGCTCCAGCTCCAACATGCGGCAGCGTCCGAAGCTGGTGCCGCTCGCCCGTGGCCGGGTGCTGGAGGTCGGCTTCGGCTCGGGTCTGAACCTCCCCTTCTACGACGCGGACCGGGTCACCGGGCTGTGGGGGCTCGACCCGTCCGAGGAGCTGACCGCACGTGCGCGAGAAGACGCGGAGCGGGCCCCCTTCGACGTCGAGCTCGTGACGGCGGGAAGCGAAGAGATCCCGCTCGACGGGGACAGCGTCGACACGGTTGTCGTGACGTACACGCTGTGCACGATCCCCGACGCGGTCACGGCGCTCCGCGAGATGGCGCGGGTGCTGAAGCCGGATGGCCGCCTCCTCTTCTGCGAGCACGGCGTGGCTCCGGACGCCAGCGTGCGGCGGTGGCAGGACCGGCTGGATCCGATCTGGCGGCGCCTGGGGGGAGGGTGTCGCCTGAACCGCGACATCCCGGACCTGATCCGGCAGGGGGGCTTCGAGGTAACGGAGCTCGAGACCATGTACATCCCGGGGTGGCGGCCGGCCAGCTTCAACTACTGGGGAAGCGCAGTGCCCTCGCCATGAGGAGGAAGGCCGCTCCGGCCATCGTGGTCATGGGCCCGGTCAGCTCCTCCGCCCGGCGGAGCTCGCGGAGCTCGGGGGCGTCGCCGCAGGGCGAGGTGGCGACGATCCCCGGCGCGGGTCACTTTCCGTTCATGGAAGCCCCCGACGCATTCCGCGGGATCGCCGAGGACCTCCTCGAGCGGGCGGCGACCGGGTGAACGCGGGACCGCGGCCGCCCACGCGCATCGAGACCGAGCGCCTCCTGCTCAGGCCCTGGCGCATCGACGACGCCCCGCTCCTGCATACGGCGCTGACGGAGAGCGTCGAGCACCTGAAGCCCTGGATCCCGTGGGCGACGCCCGAGGCGCCGACGTCGGAAGAGACGTACGAGCGCCTTCGAACATGGGTCGAGGAGTTCGAGGCGGGGGACAACTTCGTGTACGCCGTCTTCGATCGTGCCGAAGACGAGCTGATGGGAGGCATCGGGCTGTATCCTCGCATCGGTCCCGGTGGACTGGAGATCGGCTACTGGATGCGATCGACCCGGGCGGGGCTCGGATTCGCCACCGAGGCCAGCCGCGCGCTCACGCACGCGGGATTCGGCGTGAGGGGGGTTGGCCGCATCGAGGTCCACTGCGACCCGGCGAACTTCGCGAGCAGCAGGATCCCCGAGAAGCTGGGGTACCGCCTGGTCGAGGTGCGCCGGAGCGAGCCCGGGCCCGACGGCACGAAACGGGACACGGCGGTGTTCGAGCTCACGCGCCACCGCTACGACGAGGACTGGGATTCCGGTCGCAGCTAGCGGCCCAACCGGAGTCGCTCCATGCAGATCGACGCCACCACGCAGTCGGACCTCGAGGTCTTCCGCTCGCCCGACGGGAGCGGTGGCCTCTTCCAGCTCCTCGACCGGACGGCCACCACGCTGGGACGGAGAGCGCTGCGCCGGCGTTTCGAGCGTCCGCTGTCGGATGCGCGGGAGATCCGTCGCACGCAGGAGGCCGTGCGCTTCCTCATGCGGCACCCGCAGCTCGTTCGCCTGGAGGAGCAGGCGCTCGTGGCGGTCGACGGCTATCTCCGGTCCAACATCGCCCTGGACGAGCGCTTTCCACTGGGTCGACGGATCGAGCACGCCTGGGTCGCCGTGCGCTATCGCGACGTCTTCACGGAGCTCAAGGAAGGCGTGCGGGAGACCGACGCGCTCTTCCGCCGCCTCTCGGAGCTGTGCCGCTCCGTCGAGAGCCACGCGCCTCCCGGGCTGGTCTCGGGAATCACCGCCGTCGTGCGGCGCACGGCCGAGGCGGTCCGGCGAGTGGAGGGCGAGCGGGGAAGCGTGCCGGGCGCGGACAGGAGGCTCCGCGGCGAGCTTCGGGAAGAGATCCGCGACGCCCTCGACGCGGCGGCGGAGCTGGACGCGCTCGCCGCCATGGCACGCGCCACCGCGGAGCTGGGCTGGACCCTGCCGGAGATCGTGGACCCGGAACCGGAACCGTTCCTCCTCGACGCCACCGGCGTGTACCATCCGTTCGTGACGAGCCCGGTCTCCAACCCGGCGCGTCTCACCGGGGGCGAGCCGATGGTCTTCCTCACGGGCCCGAACATGGCGGGGAAGACCACGTACCTGCGCAGCGTGGCGCTGGTCGTCTTCCTGGCCCAGGTGGGCATGGGCGTGCCGGCGACGCATGTGCGCCTGACGCCGGTGGAAGCGCTGTTCACCAGCCTGAACCCGGCGGACGACCTGAAGGCGGGGCTCAGCTACTTCCTGGCCGAGGTCATGAGGGTCAAGGCCGCGGCCACGCTCCTCGCGGAAGGCAGCCGGGCGCTCGTCCTGTTCGACGAGGTATTCAAGGGCACGAACGTCAAGGACGCGCTCGAGGCCTCGGCGGAGGTCATCCTGGGGTTCGCCCGGGCGCCGCGGAGCGGCTTCGTCTTCTCCTCGCACCTGTCGGAGCTCGTCGAGGTCCTCCGATCGAACCCGAAGATCCGGTTCTGCTACTTCGACGGCGAGATCGTGAAGGACGCCCCGCACTACGGGTACGAGCTCAGGGAAGGGGTGTCGGACAAGCGCTTCGGTCTGCTCCTGCTTCGACGAGCCGGCATTCCGGAGCTGATCGACAGGATCCGTGGGCAGGGGTCGCCGCACGCATGAGCGTTCCGGAGCCGACGGCGGTGCGACAGCGGAGGCCCGGTGCGAGTCACCGGAAGCCGGTGCGAAGCCGATGACGACGGGGTCTGAGGTCGACATCCGACGGGTACCGACGGCCGAGGTGGGGTCTGTGATCGACGTGATGTGCGAGGCGTTCGCGGACTACCCTGTCATGCGCTTCGTCATCGGGAGCGAAGCGGAGGACTACCCGCGCCGCCTGCAGCGGCTGGTCGGGTTCTTCGTGATGGCCCGGGCACTGCGCAACGAGCCGCTCCTGGCGGCGGTGCGGGCGGACGAAGCCCTGGCGGCGGCGACCGTGTCCTTTCCCGGTGGCAATAGCCCACCCGAGCTGGCGGGCCTGAGGGAGGAGGTGTGGCGGGAGCTCGGTGCGGACGCCCGGGCGAGGTACGAGGCGTGTGGCGAAGCCTGGGCGCCGCTGGGCGTGGAAGTCCCGCACGTCCATCTCAACATGATCGGCGTTCGCCCTCGGTTCCGCGGCCGGGGGCTGGCACGACGGCTCCTGGAGGCGGTCCAGGATCTGTCGCGAGCGACCCCCGGATCGCAGGGCGTGACCCTGACCACGGAGAGCCCGGGCAACGTGGCGTTCTACGAACGCGCCGGCTACGAGGTGGTGGGCTACGTCCGGGTCGCGCCGGGGCTGGAGAGCTGGGGCATGTTCCGGCCGAACCGACCATCCGCATGAGTGACGACGTCGAGCGACGCCTCCTGGTCACCATCGACGAAGCGGCCGACGAGATGGTCGACTTCGTGCGTGCCCTCGTCGCAGTCCCGACGGAGAACCCGCCGGGCGCGTCCTACGCCGAGTGCGTCTCGTTGCTCGAGGAGCAGGTGACGGGTCTCGGGCTACGCGCGGAACGCGTGGAGCTGTCTCCGACGCGCACG
>CAZPZU010000036.1:0-9594 GCA_964591135.1 uncultured Gemmatimonadaceae bacterium | reverse complement strand
GAAGGGGCTCAAGGACGATGTCGAGACGCGACGGACCTCCTTCTCCATCCGCCCCGATGCCGCGAGAGCCTCGATCCTCATGTTGGGTGGAGAGGTGCGCGGGGGGCATCAGTTCAACGTCGTGCCGGACCGCTTCTCCTTCACCGTGGAGCGCCGCTTCAACCCGGAGGAGGACCTGGAGGTGGAGCGCGCCCGCCTCCTGGACGCGGTTCGGCAAGCGGTGCCTCCGGGGGTGGACGTCGACGTAGAAAGCCTCCAGGAGGCCGCGTCGAGCGGGGTCGCCGGAGACGAGCCGCTCGTCCGCTCGCTGAGCTCGGTGGTCGAAGAGCGCGCGGGCCATCTGCCCGCGTGCGGGCTGTGTCCCGGGCTCCTGGAGACGCGCTTCTACGCCGGGGTCGGCGTTCCGGCAGTGGCCTACGGGCCCGGAGATCTCGAAGTGGCTCACGGACCCGACGAGAGCGTGGCGCTCGAGCGCGTGTTCGAGTGCGCCGGAATCTACGCGCTGACGGCCTGGCGCGTGCTTCAGGGGAGGTGACGGCCTTCGTTGCGGTGGCGCTCACCGGGCGTGATTGTTCAGGATCCACGCAGGATCCATCGGGAACCCCAGCCATGACCGACCGACGCGACAGCTGGACCGGAGCCCCGGCCGTACGACGGCCTCCGGTCCAGACATCCGGGATCGTGGTCGCCCACCTGTCGGCGATCCGGGAGATCCCCATCGAGATCGGCCCCGACCAGCTCATGCGGGCGGTGCGGCTCTTCCAGCCGTATCGAGACGGGGCGCCCCAGGTCAAGCTGGAGGAGCACGAAGTCAGCTGGCGGGACCGCGGCGGACTCCGATTCGCGGTCACCTCCGGAGGAGGGATCACCGAGATCCGCGTGTTCGCCTCGAAGCTCCTCCTCCGCAGAGGGCGATGGATCGGGTGGGTCAAGGCGGCGGCGGATCGACTGGAGACGCTCATCCTCCTGGTGGCGACGCAGGACGAGCGGACCGACGGAGGGCGACCTGGCGGACACGAGCCGGATTGAGGTCCGGCGGGCCGAGCTCGGGGAGATCGCCGGCCTGCGTGCCTTCTATCGGGAGGGCGCGCGCTGTCAGATCGTGCGTGACTCCATCCTCCCCCGCCGACTGGCCGATCCCTGGATCGTGATCCGCGGCGGGAGCGCCGTCGCCTACGGCGGTGTGTGGAACCGTCACTTCGAGGGCCGCGTCATGGAGTTCTACGCCGTGCCCCGATCCAGCGTCGACCCTGAGCGCGGCCTGCGTGAGCTCGTGGCGGCGAGCGGAGCCACGCACATGGAAGCACAGACGAACATGGCGGCCATGCTGCGCCTGATCAGGGAGTGCGCGACGGACATCTCGGAGGAGAAGCTCCTCTTCGAGGACGGCGCACGCGCCAGGCTCACCTGCCCGGAGGCCACGTTTCGCAGACGGAGGGGGGAGGACGAGGCGCCCGACGGAGAATGGGTCGTGAGCATCGGCGGCGACGTCGTCGCCGGCGGTGGCGTGCTCACCCACTACAATCGCCCGTACGGGGACCTGTACCTGGAGGTCCGGGAGGACTTCCGGGGAAGGGGCGTCGGCAGCTACATGGTCCAGGAGCTAAGGCGCGTCGCCCGCGAAGCGGGATACGTGCCCGCCGCCCGGTGCGCGCCGGAGAACGAGGCGTCACGGCGCACGCTCGAGCGAGGCGGGTTGGTCGCCTGCGGCTCGCTACTCGCGGGCCGCGTCCTCGCGGCCGGCTGAGGACCGCAGCACGCCGACTGCGTCGGGCGTACCTTGCCGCGCTGGACCGCGATCGGCATGGTGGGACGCTCCCGTGCTCGCGAGCCTGCGGGATCTGCCCCCTTCTCCGGACGAGCGAACGTGCCATCCGAAGCCTTCAGGATCGCGGCGGTGCAGGCGTCCTCCGTGTTCCTCGACGTGGACGCGACGGTCGACAAGGCCTGCCGCCTGATCGAAGAGGCGGGACGGGAGGGAGCCTCGCTCGCGGTGTTCCCGGAGGCGTTCGTCGCCGGCTATCCACTGTGGGTGTGGTTCATTCCTCCCGGCCACACGCACCCCCTGCGGGCCCTGTACACCGAGCTCCATCGGAACTCGATCACGATACCGGGTCCCGAAACGAGTCGCCTGGGGGAGGCGGCGGCGGACAGCGGCGTGACGGTCGCCATCGGCGTGAACGAGAGGAACACCGAGGCCAGCGACTCGACGCTGTACAACACGCTGCTGTACCTCGGTGCCGACGGGAAGGTGTTGGGAAAGCACCGCAAGCTGATTCCGACCGCGGGGGAGAGGCTCGTGTGGGGGTACGGAGCGGAGGGTGATCTCGAAGTCCACGACCTCCCGTTCGGTCGCCTCGGCGGCCTGCTCTGCTGGGAGAACTACATGCCGCTCGCCAGGTATGCGCTGGCCGCGCAGGGCGAGCAGATCCACGTCGCGCCGACGTGGGATCGGGGTGAGCCGTGGATCTCGTCCATGCGGCACATCGCCAAGGAGGGGCGATGCTTCGTCGTCGGCGCCTGCCAGGCGGTGCACAAGGAGGACATCCCCGACACGCTCGAGTTCAAGGAGGCCTACCTCGCAGGCGTGGACGGGTGGATCAATCCGGGCCTCAGCCTGATCGTGGATCCCGACGGGAAGATCGTCGCCGGACCGCTGGAAGCCGAGGAGGGGATCCTCTACGCCGACGTCGAGCCGCATCAGCTGGTGGGTCCCAGGTGGCAGCTCGACATCGCGGGACATTACGCGCGCCCCGACATCTTCGAGCTCAAGATGCACCGGCGGGGGCGGCCGTTCCTGGCCGTCGTCGGGGAGCCGGTCGAAGAGGACGACTCCAGCACGACCACACCCGCCGATCGAGGCGACGCGTAGCCGCATCCATTCCAACGCACGGGAGGTGTACCATGGACGTGCGCGAGGCGCAGCGGGAGGTCCGCAAGACGTTTCGTGGTGGCTTCATGGGCCAGCTGGTCTCCGGCGTGCTGTGGTTGGGGTCCGCGGCCCTCGGGACCTGGGGAACGCCGCGGCAGGCCATCCTGCTCCTGGTCGTCGGCGGGTTGTTCATCTTCCCGCTCACGCAGCTCGGTCTCCGACTGATGGGCGGGCCCTCGGGGCTGCGGCCCGACAACCCGCTCGGCGGTCTCGGGATGCAGGTCGCGTTCGTGCTCCCGCTCACCCTGCCCGTGGTGGGGGCCGCCGCCCTCTACCGGCTCCACTGGTTCTATCCCGCGTTCATGATCGTGCTCGGTGCGCATTACCTGCCGTTCGTCTTCCTGTACGGGATGCGTCTCTTCGCCGTGCTCGGCGCGCTCCTCGTGGGATTGGGCGTCGCGATCGGTCTCCATGCCCAGGAGTCGTTCAGCCTCGGTGCGTGGGTCACGGCCGGCATCCTCCTGCTGTTCGCGGTACTGGGCCGCGCGAGCGTTCGACAGGAGCAGTCGAAACCGTAGCGCGGGCCGGCGTGGTGCCTCATCGTGGATCGTGTCGGTGCCACGGGAAACGCCGGAGGGAGGAAGGGCGGTGTCGAATCGGCTCGTAGTCGCGCTCGTCGCTCTCGCAGCGGGAGCGCAGTCACCCGGTCACGGTGGGTCGCCGCCGTTTCGCGTGCGGTGCGACGACCCCGCGGTGGACCGGTGGGTGACTGACATGAGGGAACGAGTGACTTCGTTCGACGCGCTCGGCCTGTACGCGATCGAGCGCTTCGGACCTCCGCGTGCGTGTGACGGATCGGTAACCTCGGAATTCGACGGCATGAAGTTCGGCATCCTTCGGCTCGACTTCATGGAAGACGTGACCTTCGTGGCGGAGACGATGCCCCCCGAAGCGAGCGTCGTGACCCTCCGCGTTCCGAACGGGGTCGATGACGAGGATGCGGCGCGCCGCATCCTGGAGCGCTACACGGCCGATGTGGGCGTGGAGATCGATTGGAGCGTGCCGACCGTCACCGAGGAGGGCGAAGAGCGGATCCAGACATTCCGGGACCCCGACGACGGCCTGAACGCAACGGCCTCCCTGTTCTTCCACGGAGGGGCGCTCGTGGGGCTCAGGTTCAGCCTGGCGCTCTGAGTACCTGGGACCGGCGCTCCCCTGACGGGGGCGGGGTGTGGGAGGGTCCCGCGGACGCGGATAGCCTACGGCGCGAGCACGCGCACGGAGGCCGCCCCGAAGAGGCGGTTACCCTGCGTACGCAGCACGACCTGGTATCGTCCGGGCGGGACGTGCCCCGAGGGGGCGCGCCAGCGGTCCCACACGCGGAAGCCGGAGCGGTGCGCGACGATGTCGATCTCGCGCGAGACGCGTACAGTCTCGCCGTCGCGCCTCCACTCGAGGCGCACCCGCGCCGGGACCTTCGAGGGTGCGAGCACCTCGACGAGGACGACCAGCGAGCCCCCGACCGCACCGGATGCGACGGGGGAGCGCAGCGTGTCCGCGAGCGCCAGCGTCTCCCGGTCGATGTCGGTCGCGAAGGTGGCGGACTCGACCCGGATGGGCACGGGGGGCACCAGGCTCGGAAATCCGATCGCCACGCCGAGGATGGCGCCCGCACCCAGAGCGAGGCCCAGCCGCGCCCATGGGCTCCCGGGCAGGGGTCGCGTCGCCAGGGGGACCGCGCCACCCACCGCGAGCAGCGCGGCCACCGGCGTCGCGAAGCGCGGACCGAGCCCGAAGAGGAGGGGCAGGAGGAGGTTGAGCGCCGCGAAGGCCACCACGGCGAAGAAGACGGGCCGGAAGTCCGCCCGCGTACGCAGCCATCGGTCGAAGAGCAGATCGATGCAAGAGAAGACAGCGAGCGCGCCGAGGAGCACGAGGAAGCCCACGTTGGGCGAGCGTGGCACGGTCGAGTACGCGTAGAAGGGAAGAAGGAAGAAGAGCGTCTCCTGGTACATGATGCGCGTGAGCCAGGACGTCACCTCGTGCACCAGCCCGGGCGGCCCGGTCCGGGCTTCGGCCTCCTCCTCCCGGCACGACGCTTCGGCGGCGGCGCCACCGAAGAACAGCGTGGAGGCCCACGTCAGCCCGAGGAAGAGGACGACCCACGCCACGAGCTCGGACCGCTCCCGGGCCACAATCGCCACGAAGGTGCCGATCGCGAGCGCCCAGGTGGTGTGCAGCGTCCAGAAGAGCGTCCTGTGTCGGCCCCAGAAGACGCGCACACGGGCCATGAGCGATCGCCGCCGCGCGACCGTCGAGCCGGGCTCGGGGGGTACCTCGTCGGAGTTCATGGTGCTCGCTTTCGCGCAGGGGGGCTTCCCGCCACGTGCCAGGGATGAAAGGTTGAGGAACGGCGTCATCCGCGACAGACGATCCCTCCGGTGATACCTACATGGACCGCAACCGCAACCCGATCCCCCGCGCCGCGGCCGACCACGACGGCCGGCCCTCCGGCTAGGGGACGCCGGAGGGAGGAAGCCGGATGCTCGGCCCGTCGCTCCTCGGGCGAACCCTCGTCTGGCGTGCTTTCCCCGACCCGCCGGGCGCGTGGGCCTTCACCCTCGACGACGAGGTCGTCGCGGAGCTGGAGTGGTCCGACGGGGGCGTCCGCGTCGAGCTCCCCGACGAGGTCGGCCGGATGGAGATGTGGGGCGTGTTGATGATCCGCGCGGTCCTGGTCGCCGGCGAGAAGGACGTGCCGAGGCTGTGGTACGCCGGGAATCTCGTCCGGGGCCTGGCCCGCTGCCGTGAAGGCCGGGGCTTCACCTTCGTCCGTGGCCTCGATCGACAGGTGGGTCCGTGGACCGGCTTCGACGACGCCGAAGGCGTCGGCGTCCTGCGCGCCCGCGGCCACGTCGGCGGGGGCGCCGCCTGGTCCGAGGTCGCCGTGACGCCGGACCCCGTGTTCTCGGCCGCCGTCGGTCCCCTCCTCGTCCTGTGGGGAGCGCTGCGCATCGTGCACCCGCGGCGGCCGTGGCTGAGGTTCACGGCCGAGATCAGCTCGGAGCGGGCCGTGCAGGGGGAGATCGAGCGTCTGTGCGGTCGGAGGTAAGTGGGGGGCCTCCAACTACGGCACCGTTGGCTTCCCGCGGAACGGGACCGCACATTGTCTCTCCGGAATGCCCGCCGCGCGGCCGCGCGGCACTGCCCGGGAGTCCGCAATGGAGGTCACGTGGCGGTAGCCATCGAGCACGTGTCGGACACTGCGCGGTGGGTCGCCGTCTACCGCGCCATGGAGAGCGAGCGGCCCGACGCCCACTTTCGGGACCCATGGGCCCGCCGGCTGGCCGGGGTGAAGGGCGAGGACATCGTCCGGACGCTGCCCCGGGGCCGCGGGTCGGCGTGGCCCATGATCGTGCGCACGAAGGTCTTCGACGAGATCATCCTCGACCGCGTCCGCGACGGTCACCTCGACATGGTGGTCAACCTGGCGGCCGGACTCGACACGCGGGCGTGGCGCATGGAGCTTCCTCCGGAGCTCGTGTGGCTGGACGTCGACCTCCCGGGCATCCTCGACTACAAGCTCGAGACGATGGGAGCCGAGACCCCCCGGTGCCGTTACGAGGCGGTGCGAGCCGACCTCACCGACGCCGGCCAGCGTACCGCTGCGCTGGCCCGGGTCGCGGAAGCGGAGCGGGCGATGGTGGTGAGCGAGGGGCTGCTGGTCTATCTGGGAGACGCCAACGTGGCCGAGCTCGCCGGCGCGCTGCACGCGCAGCCGTCCCTGCGGTGGTGGCTGACGGACCTCGCCAGCCCGCAGCTCCTGAAGATGATGCTTCGCTCGTGGGGCGGGTCCCTGGCTTCGGACGTCGCTCCCTTCCGCTTCGCGCCCGAATCCGGCCCCGGCTTCTTCGAGCCGCACGGTTGGCGCGAGGCGGAGTGGCACCCGACCTGGGAGGACGCGCGCCGCCTGTCGCGACGGATGCGCGGGGCGTGGCTTTGGGACCTGCTGGGGCGATTCCAGTCGCGGAGGCGTCGCGAGCAGTGGCGACGCTTCTCGGGGAACCTGCTGTTGGAGCGGACCTGAGCCGTCGGCTCGTACTCAGTCCGCGGCGATCACCCGGTTGCGGCCTTCGCTCTTCGCCCGGTACAGGGCGTCGTCCGCCGCCTGGAGCAACCCCTCGCCGGATGTCACCTCGCGACCGAGCGACGACACGCCGGCGCTCGCGGTGATGTGGAAGCCGGCCCCCGAGGGCGCTCGGTGGTGGCCGTCCGCGATGCGTCCAAGGGTGCGCTCGGCGACACGCTCCGCGCCCCTGGCGTCCGTCTCGGGGAGGAGGATCGCGAATTCCTCGCCGCCGATGCGGGCGGCGAGGTCGACGTCACGACAGACCGCCGCGAGCACGCCCGCCACGGCACGAAGCACCTCGTCTCCCCCCGCATGGCCGTGCGTGTCATTGACCTCCTTGAAGTGGTCGAGGTCGACGAGCACGAGGGACAGGGCGCGGTCGTAGCGCTCGGCACGGTCGATCTCCGCCTCCAGCGCCTCCATGAAGCGACGTCGGTTCGCCAGGCCGGTCAGCACGTCGGTGTTGGCCAGACGCTTGAGGTCCTGGTTGGCGCCCCTCAGCGCATCCGACGCCTGCAGCAGGTCACGTTCCATCCGCGCACGCTCCGTGATGTCGCGCAGGAGGATCGCCGAGTGGCTGTGCCGGCCGCGCTCACCGAGGTGCGTCACCCTCACCTCGAAGGTGCGCCGCTCCGTGCCCGTGGCGCCGGCGACCTCGAGATCGATGGGCGCGGGCTCGGGTGGCTCCGGTCGTGACGATGCCCACAACGTCCCCAGCGGGACGGGGACGTCGCCATAGGGCCGCAGCCCGAGCCCCGACTGCGCCGCCCGGTTGGCGTCGACGATACGGCCCCGTCCGTCGAGCACGACGATGGGGTCCGGCAGCTCGTCCATCACGAGTGTGCGGGCGATCGGTCCCATGTCCAGCAGGCGACGCCGCATGAGTCCCAGCCCGAGCGCGCTGGCTCCCAGCGCGAAGCCGGTCGGGGCCTGGTTCGCCCATGTGTCGCCGGAGGCCAGGACGAGGTGGGCCAGGGTGGGTACCACCGCCAGCGCGGACCCCAGCACGACCCAACCGACCGCACCTCGGGCGCGCCGCTCCGCCAGGTGGCCGGACAGCACGAACGCGGAGGCGACGACGGCCACCGTCCGCACGGTGGCCTGGACCCAGTGCCAGGCCCCGTGCACGACGCTCAGCCCGGACACGCCCCCGAGGTCGGTCAGCTTGGCGTCGCGCATCAGGAGGCCCGAGGGATCCTCCCCCACCGCGATGCCGATGGTGACCAAGGACAACGCGTAGAGGAGGAGGAGCGGCCAACTGGTGAGCCTGCGACCCCGGGCGTAGGTGATAGCGAAGGCAACCCACGCGACCGGCGCCAGCGCACCCGGGACGTACTCGGCGCGCTCCAGCAACGCCTTCACCTCGAGCCGCGAGCTGATCACGGCCACGAGCGCGAGCAGCGCCCACAGCCCCGAGGACAGCAACACGGCCATCAGCGCGGTCGCGCCTGCTTCTCGTCGTCGCGGCCAGAGGTACTCGAGGTCCCTCAGCACGACCAGGACCGCCAGAAGGGGCGGGAGCGCCCAGATCGTGAACTGGAGGGACCAGGTCATGGTCAACGATCTCCCCGCCCCCGTACCGACCGCAACCCACTCGGTGGCCGACGCCACGATCGCGGCGTCGGCGGAGGGCTCTCAGGCGCCGCCGGCCTCCAAGGTCGCCCGTGCGATCCGGGTCAGCTCGGGGAAGCTCACGTCGAGATAGGCGTTGCCCTGCGCCTGCACCTGGGCCTGGTAGGGTCCGTCCCCGCGTGGGGGACCGTCGCCGTAGCCGGCGTAGAAGCCGTCGACGACGTCCATTCCCTCGACGACCTCGCCGAACGGAGCGAAGCCGCGCTCGTCGAGCGCGGCGTTGTCGCGCAGGCTGACGAAGACCTCGGTGGTGCGGGAGTGCGGTCCGCCCTTCGCGAACGCTACGCGACCGCGCCGGTTCGACTGCGTGACGGGGTCGTCCACGATGATCGCGTTCTTCCAGGCCATGTTCACGCGCGGGTCACCGTTCATCCCGAACTGGGCCATGAAGCCGTCGATCACGCGGTAGACGCGCGTGTCGTCGTAGAAGCCGTTCTTCACGAGGTTGTAGAAGCGGTCGGCGCCGAGCGGCGCCCAGGCACGATGGACCTCGACGACGAAATCCCCCGCGGACGTCTCGAAGCGGGCGCGGAAGGTCTCGGGTGCCGTCTCGGTCAACCGCTTGGGGGTGAAGAGCGGGTTGATGGTCTGTGCGGGAGGTGGCGGGCGCTCGTCGGCGCCGCAGGCGGCGAGGGAAAGGGCGAGGAGAAGAGCGAGGAGGGATGCGGCGCGCGTCACGGAACCTCCGGAAGTGAATCGGGCCGCCCGTCCCGAAGGACGGGCGGCCCGATGGGTCATCGGCCCTGGAAGGGTCAGACCTTGGTCACGTTCTCGGCCGCGGGGCCCTTGGTGCCCTGCACGACCTCGAACTCCACGCGGTCACCCTCGGCGAGGGTCCGGAAGCCCTCGGCCTGGATGGCCGAATGGTGGACAAAGCAGTCCTTGCCGCCGCCGTCCGGGGTGATGAATCCGAAACCCTTCTGGTCGTTGAACCACTTCACGGTTCCTACGGTACGCATCC
>CAZPZU010000035.1:0-47533 GCA_964591135.1 uncultured Gemmatimonadaceae bacterium | reverse complement strand
GGGAATCGCGCGAGCGATTTCCCGCTTCATGTGCAGCACGCTCGCCAGATCTCCAGTCGCCTCGGCGCGCAGCCGCTCGTCGCTTTCGTTCTCCATGACGACCTGGAGGAAGTAGGCGGCCTCGGCCATCGCGCCGTTCTCCAACGCCGCGTCGGCTGCCTCGCGACCGAACCGTGCAGCCTTCGCACGGTCGCCTGCTCGGCCGAAGTGGATCGCGAGTTCCCCCGGTTGGGGCTGATCGCCCGACACGAGATGCTCGGCAATGGTGCGATGCAGAACCGCCCGCCGCGTTTCGCTCAACCGGTGGTACAGCGTGCCCCGAAAGAGCTCGTGGGTTATACGAATCTGGTCACGGTCCACGACCACCAGCCGATGCCGCTCCAGCTCTTCGACGTCTGCGACGAGATCGTGCGGTGACACGGCCACCAACGCCGCGAGGTCGGTGAGCGTCGCCCACCGTCCCCAGATCGCCAGAAGCGACGCCGCCTGCGCCGCGCGGTCGCTCAACGCCTCGATCCGTGGATCCACGAGCTGCCGAAGCGACATGGGTATGGTGATCGCGTCGTTCGGCACCTCGGGCATCAGCAGCTGGCCGCCCAGGTAGTCCTTGGTGATCTCGATGAGGTAGAAGGGGTTCCCGCCCGCCAGCGCGCACAACCTGCGCATGGTCACGGCGTCGAGGGCCCCCTCGGACACGAGCGCGACGAGCTCCACGGCCTCCTCTGGGTCCAGCTCCCCCACCCTGATTCGGGTTACCGGGAGGTCGTCGTTCTCCTCCAGATACTTCACCACACCATCGCCCCCCCTTACCAGGTCGGGTCGGATGGTACCGATCACGCCCAGCGACCCTGACCGCCATCGTCGCTGCACGAACTGGAGAACGGCCACCGTCGTGGCATCTGCCCACTGCAGATCATCGAGGAACAGGATCGTAGGCTCGTTCTCGGCGAGGCGGGCGAACAGGATCGAGAAGGCGTCGTAGAGCCGCCGTGACAGGCTGCTCTCCGCGATGGGCGGGACGACCGGACGCTCCATCCCCTCGGGAAGGTGCGGAAGAAGGGCGGCGATCACGGCCCGCCACGGGTCGTCCAGGGCCCGCAGGTACCGCCCGACCTCGGGATGGCTGAGCGCGTCGATCAGGGGATTGAGAGGGATGCGCCTCTCGAGCTCCACGGACCGTGCCTGCATGCAGCGAAAGCCCTTGATGTGGGCCTCTCTCCGGATCTCCTCGAGGAGCCGGGTCTTGCCGATGCCCGCATCGCCTTGGAGCACGAGAAACTCGAACCCGCCTCCCCGCACACGATCGAGCAGTCTCCTCGCGGTCTCGAGATCTTGCTTCCTCCCCACCAGCGGAGGGGGCGCCGCGTCGTCCCGTGGCGGACCGAGCTCGCGCTCTCCGGAGAGACGGCGGACGCGCTCGATCAGGGCGCGGGTCTCCGCTTCGACCTCGGATCCGTCCTCCATGCTGTCGACGAACGCCGCAAAGGCAGCCTCGGCGGCCTCGAACCCGCCTGTCATGGCGCGCGACTCGACGACGTTTCGCAACGCCGACTCGCTTTCCGGATCCAGGGCGTGGAGCACTTCGGCGGCGTCGCGGGCCCTGCGCCACCCGCCCTTGGGCTGATGCTCGTCCCAGGCCCTGGCCGCGACTTCGCGCAGCTCGCGCCGGAGCCTCGCGCGCTTCGCTGTGATCCAGTCGTCGTACTCCTCGCCGGGGATGCGCTTCAGACGAGGCGCGAACCCGCGCTCGACCACGACGAGAGCCTTCTGGAGCGAACCGTTCCGAAGCGCCGCGCGGTAGTCCGCGAGGTCGGAGGGAAGTGCCTCCCAGGCTGCCATGAGAACGTCGTCCCCGGAGACGGACACCGGGTCGATTCCAAGCCGGGCTCGCAGCTCATGCAGTACCTGGCTCAGGCGATGACGGCTACGCGCGGAATCGTCGTCCTCCCAGAGGAGCCAGATGGCTCTGCGGCGCGTGAGGCCCTGCTCCTCCTGACCCCAGAGGAGCGTGAGCAACGCCTCGTGCGTCGGGGTCAGGCTCAGGACCTCGTTGCCGGGGCCACGAACCTCCGGACCCCCGAACAGCGTCAACCTCGCTGCAGCGTGTCGAGGCTGGGGCATGGGCAGGAGACCTCCTGCGAGGCGTGGCGGACGGTATCCGTCCTCACGCCGGATTCATGATCCCGAGGGGGGAAGGCGAATCTTCCCCCCTCGGCCGCGTCCCGGCAAGGGCGCTCTCAACCGATGGCCTTCTCCGATTGGACCGCATCGGGGCGACGAGCGGTCGGAAGGCTCACCCTTCGCTTGACGTCCGGCCCCTGGGGGACGAGGAACTCGACGGTGAGCTCCGGTGCGAGGCCCCCCGTATCGGCCTCCTGTCGAAGCCACGCCTCCAGAACCCATTCCCATCCGAGGTACATCCGCACCTCGCTCGGGCGGTGGCCTGTCAGGCGCGCCATCTGGTTGCTGAGCGAGAAGCCATCTGGATAGCCGAGCTCATAGCCGACGGAGAGCACGCTGTCCTCCGAATTCTGGAGCCGGATCGCGACGCGCAGGAGCCGGGAGAAATGCAGCCAATGGGACGGTACGGGGAGTCCCCGCGACAGAAAACGACGCCCCAACGCCCGACGGGAGAGATACAGGGCCCTGGCCAGTCCCGACACCGAGCGCAGCTCCGCGGACAACCCGACGATCTTCCTTACGAGTCGGCCCGTCTCCCGGTCGAGGGGGATCCCGCGCCATCGAACGTACTCGGCGACCTCGCTGCCGAGGTCCTCGGGGGGCTGACGGAGCACGGACGCGAGGTCCTCGGCCGAGGGCGTCCCGTGGTGCGGGAGGATGCCTTGGGGCCTGGCTTCCTCGAGGAGTTGCACGAGGGTGGTTTCCCGCGACAGGTCTTCGACGGGCGGGAGGACGACGAGCAGCGGAAGCCCTCCGGGACGGCCGCGCACCACGCCGACGTCCTGCTGCCGAACCCCGATGGCCATGTCCCAGACCAGGGCGCACCCGGGCCGCCGCCCTTCGAGCTTGAGTTGCCGGCCTCCGCCCGTCACCGGGCGCAGCGTCCGGTACGGGGGGGACAGGAGGCTGAGGGGCGTGGCGGCGACAGGGGACGACATGTTCCACCTCCGTGGGTCGGGTTCGGTGAGGGAGGTGCACCGTGGTCCGCTGGCGTCAGGACTGCGTCAGGAAGATGATCCTGTCGGAATCTTGACAGTGCGGCGGCTCCCCTGGCGCGATCCCCGGATCCCCTGTCACGATCGGGACCGTGACGTGGAGGTACGTGACAAGACCCTTGCCCGAGAACGTGATTGGAGATATCTAGAACTAGAATTCTATTCCTGGACGCGCATGACCGAAGAAACCGCGCACCACAACCCCCCCCAGCAGGCCCGCTCGCGGCGCACGCTCGAGCGGATCGTGCGGGCCGCGCTCGACATCCTCGAACAGGAAGGACCGGAGGGCCTGACCGTCCAGGCCATCGTGGAGCGGGCCGGCTCCTCCGTCGGGTCCTTCTATGCACGCTTCGGCGGGAAGGACGACCTTCTCGAGTACCTTGGTGAACGCGTCTGGCGGGAGGCTGCCGCACGCTGGGACGAGACGTTGGCGTCCCGGGACTGGAGCGGTCTCGATCTGAGGCAGGTGGTCCAGGGCGCGGTGCGCCTTCTCGAAGAGACGGGTCGCTCGCGCGCCTCGTACCTTCGAGCGCTCGAGCGGGCGGCCGGCGCGCGCGAACACGCGTACCTGGCCTTCCACACGCACGTGATTCGCGGAATCGAGGAGCTCCTCCTCGCGCGCTCGGCCGAGATCACCCACCCGGACCCATCGGTCGGCGTGCGGCTGGGCCTCCGCGCCGTGCTCACGATGGTGGAGACCGCGCCGGAGACGGCCCGGCGGGATCCCCTCACGCCCGATCGGCGTATGGAGGAAGCCGCGGCGATGCTCATGGCCTATCTGGCCGGGGAGAAGCGACGGTCGGTGGGAAGGAAGAAGGTCGACTTCTTCGACATCTGGGGCTGAGCGATGGCCCCCTGGACATGAAGCCTCGCCGACGTCGTATTCCTGTGGGACGTTGCCGGGGGCTATCTTGCGCGCCGCGAACACGAGAATGAGGGCAGGACCGGCATGAAGACGTCGAGGGATCGTTCACTCGAAGGCCTGACGCGCACCGCGGCGACCGTGTGCGTGGCGGCCGCACTGTGCGGCGCCATGGCGCGCGGACTGAGCGCGCAGAACGATTCCAGGCCCGCCACCCTGCGCGGAGTGGTGTTCGACAGCACGGACATGAAACCGCTCGCGGGCGCGCGGGTGGCGGTGTTGGGAACCACAGCGATGGCGGACGCCGACGACGAGGGGCGCTTCGATCTCTCGGGGATCCCTGCCGGGGAGCATTGGGTGTCGTTCTTCCACCCGCGGCTCCAGGCGCTCGGCGTCAGCGCGCCGTCGAAGCAGGTCTCCTTCCGTTCGGGGGAGGACGTCGAGGTGGAGTTGGCCGTGCCGTCCAACAGGACGCTGCTGATGGGGTGGTGCATGGCGGAGCAGGCCGGGCCTGGCTACGCCTCCGTCGCGGGCGTGGTGACGGATTCGCTGACCGGCGTTCCGCTTCCGCGCGCCATGGTGACGGCCCGTCCCGCGCAGCGCCGACCCGGCGATCCCGACGGGGTGGAGACGCGAACGGACGAGAACGGCTACTACCGCCTGTGCACCATCCCGGCAGGCCGCGACGTGAAGCTCCAGGCGCAGTTCGGCCAGAGCGCGGGCCGGACGGAGGTCGTCAGTGTGCCGCAGGGGGGCGCGGCGATCCAGGACCTGATGATGCTCCTGTCCGCCCAGGGCTCCCTCGTCGGACAGGTACTCGACTACCAGACGGGTGCGCCGCTCAATGGTGCCGTGGTCTCCGTGCTGGGCACCGACCTGAGCCAGATCACGGACTCGAAGGGGAGCTTCGTTCTGGACGGACTGCCGCCGGGCCGGCATCTGATCACGACCGAATACCTGGGCTATGGGCAGCGGACGGACTCCGTGACCGTCTTCAGCCAGGAGACGGTCGACATCGAGATCCACATGGCACCCCAGGCGGTCGAGGTGGAGGGACTCGTGGTCACCGCCCGCACGCGGTTCGGGCGCACGAGCGTCGCCGTGGACAAGCGTGCCGACGTCTTCACCCGCGCCGAGATCGAGCCCATCTTGCCGCGCGTCCAGAACATGGGTGACCTGCTGAGGAACATGAACGCGCCCGGACTGAGCATCCGCGAGGTCCAGATCACGGACGCGACCGGCGTCGTCGTTCCCGGCCTCTGCGTAGAGGTCAGTCGTCGCACCGCCGGAAGCATGGGATGCAACCAGGCCGCGGTCTTCGTGAACGACCTCATCATGCCCAACCCGGACCAGATCCTGATGAACCTCGATCCGCAGACCATCGACCGGATCGAGGTCGTGAGCGCCATCGACGCGCAGTTCCAGTTCGGGTCGATCGCGGCCAACGGCGCCGTGCTGATCTACACGCGGTAACCGGACGCCCTCAGCTCTTCGAAGCCTCGAAGTGGGCTCCGAAGATGGATCCGGCGAACGCCTCCAGCTCGGCGCCCGACTCCGGGTGCTCGCGCAGAAAGGCGCGCACGCCTTCGTCGGCCAGGATGTAGTCGGTCGGATACTGCTTCTCTTCGGTGATGCGCACGTCGGCGAAGCCCGCGCTGCGGAACTCCTCCAGGTATCGCTCCCGCGGCGTGGGGAGGCAGCCTGCGACGGCGTCCAGTGAGCCTGCCACCACGTCGGGCACGCCTCGGTCCGACACGAGGTCCGAAACGACGACCCGGCCCCCCGGACGGAGCACCCGATGGACCTCGCGGAGCACACGGTCCTTCTCGGGGCTCAGGTTCAGCACGCAGTTCGATATGACCACGTCGACGGTGGCGTCGGCCACTGGGAGCGCCTCGATCTCGCCCAGGCGGAACTCGACGTTCGCGTAGCCCGCCTGCTCGGCGTTCGCACGGGCACGGGCCACCATCTCCGGCGTCATGTCGACGCCGATGACCTTCCCGCCCGGCCCCACCCGTCGGGCGGCGAGGAAGCAATCGATGCCGGCCCCCGATCCCAGGTCGAGCACCACCTCCCCGGCCGCGAGCGACGCGATAGCAGTCGGGTTGCCGCACCCGAGGCCGAGGTTCGCGTCCGCGGGGATCTCCCTCAGCGCGTCCCCGTCGTATCCGATGGCGCGTGCGGTCGCCTCCGCGCCGTCGCCTCCGCAGCATGACGGGCCGCAACAGGCCTCGTCTTTCGTGGCGGCGTGCGCGTACCGATCGCGTACGGCCCGGCGGATGTCCTCTTTCGCGTGACTCATACCCCTCCTCCCTGGAAGTTGTGCAATGCAACTATCGTCGGATGTGAAAAGGAGATGCCCCATCGCGGGCCCCCAACTGATCAACCCACCCTGCAACAGCTCCCGCCCGACGCCTCCACCCGGGCGGCGAAGGAAACCGCCAGGCGCCCCAGGAGGCGCGTGATGGCAGCTCGCACCTCCGGATCGAAGTCCATAAGCAGCTCCGCGTATTCCCGCGCCAGGTCCCCCTCGATGCGCCCGTGGAGCGCGGCGCCCTCGGGCGTCGCCACCAGGCGGATCACGCGCCCATCCCGCGCGTCGCGTTCGCGCGCCACGTATCCCTTCTCCTCGATCCCGTTCGCCACACGGCTGGCCGTGCTCTTGTCCAGGTACAGCTCGGCCGCTAGGTCATTGACCGCGAGCGGGCCTCGCTCCACGACGGCCTTGAGCGCGTAGCACTGACTCACGCTGACGTCGTAGCAACAAGCCCGGTCACGGTCGCGGAACTGCACCACGCGTATCAGGTCGCTCAGCGCTCTGGAAAGGTCACCCGCGTCCCTGAGGACGCCCGGATCCAGAGTGGGAAGGATAGTTGGCATATGCAACTATTAGCGGGCCGGAGAAATCCGGTCAAGGGCGTCGTGTGGATCCTGGGGCTACTCCCCCGCCTGATCGTCACCTCGGACCAGGCGCACGTTGTCCGCGTGGGCGCGTCGATAGAAGGCGGGGAGGTCACTCAGGCGCGGCGGCGTCGCGCCGTGATGAACCGCCTCGAGGTAGGCGCGCGTCTCCGAGAGCAGCTCCGGGCCCCCGACCCGTCCGTGGGAGGGGACGACAAGGTCGAGGGCCTCCTCCTCCTCCCACTGCCGGAGTCCGTCAAGCCAGACGGGGATCGCCTTCCCGTCGTTGAGCATGGGCAGCGGCGTCTCCACCGCGTCCCCGGCGAGGAGCACACCCCATGTGGGGATCCAGGCCACACAGCAGTCGGGCGTGTGGCCCGGAAGATGGGACAGTCGCACGATGACCCCTCCGAGATCGATTTCCAGCGCCTCGATGAACGTGCGCGTCGGCGGGCGGATCTGAACCTCCTTCCACCGGCCGGGCTCCAGCGCCCGCCGGCGCGCCAGCTCCTCCGGCACCTCGTGACGGAAGCGGGACCCACACTCCTCGTGCGCCACGATATCGCCCCCGGGGGGAAGTGCGGCGACGCCCCACACGTGATCCCAATCCGCATGACTGTACGCGACCGTCACCATCCGGTCCTCCACCAGGGCCGAAACCGACCGCATCTGCTCGGGGTGGGCGAGCGTGTCCCACACCAGGGCGCCGTCCGCGCCCGTGACGACGGCACACCGGACGTCGAACTCGTCCACGTGGGACTCGATCACGTGGAGTCCCCTCCGAAGCTCGCGGAGAGAAGAGCCGGCCCAACCCGAGGGCGTGGTCACGAGATGGGGCGTCCCGCACGCTCCCGCGCGCCCGCCAGGAAGATCCCGTTGAACAGGAGCTTGAAGGTGCCGTGCGGCTGGCCCCGGTTCGTGATCTCCGGTCCGAACAGGAACAGATTGCCCTGCCCGACCTTGGCTTCCGCCATGGCCACGCCCCCCTGCAGACGCTCCTGACCCCACGCCCATCCCGACCGGAGGGGCGTGGGGGAGTCGAACCACGCGATCGGTCGGACCCCCATGCCAACCCCGGCCGGATCCAGGCGCATGACCGGGCTGTTGTCGAAGAAGACGTCCAACTCGTCACCCAACCCCCACGCAACCGGGAGGGTGGGATCGACGTGCACGCCAAGCACGGACCCGGGCACGTAGAATTGGTCCTCCCCGAGCGGCTTCCCCTGGCCGTCGACCAGGTGGTTCGAGAGCGGGAGCCCGGCGTGACGGGCTAGGACCGTCGAACTCCCCACGGTGACGATGGTGCCTCCGGCCTCGAGGAACTCCATGAGCCGGGGCACGGTTTCCTTTACCGTGATGCGTCCCAGGCGGTCCTGGTACTCCTCGGGGATGTTCTCCGGCGTGGATCCGAAGATCTCGAAGTCGCCGCCCGCTCCGTCGGTGGCCGGGATCGCCTCCGTGGGGAAGATCAGAACATCGTACTGATCTCTGAGATGCCCGGCGTCGAGGGTCTTGGGATACACAACCTGGTAAGGGAATTCGAACTGCTCGAAGAGCCACTGGGTCCAACCGCTCGGCTGGGACCCGCCGTACTGGTCCCAGATCGCGATGCGGACCCGGTTGATCGCGAGCATGGGAACGGTGGGAGCAGCCGGCGTTCCTTGCACATCGATGCCCAACTCCGAGGCCCACTCCGACAGCTTTTCCACAACTTGTCCCCTGGCCGGCACGTACACCGTTCCGGCGGGGAACACCCTTCCCCTAACTGTCATTGGCTCTTTTAGCCAGTTAACGTCGGCACCCATGGCGAGGAGACGGTTCGTGACCGTGGCCACGTCGTTGACGGCATGGCTCAGCAGGAAGCCGGCGGCTCCCTCCGCGTCGGCCACGCGGCCCGCAGGTGGGGTGGCCAGGCCTTCGACGCGCTCGAAGGGTCCGCTGAACCCGCTGAGGATGCGGTCGAAGCGAACACCCATTTGGAAGGCAAGGGTGTAGCCGGCGTTGTCGTAGGGCGCGACGGGCGGGCCGCCCTCGTACTTGAAGTCGTTGGGGTGGTCCTGGGGCTCGAACATGTCGAGGACGTGGGCCCGGTAGGCCTGGGCGGTCTTCACGACCCAGGAGCCCGCGGGGTAGGTCTTGTTCTGCACCTGGAAGTCCCGGGTGGTACCCAGCACGGTCACGCCGTTCTTGATCAGCGTGTTGACGAATTTGGTGGCCGTGGGGAAGTCGGGCTGGTCCCGCGGAATGATATAGCCGCGCGGGTCGCGGTCGTCGGGGCGCCGCAGCTCGGCGAAGTAGTCCACGGGGACGCCGGAGGAGAAATACCCGGCTAGCGCGCCCGTCTGGGGGCCGAGGAACCGTTCCTCGTTGCCGTCGCGCGCCAGGACCGCACGCAGATGCGCGATCCGCTTCGGGGTGAGGGTCCAGGTGTCGGTGTTACCGCGCTCGATCTCGTCGTGGCCTGCCCGCCAGATGTTCAGCAGGAGCTCCTCGCGGTTCTTCGACGCGTAGTCGAGCACCGCTCGGTTTGCCGTCACTTCGTAGTCGATGGACTGCCGGAAGTGCCAGGTCTGCGGCGCGATCGGCATGAACGCGTCGCCGCTCGGCATGATGCGGCTGGGGACGAAGGGGATCTGGATCGGCGTTGGGTTGCCCTGCGTCTCCGTGAGCAGCCCGATGATGTTGTGGAAGTAGGCGGTGGTCCTCAGCCCGCCGTTCCACCAGGTCGAGAACGGACCGCCGCCCCGCATGGTGACGCCGGGCTTCTGCTCCTCGACGAAGCGCCCCTGCATGGCCATCCCCACCTTCTCGATGCCGGCCAGGACGAGAGGGTGGATGTTGTAGTTCGCCGGATAGCGGAACGGGGGGGCGAACATGATGGCGCCGGCAGGTCCCACCTGGTGGTGGTTGTACATGATCTGCGGCATCCAGTCGATGTACAGGATGCGCGCCATGTTCTCGGTCTCGGGCTGGGACACCATGTAGGAGTCCCGGTTGTTGTCGTGCCCGACAAACTTGTGGTACAGCACCGGGATGCCGCCCGTCGTGCGCTTGAGCGGGTCCTTCTCCCGCATGTACCAGTTCGCGAGAAGGTCCTGGCCATCGGGGTTGGCCTGCACGAACAGCATGATCACGTCGTCGAGGAAGCGGAGCGTCTCCTCGTCGCTCCGGCTCACCATCTGGTAGACGGTCTCCATGAGCTGCTGTGCACCCAGGACCTCCGAAGCGTGCAGTCCTCCGTCGATCCAGACCACGGCCTTACCCTCGCGGGCGAGCACGCGAGCCGAGTCCTCGTCCACGCCGTCCGCCAGGGCGAGCGTCCGGGAGATCTGCCGGTAGTGCTCTAGGCGGGCCTGGTTCTCCGGCGACGTCACGATCGCCATGAGCTCGCGGCGACCCTCCGCCGTGGGTCCGATGTCCTGCACCACCATCCGCGGGCTTTCCTCGGCGAGTCTGGCCCAGTAGGCCTCGAGCTGGGCGTAGCTGGCGAGTTGATAGTCCGCGCCGATCTCGTAACCCAGGAACGAGCGTGGCGAGGTGACCTTCTGGGCGGCCAGCGGGAACGCGGCCGTGGCCAGGAGGAGAAGGAGAACGGTGGCGCGGTACGAGCGACGAGCGATCATCGGAGACCCTCGGCTGAGGGGTAGGGAGGGCTGGTCCTCAAAATGCGACCCGTTCGGCCGACGGCAAGCAGGGGAAGCCCGTGACATCGTGTGTGTGGCGGCGTACGTCGGCCACCGGTATCGTCCCGGGACATCGGATCCGGCCGCGACGGGGCCGGTCGACCGACCCGATCTCCTTCGGCGGGGGGAGGATGGAGACCAACCGGCTCGAAGCGTTCAGCGATGGCGTGCTCGCCATCATCATCACGATCATGGTCCTCGAGATGAGGGCGCCGCACGGTGCCGAGCTCTCCGCCCTGCGCGGGCTCTGGCCGGTCTTGCTCAGCTACGTGCTGAGCTTCGTCTACCTGGCAATCTACTGGAACAACCACCACCACATGTTGGCTGTCACGAGCCGCGTGAACGGGGCGGTCCTCTGGGCCAACCTCCACCTCCTCTTCTGGCTGTCCCTGGTGCCGTTCGTGACGGGATGGATGGGCGAGAGTCGTTTCGCCCCGGCGCCTACGGCGGTCTATGGCGTTGTGCTGCTGATGGCGGCGATGGCCTACTACATCCTCCAGGGACGGATCCTGGCTCTGGAGGGACGCGACTCGATCCTCGCGCGGGCGATCGGAAGCGACTGGAAGGGCAAGATCTCACCCGTCCTCTACGCCGTCGCCATCCCGGCCGCCTTCCTGCACGAAGCCATGGCCTTGGGTATCTACGGCCTGGTCGCCGTCATCTGGTTCATCCCGGACCGCCGGATCGAGCGCGCCCTGGCGGAGGCCGAGTCCCGCCGAAGGCCGCGGACCCCCTGACGCTCGACGTCGTTGCGGGGCATCGGCCTCCCCGGGCTATTCGCCCCGCAACGCCACCGCCGGCTGTACCCGCGCCGCTCGGGCTGCCGGGATCCAACAGGCGAGGAGCGCGACGGCCCCGAACAGGAGGGGGACGGAGACGAACGTGGCCGGATCCGAAGGCGTCACGCCGTAGAGCATCCCCTGCATGAACCGTGTCATGCCGAGCGAGGCCACTACACCGATGACCACCCCGGCCGACGCCATGCCCATCCCCTGCCGTACCACCATTCTCACCACCCTGCCGCCGTCGGCACCCAGCGCCATGCGGATCCCTATCTCGGGCGTGCGCCGGCTCACGACGTAGGCGAGCACGCCGTAGATGCCCACGATCGCGAGACAGAGCGCGACCCCGGAGAACACCCCGAGGAGGAGCATCGCGAAGCGCGGCTGGGCGATCGAGGCGGCCATCACCTGATCCATCGTGCGCACCTCGGCGACGGGCATGCGGGGGTCCATCGCCGAAATGACGCGTCGAACGGGCCCGACCAGGGCCGTTGGATCGCCTGTCTGTGCCTGGATGGTGAGCGTCACGCTGCGCATCGACGAGGCGACCTGTGCGAGCGGTCGGTAGAAGCGCTCCTTGGCCTGGGCCGTGATGCCGTTGTGGCGAACGTCCCCCACCACCCCGACGACGGTGGCCCAGTCGCGATGATCCGCCGAGTTCAACCGCCCGTCGAACACGCTGATGTGGGCGCCCAGGGGACTGCGATCTCCGAAGTAGTGGCGCGCGAGCGACCGGTTGACGAGGATGACCTGCTGCCCGTCCCCGTCGTCCCCCTCGTGGAAGGTGCGGCCCTCCACGAGAGGAATGCCCATGACCTCGAAGTAGCCCGGGGTGGCCCACTGCCAGTCGGCCTGGGTGGACTCGTCGGGCGCGGGCACGTAGCCCTCCACCCGCAAGCCCGAATCGCCCATGGTGCTTCCCAGCGGGAGGAGCCTGGCCGCACCCGCGGCGCTCACGTCGGGGAGCTCGCGGATGCGACGGAGAAGCTCGTCGTAGAACGCCACCACGTCGGCACGCCCGGGATAGCTCGCGCTCGGTGCGGTGAGGCGCATGGTGAGGACGCGCTGGGGATGGAAGCCGGGGTCCACCGAGAGGAGTCCCACGAACGTGCGGATCATCAGCCCGGAGCCCGTGAGGAGGAGCACCGCCATCGCCATCTGCGCGGCCACGAGCAGACCCTGCGTGCGATTCGAGCGAGCGACCGCGCCGGCCCCCCGAGCGCCGTCGGTCAGCGTGCGCCCCACGTGCCCGCGCGACACGCGGAGCGCGGGAATCAGGCCGAAGAGGAGGGCCGACAGGATCGAGACACCCAGGGTGAACGCCAGGAGCGGGCCGTTCACGTGGATGTTGTCGGTCCGAGGCACCGCGGTCGGGTCCACCGCGAGGAGCGCCCGTACGCCGAGGGCCGCGAGGGCGAGGCCCAGCGCGCCGCCCGCCAGCGAAAGCACGAGTGATTCGGTGAGAAGCTGGCGCACGAGCCGGATCCGCCCCGCCCCGAGCGCGGCGCGCACCGCGATCTCCCGAGCACGCGCGTCCGCACGGGAGAGCAACAGGTTGGCCACGTTGCCGCACGCGATCAGGAGCACGAACGCCACCGCGCCCAGCAGCACCAGGATCGTTCCTCGCGCCGTACCGACGATGTCGTCCCTGGCCGCGTAGACGCGCGGCACATACTGCATCTCGGCGCGTCGGCTGCCCTCGGCCACCCAGCGGTCGGCCTGCTCGATCAGGTCCGTCCGCGCCTGGGAGACGGTGACGCCGGGCTTCAGGCGGCCGACCACGTACGAGCCGTGGTTGCCTCCGTTGGTGCGCACGGGGTCCGGCGCGTCCCGGTCCACGTACTCGGGCTCGAAGACCTCGCTGACGGAGGGCGATGCGTAGTCGACGGGCAGAACGAACCCGCGCGGGAGGACGCCGAGAACGGTGCGGGCGGTGCCGTCGATCTCCACCGTCCGCCCGACCAGGCCGCGATCGCCGTGGAAGCGGCGTTGCCAGAGGTCGTATCCGAGCAGCACCAGCGGCGCCTCTTCCCTTGCCTCGTCCCGGGTGAAGATCCTGCCGAGCACGGGCTGGACGCCCAGCACGGAGAAGGTGTTCGGGGTCACGCCGGCGGCGCCGACCCGCTCGGGGTCGTCGGGGTCGGTGAAGTTGGCACTGCCCGTGTAGTAGAGCGCCAGGTCCTCGAAGGAGCGGCTGTCCTGCACCCACGCCTGGTACTCGCCGACGGAGACCCACGTCTTGTCGGGAAAGTTCACCCAGCTGCTCCACACGGTGACCACCCTGTCCGGATCGCCGTAGGGGAGCGGCGTCAGGAGCACGCCGTCGGCGACGCTGAAGATCGCCGTCGCGGCACCGATGCCGAGGGCGAGCGTGAGCGCGGCGATGACCGAAAAGCCGGGCGCCTTCCCGAGCGCGCGCAGCGCGAATGCGAGATCCTGCGTGAGTGCTCCCATTCCTCCCCCTCCTCCGCTGAATGCGACCCATCGCCCGAGGAGCCTGCCGAGCAGGCCCGCCACCACACGCCCCGCCGGGGCCTCGACCGGCCTGAGCGTCACGATCACGATCCGTCGCCCCTCGATGTCGACCACGCACACCAGGCACTGCGATCCTGCGGGGAGGTCCATGGATTTGGACGGATCGAGCCCCGGGGGCGGGCCCGCCTCCTCCAGGAGGCGGATGCGCTCCGCCACCAGGCGCTGGTCCTCACGGGACAGCGATCGCAACGCCCATACGGCGGGACGCGACAGCTCGATGCGCCAGGTCACGGGATGCTCAGCGTCAGAGATCCAGGTCCCGACGCACTTCTTCCCAGGGGACCGTGCCCAGCTCCGCCACCGCCTCGAGCGCCGCCTGATAGTCACGCTTCTCGAGAAGGGCGCGCAGCCGCTCCAGGAGCGTGGCGTCCGCGACCGGAACGATGGCCACGAGCTCCTTGCCGTGGCGGGTCACGACGAAGCGCTCCCCTCCGTAGGCCGCCCGATTCAGCAGCTCGGCCATGTTCTTCCTGGCATCCGCGGTCGTGATCGGCTTCATGTCTGCGCTCCGGGGTCCTCGCGTGCTCTTCCTTGGACCGGTCGACCCGTCCTCCGGTTGGGATGGATTGTATTATTTGTACATAATGTACGGGAACGCAAGGGGGCGGGTCCAACGCGACGAGGGGCGGATGCGAAGACCGCACCCGCCCCTCGAGGTCGACCGATGCCGTCGGACGGCTACCACCACCAAGGGTCCCAGTCGCAGCTCAGGTCGACCTGGGGCGTGCCCACTGCGGCGCCGGCGATAGCCGTACCGCCGAGGCCTCCCAGCCACTGCATGCCCGGGTCGCCGATGGGGTCACCCGGAGGCATGTTGGGCGCGCCCGGCTCGGCTGCCGGGGCGTGCGGTCGCGCGAGAAACCGACCGATCTCGGAGGTCAGCAGGCGGTAGTGCGCCCGGTCCTCCGGCCCCGCGCCGTCGGACGCCTGGGCGAGTTGCACGCCGACCTGCTCGAGCTCGTACTGCGCCTCCGCGCGCACCTGGGGCATGGGCGCGTCCCCCGCGAGCGCCATGAGGCGGTCCACGAACACCTGCTCGACCGCCCGACTCACGGCGGCCTCGTAGCCGTCACCGGGAGTTGCGCCGAAGGTGGCCTGGCGCACGCGCTCGATCACGTCCATCAACCCGGGCAGCGACGGGTCGAGGGCCTTCTGCTCTACCATGCGTGCGCTCCTCGCGGGATCGAAGAGGTACTCGAGCGTGAAGCTCGCCGCCGCGGTGGCCGGGGCCACCGCGTCGAACACCAGGCCGGTCTCACGGCGGAAGAGCTCCTGGTGCGGGTTGAAGAGGAAGGGCCGGGGCGGGAGCTCGGCGAGCACGTCACGCGGGATCGTCAGCTCCGAGGGGCGCAGCGTGCGCACCAGCGCGTCCAGCGCCTGGGTCTGCTCTGCGGCGGGGACCGGACGTAGCGGCTGCTGCCCGTCGCCGCGCATCGCGTACGTGTAGTACTGCCCCCCCACCACCTTCGAGGCGGCCTGCGTCTGGTAGCGGTGGTAGAGGAAGAGCGGCACGAGCGCCTCCTCGATGGTCGCGAGCGGCTCACCCCGTTTGATGGCCGCCTCGTCGAATCCGTCCAGCGCCACGCGACGCACGTCCATCATGCGCTGCAGCTCGGCGGCCGCGTTGGCGCCGTTGTCCCAGAGGTGCACGTTCGGATGGGCGCTCGACGCGGGGCGGGCGTCCTGGTCCGTGATGAACGTGATGCCGTTGCGGATGCCCTCCTGGAGGATCTGTTCGAGCGCCGCGTCCTCGTCCGTGCCCGCGGGGAAGTCCGTGTAGCCGTAGCGGATCGTGATCTTGTCCCAGGCACCGATCTCGTTCGCGTAGGAGTCCCGGCCGAGGTGAACCTGTCCGTTCTGGAGCGCGACGACGGGCTGCGGATAGTCCATGACGGACTGCACCCCGTGGGCCTTCTGCGCGCTGGAGAGGTAGTTGTGCGCCAAGCCGAGCGTGTGGCCGATCTCGTGTGCGGCGAGCTGTCGGATGCGCTGCAGCGCCATCTCACGGATCGCGGTGGGGTCCTCGTCGCCGTTCACGTAGGGCGAGAGGAGGCTCACCCCGATCAGGTAGTCCTGCCTTACGCGCAGCGACCCGAGCGTCACGTGACCCTTGAGGATCTCGCCCGTGCGCGGGTCCACGATGGAGTTGCCGTAGCTCCACCCACGCGTCGAGCGGTGCACCCACTGCACCACGTTGTAGCGCGCGTCCATGGGATCGGCTGTGTCGGGCAGCACTTCCATCCGGAAGCCGTTGATGAAGCCCGCGGCCGTGAAAGCCTGGTTCCACATGCGCCCGCCCTCGAGGAGCGCGCTGCGCACGGGCTCGGGTGTGCCGGGGTCGAGGTAGTACACGATGGGCTCGACGGGCTCGCTCGGCGCAGGGCCGGGGTTGCGCTTCTCGATCCGGTGGCGCGCGATGAAGCGCTGCGTCAGGTCCCGGTCGATCGGTTGCGCGTAGTCCATGTAGGCGATGCCACCGTATCCGGCGCGGGGGTCCGCCTTGCGCGGCGTGTAGCTGCCATCCAGCGGAGGCAGCTTCACGAACGAGTGGTGCTCGCGCACGGTGAGCGCGTCGGCGTCCGGCGTGACGCTCAGCACCAGCCCGCCCGGCTGGTCGGAGGTGAACGTGAGCGTCACCTCCACTTCGGTGTTGTCCGGGAAGACCTTCGTGCGCGGCAGATAGAAGGCGCTGCGGGACGCATCCAGGCGGAAGGTGCCCTGGTTGCTACGTCGCAACGTCTGGATCACGCCGTGCGCGTCGCGCAGGAAGAAGTCCGTGGCGTCCACCAGGACGTGGTCTCCCGTCTGCGCGCTCACCGTGAAGCCCCAGAGCACCGACGTCGGGAAGCCGTCGTCCACGGATTTCCGCTCCATCGGCCGGTCCGACACGGCGCGGTAACGGTAGTTGGGCTCCTGCATGAGGACCTTCGGTCCAACGCGCTCGAACTTCACGACGTGTTCTCCGCCGAGGTCACCGCGGTTCAGGCCGATGTCATTCTGGCCGAGTCCGGCGGGAAGCGACGGATAGTAGAGGAGCTCCTCGTCCCATCGGCCGATCTCCAGCCACATCTTGCCGGCTTTCTCGTCCCAGTAGACCGGGAGGAAGCCGTCCATCTTCCGCATCCCCTCGGTCTTGCTCTCGATGGTGGGAGGTGTGGTGGCCTGCTCCTGCGCCGTCAGCCGGTGCGGCGCGAGGGGCGATCCCGCGATCAGCGTCGCCAGGACCAGGAGCTTGGTGAGCTTGCTGCGATCCATCATGGACTCCTGAACGTTCGAGCGGTCGTGCGCCTGGAACCCCTGGGTGGGGGAGGCCCGCCAAAGTGAGGCGTCCGGGTGCGCACGCGCCAGCCGCGCCGAAGCGCGTCACCGGGCGTGCCGGCAGCGACCTGCTAGAGCCCCTCCAGGCGGCACCGCACCATCGACATGGAGCCCGGCCCACCCAGCGGGCCTCCTTCTGAGGTCAGAACGACCTCGCCGCCGGGCCCGATCCCCACGCCCTCTCCCTGGGCCTCCCCCAACGGGCGCAGGTTCACGAGTCCGCCGCGCACGGGCACGAGCGTGTCGGATCGGACGTCGTAGAACTGGAGCGACTCGTAGGTGCGAAGCGCGGCGAGCCCGCCCCCGGGGGCGACAGACCCTCCGGTCACCTCACGCGGGAGGACGGGCGGGTCGTCACTCAGGCGTTGTATCTCCTCGAGCCCGACGGTGTCGGCTCGCAGGGGGCCCGGATAGCGGTAGACGGTTACCGGGTCGTTGCGTCCCTTCGTGACCACGAGCACCCGTTCGCCCGGTAGAACGAGAAGGGCCTCGACGTCGCGCGCACCGTCCGGGAAGCGAACGGGGAAGACATCGGCATGGAGCGAAGCGCCGCTCGCCGCGGGATCGGGCTCGGCGACGCGGAGGATCCGGGCGAACGGCCGCTCCTCGTAGTTGTCCCCCAGGTCCGCGAGGTACAGGCAGGAACCCCCGTCATGGCAGCTCGACAGGGCCAGGTCCTCCCAATCCCGCGTGAGTGGGCTGACGGGAAAGCGCGCCAGCACCGTGCCCTGGCGGTCGACGGCGAAGAGGTCGGATCCGCCGTCACCGTGTGTCCAGTAGAGGCCCGGGTGCCGCAGGCTGACGGCGACGCCGCTGGACTCCGAGAGCGCCTCGGGGAGCCGCACGGAGGACCCGACCGGTTGGCACCCGGGGCCGCCCGTGGCGAAGGGGCCGCAGGCCGCGAGCGCGACGCTCGCGACCGCCGCCGCCGAAGGCGCTCGGCTCCTCAGCGACCCGCCGCTCCGGTCGCGTCCGCGTACACCATGGTCAGCACCTGCTGGAATGCCTCCGTGGGGAGGGCGCCCTGGAGGGGCGGATACCCGACCACGAAGAACGTGGGCGTGCCCCGCACGCCCACCTGGTGAGCCAGCGACGTGGCCGCGGAGACGCGCTGATCTCGGCGACCCTCGGCGAGGCAGGAATCGTAGCGGCCCAGATCGGCTCCGACGTCGCCCGCGAAGGAGCGCAGCGTCGGAGCGGGGTCGGCGCTCCCCTTCCACTCCTTCTGACCGTTCCAGATCCTCGTGTTCATGGCCTCGAAGACCTCGCGGCCCTGCTCCATGACGCACTCCGCGGCACGCGTCGCGTAGGACGAGTTCTTGAACATCCCGGAAACGAAGGGAAGGAATTTCCACTCGATCTTCCCGGCGTCCACGAACTGCTCTCGGAGGACCGGCCAGGTCTCCTCGTGGAACTTGCGGCAGTAGCCGCAGCCGTAGTCCGACATCTCGATCACGCGGACCGGCGCATCGTGCGAGCCGCGATCGAAGCCGAGGACCGCGATATCGAGCTCGGCCTGCTTCGGCGTCGCGATGCCAGCCGGCACCTCCGAGGCATCGGCGCTCTCCCCGGAGGGCACGGACGAGAGCAGCTCCTCGGACGTGGTGTCGGTGCGGGGTGCGTCCGCGCCGGGCCGATCCGCGCAGGCGGCGATCGCGAGCCAGCAGACGGCATACCGTGCCAGCGACGACCTCATGGCTTCTCCAGGTTCACGAGCTGCCCCAGACCGGCGAGGAAGGACGACAGACTAGCGAAGCTCCCCGTGATCATCATCACGCCCACCAGCGCGAGCATCGCCCCGGCCGCACGCTCGAGCGGCACCATCCACCGGCGGGCTCGCTCGACACCGGCGAGAAAGGCATTGAAGGCGGCCGATGCCGCCACGAACGGCAGGCCCAGGCCGGCGGCGTACACGGCCAGCAGGAGGACGCCGTGGACCCGCGTGGTCTCGAGGCTCGCATACAGGAGGATCGACGCGAGCACCGGTCCGATGCAAGGAGTCCATCCCGCGCCGAAGGCGACACCCACCAGGAACGACCCCACGGCGCCTGCGGGCTTGGAGGTGATCTGCACTCGCATCTCACGGGCCAGGGCGGCGGTGCGCAGGATCCCCATGAGGTGCAGGCCGAAGAGGACCAGGATCAGGCCGCCCAGTCGGTTCAGCCAGGGGAGCGCCCTGGCGAGGGCCTGGCCCGCGGCGGTCGCCGCCCACCCCAGGGTCATGAAGACGACCGCGAAGCCCGCGACGAATAGTGTCGAATGCAGCAGCGCGACGCGCCGTGCCGACGCGGCGGATCCGCCTCGGAGCTCCTCGAGGGTCAGCCCCGAAACGAAGGCCAGGGAGCTGGGCACCACGGGGAGGACGCACGGCGACAGGAACGATACGAGCCCGGCCAGAAAGGCGAGTGGGAGCGAGACCGAGACCTCCATCAGGGCTCCGCCGGCGAGCCCGGTCGCGGAAGCCCGGTCGCGATCCTCATGCTCACAGCGTGAAGTCCGTCAGGAGTCGCTTCTCCTCCTCGCCGAGTCGGGCCCGGATCTCGAGGTGCGGCTCCAGTCCGCTTCCGCGCAGCTTCTCGCGCAGGAGCTGGTCGAGCTGGAAGAGACCCGCGGAGTTGGACATGTCGACGATGACGCTGATCGCCCGATCGCTACCACGCTCCAGCCGGACGCCTTCGATCGCGGCGGCCGAGACGGAGTGGATGGAGAGCGATCCGGAGGCGAAGGGGATGCGTGAGCGACCCTTGGCCATGTCCAGAGCGTCCGCGATGCGCACGACGCCCGCCTCGATGGTCAGCGGCCGCCCGCCGGAGCGGTGCGAGATGATCGCGTGCAGGATCTCGGCCCGCACGATCGTCGCATGACGCTGCTCGTAGAGCTCCGGCAGGATTCCGCGGAGCTTGTCCTGGGCCACGAACAGCGAAAAGGCCTCGTGGTCGGCGCGATGGATGGACATCCCCAGGTCGTGGAAGAGAGCCGCCAGCGCGACGATGATCTCGGCGTCGTCCACCGACATGTCGTAGTGCTTCACGACCGACGGTTCGACGCCTGCGTCCACGAGGAGGCGCAGCATGCGCACGGCCAGGTTCATGACGATCTTCACGTGCACGGGGCCGTGGTCCGTCATGCCCAGTCGCTCCATCGCGTTGACGTTCGCCGCGACCCAGAGCCCGTAGAGATCCTCGTCGGCGTTCACGATCTCCATGAGCCGGCGGAGCTTCGCGTTGTGCCGGTCGGGCACGGTCATGAGGATGCGCCGCTCGAACCGCTCGTCGACGCCCCGCTCCGGGCCGCCGGGATCGGCATAAGCCTCGGTCTCGAACCGCTCGTCGCTCACAGCGCCTCCTCCCAGTCCAGGACCTTTTCGGCGCCATCGAGCACCACGACGGTTCCGGAGATCCGGTCGTGGATGGCCTGCCTGTTGGCGTCCCAGTAGACCTGGGCAAATCCGAGCAGGCCCGTCGCGAAGCCCGCCGCGTAGCCGCCGGCGCGTTCGAATGCGGCCCACCAGGTAAGGGGGTCCCCGTCCAGGCGCAGCACCCGGATCCCCATGATGCGCTTGCCCACCGTCTGACCCTTCCACCAGGAGAGCATGACCGTCATGTAGATGGACGCCCATCCGAAGCCGAAGCCCAACTCGTTGACGATGTCCCCCACCCACGAGAAGAAGGAGCCGCCCCGCCGCTCCTTCTTGAGGGTCTCCTGGAGGCGGTCCATCGTCCCCTTGCGGGAGTCGCTGAGGGCCTGCACGTCCGCCAGGTGCTCCTCGAGGTTGCGCAGGGTGTCCGTGGCGATCTCGCTCACAAGTCGTTGCCGCAGGTCGGCGCGCAGGTCGGCGGTTCCGGCGGTCGCGTCCTCGCCCTGTCGGAGCAGCCGGGCGTAGGCCTCGAGGGCCTCCGCAGGAGTGAAGGCCGCCACCTCCGCCGCGCGCTGGGCCTCGCCCGGCGTCGGGGCCTCCTGCTCGTCGGCCATCGCTTCGTCCACGATCAGGGCGGCGTCGTCCGCCCACGGGGCGTCGCGGGGCACGGTGCCCAGGAGCAGCTCCCGTACGTCGCGGTCCGGCACGTCCAGGGCTCGGGCCCGGCGCGCGAGCTCCGCCGCCTCGAGACGCGCGGCGTCGGCATCGGGCGCCTCGCGGAACTCCCTCACGTCGCCGACGGCGCGCAGCATTGCCAGGACCTCGGAGGCGTTCGTGGCCGTCACCACGCTCTCCGCGCTGTCGTCTTCGGGTTGGTCGCCGCGTCCCCCGACGCCGAGCGACACCCAGACGATCGCGGTGACGATGCCGATCACCAGGCCGAGGCAGCCCACCGACAAGCGCATCGCACGCCCGAAGACACTGCCTTGTACCGGGGTGCGCTTGAATCCGCCGCGCATGAAAAAGACCGCCGCCACCACGCCGAGCACGAGCGCGAAGCTCTTCGTGAGCAACGTGATGAGCCCGATGATGGCGAGGTCGATCAGGATCGCCCAGAAGCGCTGCATGGGCCTGGCCAGCGGCAGGCCGAGCAGCTCGGGCGACACCTCGAACGCGTCCGGGGTGATGATGCTGCGGGGATCGCGGGTGGGCGTACCGTGAACGGGCATGGGGGTGGGTCCGGGCGTCCGGGTAAGGTCAGCGACGCCTCGACCAGAGCACCAGGGCGAGACCGGCCGCGGCGCCGAGAAGCGCGCCGCCCACCATCACGCGTTTTCGCCCGGGGTCCGCCGGTATCCCAGGTGCAGGGGCCGCGTCGGCGTCGGCGTCCATCGCCTCGGGTAGCACGACGGAGCCGTCGCCCACTCCCAGGTCGGCCTCGTCCTCGTCCCCCTCCCACCCGCACCGCGGGCAGGCGAGCAGAGCGCGGTCTCTCGCCGTCCTGTTCGCGTAGACGACCTCCTCGGAACACTCGGGGCAGGCCAGGCCCGCGGGGGCGGGGTGGACGAGCTCGTAGAGCATGCCTTTCGAGAGGTCCAGCTCCTCGGCGATCTGGTTGACGCTGAGATCCGAGGTCCAGTAGAGCTCGTTGGCCCGCCCTTCCGTTTCCTGATCGGCGCCGGACATTTCAGCGCTACTCCCGTTCACTTGACCCTCTTTTCACCGTTGGACAACATAGCTGTCCTACACCCCTCCCGCACAGCGATCCCCGGGCGCGCCCACTCCTCCGAGCCACCCCTTGAAGATCCCCGTTTCCCACGGCTGGCTGGAAGCCGCCCTCAAGGAGCCGGACGAGGCTCCCCGTGGCGCCGCCATCGTGTGCCACCCCCATCCGATCCACGGCGGCACCATGCACACGAAGGCCGTGTACCGCGCGGCCCAGGCCCTGAACGAGGCGGGCCTGGTGGCGCTCCGCTTCAACTTCCGCGGCGTCGGCACGAGCACTGGGAGCCACGAGGGTGGCTTGGGCGAGCAGGACGACGTGCGCGCCGCGCTCGACTGGCTCGAACCGCGCTTCCCTTCGCTGCCCCTGATCGTGGGCGGCTTCTCGTTCGGGTCGATGGTGGGCCTGGGCGTCGGCGCCGAGGAGGCGCGCGTGGTCGGCCTCTTCGGCATGGGTCTGCCGGTCGGGAAGCTCGAGTACGACTACTCGTACCTTGCCGAGGCCAACAAGCCCGTGCTGGTCGTCCAGGGAGAGAACGACGAGTTCGGATCGGGCTCGAGAGCGCGCGAGGTGCTCCGCCCCATGGGGCCGCACATCACGCTCGTCCGCATTCCCGGCGCGGACCACTACTTTACCGATCGGCTGGATGAACTGCGCGAGGCCGTGCGGGGATACTACGCGTCCGGCCCCGGGTCCCGACTGCTCGCGGCGGTTTGAAGACCGGCTCATCGATGGCGAGGCCGGCGCGCCGGGTCGGGATCGTCCCCACCAGGAGGGAGAATACCGATGCGCCAGCGCGAGCGGGTGCTCCACAGTCTCGAGGGTGTGTACCGCGACGCCTTCGACGGGGCCAGGGATCGCGGTGACCGGGCGGAGATGGCCCGGCTCGACCTGGAGTACCAACGCGACCAGCTCCATCTCGAGCTTCTGCTCGACATCCGGGACCTGCTCTCCGCACCGGCACGACAGGAGAGCGAGGCCGGGACGACGACGTCGCTCCTGGACAAGGCGCAGGCGCTCCGAAAGCTCACCAAGCTGCCCAAGGGGATCCGATGAAGATCTACACCCGCACGGGTGACGCGGGGGAGACGGCCCTTTTCGGCGGTGGGCGCGTTTCGAAGGACCATCCGAGGGTCGCCGCGTACGGAACGGTGGACGAGCTGAACGCGAGCCTTGGGGTGGCGGCTGCGGCCTCCGGCAGGGAGGAGGTACGAGAGCGGCTCGGCCGGATCCAGCACGACCTGTTCGCGCTCGGGGCCCTGCTCTCGACGCCGCCACCCGCGGAGGGAAGGACCACTCCGAAGGCGCTGCCCGAACCGCCGCTCCCGCGCATCCGGGAGATGGAGGCGTGGATCGACGAGGCGGACGCGGAGCTCCCGGAGCTGCACGCCTTCATCCTGCCCGGCGGCGCGCCCGCGGCGGCCGCTCTCCATCTGGCACGCACCGTCTGTCGGCGGGCGGAGCGCGCGGTCGTCCACCTGGCGGCGCAAGAGGCGGTGGAGGACTGGGTCCTGGTCTACGTCAACCGCCTCTCGGACCTGCTCTTCACCTTCGCCCGCCTGGAGAACCTCGACTCGGGCGGCGACGTGGAGTGGCACAAGGAGCGGTCCGCCTCCGCCGGGCCGTGACGGGGAGCGTGGACCGGGGCTCGGCCATGGCGGCGAGCGTCGTGCGTACCGCGCGCTCGTTCGGCCTCGGGGCCGCCGGCGTATCCCTGGTGAGCCGGGCGCACGCCGTGGCCATGGAGCCCCGCGTCCTGGCGATCGACGACGACCACCACCCGCTCTTCCTCCACCCGGGACGCTCCGTGCTGATCCTCCTCAGGGATGCGCGCGTCACGGATGCCGCCACGCTGGCCGCGGCCGCGGTGACCGAATCCGAGGACGTGGCCTTTCGCATCGATTCCCGCGACGTGCGCATGCACCTGGGAGACGAGGTGGCCGACGTGGTCCTGAGTGTCCCGATCGCCGGCTCGGAGTCGCTCGCCGAGGCGCTGGTCACCGCGGACGAGCACGTGCGGCTGGTGGCCCTCGCCGAGCGCCTCGACCACCTCCGGCACGCCCATCTGCGGGAAACGGGCGAGGCGTGGAGACGCGCGATCCACGCGGAAGCGAGCGCGATCTATCTCCCGGTCGCCGAGCGCACGCATCCCCGTCTCGCGCAACGCTACCGCCACTGGTGCCGCACGTTCGCCAAGAGGCTCGGGAGGGCCTGAAGAGGCGAAGCGGAGCGTCGCCTCAGCGGTTGTGCGTATAGATGACCAGGACCCCGTTCCCCGATCCCGCCCCGAAGAGGTTGCCCGCTTCCCAGGGCTTGAACACCACGATCCGGTCGATGGACTCCGGCGGCATCTGGAGCGCGAGATCCGTATTCGTGGCCCGCACGTCGTTGATGAAGATCGTCATGGACACGCAGCCGCCGCTTTCGTTGTTCAGCATGCGGACCTGGCCCGACGTGTAGCCGACGCAGAGGGAGGAGTCCGCGCGCCGCCGGACGATGATCCCCGGAACGTGCTGGGCCTGCAGGATATCCGCGGCATCACGCACGCGGCCGCGCACCTTGTCGATATCCTCCCGGGTGATCGTGAGGCCCCCCATCGCCCGACGCGTGGTAGGAACGGACTCCACCGTCACGGTGATGGGCGCGATCTCGATCGCGCGCGTGTCCACGTGCATGTCCACCGTCATGGTCCGCCCCGAAGTCACGATCAACGTGTCCTGCTTGGTGCCGTACTGGAGGTGGCGCGCGAACATCATGTATGTGCCTGGAGGGACTTCGCCGAAGCGGAACTCGCCGTGCGAGCCCGTGACGGCGCGGAAGGCGGTGCTGCGCAGCCACACCTCGGCATCCGCGACGCCCGCGCCGGAGGTGGCGTCCAGGACGTGGCCCGACACCTTCGCGGGATCGAGCTCCCAGAGAAGGAAGCCCACCTCGACGGCCCCACCCTCGGACACCGTCACTTCGCGCCGCAGCCCCTGCCGGTCGAGGAAGGTCGCCGTGGCGGTGATCGCAATGTCGCTCGGCGCCCTGCACGTGTGGTACCAGCCGCCCGCGTCGGTATCCACGCGGAGTCGAGTCGGCTGCGTCGCGCCCTCGGGCGTCCAGGAGAACATCACCTGGGCGCGCGGCAGGCCCATGCCGCTCTCCCCGTCTCCGACCCACCCCGCGATCGCTCCGGTCCCCGGGCCAGGCTCCTCGAGCAGGCAGGGCGTCACCATCATCGTGAAGGTGGATGGGGTGGCCAACTCCACATCCGCCGTGTCCCGCGCCGCGATCCGCACCTGACGGGGACCGGGGGAGATTCCCATCTCCCCGAGGCGGGTGTGGAAGAAGAGCAGCGTATAGTCGCCGGGCGGTACGTCCGCGATGAGGAAGCCTCCGTCCCCGTCGGTGACCGCCCGATAGGGCGTGTTCCACAGAAACACGGCCGCGTCGGCCAGCGGTGCGTGTGCCGTCGAATCGTAGACCGTACCGCGCACCGCCCCGAGGGAGGGCGCGTCGGCCTGTCCGACGGCGCTCGCCGCCGTCGCCACCGCCAGAGCGGTGGAGGCTACGACCGTTCGCACGAGCGATAGAGGCGACATGGACTCCTCGAGGGGCAGCATCCGTCGTGGGCCCGAGGCACACCTACCATACGAGGAAACCCGCCGGATCGTACACCCTGCTCGTCACGAGGCCGCGCCGTGGGCTGTCTGTCTTGCGGGGGGTGCCGGCTTTGGTTACACCTTGTCGGCCGATCGCCGGCAGACCGAGGAGAAGGACCGTCCGGAGGCTTCATGGCCTACATCATCACCGAGCCCTGCCTGGAGACCAAAGACGCCAGTTGCGTCGAGGTGTGTCCCGTGGACTGCATCTACGAGGCGTCGGATCAGTACTACATCCATCCCGACGAGTGCATCGACTGCGGAGCCTGCGAGCCGGAGTGTCCGGTCCAGGCGATCTTCCCCGACACGGACGTGCCCTCCGAGTGGACGAGCTATATCGAGAAGAACCGGGTGCACTTCGACTGAGGTGCCACGGAAGGACCGGAAAGAGAAGCGGCGGGAAGAGCATCGCTCCTCCCGCCGCTTCCGTCTTGTGCTGGTCGGAGCGGGCTCTCGCCGGGGCCGTCAGTGACCGAGGGCGCGGATTCGCTCCAGGGAGATCGTGGCAGGTTGGGTCTCTCCGGCCGGTACGGTCTTCGGTCGGGTGTCCACGTTCTCCTTGACCTGGCGGACCAGCAACAGACCGACGGCCAGCGCCGCTGCTCCGAACAGTCCCGCGGTGAGGGAGCGCATTGGGGGGGTCTCCGTGCGAGGATCCAGGCTACCTGCGCGCAGTGCAGGAAGCATGCCGCTCTGTCGGGCCTCTGCACACACGGCGTATCTCTATGCGGCACAGCATCTTATGGTGTCGTGACAGGATTGTGGCATCGACGGTTTTCCGGCCAAGTGTTCGGAAAGCGAACGCTCGCGTCGGAAATCTGAGACTCGACGCGGGAGGAGGGTGGTGACCAGCGCGGATCGCGAGACGAAAGACGCGGCAGCGACCGGAGATCCCGTCGCCCTGACACGGGCGCTCGTGGCGATTCCCTCGGTGAACCCGACGCTCTCACGCGGTGGTGCAGGCGAGGGCGAGATTGCGAACGCGTGTGCCGCGTGGCTCGACGGATGGGGACTCGAGGCACGCGTCGAAGAGGTGGGCGCCGGGCGCTGCAACGTCGTGGCGACCCTCGAAGGGGAGGGTCCCACTCTCCTCCTCAACGGACACCTCGACACGGTGGGGGTCGAGGGGATGACGATCGCGCCCTTCGGAGCGGAGCTCCGCGAGGGACGGATCCTCGGTCGTGGCTCTTGCGACATGAAGGGTGGGGTCGCGGCGCTCCTGGCTGCCGCGTCGCGGCTGGCGTCCGGGGGACCACGGCCGAACCTGGTGGTGGCCCTCACCGCCGACGAGGAGCACGCGAGTCTGGGGATGGACGCGCTCGTACGGTCGGGGGTGTGGGCGGACCTGGCCGTCGTGTGCGAGCCGACCAGCCTCAAGGTCATGCCTGCCCACAAGGGCTTCGTGTGGGTGAAGGCCACGTTCCGGGGTCGAGCCGCGCACGGCTCCCGGCCCGAGCTCGGCATCGACGCCATTCGCCACGCCGCACTCTTCGTGGCGGCACTCGACGATCACGCCGAGCGGCTTCGAGCCCGCCCACCTCATCCCCTGCTGGGGCACGGGTCGCTGCACGCCGGCACGATCCGCGGTGGTACGGCCGAGTCGGTCTACCCCGACCTGTGCGAGCTCCTGCTCGAACGCCGTACCCTCCCGGGTGAGGTGCCCGACGACGTGATCGCGGAATTGAAGCTCGTGCTCGAAGCCGTGCGGGCGCGGGAGCCGGAGGTACGGGGCACGCTCGGGTCGACGCTCGCGCGGCCGGGGACGGAGGTGCCGCTGGACGCGCGCCTCGTTCGCGGGCTGCTGGACGCCTGCGGAAGCTGCGGCGTTCCGCGGGGTGTGGAGGGGATGACGGCTTGGGTGGACGCCGCCTTCCTCAACGAAGCGGGCATCCCCGCGGTGTGCTTCGGGCCGGGTGACATCGGCCAGGCGCACAGCGCGGACGAGTGGATCGAGGCGTCACAGATCGAAGTCTGCGCCGATGTGCTCGAACGCTTCGCCCGTTTCCTCGTCACCGCTTCGTCGTGACCAGGATCACTCCGCTCGCGTAGTTCGTCCCGAAGCGCGTCGTGGCATCCGCCGCGTTGAGGTACTCCATCTCGTGAATGTCGGCGATGGGGACGGTCCGCAATGTCTCGATGCCCCCCATCTGGAAGTTGCCGTCGATGTGGACCTGGGGAGGCGCCCCGGTACGGGTCGTGAGCCACGTCGGTCTGAGACGTCGGATGGCAGCGAGCGCGTTGAGCTGACTCAGGTTCGTCAGCTCTTCCTGGACGATCCTCGTGGACGTGCCGCGGGACGAGCCGACCGCTCCCGCCCCTCCGCTCGCGCATCCGGAAGCGACGAGCGTGAGGGTCACGGCGAACAAGGCGGAGCCGGCGGAGCGAAGCGGTGACACGGTCGCTCAGCGCCTTGTCGACACGATGATGGCTCCAGCCGTGAAGCCGGTTCCGTATCGCGTCGTCGCGTCCGACGCGCTCATGAACTGGAGCTCGCTGACCTCGTTCGCGCGCATGCTCCTCAGGACGTCGGCGCCCCCCTGCTGCCGCGTCCCGTCGACGATGACCTCGGGCAGTTGCCCTCGGGTACCCGGCCGGAGCCACTGGGGGCGCAGGCGGCTCACGGCCGTGTAGAGGTCGAGCTGGGCCACCGTGGCGAGCTCCTCGCCGATGATCCGCGTCGAGCTTCCGCGCGGCGTTCCCCCGCCACCGCCGCCGCCGCTGGCGCAGGCGGAGAGTCCGAGGGCGAGCGCGAAGGTGGCGATGAGGGCACGGGACGGGCTCGTGAAACGCATGGTTGGCCTCCAGGGCAGGCGTGGCCGGTAGTCGCACCGGTGCGCGGCACCGGGCGGACAAGATGCTCCGAAGACCGTGGCGGCGCTACCGTTCATCCGGCTTGCCCCTCCGACAGGGCCCGGGTAACCTCACGAGCCTCCCGCAGAGTGCCGCGAAGGCGACCCGGAGTCGCAAGGCAGGAATCGACCATGAGATCAGGATGGCAGCAGATGGTGGCCGCAGCGGCCGTGCTCGGCGCGGTGGCGTGCGGCGGTTCCGATGGGGAGACGGCCGACCTGGTCTTCCGGGGCGGCGTGGTGTGGACCGGCTCGTCGGCCACGGGACGCGCGCAGGCGGTGGCGGTGAAGGGCGACCGGATCCTGGCCGTCGGCTCGGACGTGGACGTTGCACCGCGGGTGGGTGCGTCTACTCGGGTGGTCGAGCTCGGAGGGCGCACCGTCACGCCCGGGCTCATCGACGCGCACACACACTTCATCGACGGCGGCTTCAAGCTCGCGAGCGTCGACCTGCGCGACGCGGGAACGCCCGTGGAGTTCGCCCGCCGCATCGGTGCCTACGCGGCGACCGTGCCCGCCGGCACCTGGATCACGGGTGGGGACTGGGACCACGAGCTGTGGGGAGGCGAGTTGCCCCGCAAGGAGTGGATCGACTCGCTGACGCCCGAGCACCCGGTCTTCGTGAACAGGCTGGACGGCCACATGGCCCTGGCCAACACGGCCGCGCTGCGCGCCGCCGGGATCGACGAGGGTGGGCGGACCCCGGACCCCGCAGGGGGCACGATCGTCCGCGATGCGCGCACGGGGGAGCCCGCGGGCGTGTTCAAGGACGAAGCGATGGCGCTGGTGGGGCGGGCGATCCCGGATCCGTCCGACGCGGACATGGACCGCGCGCTGCAGGCCGCGGCGCGTCACGCGCTGGAGCGGGGCGTGACGCAGGTCCACGACATGGCGGGTTGGCCGAGCCTCGCCACGTATCAGCGCGCGCTCGCCCACGGCGAGCTTCCGCTCAGGGTGTACTCGGTGGTTCCGATCGCGACGTGGGCACGGCTGCGCGACTACGTGGCCGAGAACGGCCGCGGGGACGATCACCTCTGGTGGGGCGGGCTCAAGGGCTTCGTGGACGGGTCGCTGGGCTCCACCACCGCCTGGTTCTACGAGCCGTACTCCGACGAGCCCGGCACCTCGGGCTTCATGGTCACCGATTCGGCCGAGCTGCGCACCGAGATCGACAGCGCGGACGCGGCCGGGCTCCAGGTGATCGTGCACGCCATCGGGGACCGGGCCAACGACTGGCTCCTGGATGTGTATCGCGACGCCGCCGAGATGAACGGCCCCCGCGACCGACGCTTCCGCATCGAGCACGCCCAGCACCTGACACCGGCGGCCATCGGGCGCTTCGCCGAGCAGGGCGTGATCGCGTCGATGCAGCCCTATCACGCGGCCGACGACGGACGCTGGGCTGAGAAGCGCATCGGTCCGGAGCGCATCAAGACCACATACGCCTTCCGGTCGCTCCTCGATGCAGGGGCCACGCTCGCCTTCGGGTCCGACTGGACCGTTGCCCCCATCGATCCGATCCTGGGCATCGACGCGGCGGTGACCCGTCGCACGATCGACGGCGCCAATCCGGACGGATGGATGCCCCAGGAGCGGATCACCCTGGAAGAGACCCTGAGGGCCTACACCCAGGGAGGCGCAACGGCCGGGTTCAAGGAAGACCGGCTCGGTCGTATCGAGCCGGGCATGCTCGCCGACCTGACGGTGCTCTCCGACGACATCTTCTCGGTGGACCCGAAGAGCTTCGTGGATGTACGCGTAGACATGACGGTCGTGGGCGGTCGCGTCGCGTACGAGCGAGCGGGCGCATCGAATCCGGGTTAGGCGGACAGGAGACGTCATGGAGCAGGACCCCGAAGCCTCGCGACAGCCGCTGAGCCAGACGCGCCAGATGACCGTCGACGCGCTGTGCGAGCACTTCGCCAACGACGTGATGGGGGTGGAGGAGTTCGAGCGACGCGTCGACGCGGCGCATCGGGCGGCGACCGTCGAGCAGCTGAAGGAGCTGCTGCGCGACCTTCCCGGCGGCGACCTCCCTGCTCCGGTCACGCGGGGCACCGCCCCCGAGGCGCGCCGGCGCTACGGCGTCACGTCCGCCGCGCACGTGAAGGAGCGGGAGATCGTCGTCGCCATCCTCGGCGGAGCATCCCGACGTGGGCGGTGGTCACCGGCTCGGAAGAACTTCGCCTTCTCCCTCATGGGCGGGACCGAGCTCGACTTCCGCGAGGCCATGCTCGGGCCGGGGGTCACCGAGGTGCAGGTCTTCGCCATGTTCGGCGGCGTCGAGATCATCGTTCCCCCGGGAATGAACGTGGAGAGCCACGGCATCGGTATCCTCGGCGGATTCGAGCACTTCGCCGACGTGGCGCCGGATCCCGACGCGCCCACGCTGCGCGTGACCGGGTTCGCGTGCATGGGCGGCGTGGAGATCACGCAGCGCCACCCGGGCGAGAGCAGCCGTGACGCCCGCCGGCGCCGGCGCCACGCGAGGCGGGAGAGGCGCAGGCTGAACCGCGGGGACCGGGACTAGCCCGTGCCGGTGAACCCCCGGCACGAGGTCGCCATGGTGTCCGTGTCGATCGACCTCGGGGCGGGACGCCGGGGTGTGGACATGGGTCCGTCGGCCCTGCGCATCGCCGGTCTGACGGAAAAGGTCGAGGCTCTCGGGTATCGGGTGCGGGAAGCGGGGACGGTCACGGCCGGCGGCTTCGAGACGACGGATCCGGGCGACGCTCGGCACGCACGATTCCTGTCGGAGATCCTCGATGTGGCCAGCCGCACCGGCGAGCTCGTCTCGAGGGGCCTGGAGCAGGGGTGTCTGCCGCTGGTCCTGGGAGGCGACCACTCCCTTTCCATCGGCTCGGCCTCGGCCGTCGCGCGCCACTACCGTGGCCGCGGGGAATCGATCGGCGTGATCTGGGTGGACGCCCATGCGGACATGAACACCCCTGAGACGACGCCCAGCGGCAACGTCCACGGCATGAGCCTGGCGGTCCTGATGGGCCGGGGGCTCGAAGCCCTGACCGCGCTGTGCAGCGACGCGCCCGCGGTCCGGCCCGGCAACGTCACGGTCCTCGGTGCGCGGGAGCTCGATCCGGGCGAGCGGGCTCTCGTCGCCGAGCTGGGGGTGCGGGTGTTCACGATGTCCGAGATCGACGAGCGCGGCATCGCCGTATGCATGGACGAGGCGCTCGAGCGCGCGACGACGGGCACCGTCGGCTTCCACCTCTCCTTCGACCTGGACGCGCTCGATCCACGCGAGGCGCCCGGCGTGGGGACGCCCGTGCAGGGAGGTCTGACCTACCGGGAGGGGCACCTCGTCTGCGAGAAGGCGGCCGCAAGCGGCCGCATGGTGAGCCTGGAGGTCGTGGAGCTCAACCCCGTGCTGGACGACCGGAACCACACGGCTCGACTCGCGGTAGGTCTGGTGGCGTCGGCGCTCGGCCAGTCGATCCTCTGAGGAAGTCCTCAACGGAGGGCGGGCCCGCCGCGACGATCGTGGCGCGCGGGCCGCGGTCGCCGTCCCCGTTCCTGTCGCTCGTTCCCGTGGAGACGTCCGTGCCTGAATCGCTGCAGTCCCGCCTCTCCGAGATCACGCTGAACCTCCTGCGCGTCGTGTTCGGCCTCATGTTCATGCAGCACGGGGCGCAGAAGTTGTTCGCGGTCCTGGGTCGCGAACAGCCGGTAGAGCTGTTCTCCCAGTTCGGCGCCGCGGGGGTGCTCGAATTCTGGGGTGGTCTGCTGATCGTGCTCGGGCTCTTTACCCGTCCCGTGGCTTTGCTGGTCGCGGGCGAGATGGCCGTCGCCTACTTCCAGTTCCATTTTCCCAGGGGCTGGTTCCCGATCATGAACCGTGGAGAGGTCGTGGTCCTCTTCTGCTTCGTGTGGCTGTTCCTGGCCGCGAACGGCGGGGGCTCGTTCAGCCTGGACGGGCTCGTCGCCGCCCGGCGGAAACGGAAGGCCACGCGGATCTAGTGTGGTGCCGCAGGAATCCGCGAGCCACTCGAATGGCCGAGGTATTTCGCGGCACCACACTTAGCAGGCGGCACCGCGGGCCTCAGCTCCCCAACGTCCTGCCGAGGTAGGCCTTCAGCCGCCGCCACGCGTCCAGTGCGGGGGCCGTGCGCGTGGCCGGATCCTGGTCCACGTGCAGCCAGAAACCATGCTGCACGTCGTCGTAGACGTGCAGGTCGTTCGGGATACCGGCTTCCCGGAGTGCCGTCTCGAACGCCTCGACGGCCGATGGCGGAATGCTCTGGTCGAGCGCGGCGAACGTGCCGTACACCTCGTGGGAGAGGTTGGCGAGGCGGGCGGGGTCGTCGATCAGCTGCCCGTAGAAGATCGCGGTCGCGTCGTGGTTGTTGACGTCGAGTCCGAACGAGAGAGCCACGCCTCCGCCGAAGCACCACCCCATGGCGCCGACCCGTCCCGTCACGTCCGGGCGCCCCTTCAGGTAATCCACTGCCGCGTTCAGGTTGCCGATCATCTTCGGCTGGTTGTCCTGGACCTCCCGGACGAGGGCCATGTTCTCCTCGGGGCCCGAACCGGTCCTGCCCTCGTACAGATCCGCGGCGAGGGTGACGTAGCCCTCCGCGGCGAACGCGTCGGCGACCTGGCGGACACGATCCACCAGGCCGTTCCACTCGTGCACGATGACGAGGGCGGGGAACGGCCCTTCCCCCGCAGGCACGGCGAGGTAGCCCGTGGTGAGGGTGTCTCCGTCGAGGTACTGGAGCTCCGTGCCCTGGAGGGGGCCGGCCTCGCCGAGGATGGCCGCCGGGAGCTCTCCGTCCCCGGTCGGGGCGGCGGTTACGCGAGGACCCGTCATGGCAGCTGCGCCGCCAGCGGCGCGTTGGGGTGGAGATGTGTCCCCGCCGCCGGTGCACGCGGCGAGGAAGAGGAGCGCCGAGGCGACGGCGGAGAGGCGAGTGGTCTTCATGGGAGGGTCTCCAACAGGGGTCCTGCCGGCCGAGTCGAGCCCACAGGATAACGGGGGGTCGTCGTCGTGCGCACGTGGGCCCGGCGACGCACAAGCTCACCTGCATCATCACCAGGGATCGGGTCACCGCCCCCCTCGCGCCCCGTTCGTGCACCCTGGCAGGGCTCGCCGGGGGTCGATTGCTGTGTCCGGCGCGGGCGACCATGTTGCGGGTCTCACCTCGTCCAGGAGATCCGATGACCCGACGGTTGCGGTTGACGTTGCTCTTCGTTGCCACCACCTTCGTCGCGCCCGCGCCGGTCCACGCCCAACAGGTCGACCTGCAGGCACTACAGGACGAGGCGGTCGCCTGGCTGCAGGACTACCTCCGGCTGGACACGCAGAACCCACCGGGCAACGAGATCCTGGGTGCCCGCTTCTTCGCCGGCGTCTTCGACGCGGAGGGCATCCCGTACGAGATCGCCGAGTCCTCCCCGGGACGTGGCAACATCTGGGCGCGGCTGGAAGGCGGCGACGAACCGGCGCTCGTCCTGCTGCACCACATGGACGTGGTGCCCGCAGATCCCCGCTACTGGTCCGTGGACCCGCTCTCCGGCGAGAAGCGGGAAGGCTACATCTATGGGCGGGGCGCGTTGGACACGAAGACGCTCGGCATCCTGGACCTGGCGGCCTTCGTGGCACTGCACAGGGCAGGCGTCCCCCTGAAGCGCGACGTGATCTTCATGGCCACGGCGGACGAGGAGGCGGGGGGTGCCTACGGGGCGGGGTGGCTGGTCGAGCACCGTCGCGAGCTCTTCGACGGCGTCGGCTTCCTCCTGAACGAGGGTGGGGGCGGGGAGAAGGTAGGCGACGAGGTGCAGTTCGGCGTCGAGGTGACGCAGAAGGTGCCGTTCTGGTTCCACCTCAAGACCGTCGGGGAGCCGGGGCACGGATCCCGGCCGCACACGTCCTCGTCGGTCACCGAGCTGATCGACGCCCTCGCGCGGCTGCGCGCCCACGAGTTCGAGCCGCGGATCATCCCGGCCGTCGACGCGCATTTCAAGGGGATCGCCGCCGGCCAGCCAGAGCCCTGGCGCACCCGATTCCAGGACATGGCGGCGTACATCCACCAGCCCGGCGTCCTGCACGAGCTGCAGGAATACGATCCCGGCCTGCACACGCTGACCCGGAACACCTGCTCGATCACGCGCCTCATGGGCAGCGACAAGATCAACGTGGTCCCCCCCGAGGCCGGCGCGGAGCTGGATTGCAGGCTCCTCCCGGACCAGGACCCGGATGCCTTCATCGCCGAGCTACAGTCGGTGCTGGGTCCTGAGGTCGAGATCCAGAAGCTGATGGGCTTCACTCCAGCCGTGTCGACGACGGACACGGACCTCTACCGGATCCTGAAGGACGTCACGCTCGAGAACTACCCGGGTGCGCCGTTCGTGCCACAGGTCCAGGGGGGATTCACCGACTCCCACTTCTTCCGCGACCTGGGAATCGTCAGCTACGGCTATTCGCCAACGGCGACGCCCCAGGCCGACGAGGGCGGCGTGCATGGCAACGACGAGCGTGTCACGGAGGAGAACGTGCGTCGCGGGGTGGCGATGACCCTCGAGATCGTGCGCCGCTTCGCCGCCACCCGGGGCGTCTCGGATCGGTGATGCGCTCCGGCGCCCGGGCGGCGACGCTCGCATTGATGGCCGTCCTCTTCGCCGGGGGCTCCCTCGCGGCCCAGGCGGGGGAACGCCCCTGGCCTCCGGTCGCGACCTTCTCGGTCGTGGGTTACGACCCGGCTACCGGCGAAGTGGGGGTGGCGGTGCAGTCGCGCGTGTTCTCGGTGGGCAACGGCGTCATCTGGGGCAAGGCGGACGTCGGCGTGGTCGCGACGCAGGCCATCGTGGACGTGAGCTACGGACCCCGCGGCCTCGAGCTTCTCGAGGAGGGCCTCTCGCCGGACCAGGTCGTCGAGCGCCTCCTCGCCGAGGACCCGGACCCGCGGCCGGAGGACTGGTCGAAGGAGGGACGTCAGCTTTCGGTGATGGACGCCCATGGCAACGTCGCGACCTGGACGGGACCGGGGGCCTCCGCCTGGGCCGGTCACCGGATCGGCCGCAACGTCTCGGCGCAGGGCAACATCCTGGCCGGGCCCGAGGTCGTGGACGGCATGGTGGAGGCGTTCGAGGCGACGCAGGGCCACCTGTCGTTCCGGCTTCTGGCGGCGCTCGAGGCCGGACAGGCCGCGGGGGGCGACCGGCGCGGGATGCAGTCGGCGGCCATGCTCATCGTGAAGAAGGACGGCGGCGTGTGGCTCCACAACGACGTCGTGCTCCGCCTGCAAGTGGACGACGCCGAGCGCCCCATCGTGGAGCTCCGGCGCCTGGTCGCGATGGCCGCCCGACAGCGCGAGCGTGTGCGCCGCGACTGAGTTCCACGCCCCGGCGTTCGGGCGGGCCGGAACGCGATGCCCGGGACGCGAAAAGGCCGCGGGAGCGTGAGCCCCCGCGGCCTTCCGCGTCGTCGGTCCTGCCTCGTTTCAGGACTTGATGATCTCCAGGTGCGAGTCCGTCAGTGCGGTCTCCACCCAGAAGTTGACCGCATCTCCGAGCTTCAGGTCGAGCGGCCGCGTACGAACGCCGGCCGGATCGCCCGCCAGCGACCAGACGGGCTCGTCCGGAAACACCTTGATCTCGAAGGCGCCCATTTCGGCGATCTGCTGCGGTACCTCCATGATCTTGAAGTCCGAGCGGCCGACGCGTCCGAGGGAGCGCATGCGTCCGTTGGCGTCCTGGACGTACACGCGTACCACCGACGCGTTGTTGTTGATCACCCGGATCTCGAGGGTGTTGTTCGCCGGCCCGGTCGTCTCGGCCTTGGCGGCGGTGGCGCCCAGCGCCAGGATCGCCGTGGCCACGGCAATCCGCAGAGTTCCCGTCTTCATCGTCGTCATCCTCCCAGGTGGATTCCCATCGTCCCTCCCACGGCCTCCCGACCACCGGGACCGCCGCGGGCCCCATCCTCCCACTCTCTCCCACTCAGACGTGTAGACCGGCGAAAAGGTTTCCCCGGCTCATCCGCCTGCACCTCATCCGTACGGCGTCGCAGGGTGTGCATTACCACGAAGAGAGGGTCCCGACCCGTCAGGTGGGGACCCCCTCTTCCCGCGCTGTCCGCGGGCCGGCCGCCAGAACCGGACGCCGCTCAGCAGTGTTCCGTGTAGGCGGCGCGCAGCTCGGAGGCGATGTCCTCGGGGTGGCGCCCCTCGATCCGGTGCCGCTCCATGAAGTAGACCAGCTCCCCGTCCTTGAACAGCGCGACGGACGGAGAGGAGGGCGGGTAGCCCACGATGTACTCGCGCGCCCGCTCCGTCGCCTCCATGTCCTGGCCGGCGAACACGGTGGTCAGCACCTCCGGCTTCTGGTCACCCTGCAGCGAGAGATACACGGCGGGGCGCATCATGCCGGCGGCGCAGCCGCATACGGAGTTGACCGCCACCAGCACGGAGCGCTTTTCCCGTCCCAGGACGTCGTCCACCTCCTCGGGCGTGCGCAGCTCGCTGAAGCCGACCTTGACCAGGTCTTCGCGCATGGGCGCGACCATGAATTCCGGGTAGGGCATCCGTCTCTTCTCCTGTGCGTCCCGACGGGCGCGCGGCCCGCCACCAAGTCCATCGGGAGGAGCTAGAATACCCCCTGTCGGCCCTCGGGTTCAAGCGCCTGGTCCCGGCCCGCGCCCGCGGCCCCCACCCCGGTCACCACCGTCCTCCGGCCACCCGGTTCCGTTGCTGCGCGGCCTGCGGGATGCAACCTTTCGGGTTCATGCCTTCCGCCAACGAGATCGTCCGCCTGCGCGTCAACGGCGACCTGCACCAGGTCGGCGTGCCGGGCCACTACACCCTCCTGGAGACGCTTCGGTACGTCCTGGGGCTGACCGGCTCCAAGCAGGGGTGCGACAAGGGAGACTGTGGGGCCTGTACGGTCATCGTGGACGGTCGCCCGGTCCTGTCCTGCATCACGCCCGTGATGGAGGCCGCGGGGCACGACGTGGTCACCGTGGAGGGGCTGGCCGCTGCGGACGGCCCCCACCCCCTCCAGGACGAGTTCGACCTGAACGGGGCCGCCCAGTGCGGCTTCTGCACGCCGGGCATCCTGTGCTCGGCGGCGGCCCTTCTGGATCGCAACGACGCACCGACCCGGCAGGAGATCCGGGAGGCCCTGTCCGGCAACCTGTGCCGATGCACCGGCTACACGAAGATCTACGACGCCGTCGAGGCGGCAGCGGCACGTGTGCGGACCGCCCGGGAGGTGCGCGGCTGATGTCCGAATCGCATAAGTCTCAGTCGGACTTCTACTTGATCGGCAAACCGCAGCGCAAGATCGAAGGTCTGGACAAATCGACCGGACGGGCCGTCTACGCGGACGACATCCGCCTTCCCGGGATGCTGCACGGCAAGATCCTGCGCAGCCCGCACCCCCACGCCCGCATTCTCTCCATCGACACGTCGGGGGCCGAGGCGCTCGACGGCGTGCTCGGCGTCGTGAGCGGCCGGGACATGCCGACGACCTATGGGATCATCCCATGGACGCCTGACGAGTACCCGCTGGCGCTGGACCGCGTGCGCTACGTCGGCGACGGGGTGGCCGCCGTGGCCGCCGTGGACGAGGACACCGCGCTCGCCGCGCTCGACCTGATCCGCGTCGAGTACGAGGAGCTGCCGGCCTTCCTGGACCCGTTCGATGCGCTGCGTGCGGACGGTTCCACGCCGTACGTCCACGAGGCGCGCAAGGAGGGCCGGAACGGAAATATCACCAAGACGGTCCGCCTCGAGTTCGGCGAGGTGGACGCCCTCCTGGAAGCGTCCGACGTGGTCGTGGAAGGCGACTACCTCTTCGAGGGCACGACGCACGCACCCATCGAGCCGCACTGCAGCATCGGTCTCTGGCAGCCGGACGGAAGGGACTCCGACGGTCCGGAGGCCTCGGCGGCGGACGGGCGCGCCGGCAAGCTCACGGTCTGGTCCACGACGCAGGTGCCGCACTACCTCCATCGCGAGCTCGCCCGCGTCCTTGACGTGGATCCGGCCCGCGTGCGCGTGATCCAACCCCTGGTCGGAGGTGCCTTCGGTGGAAAGAGCGAGCCCTTCGACCTCGAATTCTGTGTGGCGAAGCTCGCCATAAAGACGGGCCGGCCGGTGAAGATCCTGTACACGCGCGAAGAGGTGTTCTACGCGCATCGGGGCCGGCACCCCTTCCACATGACGTACCGGACCGGGTGTGGGACGGACGGGAAGCTCAGGAGCGTGGACGCGAAGATCGTCCTGGACGGCGGGGCGTACGCGTCGTTCGGGCTCGTGACCACGTACTACTCGGGTCAGCTCCTGTGCGCGCCATACGCCATGCCTGCCTACCGCTTCGACTCGACCCGGGTGTACACGAACAAGCCCGCGTGCGGCCCCAAGCGCGGCCACGGGTCGGTTCAGCCCCGTTTCGCCTTCGAGGCCCAGATGGACAAGCTGGCCGAGAAGGTGGGGATGGACCCCATCGACTTCCGTCGCGCCAACTTCATCGGCGAGAACACGCGCACGGTGAACGAGCTGCGCGTGACGTCGAACGGCTTCCTCGAGTGCCTCGAAGCGGTGGAGCGTGCCAGCGGCTGGAAGGAGAAGTTCCGCAGGCTGCCGCTGGGCCGGGGGGTGGGCGTGGCCGGCTCGACGTACATCTCGGGGACGAATTACCCCATCTACCCGAACGAGATGCCGCAGTCGGCCGTGCAGATGCAGATCGACCGGTCGGGTCGCGTGGCGGTGTTCAGCGGCGCCAGCGAGATCGGGCAGGGCTGCGACACGCTCGTGGCGCAGATCGCCGCCGAGGAGCTCGGCGTGCCCCTCGAGCACGTGCGTGTCTACCGGGGTGACACCGACTTCACGCCTGTGGACCTGGGCGCGTACTCGAGCCGCGTGACGTTCATGCTGGGCAACGCCGCCATCGATGCGGCGCGCAAGCTGCGCCGCCAGGTGCAGGAGGCCGTGGCCGAGAAGTGGGGCGTGCGCCCCGGCGAGGTGCTCCTGGCGGGGGGCCGCGCGCTGTGGGCGCCGGACACCGAACGACAGATGCCGATGCGCGACGCCTTCAACCTCACGGAGGCGAAGTTCGGGACGCTGGGTGCCACGGGGTGGTACGACACGCCCAAGGACGTGCACGGCGACTATCGCGGGGGGACGATCGGGGCGTCTCCGGCCTATTCGTTCACGGCGCACGTTGCCGAGGTCGAGGTGGACACGGAGACCGGCATCGTCGACGTGAAGAAGATCTGGGTCGCGCACGACTGCGGGCGCGCGTTGAACCCGGTGCTCGTGGAAGGCCAGATGGAGGGGTCCGCCTACATGGGCTTCGGCGAGGCCCTGATGGAGGAGCACGTCTTCAAGGACGCCGAGCACGGGCGCGCGGGGCTGCACAACGCGCCCTCGCTGCTCGACTACAAGATCCCCACGAGCCTCGACACGCCCGAGTTGGAGTCGTTCATCATCGAGTCCATCGATCCGGAGGGTCCGTACGGGGCGAAGGAGGCGGGCGAAGGTCCCCTGCATCCGTCGATCCCCGCCATCGCCAACGCGATCTACGACGCGGTCGGGGTACGCCTCGACCGGCTGCCGTTCTCGCCGCCGACCGTCTGGCGCGCGCTGCGCGCTGCCGAGGCGGCCGACGCGCTGCGTAAGCCGGCCGCCCCGGCGCGGAGCGCGCACCTCGTGAGCGCGGACTGACCTCATGCCGAAGAAGCCGCTGCTCATCGGTCTGCTGGGGCTGCTGGTCGCGTCCGTGGCCTACCTGGCCCGCTCCGACGACTTCGCGGCGGACGCGCCCGGAGGACCCGGGGCCGTTGGGGCCGCCGACACGATGTCCGAGCATGCCGCAGAGTCTTGGGACGATGCCGACTGGGCGATCTTCCACGAACGGGCTCGCTGGGCCCTGGATCACGGAGTGGACACGCTGCCCCTCGGGGAAGCCGTAGCGGCGATCGGGCTCACGTTCGTGGGCACGCCCTACGTGCCGCACACGCTGGAGGCCGAGGGCCCCGAGCACCTGGTCGTGGACTTCCGGGGCCTGGACTGCGTCACCTTCGTCGAGACCGCCCTGACGATGGCGCGCTTCGTGCGCGAGCCCGGAGCCGCAGGGCTCCTCGAGCGGCCTGCCCGCGCCGAGGCACGCTACGACACGCTGCTCACCCGGTTGCGCTACCGCGGGGGCCACCTCGAGGGCTATCCGAGCCGCCTGCACTACTTCACCGACTGGATCGCCGACGGGGTGAGGAAAGGCCTGCTCCGGGACGCCACGCGGGAGCTCGGCGGCGTGCGCGACACGGAGCCGGTGGACTTCATGACGACGCACGCCGACGCGTACCGCCAACTCGCCGACAGCCCCGACCACGTCGCTGCGATCCGGAGCGCCGAGGAGCGCCTGAGCGCGGCGGGCCGCTGGTACGTGCCCCAGGACCGGATCGACCAGGCGGCGCCGGACATCCACGACGGCGACGTCATCGCGGCCACCAGCACCGTTCCGGGACTGGACGTCGCCCATACGGGCCTGGCGATCTGGATCGACGGGACACTCCACCTCATGCACGCGCCGCTCGTCGGCGACTCGGTGCAGATCAGCGAGGAGTCGCTCGCCCGACGCATCCGTCGCATCTCCGGCCAGGACGGCATCATCGTGGCGCGACCCGTGGAGCCCTCGCGGTGAGCGCCCCGGGCGAGGAACGGCGTCGGTGCTGAGGCTCCCCCCGTACCGCTACCACCGGCCGGCGTCGATCGATGAGGCCGTGGCGCTCCTGGCGGAGCACGCCGGCGACGTGATGCCGGTGGCCGGGGGCACGGATCTGATTCCCAACATGAAGCATCGCCTCTTCGAGCCCGGTCACCTGGTCGCGCTCAAGGGCATCGAGGAGCTGAAGGGGATCCGCGAAGAGGACGGGTGGGTGCGGATCGGTGCCGCCGAGACGCTGTCGAGCGTCGCGGCGGATCCCACGGTTCGCAGCCGCTTTCCCGCGCTGGCGGAGGCGGCCGGCAACGTGGCCAGTCCCCAGCTGCGCAACATGGGCACGCTGGGCGGCAACCTCTGCCTGGACACGCGGTGCACCTACTACAACCAGACGGCCTTCTGGCGCGGCGCGCTGGGCTACTGCCTGAAGAAGGACGGGACGGTCTGCCACGTGACCCGCGTGGGGACGAAGTGCGTCGCAGCGCACTCCGCGGACACCCCGCCCGTCTTGATGGTGCTCGACGCCGTGGCCGTGCTCGCCGGTTCGGACGGCCGTCGTGAGATCCCGGTGCGCGACTTCTTCGTCGCGGACGGGATCGCGAACACCCGGCGCGTGTCCGGCGAGATCGTCACCGAGGTGCGCATCCCCCCGACCTCGGCGCGACGCCGGAGCGCGTACGCCAAGCTGAGGCAACGCCAGGCGATCGACTTCCCGCTGTTGACCGTGGCGGTCGGCGCGGACCTGGACGAGGACGGGTCCGTGCACGGGCTGCGCGGCGTGGTCACCGCGCTCGGCTCCCGCCCGAAGGAGCTGACGGGGTGGGGCGAGCTGGCCGAGGGGAGGCGGATCGACGAGGCGGTGACCGCCGAGCTCGCCGAGCGGGCGTATGCCCAGTGCCACCCCCTGGAGAACATCGTCGTCGATCCCGAATGGAGGAGGGCGATGGTCCCGGTCTACGTGCGCCGCGCGCTGGAGCGGCTGGCAGGTCGCCCCCTGCCGAAGGCGTGACGCCGTGACCGGCATGGCCCTCGCCCTCGGGGCGGCGGCGGTCGGTGGCCTGTACGCGCTCGACCGGATCGCGAACCGGGTGGTGCGGCCGGTGCCGCGGCGGCCCGAGATCACGGCCCCGGAGCTGGGGCTCCCCCACGAGGATCTGCGTATCCCCTCCGGCGATCAAGTCGCTACACGGGTGGCTCTTGTCTCCGCCGGGTGAAGGGGCCGGGACGCTCGTCCTGCTCGCGCATGGGTGGGGAGCGAACTACGGCAACCTCCTCAAGCTCGGCGAGCCTCTCGTGCGCGCCGGGCATGAGGTGCTTCTCTTCGACGTGCGTGGGCACGGGCGCAACGCCGAGGTCCCTCACGCGACGGTACGCGACTTCCGCGACGACATCCTCGCGGTGACCCGGTGGGCCGCCGGACGTTTCCCCGAGCGCCGCCGTGTGCTGGTGGGTCATTCACTCGGAGGGGCCGCCGGGGTCCTGGCCGTGGGGGCGGGCGCGCCCGTGGCCGGCCTCGTGCTCGTGGCTAGCCCGGCCGACGTCCTCGACGCCACGGCGGCCTACCTGAACGACAAGGGATTCCCGGGCGACTTCATGATCGTGGCGCTGCGGCCGTTCTGGTGGTGGCGCCTGCGCGGCACCTTCCGGGAGCTGGTGCCCGAGCGGAGGATCGCGGAGCTGGGCCTTCCGATCCTCATCCTCCAGCCGGAGGAGGACCACCGGGTCGACCGCGATCAGGCGGAACGGTTGGCAAGGCGGGCGGGTCGCCCCCTCCACGTGGTGACGGGCTCGGGACACAACAGCATCCTCGGATCTCCCGAGACACATCGGCTGGTGCTGGAATTCCTGACGGAGTGCTGAGGGTGGGGCGGATCGGCCCGCCGGAGCTCAGGCCCCGGCCCTGTCCATCGCGACCTGGATCGAGGTCGCCATCACGCCCGCCCTCCGGTCTCCGACGCAGTCCACGACGGCGTCCACGCTCTCGTCGATCGTGCGACCCACGTCGTCGAAGATGCGCGCCGCGTCCTGGGTCCCGGAGCCCGCCATCAGGTTGAAGAACGCGCGCGCCATCCCGAGGCTGGCGACGATCTCCGGCAGGACCTCGAACTCCGCGTCGGCAGCCTGCGCTGTTTCCGTCTCGCCGAGGCGCACCTCGTGGATCGGCTGGTTGGCGCCGCACACGATGCAGCGGACCCCGTGGCGCGCCAGCTGCGCCAGGCGGCGAGAATCCACCGATCCCGAGATCGCGGCCGGTACGAAGAGGTCGGCTTCGCCGCGGAAGGCGAGCTCGCGCTCCGCGCCCGATACCCTCAGCGGATGGTCCGGGAGCGTGCGCCCGCCGCGGCGGAGGAGGAGGTCCTCCACCTCGTCCGGGTCCATACCCTCCGGGCTGACGAGCCCTTGCTCCTCGTCGACGATTCCCGTGACGCGAGCGCCCTCCCTGGCGAGGTAGAGTGCGGCGGCGCCGCCGACGTTGCCGAAGCCCTCGACCACCGCGCGGACACCGTCCAACGTCTCGCCCCGACGCTCGAACAGCCGCCGGGCGGCGCGGACGACGCCGTATCCGGTGATGAGATCGGAGACGCACAGATCGGCACCCGGGACGCCCAGCTCTGGCCCGGCCGGCTGGTGGAGGCCCTCGCGCAGGTACTGGAACGCGTGCTCGATGGCCTTGCCCTGCAGCCCGAGATGGCCGCGCACGATCCCCTCCTGGGGATGGACGATGCCCAACTCCGCGCACAGCGGGACCACGTCCCGCTGCTCGTCGACGTTGACGTCTCCACCCGTGCCGTAGCAGGAGCGGAGGAACGGCCGAGCGGCCGCATACCATCGCCGCAGGACGTCGGTGCGACGCGGATCCTGCGGGTCGAAGTCGATGCCGGACTTGCCACCGCCGATCGGGGGGCCCGAGAAGGCGAACTTGAGCTGCATCGCCTTCGCCAGATACGTGACCTCCTCGCGCGTGACGCCGCGCCTCATGCGGGTGCCGCCGCCGGCCGCGCCGCCGCGCAGCGAGTTGACGACCAGCCAGCCGCGGGCCTCGCTCTCGGCGTCGTGCCACTCCAGGACCTGTGCGGGCGGCGCCGCGAGGTATGCTCCGTAGCGCCCCCAGATATCGCGACTCATGCGTGAATTCGCCGAAAGGCGTCCGGACTCAGGAGAGAAGGAAGTAGGTGATGAGCAGCTCGGAGATCAGCGTGATCGTGACGATCGCCGTGAGGTTGAGCAGGAAGCCCGCCCGGGCCATCTGCGGGATCGTGAGATACCCCGAGCTGAAGACGATGGCGTTCGGGGGCGTGGCGACGGGCAGCATGAAGGCCATGGAGGCCGCCAGCGCGGCGGTGACCATGAGGTGCAGGGGCTCCATGCCGAGGCCCGCTGCGGCCCCGGCCATGACCGGCATCGCCATGCTGGTGGTGGCCACGTTGGAGGTGAGCTCCGTGAGAAAGACGATGAGCGTGGCGACCGCGGCGACCACGACCCAGGTGGGCACCGAGCGGAACGTCGCGACCACCCCGCCGATCCAGGATGCGAGGCCGGACTGCTCCATGGCCACAGCGAGCGAGAGCCCTCCGCCGAACAACACGAGCACGCCCCACGGGATGCGTCGAGCGGTCTTCCAGTCGAGGCAGAACTCTCCGCTGCTCAGCTTCCCGGCGGGGAGGACGAAGAGGACGGCGGCGGCGGCCATCGCGATCGTGGAGTCCCGAACCTCCGGCATGAGCGTCTCGAGCCCCGGGATCGTCACGCCCCCGATCGTCTTCTCGGCGCGCAGCACCCAGGCGAGCGCCGTCAGGGCGAACACCGCGCCCGTCAGCTTCTCCCCCCGGGAGGGAGAGCCGAGCGCGTCGCGCTCCGCCTGGATGATGGACGCCGCGTCCCCGTGCAGGTCCCCCGGGGGGTGGAGCACGCGCGTGAGCAGGAGCCACGCGGCCGGGATCATGATCGCGCTCACCGGCACGCCCACGCCCATCCACTGCACGAAGCCGATCTGTCGCCCCAGCAGCTCGCTCACCGCGGCGGCGAGGACCGCGTTGGGCGGCGTGCCGATGAGCGTGGCGACACCCCCGAGCGAGGCGGCGTAGGCGACGCCGAGCATGAGGGCGATACCGAAGTGGTAGACGCCGTCCTTCTGGTCCTGGGGGCGGAGCATCTCCCCGACGGCGATCGCGATGGGGAGCATCATCGCTGCCGTGGCGGTGTTGCTGATCCACATCGAGATGAAGGCCGTGGCGAGCATGAAACCGAGCACGAGACGCGTGGGGCCGGTGCCCACCCACGACATGATCTGCAGCGCGATCCGCTTGTGCAGGCCCCACTTTTCCATGGTCACGGCGAGGAGGAAGCCGCCCATGAACAGGAAGATCAGCTCGTTGGCGTAGGGGGCGGACGCCTGGGACGCACCCAGGACGCCCAGCGCCGGGAAGAGCGCCAGGGGCAGAAGCGCGGTGGCCGGGATGGGGAGTGCCTCTGTCATCCACCACACCGCCATCAGGACCGCCACTGCCGCGGTGCGCCACCCCTCGGTGCCGAGCCCGGAGGGGGCGGGGAGGACGAGCATGACGATGAAAGCGGCACCACCGGCGAAGAGACCGACTCGTTGTGCGGGGCGATATCCCTGCTCCTGACTTCCGTCGTCCAAGCGTGTCTCCTCGGGCTCGGGGCGTGCCGTGTCCACGCGGACCTCGCGGAGTCTGGGAGAAGAATGCCGGTCCGGCAACCGTACTTCCGCTGGAGGCGTTCGCCCTCCCTCCAACCCCGACGGGAGCGCAATCATGGATCCGCGCGGACAGCCGGTCTACAAGGAATGGTCCCCCTGGCCCGGGTGGATCCTCATCGTCTTCTGGGGAACCATGGTGCTCGCCATGGCGCTGGTGGCGGTTTCCGGCGACGAGGCACGCGGCCAGCGCATCCTGGGAGCGGTCGTGCTCGGCATCGTGGCGATCGCGGTGCAGTGGCTGGTGGCAGGACTCTCCGTACGCCTCTACCGCGACGCGATCGTGATGGGGATCGGCTCCTCCGGGTGGATCTCGAAGCGCGTCCGCTACGACCACATCGTGCGCCTGGAATCCGTCCGCTACCATCCACTCCGGGAGTTCGGCGGTTGGGGGATCAAATTCGGCCGCGACGGAAAGCGTGCCTGGACGGCCCGTGGCGACGAGGCCGTGGTCCTGGAGCTCGGGGACGGCACCCGGCTGTATGTGGGAAGTGACCACCCCCACCGGCTCGAGGAGCGCATCCGCGCCTTGGCCGGCACCCGGCTGGGCTCCACCGGCCCGGGGGAGACGCACGGCTGAAGCACCCCGCCGCCGGGAGAACCCCTGACGGCAAGGAGGGTATGCGGCCGCTATGAGCCGGCTCGAACCCTCCCCCAAGACCCCGTCGGCCTCGGATGCCATCGTGTCCGAGCTGATGATGCTCCACCAGGTCAACAACCTGGGGCGCCAGGAAGAAGTGTGATGTCCCACGTACCCGTCGGCGCTCCCGCCCCCGATTTCTCCCTCGCCCCCGGCCCGGGCCCCGATCGCGTCACCCTCAGCGAGCTGCGTGGCCGTCCGGTGGTCCTCCTCTTCTTCCCGCTGGCGTTCTCCGGGGTGTGTACCGACGAGATGTGTCGCGTGGCGGAGGCCTGGCCGAAGTGGGAGGCGCTCGACGCCCGGGTGCTCGGCATCAGCGTCGATTCCCCCTTCGTGAACCGGAGGTTCGCGGAGGAGACCGGGGCTCCCTTCCCGATCCTGTCGGACTTCAACAAGGACGCGAGCAGCGCCTACGGCGTGCTCTACCCGGACTACTTCGGGATGCACGGCGTTTCGAAAAGGGCGGCGTTCGTCGTCGATCCCGATGGGACGATCGTCTACGCGTGGGTCAGTGAGGACGCGGATCGGCTCCCGCCGTTCGATGAGGTCCGGGCGGCCGCGGCCAGCGCCGGCCGCAAGTCCTGAGGGGCGCGCACGTGTCCTGCCGTACGCGCGCTAAGGAGGCGTCAGACAATAACTGACGCATAGGTCAACGGGAGGGATGCACCGT
>CAZPZU010000034.1:0-47732 GCA_964591135.1 uncultured Gemmatimonadaceae bacterium | reverse complement strand
CCTCGATGTAGTGGGCGTTCGCGCCCTCGTCGCAGATGATGAGCGTGCGCTCGAACTGACCCATCCGCTCCTGGTTGACGCGGAAGTACGCCTGCAGCGGCGTCTCGAGCTTCACGCCCTTCGGGATGTACACGAACGAGCCGCCCGACCACACCGCCGAGTTCATCGCGGCGAACTTGTTGTCGTGCGGGGGAATGACCGTGGCGAAGTGCTCCCGGAAGAGCTCCGGGTGGTTCTTCAGACCGTCCTCGATGGAATCGAAGATCACGCCCTTCTTGGTCCACTCCTCTCGTAGGGAGTGATACACCATCTCGGACTCGTACTGGGCGCCGACGCCCGCGAGGATCGTACGCTCCGCCTCGGGGATGCCCAGCTTCTCGAACGTGTCCTTGATCTCGTCCGGGACCTCCTCCCAGGTGTGGCCCATTCGGTCCTGGGGGCGCACGTAGAAGTAGATCTCGTCGAGGACGTCCTCGAGGCCGCGCAGGTCGCCGCCCCACGTCGGCATCGGCTTCTTCTCATAGATCTTCAGCGCCTTGAGGCGGAACTCGAGCATCCACTCGGGCTCCCCCTTGTGCGCGGAGATCTGGCGGACCACCTCCTCCGAGAGGCCCTTGGGCGCCTGGAATACGGGCTGTCCACCGGTGACGAAGTTGTACTTGTGCTGGTCGAGGTTCAGGTCCTTGATGACTTCGTTCTGCGGCATAGCGGTCGTCCTTCCCTGAGCTCCTCAGGCGCCGGCGGTGGTGACGGGTGCGCCCTCGGCCTCGTGGTCGCGCCAGCTCTTGTACCCCTCGGATTCGAGGGCGAGCGCCACTTCGGGCCCACCGGACTCGACAATCCGTCCCTCGACCATCACGTGCACGTGATGGGGCTTGATGAAGTTGAGCAGGCGCTGATAGTGCGTGATGAGGAGAACCGTCATGTCCGGGTTCTCCTCGGCGAGCTTGTTGACGCCTGCCGCGACGATCTGGAGCGCGTCGATATCGAGGCCGGAGTCGGTCTCGTCCATAAGCGCCACGGTGGGCTTCAGGACGGCCATCTGGAGGATCTCGTTCCTCTTCTTCTCGCCACCGGAGAAGCCGGCATTCACGTGCCGCTCGGCGAACGCGGGGTCCATGTCCAGCATCTCCATCCGCTCCAGCAGCATGTCCTGGAAGTCGAAGAGGTCGAGCTCCTCGCCCTCGCCGAGCCGGGACTGCACCGCCGTGCGCAGGAAGTTGGCGATGGACACGCCCGGTATCTCCACCGGGTACTGGAACGCGAGGAAGATCCCGGCGCGGGCGCGCTCGTCGGCCTCGAGCTCCGAGATGTCCTGGCCGTTGAAGGAGATGGTGCCGGCCGTGACCTCGTAGCCGGGATGGCCCGCCAGCACCTTCGCCAGCGTGCTCTTCCCGGACCCATTCGGCCCCATGATGGCGTGGACCTCGCCCTTGCCCAGCTCCAGATTCACGCCACGCAGGATCTCCAGGTCTTCCTCGGCCACCTTGGCGCGGAGGCCGTCGATCTTCAGAATGGGAGCGTTGCTCATCGGTCCTCGGGTTCGGCAGGCACGGAGCCTGACGCTCTTATCAAGAATGATTCTCGGTTTCAGAACCTACGCCAGACCACGGCAGGAATCAAGTGGATGAACCCCCGCGCCCGGCGCGCGAAAGAGCCCGTCCCGAAAGCCCTGTCGAGGGGTCGACGGGTACCCCCGAGGCCGATCTCGGGTCCCTGGGAGACCGGATCTGGCTGGTCCTTGGGGGCGGCGGCCTCAAGGGGCTCGCGCACATCGGTGCGTGGCGGGCGCTCCGGGAAGCCAGCGTGGAGGTCGCGGGCATCGTCGGCACGAGCATCGGCGCGCTGGTCGGGGCCCTCATCGCATCGGGGATGGAGTGGGGCGAGCTGCGGCAGCTCGCCCGAGCGCTCCGCCGCCCCGACATCGCGCGCATCAACCGCCGGGCGGTCCTCTTCAACGGGATTCGTCAGCCGAGCCTCTTCCGGGGCGACACCCTCCGCGCGTACATCGAGGGCGTCCTGCCCCCGGACGGCTGGCGGGCTCTGCGCCTTCCGCTCCTGGTGAACGCGGTGGACCTGTCCACCGGCCGGACCGAGTGGTTCGGCCCGGGTGCGCGCACGGACGTGCCGTTGCTGGATGCGGTGTACGCGTCGTCCGCCCTGCCGGTGCTCTATCCTCCCGCCTGGATCGGAGAGCGGGCCCTCGTGGACGGAGGCACCGAGCACCCGCTGGGCCTCGAGCGTGCGGCCGCTACCGACGCCACCGGCCTGATCGGAATCGATGCGGGAGCAGGGGAGACCGGCGAGAGCGAGCAGATCGTCCGGCAGGGGATGGTCGCGGTCCAACAACGGATCTTCTCGATCATGACGTACCGGCGGCGCAAGGACCTGCTTCGCCGGTGGGACGGGAAGCCGCTGCTGTACGTCCGGCCGCGCCTCGACGGCTTCGGTGCGTTCGACTTCGCGAAGGTGGAGTACTTCGTGGAGGAGGGGTACCGGGCGATGTCGCGGCTGCTCCCCTAGCAGGCCGTCGAGCCTCGCCGCCGGCGCGCTTCTGGACGAGAAGGCCCCGCCCGGCCGGATTCGGCGCGGACGGGGCCTGGGCCCCCCGGGGGGTGGGGAGACGGGGGACGCTTCCTCGTATCAGCTTCCTTCCGGCGGGCCGAAGCCCGGTCCGCCACCGGGGCCGCTCCGACGGAAGCCCATCCCGTCCGGGCCCCATCCCTGCCGCATCCCGGGCGCGAAGCCCCGACCGCCCATGCCGGGGTAGCCCCCACGGAAGCCCCTGCGTCCCGTCATGCCCGGGCGACCACCCCGCATGGCGCTCATCCTTCCCATGCGGAAGGCACGGGCCTGCGAGCGCCACTCCTCGATCTTCTGCTTCTGCGCGTCGGTGAGGACGGCCTCGACCTTCTCCCGCTGCTGCGTGGCGACCTCGGTGGCCGCGTCGCGGCGAGCCTGCATCGACTGACGCAGCTCCTCGGGCTTCATCTCGCCGGCCATGACCTTCGAGCGGAGCTCGGCCATCTCGGCCTGGTGCGCGGTCCTGCGCTGCACCGCCTCCTCGCGGATCTGGTCCAGCTGTTGCACCTGGCCCTCCGTGAGCTGGAGCTGCTCACGCTGCCGGAGGATCATCTCGACACCGGTGCCGCGGGGGCCTGCGGCGGGTTCGCGCCCCATGCGCGGGCCCCGTTGAGCCTGCAAGTGGAGCGGAGCCACCGCCATCATCGCGGCGAGCACCGCCGCACCGCTCGTCATCCGCTTCATCGTCGTTCTCCTGTTCCTTTTCACCCGTTCAGCCCTCGTGCCGGGTCGTGTCTCGTCCACCCGGCTCCGATCGTATGGAGTCCGGATCGGGGGCCGGTGTTAAAGGCGTGTGCTCAGGAGTTGCGCAGAGCGGCGCGCAGCGTGCGGGACCAGTCGGCGAGGGAGGCGCGCAGGTAGCGTGCCTCCTCCCGGGTGGTCCTGCTGATGGGACCTTCCCCCGTGCGCTCCACGATCGCGCTCGCGAAGGTGGGCCCGGGTGCGCGCAGCAGCTCCGGGACAGCCTCGGCCCAGGCGTCCGCCCGGTCGAAGCGGTGAACTGCCCTGAAGCCCGCCCCGCGGGCCATGGCGGTGAAGTCCAGGCGCCCGGCACCCGGGATGGGCTGGTGCCCGGTGATCTCGTAGGTCCCGTTCTCGACGACGACGAGCAGGTAGTTCTCGGCTCCGGAAGCCGCGGCCGTGGCGAGCGTGCCGAGCGTCATGAGCATGCTCCCGTCCCCGTTCAGGCAGACGACGCGGCGGTCCGGCCGGGCCAGCGCGATGCCCAACGCGAGGTCGGCCGTGTGGCCCATGGCCGAATCCGCCGACGCGAAATCCAGGTCGTGATCGGAGAGCCGGCCCCAGGGGCGGGTCACGCTCATCGTCGTGACGACCACTTCGTTGGTCCGGTGGCGCGCCAGGGGCTCGAGGAACTCGGATCGGCTGAGCATGGGGGTGCGAACCTCAGACGAGATCGGTGGTTACGAGGAGCGCACAGGGGCATTCCCGGTGGAGGGCCCGATGGACGAGCGCCGCGACGGCCGCGGCGGGATCGTCTCCAGTTGCGCACACCTCGAAGGGGATGCCCCACGCGTCCAGGGTGGGCTCCGTCACGAGGGCGACCGAGTCCACGTCGGGGCGGGTCATGAGCTCGGGCGTCTTCGGCGTCTCCGGCCCGAGCCCGGCGGCGCGCATCTTCGGATATCCGCGGCCGGTGATCACGATCGGGATCGGCGCGCCCATGCGCACGGCCGTGCCACGCAGCGCGTCGCCGGCCTCGAGGAGCCCGGTGTTCTGGACGACCACGAGGGGTCGCGCTCCTCCGAGCCAGAGACCGGAGGCCATCGCGAACGCCTCTCCCTCGCGGGTGACGATGACCAGCCGGATGGAGGGGTGTCTGCCGAGGGCGTCGAACAGCGGACCCGACGTGTTGTCGGGGATGCCCAGGACGTGGGTCACGTCCGCGGCCTCGAGGGCGTCGATCACGGATGTGTGTGCCATGCCGTCACCCTCCCCCGGATGCCGTTGGGGACCTCTTGGCGGCCACGACCCATCCGGTCACGACCAGGCACGCGATCATGGCCCCGCCGCCCACGGCGAGCACCGGCTGCGTCCCGACGAGGACCGCGAGGATCGCCACGTACAGCAGGATCGTGAGCCCCGGAATCCACGGATGGCCGGGCACCCGAAAGGGCCGCGAGAGGTCGGGCCGCGTGGCCCTCAGGCGGAAGTAGCCTAGGAGCACCATGGTGTCCACCGTGATGGCGACCATCATCATGAAGCGGATCAGGAGCTCGAACGCGCCCGACAGCGCGAGGAGCCCGATCCACGCCGAGATGAAGATGAGCGCGTTGCGCGGCGTGCCGCGCGCGTCGACGCGGGCGAAGGCCTTGAAGGCGAGGCCGTGCTGCGACAGCCCGTAGGCCACCCGCGGCAGGCCCAGGAAGTTGACGTTGGCGCTGCTGATGAGGATGAGCAGGCTCGCCAGGACGACGACCGTTCCCGCCGCGCCGCCGAACACCGCCGCGATGGCATCCGCCGCGACGAGCTCGGAGCCGGCCATCTGCGCGGGCGTGAGCGCGGCCAGGAAGGAGACGTTCATCAGGAGGTAGAGGATCATCACGGCGAGGGAGCCGCCCAGGAGGATGCGCGGGAGCGCCCGCCCCGGGTCCCGGACCTCTTCGGCCATCTTGGCCGCGTCCTCCCAGCCGTAGTACGCGAAGGACACCGACTGGTACGCCAGCGCGAAGCCGAGAAGGCCGGCGTCCCCGCGGGTGATGGGCGCGGCGCCGCCACCGAATCCGCTCAGGTCTCCCGCCCAGATTCCCGCCGCCGCGATGAGCAGGATCACGACCACCTTGATGGCGGTCGTGACGTTCTGGAAGACCGTGCTCGCCTCGAGGCCGCGGGTGTGCAGCACGAAGAAGGCAGCTACGACGCAACCCGCCAGGATGGGCACGGAGCCGTGGCCCCCCGCCAGGATGCGCACGTACTCCGCGATGACGACCGCCTTGGAGGCGCCCGAGAAACCGCGGCTCACGAGCAGCTCCGACCACCCGGCCACGAAACCCATCACCGGTCCCCAGGCATGCCGGGCGTAGACGTACTTGCCACCGGCCTCGGGGAGCGCGGCCGCCATCTCCGAGAGCACCAGCGTGGAGAGGCCCGCCATGATGCCGCCCAGCACCCACACGGCGACGATCAGCCAGGCGTCGCCGAGGTATCCCGCGATGAGCCCCGGGGTGCGCAGGATCCCCGCGCCGATGACGATCCCGACGGTGACCGCCATCCCGTCCCGGATGCGCAGGACGCGATGGAGCTGGTACGTGGGGGTGACGGTGCCGACTTCGCTCACGTTCGGGCCGGAAGGGGGATCGCGGGTCGGCGCAAGATGGCCGGGCTCTCCTGCGGGCCACAAGACGCGCGTCCTCCGCACCTCCCGGAGGAGCGGCGCCCGGCCGTCGCGGGCGGTGCGTCACGGGGTCGAGGGGGCGGTGCGCGGGCCGTCGTCCTCGAAGATGAGCCCGGCTATCAGCCGGCCGGGTCCGTGCACGCCGCGCACGAGGATCTGACCGATGTCGGCCGACTTGCTCGGACCGGAGTGAAAGCCCACGGCGGAGGGCAGATCTCCCCACAGACCCAGCAGCGCGTCACGTAGCGTCGCGTGGACGTCGAAGGCGCGGATCCACACGAGGTGGGTTGGAGGGAGGAGTTGCGTGCGACGTCCGTCGCGAGCGTCGAGCACGAGGGATCCCGTCTCGGCCACGGCGGCCCGGGCGATGCTCACGCCGAGCCCGGCGGCTCGGGGCATCGCCGCCGGTCGGCTCGGACGAAGCGAAGCGGGCACCGTGGCGCCCACCGAGATCGTCTCGAACGCCGCCGCGAAATCCGCGAGCCAACGTCGTGCCTCTTCCACCGATGCGAAGCGGACGACCTCACCTCCCGCGGCGACGAGCGCCTCCTCGAACGAGCGCAACCTGTCCGACCCGCGCGCGTCGGGGGGGCGCGGTCCGGTGAAGTCGCCGGGATGGGGAACGCGCTCGCGACCGCCCAGGGCCGCGCTGGTGCGAGCGAGGATCCGGGCGCGCTGTCCGCTCATCGGTGCGTCGCCGCCGGAGGTGCGGCCCGGAGCGCTCATTCGATCCCCTCCCGCCATATCGACCGGAACGTCCGCGGGGCGGCCGGCGGTGCCGTCCGCTGTGCCGTCCACGACCCGAGCACCGGAAGGGCTCTCCCGCCCAGCTCCCAGGGAACGTGACGCAGGAGCGCCGCTGCCGCCCCGAAGACGCGCGGTTTGGTCGCGACTGCCGCGTACGCTTTCATCCCGAAGCGTTCTGCGGCAGGAACGAGGCCCGCCTCGACCGCGCGTTCGCGCCAGTAGACGAGTAGCTCGGGGAGGGGAATACGCACCGGGCACACCTCTGCGCACGCACCACACAGGCTGGAGGCGAAGGGGAGCGGCATCGCCTCCTCGAGGCCCAGGAGGCCGGGCGCGAGAACCGCCCCGATGGGACCGGAATACGCCCATCCGTACGGGTGGCCGCCCGTCTGCCGGTAGACCGGACACGTGTTGAGGCAGGCCCCGCATCGCACGCAGCGCAGCGCCTCCCAGGCGCGCTCGTCCGCGAGCAGCCGGGTGCGGCCGTTGTCCACGAGGATCACGTGCACCTCTTCCGGACCGTCCGGCTCGCCCTGCCGGCGGGGGCCCTGGATCAGGGACACGTAGGTGCCGATGGCTTGCCCGGTGGCGGCGCGCGCGGTGAGCTGCAGGAAGGCCGACAAGTCCTCGAGGCGGGGGATCAGCTTCTCGATCCCCACGAGCGCCACGTGTACACGCGGCATGGAGGTGGACAGACGGATGTTGCCCTCGTTCTCGATGAGGGCGACGGTGCCGGTCTCGGCCACCAGGAAGTTCGCGCCCGAGATCCCCAGGTCCGCCGAGAGGAAGTCCTCGCGCAGGGCCGCGCGGGCGGCGGCGGCGAGATCTTCCGGAGATGCGCCCGGGGCGGTGCCGAGCTTCTCCCCGAAGAGGTGCCGGCAGTCGTCGACGCTCCGATGGATGGCGGGCCCGACGATGTGACTGGGGGGCTCGCCGAGGAGCTGGATGATGTACTCCCCGAGGTCCGTCTCGCGCACGAGCACGCCGCGCTCCTCGAGGAAGGCGTTCACTCCGAGCTCCTCGGATAGCATGCTCTTGGCCTTCACCGCCCGGCGCACGCCGTGTGCTTCGGCGACGGCACCGAGCGCCGCGAGGGCGTCCCCGGCGGTCTCGGCCCAGTGGACGCGCACGCCGTTGGCCTCGAGGCGTGCCTCCGCCGTCTCCAGGTAGACGTCCAGGTGCGTGAGCACGTGGCTCTTCACGTCCCGCATCCAGTCGCGCCAGGCGTCCGCGTCGATCTCCTCCCACGACGCGCGGCGGTGCTCGTCGAAGGTGTGTGTGGCGGCCAGGACGGAGGTCCGTACCTCGGGGCGGTCCCGCAACACCTCACGCGCGGCCGCACGATACCCACCCGGGCGCGGCGCGCTCATGCGCTCGTCGCCTCCCACAGTACGCTCGCCAGGTGGCGGAAGGCCGGCACCCGCCCTCGACGGCGCCCCGCCCGTCCCGAGAGCTGCATCAGGCATCCTCCGTCCGCGGAGGTCACCAGATCCACCTCGGGAAGGGTGTCGAGCTTCCGGTCGGCCATCGCGCAGGACACCTCGGGGAGCTTCACCGAGAAGAGACCCCCGAAGCCGCAGCACTCCCGATCGGCCTCCCACGCCACCACCTCCGCGCCCGCGCCACGGAGGAGCGCCAGCGGCTCGTCGTGCACGCCGAGCTCGCGCAGGGCATGACACCCGTGATGGTACGCCACCCGAGTACCTGCCAACCCCGCGCCAAGGCGATCGACGCCCATGACCTGCACGAGGAACTGGGCCAGCTCGAAGGTGCGCTCCGCGAGGTCGAGCGCCCGCTCGTGGTCCTCTCCGGCGAGCAGCTCCGGAAACACCGCGCGCAGCATCCCGGCGCAACTGCCCGAGGGAAGCACCACCCAGTCGGCTCCGGCGAAGACCTCCAGCGTGTGGCGCGCCATCCGGCGAGCCGCGGAGGCGTGGCCGGCGTTGAAGGCGGGCTGGCCGCAGCAGGTCTGACCCTCGGGGAATTCGACGTCGACGCCCAGCCGCCGCAGGAGGCGGACGGTGTCGGCGCACGCGTCTGCGAAGAATGCGTCTCCCAGGCACGTGGCGAAGAGGGCGACGCGCACGTCAGGAGCCCGGTACTTCGGACAGCACGCGGAACACGGCCTCATGCCGCGTCTCGAGGGCGAGCGCGTAGCGCGGATCGTTCAGGAGATACAGGGACAGATTCGGGTTGCGGCGGGGCTCCACGAGGACGAAACGGGCCCCGAACTCGTGGGCGAGCGCGTCCCACGTGTCCACGGTCGCCTCGGGCGTACACGGATAGGTCCCGCACGTCTGCTCGGTCATCCGGTCCGTCGACAGGTAGTGAAACTGCCAGTAGAGGGTCGGATCGTACGCATACTGGAAGATCGGGTCCATGCCGCCCACGTAGCGGTTCACCCGGTCGCGGGCGAACAGGGACGGGAACTGGTCCCAGTGGGTGTTGAACACCAGGTCCCCGGGCTTGCTGTGCTCCCGCAGCCAGACGGCGACCTCCTCGAGGTAGTCGGGTGGCGTCGCCACGAAGCGTACGTTGACCACGTGCCGGTAGACGGACCAGGGAAGGAGCGCCACCAAACCGACGGCGATGGCGTACACCACGCGCCGGCGCGCGACGTCCCACGCCAGGTGCGTGAGCGTGAGCGCCAGGCCGAGCACGGCGAACGCCTCCCACTGGACGAGAGAGCGCCGGGCCACCACCAGCGTCATCACCAGGAAGGCGGCCGCGAGCAGGTGGGCGGTCCACAGCAGGCGGCGCTCCGGGGCCGGGACGGCGCGCAGCCGGGGCCGACGCGCGAGGGCGGCGACGGCCAGCACCACCGAGCCCAGCCACGCCACGAGCATGGCGCCCGCCATGCGGAGCAGCGTGACGACGTCCAGCGGGGCGAGGCTCACCGCGAACGTCAGCGGCGCCTCTCCGCCCTCCGCCTTCACGCGCAGCAGCTCGCCGATCTGCACCCAGGCGAGGTTGGCCGCCGCGAGCGGGTGGGGTCGGACCAGCCATCCCACCGCGGTCCCACCGACCACCGCCAACGCCACCCACCACCATGACCGTCGCTCCTCCCCCGCGGACCGGACCGCGAGGCGGTCCACCGCCCCTGCCACGAGCCAGGTGGCCAGGATGCCGGGCGGGAGCCAGAACATGCTGAGGTGGAAGAACGTCACGCCGGCGCTGGCGAGCGCGAGCGCCCACACCCGCCCGCGCGCGAGGAGGCTCACCAGGACGAGGCAGAGCAGCAGCGATACCGTCTCGGGGCGAACCATCACGTAGCGGTACAAGACGTTGGGCACCGCCAGGAAGAAGAAGAGTGGCCAGAGGCCGGCGCCCACGAGGCGGTGACGGTGCGCGATCCACCAGACCCCGCCGAGCAGGACGGTGGTGAGGACCAGACCGGCCACGCCGATGCCCACCGCGACGTCGTCGTAGAGCGCGAACGGCATGAGGGCGAGATGGAACCCCCACCACATGTCGGCACCTTCCGTCCCGACGACCGAGAACGCGGTCCAAGGGAAGGCCGTGTCGAACGGTCCGACCCGGAGGTAATGGGCCGCGTGGCCCACGTGGTAGAAGGCGTCGACGTCAGCGATCTTGGGGGCCAGCAGCAGATGGAAGAGGAAGACGATCCCGACGACGCCGAGCGCGGTCGCGAGGCGAGGGCGGCTCACCCTCCGATCATCCCTCCGGCCTTCCCCTGCAGCCAGCGGTCCCACCATTGCACCGACGCCCAGTAGCGATGGAGCGTGCGCCACGGCGTCCAGCCGCCGTGGTAGGACTCGGGATAGCGGATCATCCGTGCGGGCACGCCCTGCTTCTGCAGCGCGGTGTACATCTGCTCGGCTTCCTCGATCGGCACGCGGTGATCGTACTCCCCGTGCACGAAAAGGGTGGGTGTGCGCACGCCCGCCGCGTGCACGATGGGCGACGAGGCGAGGAGGTTCTTCAGCCCCTCCTCCTCCCACGGCGGCCCGAAGAACTCGCTCTCCTTGGTGCGCGGTATATCCGCCGTTCCGTAGTCGCTCACCCAGTTCGAGATACCGGCGCCGGTCACGGCGGCGGCGAAGCGATGCGTCTGCGTGATGATCCAGTTGGTCAGATAGCCGCCGTAGGAATAGCCGGTCACGCCCATGCGCTCCGGGTCCACCGGGTAGTCGGCGAGCACCTGGTCCACGCCGGCCATGACGTCGTCGTAGTCCTCGTCGCCCCAACTCCCCCACGTGGCCCACAGGAAGTCCTCACCGTAGCCCGTCGAGCCCCTCGGGTTCGTGTACAGCACGAAGTAGCCGGCGCCGGAGAGGAGCTGGCGCTCGAAGGAGAACTCGGCGCCGTACGAGCCGTGGGGACCTCCGTGGATGGCGACGATCAGGGGCCACCGCGTTCCTTCGGCGGGGTCGTAGCCGACGGGCGGGAGCAGCCATCCCTGGACCCCGGTGCCGTCGGGGCTCCGATATTCGATGAGCTCCGGCGCCTGCAGGTCCAGCTCCTCGAGCAGATCGGCGTTGAGGTGCGTGAGCGGCTCGATCCTCTCGGCGTCCGGCTCGGCCAGGTAAACCTCCCCCGGCTCGGTCGGGCCCTGACGCGTGAGCGCGACGTGCTCGCCGTCCGCGGAGAACGACACCGACCCCACGCGCTCCTCGCCGAAGGTGACCTCCTGGACGGACCCGCCCTCGGGGTGGATGCGGCACAGGTGCGTGCTCCCGGCGTCGTCGGCCGTGAAGTAGATCCAGCGGCCGTCCGGACTCCACTCCGGGGCACCGGGGATGAGGTCCCAGTTCTCGGTGACGTTGCGGCTCACGCTTCCGTCCGCGGAGATCAGCCAGAGGTCCGAGGGCGCTCCGTGGTCCCACTTCTCCCGGATGACCACGTCCAGGCCGAGGCTCCCCTGCACGGCGATCCACCGGCCATCGGGCGACCAGGCTGGTGTGCCGTAGTCGTACTCGTCGTCCGTGAGGCGCGTGACGTCGCCGTCGAGCGTCGCCGTCCACAGGTCCGCGCGTTCATACGTGTGCTCGTCGCGTGCGTGCGTGTCCGCCACGAAGGCGAGTGCCTCCCCGTCGGGGCGCCATGCGGCGTCACGGGCGTCTACGTCCAGGCCGGTGATCTGCCGCGGCTCACCTCCGTCCCGCGGGACGACGAAGATCTGCTCGGGCGGCGTGGCCCAGGGGTCACGCGGGTCGGGGAGGTAGCCGCGGCGGTCGAAGCGGTAGCCCATCCAGTCGTAGCTGCGGCCGTCGAACCGCTCGGCGATCTTCCGCTCGGCCTCGGTGGCCGGCGGGGCGGGCGTCGGGCGGGGACCGCTGGGAGGCACCGCGCGGGTGAAGGCGATCCAACGGTTCGTCGGATCGAAGAGCGGCGGGCCGCCCACCCCGGGGACCTCGAACGTCTCGCCGGGCGCGTCCGTGCGCATGAAGCGGATCGTCGAGCCACGGCCCTCCTCAGCGCCGTTGCCTCGTGCGGAGAACGCCAGCAGCGTCCCGTCAGGCGTCCACCGCGGGCCCGATGCCTCCAGGTCCGCACCCGTGAGGCCGACCGGTGCGCTCCGTCCGTCGGCATCCACCAGCCAGAGCTCGCCGTGGCTCCGGTTCTGCTCCTCCAGGACATGGGAGCGCACGAACGCTACGTGCCGCCCGTCCGGCGACAGCGCGACCTGTCCGGGGGTCTCGATGCGGTAGTAGTCGTCGTAGGCGAGTGGACGCCGGACCTGCGACGACAGGGGAGTCGGGGACAGGACGAACGCCGCGAGAGCGGCCAGGGCGAGTCGTCTCATGCCGGCAATGTGCCGGACGCGCTCGCAGTCCGGCAAGGAAGGATGCCGCCGCCCTTCCTACACTGCTGCCGGCTCCCTCTTCCTCCGTCCGAGATCCCTGAAGCGGATGAGGCGTCTCGCCTTCTCGTCCCAGAGCGTGAGGTTCAGGAGCTTCCACGTGTCCTTCATCGTCACGCGGGTGACCACCTGGAACTCGGGATTCTCGTCGTGGACCTTCTGCAGCTTGTAGTTGGGAATCCGCGCGCTCATGTGGTGAACGTGGTGCACGCCGATGTTGGCCGTGATCCACTGGAGCGGTGCGGGTAGCTTGAGATACGAGCTCCCTTGCAGGGAAGCGTCGTAGAAGTCCCACTGCCCGTGCCAGTGCCAGTACGTGTGCTCGAACTGGTGCTGCACGTAGAACAGCCAGACGCCGAGGGAGCATGCCAGGAGGGTGGCCGGGAGCTGCACGAGCAGGAAGCGCTCGATACCCACCAGGTACCACATGATCGCCACCACGCCCACGATCGCGAGGTTCGTGGCCCACACGCTGCGCCACGCCTGCTTCCAGTCGCGTGGGATGTCCCACGGGTAGCGGTGCTTGACGAAGAAGTGGAACGCCGGCCCGATGCTGAAGAGGACGAGGGGATTGCGATAGAAGCGGTACCACAGTCGCCTCGTCCTCGGCCACGACTCGTACTCGCTCACGGTGAACGTGTCGATGTCTCCGAACCCGCGAAAATCCAGGTCGCCCGAATGCGCGTGATGGTAGGCGTGGGTCTTCCGCCAGTACTCGTACGGGGTCAGCAGGAGCACGCCGATGCAGAAGCCCACCCAGTCCCGGGCGCGTCGGGAGTGGAAGAACGAGCCGTGGCCGCAGTCGTGCTGGATCATGAAGAGACGCATCATGAAGCCGGCCGTCGGGATCGCCAGGAGCAGGGTGAGCCAATAGCCGACCTCGAGGCTGCGGACCATCGCGTACCAGAGCAGGAGAAACGGAACCGCGGACGTGAGAAGCTGAGTGACGCTCCGTCGCGTGTCCGGTCCCCAGTAGGGGCGTAGGATGTTATTCCAGTGCTCGACGCGAGAGCGGTCCGGCCTGGCGTGCTCGCTCATCATCCCCCTCCGGCTGCGGCACCCACCCCGGGCCGGTAGCGTCGGATCGCGGCACGCTCGACGTCCTCGCGGCTGAAGGCCACCGTCTTCATGCGGCCGTGGGCGAACATCGCTGCCTGGTCGTCGAAGTAGGGGGAGTCGGGTTGGTTGCTCTCTCCGTAAGCTAGCACCGAGTAGGCGCGTGGCGCGTCTCCGAACTCGACGGCCAGCACCCAACCGTCTCCGCGGTTCGCCGCCAGGCGCCCGTCCGGCTGGGCCGCGAACGACAGCGCGCGGAAGCACCCGAGCGTCGGGGGGCAGCCGGACACGGGCTCGTCCACGTCGCCCCGGATGACGCGGTGCACCTCTCCCCAGGGGATGTCGTACGCCCACCCACGCTCCCTCATCCGCTCCGCCGCCCACGCGAATGCCCCGGCTGCTTCGGTCGGCGACCCGATCCCCCGGGGCGTCGCCATCGGCCGGTCGGGCGTCCACGGCTCCCGGAAGAAGCGGGCGGTGTCGATCGTCTGGCCGTAACGAACCGCCCAGATCTCGAACAGCACACCGCCGCGGCTCTGTGCCGCGGCGGTGCGGTCCCACCGTTCCAGCACGTCGGCGGCGCTGGCCACCTCGTCGTCGGGGCCGGAGGCGCGCACGGCGGCGAGGAGGTCGTCCACGACGCGCTCGGCGACCAGCATGCGCGGCGTGTGCTTCAGCGCGACGACGTCCTCCAGGGAGAGCGTCGGCCCGTCGTGGAGGAGCTCCAGGGCGAGCTGGCTTCGCGGGCGCAGACGCGGGGCGGGAAGGTTCGCGGGCATCGTGTCCCGGTTCATCGGCACGTTGAGGTTCGTGTAGTCCGGCGTGTCGTTCTCCTGCTGCACGTACCCACCCGGCGGGTCGAGGTAGAGGGGAAGCGCATCGAAGGGGACGTACTCCGTCCAGATGTCGGCGCTCGTTCGGGCGAGGGCCGCCGTGTCCCCCGTGGACGCGTGGGGGAGGAGGGGAAGCCGCGCGTTGTAGAGGTGCGCGATGTGCCCGTCCGCGTCGGCGTACGTGAAGTTCGACTGCGGATAGGCCCTCCAGCGCATGACGCTCAGCCACTCGTCAAAGCTCTCGGTTCGCATCATGCGCAGGAACTGCTGCCCGCCTCTCCATTCACCCGCGCGCGGGTCCTTGAGCACGTAGATGCGGCCGGCCGTGCGGTGGATGACCGGCCCGAAGGTGGTCCACCACGTCGAGCGGGTCTCGGTGTCGAGCCCGCCGTCGATCGTGGCGTACTCCACGGTCGTGCGCCGTTCCTGGAGCGCGTGCGCCCGCCCGTCCAGGACGTACCGGACCGAGTCGGCGGGGTCGACCTCGAGAGCGTAGACCTGGGAGTACGTCGGGTAGTTGTTCGTCGTGGCCCAGCCCAGGTGCCGGTTGAAGCCGCCGATGATCCCGAAGGCCCCGCCGATACGGAAGTCGCCGTAGAAGTCGAGGACGCCCGGCACGACGACCTGCGCCTCGTAGTACCCCGCGTTCCACGCGAGGTGGGGGTTCCTGAGGAGCATCGCGTGGCCGGACTTGGAGCGGGAGGGCCCGAAGGCCCACGCGTTCGACCCGTCCAGCGCGAAGGCCTCCCCCCGCGCGGCGCCCTCCAGGGATGGTGCGTCACCGTCCTCCGCTCCAGGACGGGCGCGTCCGGCCCGACCCATGGCGCGGAGGAAGGAGCGGGCATCACCCCGGCTCCACGACTGCACCTCACGAGCGTGCGCGTCGATGCCCGTGAAGTCCGGCTTCATCCACGCGGGAAAGAGATCCGGATGGAGCCGAGCGTAGTGGCGCACCCCCGCCGCGAAGCCCTCGTACACGGCGCGGGTGTCGGGCTCGAGCAGAGGCCACGTCTCCACCGCGAGGGCGTAGTCCTCCCGGGCCGCGAAGTCTCCGTCGATGGAGTCGTGTCCGACCCAGCGCGCATACTCGCCCCGGGCCTTCACGAGGTTGACGGCGGCGACGTCCCCCCAGTCCTCCGACTGGACCCATCCGAGCCCGAAGCCCATGGCCTCGAGGTCCTCGGCGTAGATGTGGGGGACGCCGTGTTCGGTACGGATGATCTCTACACGGGCGGCGATGGCCGCCTCGGTGGCGGAGTCGGGAGCGGAAGCGGGCAGGGTGAGCGCAACGGCGAGCGAGAACAGTGGGAGCATCGGTCGAGCCGTCCTACGGTGGGGGAGATCGACGCTACAATCTTCCCACCCGGAGGGAGATCGGCCAGGAGAGCGTGCGAACCTCGTCTGCACCGGGCCACGCCCGGGCCAGCCGTGGCTCCAGGAGGGCGAGCGGATCCTCTCCGCGCTCGCGTCGATACCGGTTCACGGACGACCACGTCGTGAGCTGGGCGAGCAGATCCGCACGCGTCCACCGGGGCCGCATGTCGAACACGGGCGCTTCCACCTCCTCGAAGGGGAAGGGCAGCCTCTCGTAATGCTCGTGCACGTGGATGCGCTCCGGTGGCCAGTACGAACCGACGACCTCCGTGTAGAACCAGTCGACCACGGCGTCGACGGCGGGGTCGGCCCGCACGAGCGAGTACGTCCACACCGCCAGCAAGGCACCGGGCCGGGTGACCCGCCGCGCCTCCCGGTAGAAGGCGCGGAAGTCGAACCAGTGGACGGCCTGCGCCACCGCGACCAGATCCACCGACGCGTCTGCGAGGGGCGCGTGCTCGGCGGCGGCGAGCACGTACCGCACGGCAGGGTGGGTCCGCGCGTGCCGGACCTGCTCCGTGCTGGCGTCGGTGGCCACCACGGACGCGAAATGGCCGGCCAGCCCCACGGCGGCTTGTCCGCTTCCGGTGGCGCAGTCCCATGCCACGTCACGGCGAGCCACGAGCCCGGCGAGCCAGGCGTAGAGCTCGGGGGGATAGGTCGGCCGGTATCGCCGGTACAGCTCGGCGTGCCCGGAGAAGTGGTCGGGGAAGGACGCGCTCACGGCCCCGACGATAGACGTGCGGGGCGGTGGGTCGCCACCCCGGGCCTCCGACCGCGGATGGCGTCGGCCGGTAGCTTGGTACCTGAACGCCGTGAGCGCGGGATCAGGCGATGTTGGACCTCCACCGGCGCAGCACCTGCTCGACGATGTCCACCAGCTCCGTGAAGTCGGTCGGCTTGGCCTTGACCTCCTTCGCGCCCAGGAACAGCGCCTGTGCCGCCACCGCTCGATCCGTATTGGCCGTGAAGACCACGACCGGCGTTCTCGACCACGGTTCACGGCGGGTGGCCAGCCACCGGAGGAAGTCGAGCCCGCCCGCGCCGGGCAGCCCCAGGTCCAGGATCACGACGTTGGGCAGAGGGTGGCGTGCCCTGTTGTCGAAAGGCCAGCGGCCGAGCAGGTAGTCCATGGCCTCTTCGCTGGACCCGGCCACATGGACCGTGCACGGGAAGGCGCGGTACGCGAACGCCGCCTGGATCAGCGCGGCATGGTCCGGCTCGTCCTCGACGACGAGGACGACGAAGCTCTCGCGAGGAGGCCTGGAAGTCATCGAACCTTGAAGGGTGGAATGCGCTCAAGTCGAAGCCCGACTTCAAGATGCAACGTCGAGGAACCGTCGTCACTCTCGATTTGGTACGTTTCGGGAATACGTCGGCCCGGCCGGAAGGCCGGCCCCGCTATCTTCCGGACATGAGACGCTTGCTGTGGGCGTTGGGCCTGGCCGTCCTGTCCTGTGGAGGGGACGGTGGAACGGGCCTGGCCACCGTGGTCTCCGTGGAGGTCGCGCCGGGATCGTGGCTCGCCGTCGGCGTGGGGGACACCGTGCGTTTCCGCGCCTCCGCGGTGGACGCGTTGCAGCGGCCCGTCGCCGACGCGCATCCGACATGGACGGTGGACGACACGGCGATCGCCTCCGTCGACGACGCGGGGCTCGCCACGGCGCGCGGCGCAGGCGTCACGCGGGTGGTCGCACGGGTGGGCGAGGTGGCGGCGGACGCCCTCCTCGAGGTCTACCTTCCCCCGGAGGTCGATTCCTACCAGCCGGGCGTGCCGTACCTGGGCCGTCGCGGCTACGTCGAGTATGTCCCCGGAACGCTGCCCTTGGTCATCTCCGTCCCCCACGGCGGAGACCTCGAGCCGGCGGAGATCCCCGACCGGACATACGGCGAGACGGTCACGGACAGCTGGACGCGGGAGACGGCCCAGGCCGTGCGCGAGGCCTTCGTCGAGCGAACGGGGAGGGCGCCGCACGTGGTGGTCTCCCACCTGAGGCGCACCAAGCTCGACCCGAACCGGGAGATCGTGGAGGCCGCCCAGGGGAGCCCGTTCGCCGAGAACGCCTGGAACGAATTCCAGGGCTTCATCGACATCGCCGAAGCGACGGTGGAGGACGGGTTCGGATCCGGCTTCTACATCGACCTCCACGGTCACGGGCACGAGATCCTGCGCGCGGAGCTCGGCTACCTGCTGAGCGCGAACGACCTCGACCGGTCGGACGACGTGCTCGACGCGGGAGGATACGCGGAGCGGAGCAGCCTTCGGGCGATCGCGGGCGCGACCGACGCTTCTTTCTCCGAGCTGCTCCGGGGCGAGACCAGCCTGGGCGGCCTCCTCGCGGCGCGGGGCGTCGCCGCGGTGCCCAGTCCCCCGGATCCGTCCCCCGGCACGGCACCCTACTTCACCGGGGGATACGACGTCGACCGTCACGGCTCGAGGGTCTCGGGGGCCGTCAGCGGCGTGCAGATGGAGCTTCCCCGGGCCGGGATCCGCGACACCGACGAGAACCGGCGGGCATTCGGGCGGGCGCTCGCCCAGGCCGTCCAGGCCTTCATGACCGCGCACTGGGGCTTCTTCGCCCCCTGAAGTGGCTTTCCCCTCCAACCCTTGAACCTCACGTTACGTGAGGTACTAGTGTGGTGGGGCGTGCGGCGACCGTCGACGCCCCGGGCACGACGCTTGACCAGGAGGCGGCATGGCGACGGAGGCCATGAAGGTGGGCGAGCTCGCGGACCGGACGGGACTGTCCGTCCGCACGCTGCACCACTACGACGAGATCGGTCTGCTGGCGCCCGAGCGGCGCACGCCGGCGGGGCATCGCATCTACGGCCTGGCCCAGGTGAGGCGTCTCCAGCAGATCGCCTCGCTCCGGCATCTGGGCCTCTCGCTGGAGGAGATCCGCGAGTGCCTGGAAAGGCCCGAGTATTCTCTGGACCGCGTGTTGGCGCTGCAGGTGGAGCGTCTGCGGGCGGAGATCGGGCGGCATAAGCGGCTGATGCGGCTCCTCGAAGACCTCCGCCGACGCCTGGGTGGAGCCGGGGACATCTCCGTCGACGACATCGCGCGCACGATCGGAGAGACGACGTGGCACGAGAAGTACTACACGCCGGAGCAGCGCGCCGCGATCGCACGGCGGGCCGACGAGCTGGGAGAAGAGCGGATCCTCCAGGGGCAACGCGACTGGTCGGAGCTCTTCGAAGCCTTCGCCCGGGCCATGGAGGCCGGAGCGTCGCCGGCGTCCGGCGACGTGCAGGCGCTCGCCGCCAGGGCCAACGCCCTGATCGAGCAGTTCACGGGTGGTGACGCGGGCATCAGGGACTCCCTGGCGCGCATGTACCGCGAGGGAGGTGCCGAGAACGTCATGGGACGGCAGGGAGTGCGCCTCCCGGAGGGGCTGTGGGCCTACTACTGTGCGGCGCTGGACGCGTACCGGGCCGCCTCCACCCAGGGACGGCCGGGATGAAGGGAAGTGGCGCGGCGCCGTCGTCGGCGTGCCCGGGGTGCGGCGTCGAGCTTCCGCGGGTCGAGGGTCCCACCCACCGCTACCTGGTGTCGTCCCCCGCGTGCTGGGCGGCCTTCGGGGAGGTTCTCGCGAGGGAGTTCGGCGACCCGGCCTACTTCGGGCCGCATGCGCTCACGGTGGACACCTACGCCGTGCAACACCCCGGCGTCGAGTCCGCGCAGACCACGCACTCCGCCGCCTTCCACCTGATGGGCCTGTGCCTCGTGATCGAGCGGGGCGTGGAGCCGACTGCGGCCGGGTGGATGCGACAGCGCGCCGGCGCGATGCACAAGCAGCTGACCTGGCTCGAGCCCCCGGCGTCGGGTGGCGGGATGACCGTCGTGGACGTCCTGCCCGCCCGAACCGCAGAAGACCACGCCCGACTCATGCGCCGGTGGGCCGAGAGCGTGTGGACGTGGTGGGGCGCGCACCACGAGCGGGTGCGCTCGTGGGTGGACCGCCTCTGAGCGCCGACCGCGACCCCGACGTGAGCCGCGCCACGGCGCCGGATCCGGCAGACGTTGCCACGAACCGGCAAAGAAGGCCGTAAACAGATGGGGGGCGGCGGACCCGATCCGCCGCCCCCGCCGGCTCGCGGCCGGTGGGCTTCAGCCGCCCGAGCGGCCGAACCTCCCGCGATGGATGGGGAACCCTCCCCAGCGGGTGGAGAGGTCGATCTCGACGGTCTCCCCGTTGATCACGGCGGTGGCGGTGGAGTCGCCGTCGAAGGCGACCGTCACGTCCAGCGTGCGGCTCTGGTCGCCGTTGGGACCGTTCACCACGTCGACGTTCAGCGTGCGGTGGATCTTCCCGGAGAGCGGCCACCGGGGCTCGGAGCCCGGGACCGGTACCACCACGTCCTCATACGAGAACGTGCCGGCCATCTCGTGCGAGGCCTGGGTCCCGTCGTCCAGCACACGGCTGCGGCTCACGGTCTCCGAGCCGCTCCCGTTGAACGTGCGCGTGGTCTCCTCGCCCCCGAGGCCGCTGATGGTCAGGTCGCGCGACCGCTGGACGCTGGCGGACCAGGTGTCCCGCGTCACGTCGCCGGCCAGGTCGAGCAGAACGTGGATCTCCCCGGTCGACAACCGGTCGTACGCGTCCTGCTCCACGCCCAGCGTGTCGTAGAACGTCACCGAGCGGGTCCCCGAGACGGTGCCCCCGATGCCACCGCGGCCGCCGGGCTCGCCGAAGCCCTCCCGCCCGCCCGCGAGGGCGGGGCTCGCCTGGGCGCCGAAGCCGAAGGGCGTGGTTATCAGCGTGACATCCTCGATGGTGGCGTCGGCCACCATCACGGCCGCGTTCTGCAGCGTCGTGGCGTCGAGCGCCGGGCCCGTGCTGTCGCCGCACCCGGCGAGGGCGAGGGCGAGGGCGGCCAAGGCCGCGCTCCCGCCAACGAACACGCGTCTGGTCGTCATGTCTCGTTCCATCCTGTCTGGGGATCGGTCCAAACTCCGGACGTGGAGATGCCGTGTCCCCGCCTCACGTTAAACCGCCGCATCTCTCCGCATGCCGCGTGCCAGGATACCGTCCCGAACGCCCGCTCACGCCCCCGGGAGGGCGAACACCACCAGCGTCCCTCCGTCCGCGCCCCCGCCCGTCGCGATGGCGACGAACTGGCGGCCGTCCCGGGTCGCGTAGGTCATCGGGTTGGCGTAACCGCGGCCGGGGAGGGGGCCCTCCCACAGGCGCTCGCCGGTGGACGCGTCGAACGCGGTCAGGACGTCCGCCCCCCCCGCGACGAACACCACGCCGCCCCGGGTCACGATGGGGCCCGGCGCCCCGGCGACACCCAGCCGCTCCGGGAGTGCGGCCCCCGCGAGGAGCGGGTTGGCGCGGACACGGGCGTCGTCGCCGACCGGCTCCTGCCAGACGATCTCGCCGCGGTTCATGTCGATGGCGGTCAACGTGCCGTAGGGCGGATCCAGGATGGGGATCCCGTCGACGCTGGTCGCGCCACGCATCGACCGGTCGATGTCGTAGGGCGCAGCCACCCGCGAGGAATCCGCTAGCGCGAGCTTGAACAGCGCCGGGCTCTCGGTGGCTTTCACGTACAGGTAGGCGGTCCGCGGATCGATCGCGGAGCCGCCCCAGTTCGCTCCGCCGATGATCCCGGGCGTGCCCAGGGTTCCTTCGAACGACGGGGGCGTGAAGAGCGGGCCCAGGCGCAAACCGCGCACCGCCTGGAGCGCCCGGGCGTGCAGGCCCGGCGTGAGGCTCACCAGGTCTCCCTCCGTCACTCCCTGACGCGCGAACGGCGGCGGCTTGGTGGGGAAGGGCTGGGTGGGCGAGGTACGCTCGCCCGGGACGTCGCTCTGCGGGACGGGGCGCTCCTCGATGGGCCAGATCGGCGTGCCGTCTACTCGATCGAAGGCGTAGACGAAGCCGGTCTTGCCGGCCACGGCCACCGCGTCGACGTCCCGTCCGTCCACGTGCGCGGTGTACAGCACCGGGGCGCCTGGGAGGTCGTAGTCCCACAGCCCGTGGTGCACGGTCTGGAAGTGCCAGACCCGCTCTCCGGTCCGTGCGTTCAGGCAGAGGAGCGTCTCGGCGAAGAGGTTGTCACCCTTCCGGTCGCCCCCGTAGTAGTCCCCGGAGGGGGTGCTCATCGGCGCGTACAGGAGGCCGCGCTCCGCGTCCAACGTGATGGGCGCCCACGCGTTCGTATGGCCCTTCACGCGCCACGAGCCGTCCTCCCACGTTTCGTTGCCGAATTCGCCCTCCTGCGGGATCGGGTTGAAGCTCCACACCAGCGCTCCGGTGTTCACGTCGAACGCCTGGATGTTGCCAGGCGGGTCGTTGGGATACACGAAGCCGTCCCACACGCCGTTGCCGACGATCACCAGGTTCTCGAACACCACCGGAGGTGAAGTCTGCGTGTAGTGAACACGGTTCGTGTGCCAGAGCAGGTGCTCGGTCAGGTCCACCTCGCCGCGGTGGCCGAAGGTCTCCACGGGCCGGCCGGTAGCCGCGTCCAGCGCGATCAGTCGCCAGCGGGTGTTCAGGAAGACGCGGCGTCCCGACGGGCCCGTCCACATCGCCACGCCCCGGTGCACGAGACCGGTGCCGTTCGGCGGCTTGCCCCACTCCACCGTTCCGGGGTCGTACGACCAGATCTCTTCTCCCGTGGCGGCATTCAACGCCACCACCCGGTTGAAGGGGGTGGAGAGGTACATCGTGTCGCCGATCACGATCGGCGTGACCTCGAAGTTGCCGGCGCGCACGTCCTGGCCCGGGATCGGCCGCATGGGACCGGGCACGGGCACGTCCCCGGTGCTCCACGTCCAGGCGACCTGGAGGGTGGTGACGTTGTCCGGGGTCACCCGATCGAGCGCCGAATACCTCGTGCCGGCAGCGGTTGCCCCGTACGCCGGCCAGTCGGACGGAGAGGGCGTCCACGAAGCGGCGCGGTCGTCGGGCGCGGCGCAGCCGCAGAGGAGCAGGGCGGCGGTGGTAAGCGCGAGGGCCGTCGGGGGCAGACCGGACGGCTTCATGGTGGCTCCGGATCAGGGGTCGAGATCGGTGCCCACGGTAGGCCAAGCGACCGTTCTCCGGCCACCGTGGTGACGGCGTTCCTGGTTCTCCACGGACGGGTCGCGATAGCGGATAAGGCTGGCGAGATGCCGTTCCGTGGGCTGGACGAGAGCGCGCGCGAGCGGCCGCGTTCCCTCCTCGAGGATGTCCGCGATCTTCCGGGGCGGCATCGGCGCCTTGCCATCGCGGATCGCGCTGAGGCGGGAGAACTGCTCCAGCGCGTCCATGAAGCCGGGTAGGGCGGCCACGGCCTCGGGGTCGTTGTTCAGGAGGCGACGGCTGCGGGTCCCGAGGTTCAGGAAGAGCCCTTCCGTGAAGTCCGGCAGCGGGTCGTCCTCGTGCACCGCGTTGAGGATGCCGAGCATCTCGTCGGTCTCCAGCTCCCGGGGTCCGCCCTGCCAGACCCAGACGGCGGTCTCCGCGGCGTGAAGCGTGTCCCACGCGAGCTGCCGCCCCCGATTCTGCAGGCGGCGCCGCTCCAGGAACGCCTCCACGATCGCCACCGTGATGACGATGCCGATGATCTCGGTGCCGAGGTTCATGAAGAGATCGCCGAGGGTGGTCGCCGTGCCGAGCACGAACGCCATCCAGAGCATCGCCACGGCCAGGACGAGGAACGCCCCCGCGACGACCGCCCGGATCACGGCGCGCCCGCCGGGCAGGTCGGCGTCACCTGCGGCTCCAGGTGGTGTCGGGCACGACACCGCTGGTGTCCGGTCGTGCGGACGTGTCCGCTGCCGCCGAGGCGCCGGTGTCGGGCACCGCCACGCTGTCTGCCGGCTGAACGGACGCAGCGGGTGCCTCGGTCCCCAACGACCCGGGGGCTGGCAATGGTTCCCCGCTCGGCGGGAGCGCGAACGGCGGTGGACCGTACTGGAGCGCGAGCGCGGAGGCGGGCGTGCGCACCATGGCCCGGTCACTCATCCAAACGACGTTCGGCGCCAACTCGGGCGGGCGCACGAAGTGCTCCGCGCCGACGAGCTCCCCCGGACGCAGCAGGTGCTCCACCACGTCCATGTCGACCGCGGCCCCTTGGGGCAGCTCCAGGTCGAGCAAGACAGCCGGAGCCGGATCGCCCCAGTGCTCCACGAGCGTGGGCCGGCCCTCGATGGGGAGGGGGTGGCCGTTCAGGGCGAGCAGCCGCGTCGCCCCTTCGTCCGGGAAGCGGATCTGCATGAGCTCCGCTCCGATGGCCGAGCGCAGCGCGAGCCGCATGTGCCGCGTCGTGCCCACGGTGGAGTCCGCCAGCACCCACGCCTCCAGCGCGGGCACCTCGACGGGCTGGGCCGGCGCGACCGCCGCTCCGCTCCGGTAGCCGAAGACGTCGAGGGGACGGCTCTCGGTGAGCTGGGCCCCGGCGCGCTCGGCAGCCCACGTCCGAGCGGACGGCGAAGCCCCCTCACCGCGGGTGAGCCACAGCGCCTCGCCGGTCCCGTGGTCGAAGGACCATGCGAGCGTGGAGGGATAGGGAAGCTGGGCCGTGGGCCTCGCCGCCCGGAACCCGAGCCCGAGGAACGCCGCCGCGAGCACGAGCGCGGTGAGAGGGGCCCACCACCAGTTCGGCTCGCGCAGCCAGTGGAGCGCCGGAAGGAGGAGGATCAGGCCGATCGCGACCAGCACGCCCAGCACGAGGGCTGCGCGGAAGGACAGCCCGAGCCAGAACAGCTCCACCGCGGGCGTCAGGAAGACCATCACGAGGATCGCCATCGCGATCGCGACGATCCACGACAACATCGCCGTGCGTGGCCCGCTCATCAGGAGGACGGCGGCGCCCACGTAGGCCGCGACCACCGGCCACTGGAGGTTCGCCGCCGCCGAGGGCATCCGGAAGGAGAGGTAGAGCGCGCCGGCCAGCGGAAGGAGGAGGGCGCCCCACGCCAGCGTGGGCGCGGTGACCCAGCGGCGCGCGAGCCCGAACAACACGGTGACGATCAGGAGGCCCGAGCCGACGAGGGCCAGCATGTACCATCCTTCGTGATGGAACGCGCTCCCGACCAGGGCGCCGTACTCCGGGTGGAAGCGGGGAAGCCAGCGCATCAGTCCCCACCCCACGGCCCCGGTCAGGCCGGCGGAGACCACCCCCAGGCCGAGGCCGACCAGGAGCCCGGGCCAGCGTCCACCGAAGCGCAGGACGGCCAGCAGCACGAGCACGGCGAGCAGCAGCATCCACGCCGCCACCGGCAGGACGAACGCTCCGGAGTAGGCCATCACGCCGAACCCCGGGAGCGTGAAGTAGGTCACGTCGGGCGCGTCGACCTGCGTGAGCGTCGCGTTGCCGAGCCAGCGCGCCATCCCCAGGAGGTTGTCCCCGTGGTGCTGCAGGAGCGCCTCCGACAGGTTGCTCGGCTCGTCGTAGGCCTGGTGGTAGACCGAGGCCCGGGAGATCCCGGCGAAGTTGAGCCCCTGCTTGCCGGCGTTGCGGAAGCGGGTGAAGTCGGTGTCGTTGGGGAGCCGCTTGTAGACCTCGTACGAGAGCGCGTTGGTCCACGGCCGGATGCCGGCGTCCTGCATGGCGCGCACGATCCAGCCGTTGTCGGTCCCCGTCTCGAACATGATCGAGGGACCACCGCCCCCCCGCATCTCGAAGTTGAGGACCACCTGCACGTCGGCCATCCAGGGGTGCTCGTCGACGAACGCCTGCGCCCCCAGCAGACCCTCCTCCTCCGCGTCGCTGATCAGGACGATCACGTCGTTCTTCAGAGGGGGCCCGGCCCGCAGGGCACGCGTGGCCTCGAGTACAGTGACGACACCAGCGCCGTCGTCGCCGGCGGCGAGCGCGATCCCGGCGCCGTCGTAATGTGCCACCAGGAGCACGGCACCGGTGCTTGCCGTGCCCGGGATGCGGGCGACGACGTTTCGCACGGTCGCGGCGCGCACCCGTGTCTCCCGACCGAACATCGCCGTGGTGGTCTCGATCTGCGGATCCAGCCCCAGGTCGCGGAGACGCCCGACGACGAACTCCCGGACGCGTTCGTGGGCGGGGGAGCCGGTCGGGTGCGCCTCGCGCGCGATCTCCACGTCCATCGACATCGCGCGCGCGGAGGAGAACGCCGTGTCCGGGGCGTTGGCCGCGGCGGGGGACGGGACCGTGCGCCGCGAGCTCGTCGCCCACGCCGCAGCGACCAGGACCGCGAGTGTCGCGGGGCCGCGCCAGCGGCTGCGGGGGCCGGGGGTCTCGGGGGGCCGCTTCTTCGTCTTCTTGCCCTTCGGCGGCGCGCCTCCGGGGGGAGATGGAGGCGCCTCGCCGATGCCGAGCGCCCGGCGCTCGTCCTCGGACAGCTCGGGGGGCTCCCCTTCGGGGTGGCCTTCGCGGTCTGCGTCCGTGATCCCGAGCTCTTCGTCGGAAGGGAGGTCGGGGATCTTGTAGTCGGTCATTGTCTTTGTCCTGCGAGGACCGCCACCACCTCGTCGATGGTGGCTCGAACCCGGGACGACGGGAGCCCCGAGCCGTTGGAGAGGATCGAGAACACGACCTCGCGGCCATCGTCCCGTACGAGATATCCCGAGAGAGAGTTCACGTTGGCGATCGTTCCGGTCTTGCCGTAGACCCGCCCCTCGAAGCCCGGCAGGCGCCTCTCCAGCGTGGAATCCTCCTCGCCCGGCTCGGCCAACGCGTGCCGGAAGGCCTCGCCGTTGGGTCCGGCGGCCATGTAGCGGAGGATACGCACCAGCGCCCGGGGTGTCACCAGATCGGCGGAGGACAGACCGGATCCGTCCCTCGGGGAGATATCGAGGGAGTCGACCCCGACCTGGTCGACCAGGAAGCGGGTCACCACGTCCAGACCTCCTTCCCAGCTCCCTTCTTCACCCAGCTCGGCACCGAGCGTCCGCACGAGCTGCTCCGTCATCCAGTTCTGGCTGGGCTCGAGGATCGCCTGGACGATCTCCACCATGGGAGGGGACGTGAGGTCGCCGACGCGGAACGCGGCTGGACACCTCCCCACCGACCCGGAGACGCACGTGCCACCGAGATCGACCCCGGGCTCCCACACCACCCCCCATCCGCCCACCGCCTCGATTCCGCGCTCCCGCAGGATCCGCTCCAGCGCCGCAGTCGCCTGACGCACCGGGTCCCTGATCGCGAAGGTGAGCGTGTCCACGCGGTCGGCGCGGACGCGGCCGTCCAGCACGATGCGGTGGGACTCGGGCAGATAGTGCGGACGGACCCGCGTCGCCGAATCCGGGGGTGCCGTGGTGAGAGCGGCGGTGACGAAGTCCTCCGTGCCCAGGGGACTCCAGGTGATCGTGGGCTCGGCCCCCGGACCTGCGCCCCCGTGCACGACGACCTGCAGCTCACCGCGGTCGACCGCGAAGGCTCCTCCGGTCGCGGCGTAGGAGGCACCCAGGCTCGCTGCCTGCCACGTCGGCCCGACGGAGGTCGAGTCCCATGCGGACGCGTCCACCAGCAGCCTTCCCTCGACGCGGCGCACCCCGGTGGCGAGCAGGCTGTCGGCGAGCGCCGTCAGCGCTGCCTCCCCCGAGGGCCAGAAGGGCTCGCCGAGCGTGGGGTCACCCGTCCCCACCAGCACGAGACTCCCCTCCACGGTGCCTTCGTTCAGCGGACCGGTGGCGTAGACCGTGGTCCGGTAGCGGTAGTCCGGCCCGAGGAGGGAGAGCGCCGTCGACGTGACCAGCAGCTTCTCGTTCGAAGCGGGAACGAAGTGCTTGTGGGCGTTGCGATCGTACAGCACGCGGCCGCTGCGGGCGTCCACCGCGAGGACGCCGAAATGCACCTGGTCCAGGGGTGGAGCATCGAGGATCGCGGCGACGGGGTCGATCGCCGGCCCCACGCCTCCGCCGCGCCCCGCCGTCGCACAGCCCGCGGCGTGCATGGCGGCGACGGCGACGACGGCAAGGCTCCTCAGGGGCCTCCCCTGCCGCCGCGTCCGGCGGCGGGTGAACAGCCGTGTCTGCACGAAGGAGAGTCCTCCTCTACGTCCGACTTCCGTCGGTGGCTTGCCGATCTCGCGTTTCATGGCCCGTGACAGTGCTGTGGCGGTTGAGTACCCCAGAAGGAACGCGGTCTCCTCGACCGTGCGTCCGTCCCGCCCGAGGTAGGCTCCCGCGAGCAGAAGCCGGCCCCACAGGAGGAGCCGGTTGGGCGGCGGGAGCCCGTCGTCGCGCAGGAGCTTGGCGAGGCTCCTGGTGGTGTGCCCGAGCGCCGCGGCGAAGCGCGACACCGACGGACATTCCCGGGCGTGCTCGATCGCCCAGGAGATCGCGTGTACGACCTCGCGGTCGTATCGCCCCTGGAGGGGCGTCCCGACGCGCGAGGCACAAGCGGAGGCGAGGGATCGTTCCATGGCCTCCCGGATCGTGCTGGCCCACGGCGGCCGGCGCGCCAACACGACGCCGTCCACGCCGAGTCCACCCATCCGGTACAGCTCCAGGTCGGCCTCGTGCACGTCGACGTAGACCGCCAGCGCGAGTCCCGGATGCCGTTGCCGCAGGTGTCGGATCTCATCGAGAGCGTCCTCGCGGGCCGGGTAGTCCCCGTCGACCACGCACCCGTCGACGGACTCCATCGCCACGAACGCGGACAGGCTCGCCCACGAGCCGACGGTGGACACCCTGTGGGCCAGGCCCAGGGCATCGCACAGGCGGGCCTCGACCCGAGCGTCCGGCTGGAATACGACCAGGTGTGCCAACTCGAGAATCCCGTCGTTGCTCGAGGAGAAGCGGAGCGCGATCCCTCGCGCGAGCCATCGGCTCGCCGCCGCCGGGGAGAAGGTGCGAAGATGCCGGAGGGACAAACGAACAGCAAGCGGGTCGCGGTGTGCTCCCCTTGTTCAGCGACCTGCTAGGCGTCGGGGGCGAGCCTCACCGCGGTGCCGTAGCAGAGCATCTCGGCGGCGCCCCGCATGATCTCGGCGGTCTGGAAGCGCACCATGAGGATCGCGTCGGCGCCGAGCGCTTCCGCCTCCTCGACCATGCGATCGATGGCCTGCTCGCGCGCCTCGGCCATCATCTTCGTGTACTCCCGGATCTCGCCGCCCGCGATGTTGCGCAGCGCCGCCATGAGGTCGCGCCCCGCGTGGCGCGCCCGGATCGTGTTGCCGCGTACGAGACCCAGGGTGGCGACCACCTTCATCCCCGGAACGTCCGGCGTGGTGACGACGATCATCGGTAGACGTCCCGGTAGGGGTCGGTGAGCCACTCGCGGTAGCGCTCCCAGATCACGCTGGCCAGCAGGAGCAGGATCCCGATCACCACGGCGCCGGTGGCCAGCTTCTCCCACGGGTTGGCCGGCGAGGTGGCGAAGACGTAGGCGCCGTACCCGGTCCACACCGCTCCCCCGACCACCACGAGCAACCAGCCGATAGGCCTCGTGAGCTGCTGGTTCACCTGGTCCCACACCGAGCGGTGGTAGGTCCCGGGATGGAAGGTCAGATCCTGGAAGCCCTCCTTCATGGCGCGGAAGATCACCGCCTCACGGCTCAGCTCGGTGGAGGCGTCGATCCTGGCCTGAACCCGGGCGTGCTCCTCGGGCGGCAGCTCGCCGTCCAGGAACCGCATCAGGTCGTCGTGGGATGGGTCGTCGTGCATGGCTTCGAAGATCCTAGGGGAATTCCGCGCCCATCTCGTCCAGGGCCTCCTTCAGGGCCCTGCGCGCATGGAAGAGCCTGCTGGCCACCGTACCCTCGGGGATGTCGAGGATGCGGGCGATCTCATTGTATCGGAACCCCTGAAGCTCCTTCAGTACGAGGATCTCTCGGTGGTCCTCTCCTACCTTCTCCAGTGCGCGCCACAGCAGCTCGCGCGCTGCGCTCCTCTGCCGGATCCGCTCCGGCCCCTGCGCCGCGTCTGCCGGCCGCAGCTCCAACCGCTCGTCGAGCGTCTCGACCTTGAAGCGCGCCTGCCGGCTGCGGAGAACGTCGCGGCAGTGGTTTCGCAGGATCTGGAAGAACCACGGACCGAACGGGCGCCGGAGATCGAACCGATGCAGCGATTCGTAGGCCTTCACGAATGCTTCCTGGAGCGCGTCGCGCGCGTCCTCCAGGTTTCCCAGCATCGCGGCGGCCAGGCGAAGCCCCGAAGGCTCGTACGCCCGGACCAACGGCTCGTAGAAACGAGCGTCTCCCGTTCTGCACTTACGAATAAGCTCCCGCTCCAGATCCGGTTGCAACGCCACTCCTCACCCATTGAAACGGGATACGCGGACCGCGAGGAATTTCTTCTAACGGGACGCCCCTGTCCACGATTTCGTCCGCTCCGCCCATTCCCCCGCCCCCGCCGGGTGTGCGCTCAGCCGCCGACGATCTCGCCCAGCGCGCCGAGGAACGTCTCCAGCTCCTCCTCGGTGTTGTAGCAGTGTGGCGAGATGCGCAGGGCCCCCTCGACACCCTTGGCGTCGTAGTCCAGGACCGCGTCGCTCCGGCTCTGCCCGGTCGTGTTGATCCCACGCGCTCGCAGCGCATACACCAGGTCGCGGCTCCGCCACCCCTGCACCGAGACCGTCACGATCGCGGCCAGCTCGGCGCCGCGGTCCAATACTCGCACGCCGGGCAGGCCCGGCAGGCGTTCGCGCAGGGACCCGGAGAGCCGCCGAACGCGGTCTCGGACGGGCTCGATGCCGATCGCGCTCGCGTAGCGGGCGGCCGCACCCGTTCCGCGAACCAGCGCCCATGCGAACTCCCACGTCTCGAAGCGGCGTGCGTCCGGAGCCGGCTGATAGAGGTCTCCGTCGATCCAGTCGGCGCCGCGCAGGTCCGGGAACAGCGGCTCGAGCCCGCGGTCGAGGACACGGTCGGAGACCCAGAGGAACCCGCACCCACGGGGGCCGCGGAGGAACTTTCGGGCCGTCGCCGACAGGAAGTCGCAGCCGATGTCTTCGGGGAGGACGGACATCTGGCCCACCGATTGGCAGGCGTCGACCAGATAGAGGATGTCGCGGGCACGGCACATCCGGCCGATGGCCGCCACATCCTGGACGAGGCCGGAGTTCGTGGGCACGTGCGTCACGGCCACCAGGCGCGGTCGGCGGCGGTGGATGATCTCCTCCATCGCCTGGAGATCGACGCCGCCCTCCGGCGCGTCGGGCGCGCGCACGACCTCGACGCCGCGCCGATGCGCGAGGGCGAGGTACTGGATCTGGTTCGAGACGTAGTCGCTGCGCGTGGTCAGCAGCACGTCGCCGCGCGTGAACTCCACGGTGGACAGGGCCTGGGTGAACGAGGTCGTCGCGTGCTCCGTGAAGGCGACGTTGGACGCCGAGGTGCCCAGGAGCCCGGCTACCGCCTCGTACGCGCCGAGGATCTCGGCGGCGGCCTCGGCCTCGGCTTCGTATCCGCCGATGCGGGCCTCCAGCTCCAGGTGGTCGCGCACCTCCGCCAGGACCGGATCCGGCATGAGGGAGGCGCCGGCGTTGTTGAGGTGCACCCGGTACGAGCACCCCGGCGTCTCGCTCCGCAGCCGCTGGACGTCGAGGTCTGACACTAGCCGAGGTTCGCCACTAGCTGTGGGTGGCGAAGTCGAGCACCCAGCGCAGGGCGGCCAGCATCACGAGCGTCACCCCCTCCCATCGGGACACCTTCCACCCCGAGCGCATCATCAGGAGCACGACCACCACCATCGCGGTGAGCGCCAGGAGGGAGGCCCGCGCCGCCGGGTCGAGCGACATCGGGCGGACGAGACCCGCCACGCCCAGGACGCCCAGGACGTTGAAGATGTCGCTTCCGATCACGTTGCCGGCGCTGATGGCGGTATGGCCTCGCACCACACCGGCGATCGTTGTTGCCAGCTCGGGAACGGAGGTGCCCGCCGCGACCACGGTGACCGCGATGGCCCACTCGCTCACGCCGAAGCTGCGCGCCAGGGCCGTGGCCGACCCGATGAGGAAGTGTGACGCCACCCCGACGAGGGTCAGCCCCAGCACGAGGAACGCGGCGTCACGCCAGATCGGAACGCCCGGCGGAGGCGCGGTGACCTCGTCGACGATGCGGGTCGTCCCGATGTGGCGTCCCCTCCACACGAGGATCAGGTATCCCACGAGGAGCGAGACGAGGAGGGCGCCGTCCCCGATTCCCAGGTGGAGATCGAAGCCCACCAGGAGGTACAGCACCACCGTCGCACCGACCAGCACCAGCGAGTCGCGCCACACGAGCAGCGCGTCCGTCGGGATGGCGCGCAGGAGAGCCGCGCTCCCCAGGATGAAGCCCAGATTGAAGATGTTCGAGCCGACGATGTTGCCGACGGAGATCGAGCTCTGCCCCTCGAACGCCGCCACCAGCGTGACGCCGAACTCCGGGGCGGACGTGCCGAACGCCACGACGGTGAGGCCCACGGCCAGCTCGGACACGCCCGCGCGCTGCGCCAGGTCTGCGGCGGCGTCCACCACGTACTTCGCGCCCACCGCGATGACGAAGAACGTCGCGAGCGCGATCAGGGCGTTGGCCCAGACGGGTAGAGACTCCATGCGCGGCAGGCGATCTCCCCGGGGACGGTGACGCGGAACCTCTGAAGCTATTCACAGCGAGGGGGCGTGGTCCACGCCCCTCGTCGTCTCGCGGGAATCGCGCTATCGCCCCGTGCCCCGGCTCGTGATGTTCCGCTCCGCCTTCTCGCCTTCGACCACGATGTCCACGGGCCCCCGGGGCGGAGCCCCGGTTCCGTCGATCATGGTCGCGCCGCGGACGACCAGGCGCTGGTAGGGCCCGGCGGGCAGATCCTGGCCGGAGAAGAAGGCGTTATTATTGGGGCCGCGCACGGTTCGCGCCACGCCCGTGGAGCGCGCATGAGCATCGAAATAGACCCTTCCACTGTGGAGCTGGACGAGGCACTCCGGGAGGCCGAGCGGCTTCGCGAAGAGCTCCGTCGACACGCCCACCTCTATTACGTGGCGGCGCAGCCGGAGGTCTCGGACGAGGAGTACGATCGGCTGTTCCGGCGCCTGCAGGCGCTGGAGGACGCCCATCCCGAGATTCTCACGCCGGACTCGCCCACGCAGCGCGTCGGGGCCGAGCCCCAGGAGCGCTTCGAGACCATCGAGCACGTGGCGCCCATGCTCTCGCTGGACTCGACCCAGGAGGCGGACGAGGTCCGGCGCTTCGACGAGCGGGTGCGCAAGGCGCTCGGTGAGGACGACCCCGTCTACGTCCTGGAGCCGAAGCTGGACGGCGCCTCCATCGAGCTGGTCTACGAGGAGGGTGTGCTGAGCCGCGCGGTCACCCGCGGAAACGGGCGGGCGGGCGAGGGCGTCACCGAGAACCTCAAGACCATCCCGACCGTGCCGCTGCGGCTGCGCGAGGATGCGCGCCCGGCGCCGCCCCGGGTGGCCGTGCGGGGCGAGGTGATGATGTACATCTCGGACTTCGAGGCCTTCAACGCCCGCCTGTCCGAGAGCGGGCAGGAGCCGTACGCGTCGCCGCGGAACTCGGCGGCCGGGGCGATCCGCCAGCTCGACCCCCGCGTGACGGCTCGGCGCAAGCTGGACGTGCTCGTCTACGACGTCCTCCACGTCGAAGGCGCGTCGTTCGCCACCGACAGCGAGGGCCTGGAGGCGATCCGGGACTGGGGCTTCAAGGTGCCCGACCGCCTGGCCGTGGCCACCTCGGTGGAGGAGATCCTGTCCTACCACGGCGCCTACGCCGCCGAGCGCGACGAGCTCGACTACGAGATCGACGGCGTGGTGGTGAAGCTGGACGACCTCGCCGCCCGCGAGCGGATGGGCACGACGTCGCACCACCCCCGGTGGGCGCTGGCCTTCAAGTTCGAGCCGCGCAAGGAGGTGACCCGCATCGAGAAGATCGGCGTCAACGTCGGACGCACGGGCGTGCTTACCCCGGTGGCGTTCCTGCGCCCGGTCGTGGTGGGTGGCGTCACGATCTCGCGCGCGTCGCTGCACAACCGCGAGGAGCTGCGCCGCAAGGACGTGCGCGAGGGCGACACCGTGCGCATCCAGCGGGCGGGCGACGTCATCCCGCAGGTGGTCGAGGTGGTGGCCCACGAGGAGGAGCGCGGGCCCCCCTTCGAGATGCCGGCCGAATGCCCCGCCTGCGGCACCCCGGTCTACGAGGACGGGCCGCGCACGGTGTGTCCGAACCGCTTCGGGTGCCCGGCCCAGCTCAAGGGTCGCATCGTGCACTTCGGTGCCCGCGAAGCCCTGGACATCGAGGGTCTCGGCGAGGAGACGGCCACGCTGTTCGTGGAGCAGGACCTCGTGCACACCCTGGCCGACCTCTTCGACATCACTGTGGAGCAGCTCCTCCCGCTCGAACGCTTCGCCGAGAAGAGCGCGACCAACCTGGTCGAGGCCATCCGCGCCCGGAAGCGGCCGGAGCTGCAGCGCTTCCTCGTGGCCCTCGGCATTCCGGAGGTGGGCGTCGCGGTGGCGCGCGATCTCGCCCGGCACTTCGGGTCCTTCGACGCGATCAGGAGAGCGTCGCGCGAGCATCTGGAGGCGGTGGCGGGCGTCGGCCCCAAGATGAGCGAGGCCATCACCGCCTTCTTCGCCGACACGCGCAACGACGCGGCGATCCAGGCGATCCTCGATCGTGGCGTCGAGCCGGAGGAGACCGAGCCTGCGCCGGAGGCGGGCGCCGCCGCCGACGCGGGCGCCGCGGTGTTCACCGGCTCGATCCCCATCCCCCGCCCCGAGGCAGAGGAGATCTGGCGGTCCGTGGGTGGCCGCGTGGTCGGCTCCGTCAGCCGGAACACGGACTTCGTGGTGGCGGGTGACAACGCGGGGTCCAAGCTGGACATGGCGGAGAAGCTCGGCGTGCCGGTGCTCGACTTCGACGCGTTCGTGAAGAAGGTCCAGGAGCTGGGCGGATCCGTGGAGCTCCCGGACTGATGGAGAACCTCGACGTCGCCCGCACCCTCGAGGAGCTGGCGGATCTCCTGGAGATCCAGGGGGCCAACCCGTTCCGCATCCGCGCCTATCGCAACGCGGTGCGCACCGTGGAAGGCCTGACCCGCCCCCTGCGGGTGATGGTCGAGGCCGGCGAGGACCTGACCGGGCTCCCGGGCATCGGCAAGGACATCGCGGCGCGCATCGAAGAGTTGATCGAGACCGGGCGCATGGAGATGCTCGAGCAGCTCGACGCGGAGGTGCCACGCTCGCTGGTCGAGCTCATGCGCCTGGACGGCGTGGGACCGAAGAAGGCGCACAAGCTCTACGACGAGCTGGACGTCCGCACGGTCGACGACCTCGAGGCGGAGCTGCAGTCCGGGCGCGTCGAATCCCTCCAGGGCTTCGGGAAGAAGAGCGCGGAGAAGATCCTGCGTGCCATCGCGGAGCATCGCGCGCACGTCGGCCGTTTCCTCCTCGACGACGTGGAGCAGCTGGTCGCGCCCGTCATCGAGCACGTGAAGGCCGCGCCCGGGGTGGACCGGGTGGAGGTCGCGGGAAGCCTGCGGCGCCGGAAGGAGACCATCGGCGACGTCGACCTGCTGGCGCGCTGCGAGGGCGACGGGACGGCCGTGGTCGACCACTTCGTGGCCTATCCGGCCGCGGAGCGCGTCGACGCCGCCGGTGGAACGAAGGGGAGCATCGTGCTGCGCTCCGGCCTCCAGATCGATCTGCGTGTGATCCCGCCACGCTCGTTCGGCGCGGCGATGCAGTATTTCACGGGCTCCAAGGAGCACAACGTCGCGATGCGCACGCGGGCGGTACGCGGGGGCCTGCGCGTGAACGAGTGGGGCGTCTTCCGGATCCCGGAAGGCGCCGATCCCGAGTCCCTGGGGAAGGAGGACGGCGAACGCCTGGCCGGGCAGACCGAGGAGGAGGTCTACGAGGCGCTGGGGATGGCGTGGATGCCGCCCGAGCTACGCGAGAACCGGGGGGAGGTCGAGGCCTCCCTGCGTGGAAGCCTGCCGCGGCTGGTTTCCCTCGACGACATCCGCGGCGACCTGCAGATGCACTCCACGTGGAGCGACGGAAGGGCCTCGCTGGAGGAGATGGCGCTGGCGTGCCGCGACCGCGGTTACGCGTACTTCGCCATCACGGACCACAGCCAGGCCATGGCGATGGTCCAGGGGCTCACACCCGAGCGCGCCCGGGAGCAGTGGAGCGAGATCGAGGAGGTGCGCGAGCGGGTGGAGGGGATCGAGATCCTGCGCAGCGCCGAGGTGGACATCCTGAAGGACGGGAGCCTCGACCTGCCCGACGACGTGCTCGAGGAGCTCGACGTCGTCGTCGTGTCGGTGCACTCGTTCATGGACCAGGACCGGAAGACGATGACCGACCGGGTGCTGCGAGCTATCCGACACCCGCTGGTCGACATCCTCGCGCACCCCACCGGACGCCTCCTCAACCGCAGGGAGCCCTACGAGCTCGATGTGGAGGCCGTGCTCGCGACCGCCGCGGAGCGGGACGTCGCCGTCGAGGTGAACGCGAACCCCAACCGACTGGACCTGAGCGACGTACATGTCTTCCGCGCGAAGGAGCTGGGCGTGAGGGTCGTCATCTCGACCGATGCCCACTCGCCCCGGGGCCTGGACAACATGCGCTTCGGCGTGGACCAGGCGCGGCGTGGGTGGCTGGAGCCCGGCGGCGTGCTCAACACGATGGAGGTGGGCGAGTTGCGCGCCTGGCTCGGGAGGAAGCGCGCGTGACCGGGAGCGCCGCGTGACGGCCCTCACGCTCAACACGCTTCTCCTCGTGTTGGGGATCGGCATCCTCTACTTCGGGGCCGAATGGCTGGTGCGCGGCGCGGCCCGCCTGGCGGGCTCGCTCGGTGTGAGCCCGCTCGTGGTGGGCCTCACCGTGGTGTCGTTCGGGACCTCCGCGCCGGAGCTCGTGGTTTGCGTGGTCGCGGCGGCCGGGGGCAACTCCGACCTGGCCATCGGCAACGTCCTCGGCTCCAACCTCGCGAACATCGGACTGATTCTCGGGCTCACGGCGATGATACGCCCCCTCGAGGTCGCGGCCCGCGTGGTATGGCGCGAGGTGCCGCTCATGATCCTGGTGACCGGCGGGGTCTACACGCTGGCGTGGGACGGCGAGCTGAGCACCGGTGACGGCATCCTCCTGCTCATAGGGCTGATGGGGTATCTGATCTTCGTCTTCCAGTCCGTGGAGATCGAGGCGCCGGAGATCGTCACCGAGTACGAGGAATTCATGCGGGCGTCGGGGTCCGAACAACAGAAGGTGCGCCTCAAGGATGTCGGCCTCGTCCTGGCCGGGTGCAGCGGCCTGGTGGTCGGAGGCTATGCGATCGTGCAGGGGGCCGTGGCGGTCGCTTCCTTCCTCGGCGTGTCCCAGGTGGTGATCGGCTTGACCGTGGTGGCGGTAGGCACGTCGCTGCCCGAGCTGGCGACGTCGCTGGTCGCGGCGCTGCACAAGGAAGCCGACATCGCCGTGGGGAACGTGATCGGCTCCAACATCTTCAACATCGTAGCGATCCTGGGGACCGCCGCGGTCGTGGAGCCGATGCACGTCGCTCGCTCCGTGCTCCACAGGGAGCTGCCCGCGGTGCTGGCCATGTCCCTCCTGGTCCTACCGATGTTGCGCACCGGGTGGAAGATCCGGCGGTGGGAGGGGGCGCTGCTGCTGGCGGCCTATCTGGGAATCGGGTTCTGGTTGCTGTAGCCTACCGCGCCTTCCACACCCCCACGCCGAACCCCACCAGCGCCGAGCCGGCGATGAAGCCGCCGGCTGCGACGTACATGGGCGCCTCTGCGTCCTTCCCCCAGCGGCGCGTCAGCGCGGCCCGGACGACCAGTGCGGCCGCGGCGGTCCACCCGGCTGCGGGGTTCACGATCAGCAGACCCGTCGCCAGAAGGATGCCCATCTGACGGGAGGGGCCGCCCAGGCCCTGGATGAGCGCACCGGGGACGGCCCAGATCAGGAGGGACCGGGCGAGCTCGGGGCTGGCGCCGGCCGCGATGGTGGCGGCGAAGACCCGGTCTACGGGCGGGAGGAGGTCGGCGGCGAAGTACCGCTGGTGGACCAGGAGGACGAAGGCCCCGGCCACGGCGAAGCCCAGGAGCTCGGCGATGTACTGCTGCCTGCGGCCGTCCCGCTCGTAGGCTGGGGCGGCCCCACGACCCCGGACGATCCATCCGGCCTTCAGGTCGTAGCCCATGTCGGCGAAGGCCGGGCCCGTCGCGGCGGTGAAGCCGACGAGCAGCGCGAGCGGGACCTGCGGGAAGCCCAGCAGCATCCCGACCACCAGGAAGATCAACGCAGTCGCGAAGGCCGGAAACCACCCGGCGTGCATCGCGCTCAGTCCGACGACCAGCTCGGAGACGAGCGCGGCGACGGCGGCGAAGAGGACGAATCCCGCGAGCATCGGGAGCGACATCCCGCTCCACACGCCCCCCAGGGCGGCCAGGAGCGCCGCGATCGCGACGAAAGCCAGGAAGCCGCCGCCCAGCGCACGTCCGAAGGCCTGGCCCGAGACCGTCGGCTCCGATGCGGAGGGGGCGGATGCGGGTGCCCGTTCCCGCACCGCGAGGACGATCTGCACGAGAGCCACCAGGCCGGCCCCGACCATGATGCCGTGTGGCACGTAGCGCTCGCCGAGATCGACCCCGAAGAGCACCGGCGCGTGCGCGCGCAGGAGAAGGCCGGCGGCGAACATCCCGAGCGCCCACACGTTGCCGATCCAACACACGCCGAAGACGTCCATCGGGATGCCGATGAGCTGGCCCACGCCGCCCACCACGCCGCCGGCGGCCAGCAGCCGGGCGCGCCCCCCACCCTCGTCGCCCGCGATGAGCACCTCCGCGGTCGCCACCCCGGACGGCCACAGCCCCCAGGCGGGAAAGCTCCGCGAGTCGAACACCCGGTAGAGGATGGTCCCGTCCACGACCAGCGCGAGGAACGCGCCCGCCAGCATGGCCGGCACCAGCTCCGGCTGTCCGACCAGCCAGGGGACGCCGGCGGGGAGGAGGAGGGCGTTCGCGCCGCCGAACGTCGCGCCGGAGATCACGGTCTGCAGGAGGTTCTGGCGGTCGATGCTCCCGAACCGACGGAAGACGGCCAGAGGAATGCGGGCGAGCGCGAGGGCGACGACGGCGCCGATGACCGAGCTGTTCGGCGTGATGCCGACGCGCGTCAGGAGCTGAAGGCCGATCACCGCACCGAGGGCTGCCAGCGCGATGGCGGCCAGCAGCGTGGCCGGCTCGAGAATCGATGGATGGCGTCGCACGCGCCCTCCTGTCTCCTGGCTCACAGGAGTTGGGCCACCGCGGACGCGACGAGGCGGCGAGCGAGCAGGACGGGGCGTCCGGACGCGGCGGCGACGCGACCGCGCTGAGCTTCGGTGTAGCCCATGCAGTGCATCACGACCACGTCGCAGTCGGCGAGCTCAGCCCCCGCCGCGTCGAAGCGGTCGCCCACGTACGGCGAGGCGAAGGTCGTGCGCACCTCCTGATGCGGGGCTGGCCGCCAGTGGAAGTCGTCGGCCTGCTCGGCGAGCGGGAGGAGGAGGCCGATGCGGTGCATGCCGGCGCACAGCGCGGCCACACCGTGGTCCACGAGGTGCTGTGCATCGACGAAGATGCCCCCGGCGCGCAGGCCGGGAAACTCCCCGGTGCACAGGAGGACGACCACTCCGCTCGTCTCGGCGTCCAGCCCGTCCAGGATGTGCTGCAGGCGGGCGTGCACCCACGCCTTGCGCACGACCGCCTGGCGACCGTCGGCCATGCGGGTGACCAGTCGCGCCTCGTCCGGCGCGGGCGCCAGCGACTCGATCTCGTCGGCGTCCATCCCGTCCAGGGCTCCGACCTCGCGCACCGAGGCTCCGTCCGGCAGGTGCACCACCAGCTCGGGTACGAGATCGATGCGGGGCGTCTGCCCGATGGTCAGGAACGTCACAGCCTGCAGCATGGCGCACAGAGTAGGCGGCGTTGCGCCTCCGTGTCCATGCGCCCCCGGGTGGGCGGCTCCAGCCGCAGGCGCGCGGCCCGGCCGGGGCTCCCTTGCTCCCGCAGGGCCGCGGCCCCTATCGTCGCCGCGCCATGGCCCGACGCCCGATCCTCGAAACGGAGCTGGAGTCCCTCGCCACAGGCGCCTGGATCCTCGGCGCGGGCGGCGGGGGCGACCCGTATCACGCGCTGTTGAACCTGCGCCGGCTCTACCGGGTCGGCCGCTCCGTCTCGTTGATGGACCCGGAGGACCTGGACGACGACGCGCTCGTCGCCGTGGTCTCGACGATGGGGGCGCCGCTGGTCGGAGAGGAGCGCCTGACCGATCCCGAGGTCGCCGCGCTGGCCGTGCGTCAGATGGAGGAGCACCTGGGCCGGCGCTTCGACGCGGTCATGTCGCTGGAGATCGGCGGCTCCAACGCCTTTCAGCCCCTCATGGTCGCCGCGGTCACGGGACTGCCGGTCGTGGATGCGGACACGATGGGGCGTGCCTACCCCGAGGCGCAGCACTCCAGCTTCGCCATCGGGGACCTCCGGCCCTGGCCGCTCACGCTCGCCGACGTCCGGGAGAACGCCGTGGTCGTCGCCCGGGTGGCGAGCTGGAAGTGGATGGAGCGGATCAGCCGGAAGGTGTGCGCGGAGGTGGGCTCGATCGCGGCCACGTGCAAGGCGCCGCGCACGGGGCGGGAGGTGAAGGAGTGGGGCATCCTGCACACGGTGACGCAGGCGATCGGTCTCGGCCGGGCGGTGCTCGACGCCCGCGCCCGCAAGGCGGACCCGGTCGCTGCGGTCCTCGAGCACGCCGGCGGCCTGCTCCTCTTCCGGGGAAAGGTCGTGGATGTCGCTCGGCGGGCCACCGAGGGCTTCCTGCGGGGCACCGCGCGCGTCGAGGGCCTCGACGCCGACCGCGGCCACGCCTTCCGGCTGGACTTCCAGAACGAGTTCACGGTGGGGTGGTTCGACGAGGAGGCACGCGTCACGGTCCCCGACATCATCTGCGTCATGGACGCGACGACGGGAGAGGCGATCGGCACGGAGGCGCTCCGCTACGGACAGCGGGTGCGCGTCGTGGCGCTCCCGGCGCCCGCGCTCCAGCAGACGCCGAAGGGGCTCGAGCACGTCGGTCCGCGCGCGTTCGGCCACGACCTCGACTTCAGGTCGGTCTTCGATTCCACGGGCGGGGCGGAGCGATGAGGCGCATCGGCATCGACGTGGGCGGCACGAACACCGACGCGGTGCTCATCGACGCGAGCGGTGTGGTGGCGGCGGCCAAGACGCCGACCACGGAGGATGTCACGACCGGGATCCGTAACGCCCTCGCCGCCGTGCTCGCCCGGGTGGGCGGGGACGCGGGCCCGGTGGACGCGGTGATGGTGGGGACCACGCACTTCACGAACGCGGTGGTGCAGCGTCGGGACCTGGAGCCCGTGGCGGCCATCCGCATCGGGCTGCCGAGCGGACGCTCGCTGCCGCCCCGGGTGGACTGGCCGGAGGATCTCGCCGCCGAGGTGGACGGCGGCGTGTTCATGATCCGCGGCGGGCACGAGTACGACGGCCGGGAGCTCGTCCCCTTCGACGAGGCCGGTACTCGCGAGGCCGCCCAGCGCATCCGCGACGCGGGCGTCCGGTCCGTGGCGGTCGCGGCCGTGTTCTCGCCCCTCACGCCGGAGTGCGAGCAGCGCGCCGCGGACATCCTGCGCGAGGTCCATCCGGACGCGGCCGTCACGCTGTCCCACGACCTCGGGCGGATCGGCCTGCTCGAGCGGGAGAACGCGGCGATCCTCAACGCGGCGCTGGCCGCGCTGGCGCGACGCACCACGAGCGCGTTCGCGGAGGCGCTGGAGGGAAGCGGCATACGCGCACCGCTCTACCTCACGCAGAACGACGGGACCGTCATGCGCGCGGACTACGCGGAGGCCTTCCCCGTCTACTCCTTTTCGTCGGGCCCCACCAACAGCATGCGCGGCGCGGCGTACCTGTCGGGGCTGAGCGATGCGATGGTCGTGGACGTCGGGGGCACCACCACGGACATCGGCCACCTGAAGGGGGGCTTCCCCAGGGAGGCCAACCGTGCGGTGGAGGTGGGCGGCGTGCGCACGCTCTTCCGCATGCCCGACCTGCTGTCGCTGGGGCTCGGCGGTGGCTCGATCGTCGCCGACGAGGGCCGGACGGTGGGTCCCCGGAGCGTAGGATATCGCCTGACGCAGGAGGCGCGCGTGTTCGGGGGCGCTACGCTCACGGCCACCGACGTAGGGGTGGCGGCGGGCCTCGCGGCGCTCGGCGACGGAACGCGCGTCGCGGACCTGGACGCCGGCCTCTTGGATCGAGGGCTGGCGCGCATGCGCGCCGTCGTGGAGGAGGGCGTGGACCGCATGAAGGTGGACGCGGCCCCACTCCCTCTCCTGGCTGTCGGTGGCGGCGCCTTTCTGGTCCCTGCCCAGCTGCCCGGGATCAGCGAAGTGGTCCACGTCCCCCACGCCGACGTGGCGAACGCGGTGGGCGCCGCCATCGCGCAGGTGAGCGGCGAGGTCGACCAGGTGTTCACGGGGATGACCCGCGAGCGCGCCCTGACGGAGGCCACGGACATCGCCAGGGCCCGGGCGGCGGCGGCAGGCGCCGACGCGGCGACGGTCGAGGTCGTGGAGACGGACGACTTCCCCCTCGCCTACCTCCCCGGGGACGCCCTGCGGGTGAGGGTGCGGGTGGTCGGCGACGCGACGGCATCGTAGCCGGGCGCCCGCACCCCCGGGTCCAGCGTCACACCCTCTCCAACGCCTGCTCCAGGTCCGCGATCAGGTCCTCGGGGTGTTCGATCCCCACGCTGATGCGGATCAGCGCGGGCGTGATGCCCATCCCCAGCTGGTCCTCCGGCGGCACGTCCGAGTGCGTCATCGTACCAGGGTGCTCCGCCAGGCTCTCCGTTCCGCCCAGGCTCACGGCCAGCTTGACGAGCTTCAGGGCGTTGAGCAGCCGGAACGCCTCCTCCTCCCCTCCGGCGACCTCGAACGAGATCATCCCGCCCGGCGCGAGGCACTGCTTCCGGTAGATCTCGAATTGCGGATCGCCCTCCGTGAGGTGGCCGAGGTAGTGGACGCGCTCGACCTTGGGGTGGTCCGCCAGGTAGTCGGCCACGTAGCGGGCGTTCTTCATCTGGCTGGTCATGCGCAGCTTCAGCGTCTCGAGGCTCCGGAGCAGCAGCCAGCAGGTCCACGGGCCGGCCATGGTTCCCAGGATCGTGCGCGTCGCCTTGACCGCCCCGATCAGCTCCCTCGAACCGAGGCACGCGCCGGCGATGAGGTCCGAGTGGCCACCGACGTACTTGGTGAGGGAGTAAAGCACCAGGTCGGCGCGCTGCTTGAGCGGGTGCTGCCAGAGGGGGCCGAGGAAGGTGTTGTCGATGGCGACGAGCGTCTGCCGGTCGGGCGTTCCGCAGCTGCCCGCCACCTCGGCGCACGCCTCGATGTCCACCAGCGCGTTCGTCGGATTGGCCGGCGTCTCCAGGTAGACCATGCGCAGGCGGCTTCGGCGGTCCTCCCCCTCGTCCAGGACGCGGTTCAGCCCGTCGATGCCCTCGGTCGCGGGGAAGCACACGGCCTCGATGCCGAATTCCGGCAGCGTCCTGTGGAGGAGGTACTCGGTGCCGCCGTAGATCGGCTCGGCGAAGACCACCACGTCGCGGGGCCGGAGGAACGTCAGCAGCGTTGTGGAAATGGCGGCCATCCCGCTCTCGAAAGCCGCCGCGGCCTCGGCCTCGTCCCACAGGGTGATGCGGTCTTCGAGGATCTCTAGGCTGGGGTTGTTGAGGCGGGAGTAGATCAACCCCATCACCTCGGAGGGCCCCTTTTCCCGGAGGCCGTAGGCCACCTGGAAGAACGCCTTGCCCTCCTCGGCGGACTCGAAGACGAAGGTGGACGTCTGGAAGATCGGTGGCTTGGCAGCCCCCTCGGACCACTCCGGCTCGTAGCCGAAGCTCATCATAAGGCTCTCGGGCCGCAGCTCGTGATCGCCGATGTGCTTCTTCTTCTCCTTGTCCCACATGGGGACTGCTCCTGGGTAGCCGGGCGCGTGACGACGGCCCCGGGTCGCGACGGCTCGAACGACCCCGGCGCCGGGCAGACGTGGCGGGAAGGTACCGAAAGCTAGGCGCTGGACCGGCACGCGTCGACGGACGCTCCGGGCGGGAGGGGGAAGCGCCGGAGGGCTCCGCCGACTAGCTTTGGGGCCCGGCGTTGCGGAGACCCCGGACCCCCTCGAGCAGGAGATCCCCGAGCCGATGCTACCCATCGACCTCACCGGCAAGCGCGCGTTCGTCGCGGGCGTGGGCGAGGACAGCGGATACGGATGGGCGATCGTGCGGGCCCTGGCCCGCGCGGGCGCGTCCATCTGCGTGGGCACCTGGCCCCCGATGCTCCGCATCTTCACGAAGAGCCTGGAGCGCGGTCGGGCGGACCTTTCGCTGCCGGACGGGGGCAGGATCGAGATCGAGAGGATCTACCCGCTCGACGCACTCTTCGACACGCCGGCCGACGTTCCCGACGAAATCCGCGAGGACAAGCGCTACGCGAACCTCACGGGGTACACCATCCAGGAGGTCGCCGACCTGATGAGGGCCGACTTCGGGGAAGGCTGCCTGGACGTGCTCGTGCACTCGATCGCCAACGGGCCGGAGGTGCAGAGCCAGCTACTCGACACCAGCCGGCGCGGCTACCTGGCCGCCGTGAGCGCCAGCGCCTACTCGATGGTCGGTATGGTGCAGCGCATGGGCCCGCTCATGCGGCCCGACGGGGCCGTGCTGTCGCTGAGCTATCTCGCCGCGGAGCGCGTGGTCCCCAGCTACGGCGGCGGGATGAGCTCGGCGAAGGCGGCGCTCGAGAGCGACACGCGCATGCTGGCCTACGAGGCAGGGCGCCGGTGGGGCATCCGCGTGAACACGATCAGTGCCGGGCCGCTGGCGAGCCGCGCGGCCAAGGCGATCGGCACGATCGACCGCCTGGTCGAGTACTACCGGGCAAACGCCGCGCTCCCGGACGTGCAGACCGCCGACGACGTGGGCAACACGGCCGCGTTCCTGTGCTCCCCGCTGGGCGCCGGCATCAGCGGCTCCACGGTGTACGTGGACAAGGGGTACCACGCGATGGGGATGGCCGCCGATTCCCAGCTGGTTCCGGAATAGCCGGCCACCCCGCGCCGTTCATCCGCCGCCATGAGTCGCGAACGCCTCGGACGCCTCCTCCCCCGCCTCCGGGTCCGCCCACCCGGACCGGCGTCCCGCGCGCTGGCGCTGAGGCTCCGCGAGCTCGAGTCCCGCAACATCACCGCGGTATCCAGCGGGTGGCCCGTGTTCTGGGAAGAGGCGCGTGGCACGAACGTCCTCGACGCCGACGGCAACATCTACCTGGACCTGACGGGCGCGTTCGGCGTCGCGCTGCTGGGCCACGGGCACCCCGGCGTGATGGACGCCGTGGAGCGCCAGGCCCGCGCCCTCGTCCACGGGATGGGCGACGTCCATCCTCCGACCGTCAAGCTCCGGCTTCTGGAGCGGTTGGCCGCGCTCGGGCCATGGCCGGAGACACGCGTCCTGCTCTCATCGACCGGCTCCGAGGCGGTGGAGTCGGCCCTGAAGACCGCTCTGATGGCAACCGGCCGGCCCGGCATCCTCGCGTTCGAGGGGGCCTACCACGGCCTGACGCTCGGCGCGCTCGCGGCCACGGACCGGGAGCTCTTCAGGCGTCCGGTGCAGCCGCGTCTGTACGACGGGGTGGCCTTCGCGCCCTTCCCGGATCCGGTGCGCGGTGGAGCGGACGCCGGGCCTCGCGCACTCGAGCGCGTCGAGCGGATCCTGGAGGAAGGCGCGCCCAACGGCGACCCCATTGGAACGGTCGTCGTGGAGCCCGTGCAGGGGCGGGCCGGGGTCAGGGTCGCGCCTGACGGCTTCATGGCCCACGTGAGCTCCCTGGCGAAGGAGGCGGGCGCGCTGGTGGTGGCCGACGAGGTCTTCACCGGGATGGGGAGGTGCGGCGCGGTCCTCGCATCGCAGCGCGTGGGGCTCGTCCCCGATCTCGTCTGCCTGGGGAAGGCACTGGGCGGCGGACTGCCGCTGAGCGCGTGCCTGGCGCCGCGCGAGATCATGGACGCCTGGCCGGAGAGCGCCGGCGAGGCCATGCACACCAGCACCTTCCTGGGACATCCCCTTGGATGCGCCGCCGGTCTCGCCGTGCTGGACGCCATGGCGTCGGAGGGGGTTGTCGAGCGGGCCCGTGTGCTGGGTGGGCAGCTGACCGCCGCCCTGCGCGAGAGGCTCGAGGGACGCCCCGGCGTCGCCGACGTGCGGGGGCTCGGCCTCTTGCTGGGCATCGAGCTGGCGCGCCCGGACGACGGCGTCCCGCTCGCGGGCGCGGCGGCACGCGCGGCTGAAATCGCGCTCGCGCGGGGGGTCCTGGTGTTGCCGGCCGGCATGTACGGGCACGTGCTGGAGCTCACGCCCGCGGTGGAGCTCACCGACGAGCAGGTGGCCTTCGCCGTCGAGGAAGTGACCGAGGCCGTGACGGCGGCGGTGGCGGACCCGGCGTGAAGAGCCCCGCGCTGTGGGCGGCCGCGGCGCTGCTGGTCGTCGTCCGCAGCGCGCCCGCGCAGGACGTTCCACCCACCGGCCAGGTGCCCGTCTTGCTCGTGCCCGGGTGGTTCGACACGGCCCGGGAGCTCGCCCCGCTGCGCATCCGGCTCGTCAGCGCCGGGTGGCCCCAGGACCACGTTCTGGCGATCACGTTCGCGGATCCCACCGGGAGCAACGTAGCCCATGCGCGGGAGATCGCCCGCGCCGTGGACTCCCTCCTCGCCCGCACCGGCGCCGCGCGGGTGGACATCGTGGCCCACTCCATGGGTGGACTCGCCACCAGGGAGTACCTGGAGGATCTCGGCGGCGGCGGCCACGTTCGCCGCGTCGTCCTGCTGGCCACGCCCAACGAAGGGACCTACGCTGCGTACCTGGCGTTCGGCGGTGGACGGGACGAGATGATCCCCGGAAGCGCGTTCCTCGACTCCCTGAACGCGGGACCGGCCGCCCCGCCCGGCGTCCAGATGATGACGCTCAGGACCCCCCTCGACGCCCACGTCCTCCCGCCGGAGTCGGGCAGGCTGCCCGGCGTCGAGGACATCGAGGTCTGCTGTCCCACGCACGAAGGGCTCCTGCGCGACCTGGAGGTCTTCCGCATCGTGCGGCGCTTCCTGTCGGACGGGGTCGTCGGAGAGGAGGAGGAGCGATGAGCTTCGATGGGAACGGGACCTGGGGAGCGGTCCTGTTCGACCTGGACGGGACGCTCGCCGACACCGTGGAGCTCATCCTCCGTTGCTACCGCCACACCATGGAAGTGCACCTCGGCGCGCCATTCCCCGACGAGCGCTGGCTGGCCGGGATCGGGACGCCCCTGATGGCGCAGCTAAGAGAATTCGCGCGTGACGCCGAGGAGGCGATCGCCATGGCCGAGACGTACTCGGCCTTCCAGAAGACGATCCACGACGACATGGTCACGCCCTTCCCCGGAGCGGTGGAGATGGTGGACGAGCTGCGCCGTCGGGGCGTCGGCATCGGAGTGGTGACCAGCAAGCGCCGGGAGGTGGCGGGTCGCACGCTGGTGCGGTGCGGGCTCGGGGAGGCCTACGAGGTGCTCGTCGCCGCGGACGACGTCGATCGCGCCAAGCCCGATCCGGAGCCGGTCCTGCGGGCGCTCGACGAGCTCGGCCTCTCCGGCAGGCCGGAACGGGCGCTGTTCGTCGGGGACTCTCCCTTCGACCTGAGGGCGGGGAAGGCCGCGGGCACTCGGACGGCGGCGGCGCTGTGGGGGCCCTTCCGCCACGACGTCCTCGAGGCGGAGGGGGCCGACTACTATCTGCGGGCACCCGGTGACGTGCTGGGGCTGCGTCCGTGAAGGATGAAGGCCAGCTCAGCCGTGGCGGTCGCTAGCAGGTCGCTGAAAAAGGGGAGTACCCCGCGTTGGGAGCGCCACGGCCCCGAATCCTAGGCGGCGCGCCGAAGGCATAGCCGTAGCTACGTCGAGACGCGCCAACGACGGAGGCGAGGCCGTGCCGCCCCAACCCACGACCACCTAAGTCTATGT
>CAZPZU010000033.1:29315-47771 GCA_964591135.1 uncultured Gemmatimonadaceae bacterium | reverse complement strand
CCGCAGTCCGAGCCGCGATGGGAGAGGAAATACTCGGCCTCGCGCATGTGGTCGGTGAAGATCGCCGACGACAGCCCCTGCGGCACGCCGTTGTGGATGGCCACGGCCTCCGCGATCTCGTCCACGGCCTCCGCGGGCGTCGCGTCCGCCGAGCCGTACTCCAGGATGTACAGGATCGGCGCGAACGTCTCCTCCTGCACGATGTCCCACTCGTTCCTGGCCCCTGCGATGCAGGGCGTGACGTAGAGCTCGCCGGGGTACGCCTCGCCCTCGAGATGCTCGCCACCGTAGAGGATGACGCCGCCCTCCTCGACCACCCGCCGCTTCGCCGTGAGGAGGTCCTTAACGGCCTGCTGGTTGACCACGGGGCCCATGAGCGTCTTGTCGTCCATGGGGTCGCCGATGGGGACCGTCTCGTACGCACGGACCAGGCGGCGCACCAACGCGTCGCGGATCGAGGCATGCACGATGATGCGGCGCGTGCTCGTGCACCGCTGTCCGGCCGTGCCCACCGCCCCGAAGAGGATGGCGGGGAGCACCAGGTCCAGGTTCGCGCTGGGCGTAACGATGATGGCGTTGTTGCCGCCGAGCTCGAGGATCGTGCGCCCGAGCCGCTCGCCCACGACCTGGGCGACGTGCTTGCCCACCGGCGTGCTGCCCGTCGCCGAGACCAGCGGAACGCGCTTGTCGTGCAGGAGTCGGTCACCGACCGTGGAGCCCTTGCCGACCACCAGGGAGAAGATTGCCGGGTCCACGCCGGCTTCCGCGCACACCTCGGCGGCGATCTTGGTCACCGCGATGGCCGTGAGCGGCGTCTTCGACGCCGGCTTCCACAGCGTGGCGTCGCCGCACACGGCCGCGAGCGTGGCATTCCAGCTCCACACCGCTACGGGAAAGTTGAACGCGCTGATGACGCCGATCACCCCGAGGGGGTGCCACTGCTCGCGCATGTGATGGTCGGGCCGCTCCGACTGCATGGTGAGCCCGTAGAGCTGACGCGACAGGCCAACGGCGAAGTCGCAGATGTCGATCATCTCCTGGACCTCGCCCTTCCCCTCTGCGAGGATCTTGCCCATCTCGAGGGTGACCAGGGCACCCAGGGCGTCCTTCTTCTCCCGCAGCTTGTTTCCGAGCCTGCGGACGACCTCGCCGCGCTTCGGCGCGGGGACCTTGCGCCACTCGAGGAACGCCGCGTGGGCACGGGTGACGACGTCGTCGTACTCCTCCTCCGTGACCTGGCGGACGGTCGCCAGCCGCGCGCCGTTCGAGGGTGAGAACACCTCGAGGTCGGGCCCCGACCCGACCCAGGTGCCGGCGAAGCCGCCGGGGTTCACGTCCTCGATGCCCAATGACCGTAGGATCTTCTCGCTCATGCTTCCGTTCCGGGAATGTAGGCCGCCAGTCGGGCCATACGGGTTGCTTCGATTCGCGATGCGGCCGGTCGCGACCGGCCAGGGCAGTAGTCTCTCACGGGAGCTGCCGATTTGGAAGGGTCGGAGGGGCTCCCCGCACAGGCGGGTAGGGAACGTCGCAGCTTATTCTCGGTTATACCGTAAAAGCATTGGCCCGAGATCCGAAAAAAGGGACCACACATGGCGCGAGAATGGCTCGAGCGCGACGATCTGTCCGTCTTCGTCGTGGCGGGTGCCCCCAAGGGCTTCAATCGACGCCTCAAGGCGTTCCTGCAGAAGGAGCTGGGAGACGGATCGGAGTCCCTGCGCGTGAAGGACGATCTGGCCGAGTGGGTGCTGGCCAGGGTGCAGGGGGAGTACCGCCGCGATTCGCAACGCAGCCCGGCCTCGCGCGCCCTGTGGCGGGCGTTCCGCGCGCTGGCGGCCGCGCGCTACCACCTCAGGGGCGACGAGAAGCGGGAGGCCCAGCTGCGCAAGCTGCGCGACAAGGTGGAGAGGTACTGGATCGAGACGAGCCCCATGCTGAAGAACGGCGACGAAGAGGACTGAGGCGGACAAGGCAAGACGAAGCCCCCACACCGGCGTCCATCGGTGCGGGGGCTTCGTCGTTCCACCCCGGGGCCCGGCGTCAGTACGCCCCGGGCATCTTGCCGGCGGCTCCGAGCGCCAGGTTGTCGCTCAGGCGCACCATGATCCGGGATCCGGCCGCAATGCTCGCGGGCCGGCCCTCGGAGCTCACCGCGACGAGTGCGGCGGGTGCCTTCCCCGTCATGTCGTTGGCGGTCATCGCGGTGGTGTCGGGCCCGCTCGGCCGGCCCTGCTTCATGGTCGCGATGAGCGAGTCGGCCATGGTGCCGGTCTTCACGGTCTCCGCCGCCTCACCAGTGGGCGGCTTCATCCCGGCCGGACCGAGGTCGGCCTGCGTGATCGTGGCCTGGACGGGATACCAATCCTCTCCCATCTGCACGGCTTCCAGCCGCGCCGCGAGCAGGGAACGCGTGCCCTGGGAAAGGGCCTCCGTCACCAGCCAGTGGGATTTCGTCCCCATGGGGAGAACGATGACGCCTCCGACTCCGGTCGCGTCCGTGCTGAGCGTCGCGGTGAACCGGTCACCCGGTCGGTAGCTGTCCGCCGTGACCTGGTCGTCGACGGTGAACGTCATCGAGGTTCCCGCGGGCACGGTCGGAGCGGCTCCCACGGCTTCCTTGGCGCCCTCCGCCGGGGCGCTCCTGGATTCGGCCGAGTAGCACGCCGTCAGGCCCAGCCCCAGGCCAGCCGCGAGGGCCAGCGCGAGGGGTCGTTCGTGGATTGCGCGGTTCATATCGAGATCCTCCTCTTCGCACGCTTTCGAGCGTCCGGGGCGTACACCGCCGACGGCGGGTCCGCCCCTCGGACCCCTTCACAGGCTGCAACGGCCGTGCCAGGGCGTTGCCGGATCGGCTTCAACCGTCCAGGACCAGGCTCCGGTCCAGCCTCACCTCGATGCGCGATCCGGCCGGGATCGTGGCCGCGCCGCTCCGCGTCGACAGCGCGACCACTGTGCCGAGCGCGGCCCCGGCCGCGGCACCCGTCACCGCCCCTTTCGTGTCCTTGCCGAGGAGTTGGCCCACGATCGCTCCGGCGGCCGCGCCGACGCCGATCTTCGCGGCGGTTTCGGCGTTCGAGTCCCCCTCGTCCAGCTGCAGTTCGGTGGCGGTCACCGTGCCCTCCGCGAGAACCCAGGCGTCGTTCAGGCGGATGGCCTCCAGGCGAACGGCCAGGACGGAGCCGCCGCCGAGACCCCCGTCCGAGATGGCCTGGTTGACCACCCAGCGCGCCTTGGTTCCGGCGGGCAGGACGACGTCGCCCTCCACGCCCGTGACGTCGGCGGTGAGGGTACCGGTGAAGCGGTCACCCCGGTGGCTGCTCTGCGTGGAGATCGTCTCGTCCACGCGGAAGGTCATGGCCGTGCCGGTCGGCACCGTCGGGCGCGCGGCGCGGGCGGCCGCCTCCCCGCCCTCCGGCGCATCGCGGGATTCCGCCGCGGTGCAGGCGGCCACGCTCAGTGCCAAGGCACCCAGCAGGGCCCACGATCGGAGCCGGCTCGATCGGACGGGGATCATGACGATTCCTCCTTTCCAGGCCGCTCGAGGGGGGCGGGTCAGCAACCTCGTGCAACGTGTGTGCCATCCGTTGGGGCGCAGGGCGCCCCGGGTCGACGGGGTCGGGCGACGTGGCAGCGGCCCGGCGCGAGGACGCGGGCGTCCGGTTCGTGACGAACGCGCCCGCGGAGCGTATGCTGTCGGAATGTCCAACGCCCCGATTCGACACGTTCGTATGCTGTGCGCGCTGACCGGCGCGTGGTGGGCCGGGTGTGCCCCGAAGCCTTCCGTCGACGTGGTCGACGACCCGGCCGCGTACGTGGATCCCCTCGTGGGCACGGCCAACGGTGGAAACACCGTGCCGGGCGCCGTCGTCCCCTTCGGGATGGTGTCGTGGAGCCCGGAGACCACGCGGGGGGATCCGACCCGGCGACCCGCCCCGGGCGGTTACCAGTATGACGCGACCCGCGTGCGCGGCTTCAGCCTCACGCACTTGTCGGGCACGGGGTGCCGGGGCGCGTCGGGAGACGTCCCCTTCCTCCCGTGGGTGGGCGAGGTGGCGTACGCGCCTTCGGCCGACACCGACGATCGTGCATTCTCGGTCCGTTTCAGCCACGCCAACGAGCGGGCGGAGGCCGGCTACTACCAGGTGCGGCTGGCTTCGGGGGTGAACGTCGAGCTGACCGCCACTGCGCGCACGGGATCGGGCCGCTTCACCTTCCCTCCGGACGAAAAGGCTGCCGTCCTCGTGCGCACGTCCGATTCCGAGGTCGGCTCCAGCGATGCGGTGGCGCGCGTGGACTCCGCGTCGCGCACGGTGAGCGGCCAGGTGTCCAGCGGAAACTTCTGCGGCTACATCGATCCAGTGACCCGGAAGAGTTACTACACGCTCTACTTCGTCGCCGAGTTCGACCATCCCTTCTCGGAGACGGGATCGTGGGTGAACACGGTGCTCAAGCCGGGCGCCCGGGAGGCGCGCGGGGGCACCGGGTGGGGCGACGACGGCTATCCCGTGCCGGGCAAGGGGTCGGGCGTCTGGGTCGGGTTCGACACTGCCGACGGGACGGCCGTGAGCGTGCGCGTCGGGATCTCCTACGTGAGCCTGGACAACGCGCGGGCCAACCTCGAGGCGGAGAACGGCTCCGGCGAGACGTTCGATGCGGTCCGGGACGCAGCCCGCGCCGCGTGGAAGGAGCGGCTGCGCGGGATCCTCGTGGGCGGGGGCGACGAGGGGCGGCGGCGCACCTTCTACACGGCGCTCTACCACGCGCTGCTGCACCCGAACGTCTTCAGCGACGTGACCGGCGAGTACGCCGGCATGGACGGGCGCGTGCACACCCTCTCCGACGGCCAGGGCGCGCAGTACGCCAACTTCTCCGGGTGGGACGTCTACCGCTCGCAGCTGCAGCTCGTCACCCTCCTGGACGCGAAGGTGGGCAGCGACATCGCGCAGTCGCTGCTCAACCAGGCCGATCAGAACGGCGGTGTGTGGGACCGCTGGACGCACAACACGGGTGCCACGCACGTCATGGAGGGGGACGCGTCGGCGCCCGCGGTCGCCGGGATCCACGCGTTCGGCGGCACGGACTTCGACGCCCCCGCCGCGTTCGCGTCGCTCGCCCGCGCCGCCCGCGTGCCCACCGCGCTCGACGGGAGCGACGTAGGGTGCCGCGTGATGTGCCCGGGCCAGCGGCCCTCGCTGGACCGCTGGCTAACGCTGCACTACGTGCCGGCCGAGTCGAACGCGTGGGGCGGGGCGGGGGAGACGCTCGAGGACGTCACCGCCGACTTCAGCCTGGCGCAGCTCGCTTTGCGCCTCGGCGACACGGCCGGGCACGCGGAGTTCCTCGAACGCTCCGCATACTGGCGCAACGTCTTCAACCCCGAGGCGTCGGAGGGGGGCGGCTACGTCCAGGACCGGAACGCGGACGGGAGCTGGACGGAGCTCGATCCCGCGTCGAGCCGCGGGTTCGCCGAGGGGTCGAGTGCCCAATACACGTGGATGGTCCCCTTCGACGTGCGGGGGCTCTTCGACGCCATGGGCGGCGACTCCGTGGCGGTGCGGCGGCTGGACGACTTCTTCACGATGCCCGACGGCGGCTGGGCGCTGACCGGACTCGGCGGGATGCACGCGGAGATGGACAACGAGCCCTCGGTGGGCACGCCGTGGCTCTACCTGTACGCCGCCCGCCCCGACCGGACGCAGGCGACGGTGCGCCGGGTGTTGGACGTGCTCTGGCGGGACCGCCCGCACGGCATTCCCGGCAACGACGACCTCGGCGCGATGTCGTCGTGGTACGTGTGGGCCGCGATGGGGCTCTATCCGGCGATCCCGGGGCGCGCCGAGCTTCTGCTGACCGCGCCCGTCTTTCCCCGCGTCGAGATCCGTCGACGCGACGGGACGTCGATCCGGATCGACGCGCAGGGCGCGGATTCCGCCCCCTACGTACGGGGCCTGAGCGTGGACGGCGAAGCCTGGGTGCGCTCGTGGCTCCCCGAGTCGTTCGTGGCCGAGGGGGGCACGCTGCGCTTCACGCTCTCCGAAGCGCCGGACACGCGGTGGGGCGGGGGCGTGAGCGACGCGCCTCCTTCGTTCCGGTCGGAGAGGTAGCCGCGCCGCGGGGCTCCGACCCCGCTACCAGTCCCCGCCGGGAGCGTCTCCCCGCGGCGTGGCGGTGCGCACCAGCCGCACGTTGGCCCGTCCGAAGATCTTCTGCAGGGCGCTCACCGTCTCCGCGTCGGGGCTGGCGCGCAGGGAGCGGGACTTGAGGCGGGGCGCCGCCTCTCCGTTGTCGGATCCCACCTGCAGGAGGACCGGGGACGCACCCGGGTGCGCGGCAAGCACCCTCTTCGCCTCGACGAACGCGGAATCCGGCACCGGGGATCCGAGCTCGAGCTCGATCTGCACCGCGAGCTCTCCCGAGCCGGCCAGCTCGTCCAGGGGGCGCGCGGCGTCGAGGAAGATCGGCGGGTCCTCCTCGTCCCGCTCCCGGCTGCTCACCTTTCCGGAGATCAGCACGACGGCGTCCTGCTGCAGGATCTCCCTGCAGCTCTGCCAGGCGTCGCGGAAGGCGAGCACGGTCGCGGTGCCCTGGAAGTCCTCGACCGTGACCTTCCCCCACTCGGAGTTGTCCTTGCGCGAGATCTGACGCGCGACGGACGTCACGACGCAGGGCAGCTCCACGGGCTGGCCCGGGTAGTCGCCCAGCGTGGCCGAGGTGACGGGCGCGAAGGCGCGCACCACCTCACGGTAGCGGTCGAGGGGATGGCCGGAGATGAAGAAGCCGAGGGCCTCCTTCTCGCGTGCGAGCCGCTCCGGCTCCGTCCAGTCGGGAACATTGGGCAGCGGTGGCTCGGTGCGTGGGATCGACGAAGCGTCACCGAAGAGCGATGCCTGTCCGGCCTCCTGCTCGGCGTGCCTCGCCTGGACTTCCGCGTAGGCGGTGTCGAGGCCGGCGAGGAGCTGCGAGCGCAGCCCGAACGCGTCGAGGGCGCCCGCCGCGATGAGCGCCTCGCACGCCCGCTTGTTGAGCGCGCGGGTGTCGATGCGGTCCAGGAAGTCGAAGAGCGTCGTGAAGGGACCCGCCGCGGTGCGCGCCTCGATGATCGAGCGCACGGCCGCCGCGCCCACGCCGCGGACCGCACCCAGGCCGAACCGGATCTGGTTGGCGTCGGTGACCGTGAACTTCCACCCCGACTCGTTGACGTCGGGTGGCAGGACCTCCACGGGGTCGTCGACCTTGGGGATGTAGCGCGGGAGATCACGGCACTCGCCGATGTACTTCACCACGTCGTCGGTCTTGTCCAGAACGGACGACAGCAGCGCGGCCATGAACTCTGCCGGGTAGTGCGCCTTGAGCCACGCGGTGTGGTACGAGACGAGGGAATACGCGCAGCTGTGGCTCTTGTTGAAGCCGTAGCGGCCGAACGTCTCGATCTGCTCGGAGAGATCCTCGGCGAGCCGCTTGTCGACGCCGCGTTCGACCGAGCGCCTCACGAACTTCCCCAGCTCCTTGTGGATGAGCGCGGCGTCCTTCTTGCCCACGGCCTTGCGCAGCACGTCCGCCTCTCCCAGCGAGTAGCCGGCGAGGATGTTGGCGATGCGCATCACCTGCTCTTGGTACACGATGACGCCGTAGGTGGGCTCGAGCGTCTTCTCCAGGTCGGGGTGCGGATAGCGGACCTGTTCGCGGCCGACCTTGCGCCGGATGTAGACGTCGGTCATGCCGGAATCCAGCGGACCGGGCCGGATGAGCGCGTTGGTGGCGACCAGGTCGTCGAAGCGGTCGCACTTCATCGACCGCAGCTTGTCGTTGGCCAGGTTCGACTCGAACTGGAACACCCCCGCCGTGCCGCCCCTGGAGAGCATCCGGTAGACCGCGGGGTCGTCGAGGGAGACGTCGTCGATGGTCTCGTAGGCCTCGCCCGTCTCGGTGTTCTCCAGCTTCCCGTGCCGTTCCCGCACCATCGCCACGGCGTCGTGGATGACGGTGAGGGTCTTGAGGCCCAGGAAGTCCATCTTGAGCATCCCGGCGTCGTCGAGGCAGTTCATGTCGTACTGGGTGACGACCATGGCGTCGTCCCCGTCCGAGCCGCCGTTCTTCCCGGTCTGGATGCACACCGGGACGTACTCGTCCAGTGGGCCGGGCGCGATCACCACCCCGGCCGCGTGGACCGACGCGTGGCGGGACAGGCCCTCGAGGGTCATCGAGTAGTCGAACAGCTGCCGGTGTCGCTCGTCGAGATTGTAGAGGTCCTTCACCTCCTTGAGGCCCTTTACGGCCTCCTCGACCGTGAACGCCTGACCCGGGGCGTTGGGGATCAGCTTGGCGATCTTGTCGGTCTCGCCCGGCTCGAAGCCCAGCGTGCGTCCCACGTCGCGGATGACCGCGCGGCTCTTCATCGTGCCGAACGTGATGATCTGGCCGACGGCGTCCTTCCCGTACTTCTGGCGGGTGTACTCGATCACCTCGCCGCGCCGCTCGAAGCAGAAGTCGATGTCGATGTCCGGCATCGAGATCCGCTCGGGGTTGAGGAAGCGCTCGAAGAGGAGGTCGTGCTCGATGGGGTCGAGGTTCGTGATCCCCAGGGAGTATGCCACGAGCGAGCCCGCCGCCGACCCGCGCCCCGGCCCCACCGGGATGTCCCGCTCGCGGGCCCAGCGGATGAAGTCCTGCACGATGAGGAAATAGCCCGCGTAGCCGGTCCCCTTGATCACCCCCATCTCGTAGTCGAAGCGCGCGCGCACGTGCTCCGGCAGTGGGTCGCCGTAGCGCTCCTTCGCGCCGTCCAGCGCGAGCTGCTCGAGGAAGACGTTCTCGTCGGCCTGGCCCTCGGGGAGGGGGAACGCCGGCAGGTGGTAGGACTTCTCGAAGGCGACGTCGACGCTGTCCCCGATCGCCAGCGTGTTCTCGAGGACGTCGGGTCGGTCGGGGAAGCGCTCCGCGATCTCAGGGGCGCTCTTGAAGTAGAGCCCGTCGTCGTAGCGCATGCGCGCGGGGTCGTCGCGGTCCTTCCCGAGGCCGATGCACAGGAGCACGTCGTGGGCCTCGTGGTCGTGCGCGGTCAGGAAGTGCGCATCGTTGGTCGCCACCACCGGGAGCCCGAGCTCGTCCGCGAGCGCGAAGATCCGGCGGTTGAGCTCCGCCTGGCCGGGCGTGTCGTGCGCCTGCACCTCGAGGTAGTAGCGCCCGTCGAAGAGGTTGGCGTACCAGGAGGCCGCCTCACGCGCGGCGGCGTGGTCGTCGGCGAGCAGGTGGCGCGCCACTTCCCCGGCCATGCACGCGCTGGACACGATGAGGCCCTCGTGGTGCCGCGCGAGCACCTCGCGGTCGACGCGGGGACGGTGGTAGAAGCCCTCCGTGTACCCGATCGACGAGAGCTTGACGAGGTTCCGGTAGCCCTGCTGGTCCCGGGCGAGCAGCACCAGGTGGTAGTAGGCCCGCTCGCCCTGCCCGGACCGCGACCGGTCGCGGCGGTCCCCCGGGGCGACGTAGGCCTCCATGCCGAGGATGGGCTTGATGCCTTCCTTCGTCGCGGCCTTGTGGAAGCTCCAGGCACCGAACATGCAGCCGTGGTCCGTGAGGGCCAGGGCGGGCATCTCGAACTCCTTGGCCTTCCTGACCAGGTCGCGGATGCGGTTGGCGCCGTCGAGGAGGGAGTACTCGGAGTGGGTATGGAGGTGGACGAAGCTCACTTCGTACGGGCCAGGATGGGGGTCGGGCGCCGGCGGACGGACCATTGTAGCGGCTCGCGGCGGGCCCGATCAATCGCGCGCGGCCGACACGTCCGATCGGGGCGGATTCCGAGGCGCGGCCACCGCCGCCGCACCCGAGGCGGCCACCCGCGCACGCGAAGCTGGCACCGCGGAGCGGCCGGGTTGTAGACTGGCGGACCGGGGCGGCCCCGGCCGCTCGGCAGGTCGACGACGACCAGGAAGACGAGGAGAAGCGGACCGATGCCGGAAGAGACGAGGGGGATCCGGGGGGGAGCGGGCGACGTCCTGCTCATGGTGGGAACGACCAAGGGCGCGTTCCTCTTCCGCTCGAGTGGGAGCGGCGCGTGGGAGGTGGACGGCCCCCACTTCCCCGGGGAGGAGGTCTACGCCATGGCCCTCGACGCCCGCTCCGGAGCGCCGACGCTGTGGGCGGCCCCGGGCAACGCCTTCTTCGGGACGACGCTGAGGCGTTCCGACGACCTCGGCGCCACGTGGTCGGGGAAGGACGAGCGTCCGGTGAAGTTCCCGGAGGGGTCGGAGCTGGCGTTGAAGCGCATCTGGCAGATCCGCCCCGGACGCGACGACGAGCGCCAGCGGATGTACCTGGGCGTGGAGCCGTCCTGTTTGTTCGAGAGCACGGACGGCGGCGACTCCTGGGCGCCCGTGCCGGGCTTCCTGAACCACGAGCACCGGCAGTACTGGCAGCCGGGCAACGGCGGGCTGTGCATGCACACGATCCTTCCGGATCCCGGGAGCCACGACCGCGTGCTGGTCGCGTTCTCCACGGGCGGCGTGTACCGGAGCGACGACGGGGGCGCGAGCTGGCGACCGCGCAACGTGGGCGTGCGCGCGGAGTTCCTCCCGGACAAGCACCCCGAGTTCGGCCAGTGCGTCCACAAGGTGGTGCACCACCCGTCGCGTCCGGAGCGGCTCTTCCTGCAGAACCACTGGGGGCTCTACCGCAGCGACGACTGGGGCGACCAGTGGACCGACGTGGCCAACGGCGTGCCCTCGGACTTCGGGTTCGCGATGGCGATGCACCCGCACGATCCCGACACGGTCTACATCGTGCCGCTGGAGTCCGACGGCTTTCGCTGCACGCCGGAGGCGAAGCTGCGCGTCTACCGCACGCGGAACGCCGGGGCCTCCTGGGAGCCGCTCACCGAGGGTCTCCCCCAGGAGGGTGCCTACGAGACCGTGCTGCGCGATGCCCTGGACACCGCGCCCACCGCGGGAGGCGGCGTCTACTTCGGCACACGCAGCGGGAAGGTGTACGCGTCTGGAGACGGCGGCGACTCGTGGTCGCTCGCGTCCGACGGCCTCCCGCCGGTGGTGTGCCTCAAGGCGGCGGCGCTGCCGTGAGCGTGACGGTCGTCCTCCCCTCACAGCTGCGCGAGCTGGCGGGGGGACGCACGAGCGTGGCGCTGGACGGGCGCCCGGGCACGGTGGGCGAGGCGCTCGAGGCGCTGCGCGCCGCCGCCCCGGGCGTCTACGACCGGATCGTGACCGAGCGGCGCGAGCTCAGGCCGCACATCAACGTCTTCGTCGGGCGCGAGGACATCCGCTGGTCCGGCGGGCTCGGCACGCCCCTCGGCGAGGGGAGCGAGGTCGTGATCCTGCCGGCCGTGAGCGGAGGCTGACCGCCGGCGCCACCGTCCGTGGCTACGAGGCCCCGCAGCGGAACGAGTCCAGGATCGTCTGCAGCTGGATCATGTACTCGTATTTCTCCTTGCCGGGCGCGTAGAGCCAGGCGTCCAGGAGGTACAGCCGGTCCTGTTGCGGACACGTCACCGTGCGGGTGATGAACGGCCCGGCCGCGGGCCAGTCCAGCTGCGGCGGGTTCTTCCACAGCGCCTGGACCTGGAAGGCCGGCCTCCCCTGGTACTCGAAGGAGCTCGTGTCGGCCTGGCTGAGGTCGACGTCTTGGGGCTCCCCGTAGGTCTCGGCGACCTCGGCCCGCCACGCCAGGACCTCGTCGGAGGTCATGCTCGCCGGGATCGGGGAGCGCCACGTCACGGTGATCTGCCGGATGAGCTCCGCGGGATCCGGGTTGTCGTTGCGGAAGGTGTAGATCGAGTCCTGGTGCTGCCATCGATACACGTCCGGTAGCACGAGCCGGAAGCCGGCGGTCCGCGAGAGCGTGTCGGCGAGCGCGGAGTCCGTCCCGGAAAGGAACATCCGCGCGCGGGCGTAGCTGCGGAACTGCTGGTCCAGCGCCTGGTTGATCTCCTGCAGGTCCGCGCGCACGGCCTCCGCCTCGTGGTCCGGCTCGGCGACGATGACCGTGGCCTGCTGATCCCGCGCCCAGATGTCGTAGGCGTGGTAGAGACCGGGCCCGGTGACGTCGCCGCGCACCTTGGGCAGCGCCTCCTGGATCCAGGGGTCGTCCGCCGTGCCGACGAGCAGGAGCTGACGGAATCGGCGCAGGTTGTGCCACTCGGCGTCGTTAGGATTCTGGTAGGTGACCGCGAACGTCCTCTCGGTGCCCACGATCTTGATGGTCGGCTCGAGGGCGTCGTAGACGTCGTCGCCCACCTCGTCCCAGACGGAAGGGGCCATGACGGCGATGATGCTGTTGAAGTCGCCGTAGGAAGGTGTCGAGTTGGTGCAGGCCGTCGCGACGGCGAGGATCGTCAGGGCGGGGAAGGCGAGCTTGCGCATGGGGCCCGTGCCGGCAGGGGGAACGGCGTTCCGGTTGTATTACTTCTTACCTGCGGTGGGTCGGGGGGTTTCGGCCATCACCCGGGGGCCGCCCCCAGGTTCCGCTCGAGGAGCGCGGTCGGATCGGGGTCCCGGCCCATGAACTCCCGGAACAGCCGGTCGGGCTCGTCCGAGTCACCGCGCGACAGGATGCTGTCCACGTAGCTCCGCCCGGTGGCGCGGTTGAAGATCCCCTCCGCACGGAAGCGGGTGAAGACGTCGGCATCCAGCACCTCCGACCAGAGGTAGCTGTAGTATCCCGAGGCGTACCCGCCGGAGAAGAGGTGGGTGAACGAGGTGAGCTGGTGCAGGTCGGCGAAGCGGTCGTCCGGCGAGAAGTCGCGGAGGCGCTCGCGCGTGAACGCCATCACCTCGGAGCCCTGCGCCTCGTCGAGCGTGTCCGTCACGGCGGCGGCCGCCTCGGACCGCAGCCGGGGAGCGAGCTCGTCGTGCAGGGCCAGGTCCACCGTCCCGAAGGAGAGCTGCCGCATCTGGGCCCAGCCTCCCATGTAGCGCCGGGCCGCGACCATCCGCCGGAAGAGCTCCTCGGGAAAGGGCTCACCCGTCTCGTGGTGGCGGGCGAACAGGTCGAGCGCCTCCCGCTCCCAGCACCAGTTCTCCATGAGCTGGCTCGGGAGCTCCACCCAGTCCCAGGCGACGTTGATCCCCGCCCTCCCGGGGATCTCCACGCGGGACGTACAGTGGTGCAGGAGGTGGCCGAACTCGTGGAAGGTGGTCTCCACCTCACGGTGCGTGAGCAGCGCTGGAGCGTCCCCCTCCGGTGGGGTGAAGTTCCCGCAGATCGTGCCGAGGTGGGGCGCGAAGCCCTCCCCGCGCGGCCCGCCCGTGATGAAATCGTTCATCCAGGCGCCCTGGCGCTTCTCCTTGCGCGGAAACCAGTCGGTGTAGAAGGAACCCAGGTGTGTGCCGTCCTCGGCGAAGATCTCGTAGTGGTGCACCTCCGGGTGCCAGACCTCCTGAATGAGCCGTTCCTCGACGCGGAAGCCGAAGGTGCGGCGCACGATCTCGAACAGCCCCGCCAGGACCCGGTCCAGCGGGAGATAGGGGCGGAGCACTTCGTCGTCGATGTCGTAGCGCTCCTTGCGCAGCTTCTCCGTGACGTAGGCCACGTCCCACGGCTCCACGGTGTCCAGGCCGAGCGTGGAGGCGTGCGCCCGCAGCTCCGCGACGTCGCGCTCCCAGTAGGGACGGGTCCGGTCGGTCATGTCCCGCTCGAACGCGATCGCCCGGGCGCCCGTGCGGGCCATGCGGTCCTCCAGCTTGTAGTCCGGGAAGGAGGCGTAACCCAACAGGTCCGCGAGCTCCTTGCGCAGGCGAAGGATGCGCGCGACCAACGGCCGGTTGTCGTACTCGCCCTCGCGGCAGCGCGTCGCGTACACTTCGTGGATCTCCCGGCGGAGCTCGCGGTCGTCGCAGTACTTGAGGATGGGCTCCACGGACGGGTAGTCGAGGGTGAGCAGCCACCCCTCCAGCCTCTTGTCCCGGGCCTTCTGGCGCGCCCGCCGCTTCGCGGCGTCGGGCACGCCCGAAAGCCGCGCCTCGTCCTCCACCAGACGCTCGTAGGCCGCAGTGGCGTCGAGGACGTTCTCGCTGAACTTCTGCTGGAGCTGCGCGAGCTCGATGCGGATCGCCTCGAGACGCTTCCTGCTCTCTTCGGGGAGATCCGCCCCGGCCCGGCGAAACTCCTGCATGGTCTTGTCGAGATGGCGACGACGCAGCCCGGTCAGGCCCGCGGCCTCGTCCGTCTCGCCGAACGCACGGATGCGGCCCCACAGCGCCTGGTTCAGCGGCAGGCGCGACCAGAACGCGGACATCTCGGGCAGCACGGCGTTGTACGCCTCGCGCAGCTCCCGCGTCTCGGCGACCGCTACCAGGTGGCTGGCGGGGGTCACCCTCCGCGCGAGCCGCTCGGTGGCGCCGTCGAGGCGTGCGATCGTGTTCTCCCAGGCGGGCAGGGACGGGTCCGACGCCACCGCATCCACCTCGGCCTGCGCGTCGGCGAGGGCGCGCCGGATGCCCGGCTCTACGTGCTCGGCGCCGATGCGATGGAACGGAATGCGGAAATCGTCGGACAGAAGAGGGTTTTCGTCGGATGTCATGGTGGGTGGAGCGCGCGCGGGGGACCGGATCGGTGCGGGATCTCAAAGTACAGCCCAAGCGCCCGGAGCACACGGTGCGGCGGTCACTCCACGGCGCCATCTTCCGTCCATGGACTCGCCGATGGTGGTCTGGTCGCCCGGGTACGAGGTGGACATCGGGGCGCACGTGTTCCCCACCAGGAAGTACCGACTCGTGCGGGAGTGCCTGCTGTCCGGGGCCGGATGGCGGGAGGGCGACTTCGTGGAGGCCGAGGCCGCGAGCCCCGACATGCTCGCACGCGTTCACACCGCCGAGTACCTGCGCAAGATCCGGGACGACGACTTCGCGCCCGCCGAGCGCGTCCTCCTCGAGGTGCCGTTCTCGGCGGCGCTGAGGCGCGCGGCGGTGATCTGCTGCGGTGGGACGACGATGGCCGGCCGCCTGGCGCTGCGCGACCGCGTCGCGGTCCACCTGGGGGGCGGCTTCCATCACGCCTTCGCCGACCACGGCGAGGGCTTCTGCCTGCTCAACGACGTCGCGGTGGCCGCCGCGCACCTCCTCGCCGAGGGGTCGGTGGAGCGCGTGCTCGTCGTGGACCTCGACGTGCACCAGGGCAACGGCACCGCGGCGATCTTCGCCGACGAGCCGCGGGTGTTCACCCTGTCGATGCACCAGGAGCGGAACTACCCGGCCCGCAAGCCTCCGTCGGATCTCGACGTGGGTCTGGCCGACGGCACCTCGGACGCATCCTACCTGGCCGCCCTCCGGGAGCACCTCCCGCGTGTGCTCGCGCGGCATCACCCCGACCTGGTGCTCTATCTGGCCGGGGCCGATCCCTACCGCGAGGACCAGCTCGGCGGCTTGGGGCTGAGCCTCGACGGGCTCCGCCTGCGGGACGAAGCCGTGTTGGCCGATTCCCTGGCGGCAGGCGCGGCGGTGGCGGTCGCGCTGGCAGGGGGCTACGCCTTCCGCGTCGCGGACACCGTGGCCATCCATGCCGCGACCGTCGAGGCGGCGCGGCGCGCGCTCCAGGGCATCGGCGGGCCCCGGCCAGGGCGTTGAGCCTCCTCGGCGCGCCGACTATGATGCGTGAGCCCGATGGCGCGCGCGGCGCCTCGCCGACCCTTCCCCTTCAGCCGGTCCGGTCCGCATGAGGGCGTCCACGCCCACGACGAGCCGTCTCGGAGTCCCCCACGGGATCCTGCGGCCGGCGGTGACGCTCGTCCTCCTGTTCGGGCTGGCCTGGCTCAGCTTCCAGGGAGCGCCCCCCACGCTGGAGCACGGAAGGCTGGCCGTGCTGGTGGGCTTCACCCTCCTGGCGGCGTCGGTGGCCGGGACGCTCGCGGCCGCGACGGGGCTCCCGCGGATCACCGGCTTCATCCTCGTCGGCATCGCCGCCGGTCCCTCCGTGTCCGGCGTGCTCCCCCAGACGGCGGTCGCCGACCTGCACCTCATCGACAGCTTCGCCCTCGCTCTCATCGCGATGCTGGCCGGGGGGGAGCTGCGGCTCGGAAGCCTGCGGCCGCAGGCGCGCGTCATCGCCTTCACGACGGTCGCGGTGACCGGCGTGGTGTGGGTGGGGATGACCCTGTGCGTGCTCGCCGTTCGGCCCATGGTACCGTTCCTCGCGGACCTCCCGCTCGGGTCGGCCGTGGGCGTCGCGCTGCTGCTCGGGATCTGGGCCGCGAACTCGTCGCCCGACCTGACCGTCGCGGTCATCGAGGAGAAGCACGCCCGGGGCCCCCTGGTCGAGGTCATCCTGGGCGTGACGATCGTGAAGGACGTGCTCGTCATCGTGTTGTTCACGCTGACGCTGGCGCTGGTGACGCCGCTGGTGGACCCATCGAGTCCCTTTTCCGCCCACGCGCTCGTGGACCTAGCCCGCGAGGTGGGCGGCGCGGTCGCGCTCGGCGCGGCGGGGGGGTGGGTGTTCTCGCAGTATCTCGGCGGGGGAAGCGCGCGGCGACGCCCACCGCTGGCCACCTTCCTCTTCGCCTACGTGATGGTGGTGCTCGCGGAGGAGCTGCACGTGGAGCTCCTGCTCGTCGGGGTCAGCGCGGGCTTCGTCATCGAGAACCTCTCCCCTGCCGGCGACAGAATGATCCAGGGGATCCGCTCCGTCGCCGTCGTCATCTTCGCGTTCTTCTTCGCCACGGCGGGCGCCGGCCTGGACCTGGAGGCCGTGGTGCGCTTCGGCCCGGCGGCCCTCGCGCTCTTCGCCGCGCGCGTCTTCCTCACGCGTCTGGCCGCCGTGCGGGGCACCCGCCTCGCCGGTGCCTCGGAGGACGTGCAGCGCAGGACCTGGCAGGGACTCGTGTCTCAGGGAGGCGTCTCGCTCGGACTCGTGCTCCTGGTGGAGGAGAGCTTCCCGTCGGTGGGCGCAGGCGTGGTCGCACTGGCGATGGCGATCATCATCGGCAACATCCTGGGCGGCCCGGTGCTGCTGGGGCGGGCGCTGGCGCGTCCGGCGAAGGCGGAGTCCGCGTGAGCGCTCCGGGCCATCGGCATGACGGCCACGACCACCCTCGGGGGCATCCCCACGGGCACCCCGGGGCGATGCTGTCGCGCGAGGTCCCCGGGAGCCGGCTGCGGTGGGTGCTGGTCATCACCGCCGCGTTCATGGTGGCCGAGGTCGCGGGCGGGTTGCTATCCGGGTCTCTCGCGCTCCTCGCGGACGCCGGCCACATGCTCACCGACGCCGGCTCGCTCGGGCTTTCGCTGTTCGCGATCCGCATGGCCCAACGTCCTGCGAGCCCGGAAAAGACGTACGGCTACGTCCGCCTGGAGATCCTGGCCGCGCTGGTCAACGGCGCCGCGCTGCTGGTGATCGCCGGCCTCATCGTGGTGGAGGCCTGGCACCGGCTGCGCGACCCTGTCGCGGTGAACGGGGCCATCATGCTGGGGGTCGCGGTGGTGGGGCTGGGGGTCAACGTCGCCGGCGCGTTGCTGTTGCACGGGCATGCCCAGGACAACCTGAACGTGCGGGGCGCGTACCTGCACGTGCTGGGCGACCTGCTCGGCTCCATCGGAGCGATCACCGCGGGCCTCGTCATCCTCCTCACCGGTTGGACGCCGGCCGACCCGATCATCTCGGTCCTGATCGCGCTGCTCATCCTGTACAGCGCCTGGAAGCTGGTCCGGGAGGCCGCCGATGTCCTGTTGGAGGCGGCGCCGCCGCACATCGACGTCGAGGAGGTGGTCCGGGAGTTGCGCGCGGTGGACGGGCTGGATCAGGTGCACGACGTGCACGTGTGGACGCTGACCAGCGGCTTCGTGGCCCTGTCGGCCCACGGCGTGATCGACGACCCCACCGAACACACGCGCATCCTCGACGAGGTGCAGGGCCGCATGAAGGCGCGTGGCATCGAGCACGTGACCTTCCAACTGGAGCTGCGTCCCCTCTACCAGCTCCCGGATCGCGCGGAAAGCGACGCGTCGGACAGATAGTTGTTGACATCCCCCTTGCCTTTCGTACCTTCGCGCCAAGTGCCCTGGTCGCCCCGAAATGGTTCGGAGCGGTTCGAGCACGCAGCCAGGAGGAGATCAGAGAGATGAGCCGGTCGGGCTGGTTCGAGGAAGAAGCCCTCACGACGCAGATCCTCGCCTTCGGCGACGACGAAGACGAGGAGGGTGAAGACTCCGGGGACTTGGCGGACGACGACGACGACTGGGACGAGGACGACTGGGACGACGACGACCTCGACGACGAGGACGACGAGGACGACGAGGATTGGGACGAGTGGGAGGAAGAGGAGGAGGACGACGACCTGTTCGGTCACAAGCGCCCTCACCACCCCGACTGGAACTGACCTGAGGGTACGGCCGGGCCACGCGCCCGGCCGGTCACGAGGCCGCCCCGGATCGACCGATCCGGGGCGGCCTTTCTCCACGGCCGTTTCACGGTCGGGCCGGGGGCCCCCCGCCCCCCCCCCCCAAACCCCCCCCC
>CAZPZU010000033.1:0-29305 GCA_964591135.1 uncultured Gemmatimonadaceae bacterium | reverse complement strand
CCGACGGCCCCCGGCACGATCACCCCCCGCGGTCCCGTCGACCCCACCCGGTCGTGATCGCCACCAGCACCACGGCCAGGAGCGCCCACGAGTGCACGTTGTGCAACCCCGCGGCCCAGGGAGAAAGCCGGGGCGCCGCGTCGAACCCGGCCGTCAGGCTGGAGGCGAGGATCGTGGGGATGAAGAAGGGGAGCAGGAACGGGTACGTGCACACGGTCACGTCGAGCAGGTTGGCGCGGCGGTATGGTCCGAGCCCGGAAGACGCGCCGGCTTCCCGGGTGAGATCTCCCACGGCGAGGATCGCCACCACGGAGTGGGTGGTGAGCGTCACGGCCGCCGTCACCGAGCCGAAGATCCACCACTCGGCACTCGCCGCCCGGGCCGCCCTGCGCCGTGCCGTCTCCACCAGACGGTCGAGGAGACCCGATGCCTCGATGCCCCCGACGAGGCCCATGAGCAGGAGCGTGAAGACCGAGATGCCCACCGCCCGCCGCATGCCGTCGAGCAGGAGGCCGGTAGCCACGAAGTTCGCGCGGTCGATGCCGAGGAGATCCGAGGGCCGGAACGCCCCCAGCGCGAGGCCGATGAGCGAGGCGGCGAGGATCCCATTGAGCAGCGCCTCGAGCAGCCCGCGCCGCCGCAGGAGGAGCGTGAGCACGAGCGCCGGTGCGGCGAGCATCGACCAGGCGGCGGCGGTGGGGGTTGCCGCGAGCGCCCCCGCCGTGGAGCCGCCGGAGCCCGCACCCGCGGCGACGGGACCCGTCCCGGCCCCTCCCAGGGCCAGCGCCGCCACGAGCGACACCGCCGCCGCGGGCAGCGCGTAGCGCATCCGGCTGCGCACCACGCCCGCCAGGTCGGCGCCCTGCGTCCCGGCGGACGCGATCGTGGTGTCGGAGATCGGCGAGACGTTGTCGCCGAACGTTGCACCTCCCAGGATGGCGCCGGCCAGGAAGGCCGGATCCGCTCCGAGAGAGGGGCCGACCGGGTAGAGGAGCGGCATGCACACCAGCAGCGTGCCCAGGCTGGTGCCGGTCGCCGTGCTGAAGACGGCGGCGACGAGGAACGCGACGGCGACGTAGCCGCCTCCGGAAACGCCTGCGGCCCGGGCGCCCCACACGAGCGCGTCGACCATCCCGCTGGCGCGCAGGAGCGAGGCGAGCACGCCGGCGAGCATCCAGGCCAACACCATGACCATGACCAGGCGGCGGCTCATGCCGCCGACGACCGCGTCGGCGTAGGCCTCCTTGTCCCGGGCGAGCAGGAGGCCCAGCGTGAGGGCACCGAGGAGCACGGGCCAGAAGCCCGTCTCGTCGGGTGCCCCCGACAGGCCGAGCCAGCTCACCCCCGCCAGGAAGAGCGCGAGGGGCGCCACGGACCCCACCGCGCCGCCGCGGGAGCGCAGGGGCACGGGGCTGGGCGCGCCGTCGGGCGGGACGCTCGGCGAATCGGGATTCATGGCGAGCGGGGAAGCGGCATCGGGTGAACGGGGAGCGGCAAGCTAGTGTGGTGAGTCGGAAGTTCGCGAATGGCCGTGACACTTTCGGCGCACCACACCGGGCGGGACGGCCCGCATCAGAAAGGAAGGCGAAGCGACGTGACCGAGAGAGAAACCTTCGAGCTGTGGGACCTGCGCGTCGAGGTGGTGCGCGGCGAGCGTCCCATGGTGTGCAACCACCCCGAGGGGAGCTGGTTCGAGCTCCACGGGGAGAACCTGGTCTTTCCGGCGGGCCAGACCTTTCCGCTCTACCCGCTCGCCGCGCTCCTCCCGATCCTGCCGGCCAAGCAGCGGGACACGCATCCCGCCGACTGGATGACGACGGACACCGACGTGGCGTGTCCCGACCCCAACTGCGGCGGGATCTTCCGCATCACGCGCACGGGGCGGCGCACGTTCCGCCACGCGGACGTCACCGCGGTGCCGCTGCCGTGACCGGACGGGTGGTCGACGGCGGTCGGCGCTTCGAGCTCGCGCCCGGTTACGACGTCTCGCGCCTGATCGTCGGCGGGTGGCAGCTGTCCGCGGGCCATCACGCGCAGCCGGTCGCGGAGGACGAGGCCGTCGAGCGGCTGGTGGCGCTGGCCGATCTAGGCCTCGATACCTTGGACTGCGCCGACATCTACACCGGTGTGGAGGAGCTCTACGGGCGCTTTCTGAAGCGCTGGCGCACCACCTCCGGAAGCGCGCGTCCGATCCGGGTGCACACGAAGCTCGTGCCGGACCTGTCCCTGCTGCCGCGGGTGGACGCCGCGTACGTGGCGGGGATCGTCGACCGGTCCCTACGCCGTCTGGGGGTCGACGCGCTCGACCTGGTCCAGTTCTACTGGTGGGACTTCCAGGTGGGCGACTGGCTCGGCGCCGCGCGGGCGCTGGGCGAGCTCGTCCGGGCCGGGAAGGTCCGCCACCTGGGCGCGACGAACCTGACCGGCCCGGAGGTGCGCGCCCTGGAGGACGCCGCCGGCGTCCCCGTCGTCGCGGACCAGGTGCAGTACTCGGCCCTCGACCTGCGGCCCGAGCACGGCCTGGCGGAGCACTGCGCACGATCGGCCACCAGGATGCTCTGCTACGGTGGGCTCGCCGGTGGGCTCCTCACGTCGCGGTGGCTCGGCGCCCCTGCGGCGAGCGGGCCGTTCGCCAGCCGTTCGCTCACCAAGTACCGGCTGATCGTCGACGAGTTCGGTGGGTGGGCCGCCTATCAGGCGCTGCTGGCCGAGCTCGCCGCCATCGGGGCGGCGAAGGGCGTCGAGGCCTCGGCGATCGCGCTTCGCTTCGTCCTCGATCAGGCCGGCGTGGCCGCCGCCATCACGGGCTTCAGCACGGTGGCCCGCATGCGGGACAACCTGCGCGCCCTCGACGTGACGCTGGACGCGCACGATCACGCGCGCATCCGCCACCGCACCGACGCCGCGCCAGGCCCGCGCGGCGACGTCTTCGCGCTCGAGCGGGACCGGAGCGGTCCGCACGGCCGCATCATGAAGTACGATCTGAACGAAGCCCGAGGGCCGTAACGCTCAGTCGAACTCCCGGCGGGGCGCCGGCTGTTCGGGGCCGAGGCGGCCGGCGCGGACGTCGGCGCGGTTGTAGTTCTCGCCGCGCACCGGGGCGCCGGCGAGCCGGCGCAGCATCGCCAGCTGTCCCACGTGGGCGAGCGCGTCGGCCACCGCGCCCTGGAAGATGCGGCCCGCCGACTGGCCGAGGGGCGCGTCCGAGACCAGGTACGCCTCGAGCGCCGCGAGGCCCCCGAAGAAGCGGTCGACCTCCGAGTCCCACGCACCGGGCGCCGAGTCCGTCCACCGCTCCTCTCCGCGTGCCTGCGTCAGGGCCCAGTCCAGGAGGTCGCCGATGTGGGCGAGGATCTGGAGCGGCGTGCGCGAGCCCTCACCGACCCGGTAGTGGCCGAACCCCTCCGGGGCGTCGCGCAGGGTCTTGGCGCCGCGGTAGGCGAGCGTGGCCAGCGTGTGCCGGAGGAGGGCGCGTTCGCCCACGGCTTCGGGCGTGGCGATGGGATCGGGCATGTCGGCGGAAGGGTCGGGGGAGGGGTTCGACGCGACGCGGAAGAATCGATCCGCGCCGGTCAGGCGCACAAGGCCGCACGTGCCGCGGGGCGACTCGCGCCGAGAGCGGCGCGGGCTCATCTTTCCCGGATGACTCCATCGTGCGCTCGTCCCGGGAGGCGGCCCCGCGCGGGCCGGTCCTCCGTTGGTGTCCTCGCCTTCGCGCTCGCCGGCCTCGTCGGATCCTCTGCGATCCACGCGCCCCTCCACGCCCAGAACCTCATGACCTCCTCGGACGTCGTCGCCATGAAGGCGCCGCCGCCCGACCGTCGCGTGGCCTACGGTGACGGGCCGCTCCAGTTCGGCAACCTCCGGCTTCCCGAGGGCCCCGGCCCCTTCCCGGTGGTCCTGTTCGTGCACGGGGGATGCTGGCTGTCCGGCTTTCCCATCGCGCACGTGGGCCCGCTCGAGCAGGCGTGGGCGGACGCGGGCTACGCCGTGTGGAGCATCGAGTACCGGCGGGTGGGCGACGAGGGAGGCGGCTGGCCGTCGACGTTCCTGGACGTGGAGGACGGGGCCGATCACCTGCGTGCGCTGGCCCGGGAGTATCCGCTGGACCTGAGCCGGGTGGTGGCGGCCGGCCATTCGGCGGGCGGCTACTTCGCGCTGTGGCTGGCGACCCGGGAGAACATCCCCCGGCAGAGCCCCCTGTGGCGGCCCGACCCACTCCCGGTCTCGGCGGTGCTGGCGCTCGCGCCGGCCCCCGACCTGGAGGACCTCCACGAAAAGGCCGTGTGCGGCAACGTCGTCGACGGCCTCATGGGCGGATCGCCCGCGGAGCATCCGGACCGCTACGCCGCGGCCTCGATGATGCGGCTGCCGCCGCCGGAGGTTCCGGAGACGCTGGTCGTGGGTGCCCACGACCGCTCCTGGGGGCCGGTGGGGCGCGCGTACTACGAGCACGCCCGGGAGGAAGGGGACGGGAACGTCTCTCTGGTGGAGGCACCGGAGTCCGGCCACTTCGAGATGATCGTGCCGGGGACGTCCACGTGGCCCCTGGTCATGGGGGAGCTGAGGAGCGCCGTCGCACAGGCCTCACCGGGCATGCTGGTCTCCGCGGAATGGCTGAGCGAGCACCTGGACGATCCGGACGTGGTGGTCCTGAGCGTGGAGGCTCAGAAGGAGCGCTACGACGAAGGCCACATCCCCGGAGCGCGCTTCCTCGACATGGATGGGTTGGCGTGGGAGGGGCACCCCCCGGTCGGCACGCAGATGCGCACGCCGGCCGAGATCCGTTCCGCTCTCGAGGCTGCCGGCGTCCGTGACGGTCAGCATGTAGTGGTCTACAGCGGAAACCCACTCCTGGCCGCCCGGGCCTGGACTACGCTGGACGTGATGGGGTGGGGGGCGCACGCGTCGATGCTCGACGGGGGCTTCGGGGGGTGGAAGGAAGACGGGCGGGCGGTGTCCACCGACGCGCCGAGCTTCGCGCCCGGAAGTGTGACCCTGCGTCCTCGACCCGACGCCGTGGTGGATGCCGACTGGATCCTGCGGCGCCTCGACGATCCCGCGGTCACCGTCATCGACGCGCGCGCCGACGCCCAGTACACCGGCGCGGACGGCGGGAACAACGGGCAGCTGCACGCCGGCCACATCCCGGGCGCCTTCAACGTCGACGCGGACTCCCTCATGCAGAGCAGGGCCGTGCCGCGGGTGCGGGACCGTGCCGGGCTGGAGGCCCTGTTCCGCGCGTCGGGGGCGGCCGACGGCGGGACGGTCGTCACCTATTGCGTGGTCGGGTTGCGCGCGAGCTTCGCATACTTCGTGGCGCGCCTGCTCGGCTACGACGCGAAGCTCTACGACGGATCGTGGCGGGAGTGGGGCTCGAAGGACCTGCCCTACGTTTCGGGCTCCTCGCGGCGCTAGCAGGTCGCTGGTTCGGCGACCTGTCGGCGCCCTCCTACTCCAGGTACGTGTAGCCGTCGATCCCCTGGTCGAGGAACTTGCGCATGCTCACCGCCTCCTGGAGGGTGAGCCGCTGGGCGGTGAGCGCCGCCTCGATCTCCTTGCGGAAGGCGCGGCGCATGGCGTCCGGATCGAACTGCACGAACTGGAGCACCTCGCGGACCGTGTCGCCCTCCACGACCTCCTCGAGGTGCCAGTGGCCGTCCGGTCCCATGACCACGTGCACGGCGTGCGTGTCCCCGAAGAGGTTGTGCAGGTCGCCCAGCGTCTCCTGGTAGGCACCCGTGAGGAAGACCCCGAGGTAGTAGGGCTCGATCTCCCCACCCAGGCCGTTCGTGCCGTCGCCGTTCATCTCCAGCGCGGTTCCGTTGCCGTTGGCCCTCCTGCGCAGCGGGTGGAGCTTCACCGTGTCGCGCGGCTCGCCGTCTCCGGGAAAGCGGTCGACGCGGCCGTCCGAGTCGCAGGTGACGTCCGCGAGGATCGCCCGCCGCTCGGGCTTTTCCTCGAGGCGGTGGATCGGCATGATCGGGAACACCTGGTCGATGCCCCACGCGTCGATGAGCGACTGGAAGAGGCTGAAGTTCGAGAAGTAGATGTCGCCGAGCCGGTCCGGGAGGTCCCACAGCTCCTCGGGGAGCTCCTCGCGATGCGCGCGTGCGACGTAGTTGCCGATGGTCCAGTAGAGCTCCTCGGCCGCGGCGCGCGCCGTGATGCTCATGTAGCCGAGGTTGAACAGGCTCATCGCCTCGTTCAGCGCATGCTCGGCGTCCTGGTAGATCTCGATGGGGTCGCCGTCGCCGGAGAGGCGCCGGTAGGCGTCCACCAGGTCGAGGAGCGGCTGCGGTACGTCCTCCTCCGGGGGCTCGTTGAGCGCGCGGTCGACCAGATCGGCGTCGGGCTCCTCGGGGAAGACGCGGCTGCCCAGCACCTGGAAGACCAGCACGCCGGAGTGGGCCACCAGGGCGCGTCCCGACTCCGTGATCACGTCGGGGTGCGGGATGCCCGCGTCGTCGCAGATCGACTTGATGCGGTAGACGATGTCGGTGGCGTACTGCTCGAGCGTGTAGTTCATGGACGACTGCGTCGCCGAGGCGGAGCCGTCGTAGTCGACGCCGAGCCCGCCGCCCAGGTCGAGCATCCCCATGGGCGCGCCGAGCTTCACCAGCTCGACGTAGATGTGGGTCAGCTCGCTCACCGCGTACTTGAACGTGCGGATGTCGTAGATCTGCGAGCCGATGTGGCAGTGGAGGAGCCGGAGCCCGTCGAGCAGCCCCTCGTCGCGTAGCCAGTCGACCGACGACAACACCTGGCTGACCGAGAGCCCGAACTTGCCGCGGAACCCCACCGACTCCGCCCACCGGCCCACCCCACCCGCCGCCAGCTTGGCACGGATGCCGAAGCGGGGCTTCACGTTGTGGTTCCGCGCGGAGCGGATGAGCATCTCCAGCTCCTGGGTCTGCTCGATGACGGGGAGGATGTTGCGCCCCATCTTGGCGGCCAGGATCGCGGTCTCCACGAACTCCGCGTCCTTGAAGCCGTTGCAGATGAACGGCATCTCGGGGAGCCCCTCGGTCAACGACAGCCCCGCGAGCAGCTCGGGCTTGGAGCCCGCCTCCAGCCCGAAGCCGAGCGTGCGCCCCAGATCGCGGATCTCCTCGCAGATGTGCCGCTGCTGGTTGACCTTGATCGGGTACACGCACATGTAGCGGCCCTGGTACTCCCCCTCGGAGATCGCATCGTCGAAGGCGCGGCGCAGGTGCTCCATGCGGTGGGCGAGGATCCCGGAGAAGCGGATGACCACCGGTGGCCAGAGGTCGCGGGCCTGCAGCCCCTCCACCACCTCCATGAGGTCGATGCGCTTTTCGGGGTCACCGTCGGGATAGACCTCGACCGTGCCGTGTTTCGAGATGCCGAAGTAGCCGCCGCCCCAGTTGGCGAGACCGTACAGCTCCGCGGAGTCCTTCGTTGTCCAGGTGGACGCCTCGGCGGGAGGCTGTTCGGTTGCCTTCATCGTGGTTGGGCCTCGCAGTGCGGCAGGTGGCGACGGAACGGTATCAACAGTCTAGAAGTCCGTTGCCCGCCACAAGGGAGTGCCCGGCGCGGCCTTCGCGTCACTCGCTGCGCAGCGCCTCCAGCGGATCGATCCGGGACGCGCGCCGCGCGGGCAGCCAGCTCGCCGCCAACGCCACCATCCCCAGCAGGCCGGCCGCCCCCACGTAGACGACCGGGTCCGAGGGTGCGACGCCCACGAGGAAGCCCTCGAGCACGCGCGTGGTGAGGAGCGCGAGTGCGACGCCCACCGCCAGGCCCAGTACGACCACGGCGACGGACTGGCCCACGACCATCCGCTGGACCTCCCCGGGCCGTGCGCCGATGGCCATGCGCATGCCGATCTCGCGCGTACGGTGCGTGACGACCCAGGACACGACGCCGTACAGACCGACCGCAGCCAGCAGCAGCGCCGTGCCCGCCGCGATCCCCAGCAGGAGCGACACGAACGAGAGCTGGGCACTCGCGGCGGCCACCACCGCGTCCATGTCGGTCACCTCGCCCAGGGGAATCTCGGGATCGATCCCGGACACCACCCGACGGATCGCCGGGAAGATCGAGGCCGGGTCGGCCACGGCGGCCTTCACCACCAGCTTCGTCGCGGGTGGGTAGCGATAGCCGGGATAGTAGACCGCGATGGCGGTCTGGCTGAGCGGCGGCTGCCCTTCCGCGGACGATGCGGGGACGTCGCCCACGACCCCCACGACGTGGTGGTAGGGCGGCGTGCTCCGCCCCCCGGGGACCACGCCCTGCCCCAGCGCTTCCTGGCCGGGCCAGAAGCGGTCCGCGAAGGCGCGGCTCACGACCACCGCCCGCCGGTCGGGATCGGCGATGTCCGCCTCGGTCAGGTAGCGGCCCTCGAGGAGGGGGATGCCGAGTGCCTCGAGGTAGCCCGGTGTGACGTTCTCGAAGCCGGCGCAGGTGGTGAGGCCCGCGTCCTCGATCCTCTTGTAGACCGTCTCGTCCTCGAACCCCTGGACCCAGCATCCGTAACCGCCCTCCACCGGGACCTCGGTCCCGAACCCCGCCTGCGTCACGCCGGGAATCGCGCGGACGCGCTCGAGGATCTCGCGCTGGAGGTTCCACACCGCGGTCGGGTCGCGGTAGCGGGACGGGTCCGGGAAGAGATCCGCGACGAGGACGCCGTCCGGCTCGAAGCCGACATCCACGGCGCTCAGCGCCGCGAGCGTACGCACCAACAGGCCCGAGCCGATCACGAGCGTGAGCGCCAGGGCCACCTGCGCGACCACGAGCGCGGAGCGCACGTGGCGCCGGGCCGGCCCGGCCGAGCTCCCGCGTCCGGCGCCCGACAGCTCCTCGGCGGGGGCGTCCATGCCGACGCGCGCGAGGAGGGGATAGGCCGCGAGCGCCGCGCCCACCGTGATCGACAGGACCAGGGTGAACGCCACCGTGCTCCAGCTCAGGCCCACCCTGCCGACACGCGCGAGCCCCTCCGGGGCCAGCGCCGTGAGCGTGGGCACGGCCCAGAAGCCCACCACGAGCGCGAGGGCGGCCCCGAGGAACGCGAGCGTCATCCCTTCGGCGAGGACGAAGCGGGCCAAGGCGGCCCGTCCGGCGCCCAGAGCCGAGCGGACGGCCAGCTCGCGCCTGCGGCCCTCCATGCGCACCAGGAAGAGGTTGGCCACGTTCGCGCACGCGATCAGGAGCACCACGCCGACCCCTCCGAAGAGGACCCACAGCTTCGCGGACAGGTCGCCGAGAAGGCTCTCCTTCAAAGGCGTCACCCGGGTCCGGAAGCCGTAATGGTCGAAGAAGCTCTGGGAATAGGCCTGGGGGAACGCCTCGGGGAGGCGCGCAGTGAGCCGGCCGATCTCGGCTTCCGCTGAGGCCGGGGTCTCACCCGGCCCGAGGCGCGCGATGCCCTGGAAGGCGTGGTTGTTCTGGAAGACGCCGGCGCGGTCGACGCGTAACGCCATCCACAGGTCGGGCGTCGCCGACGGGGGCCACCCCGGCGGGCGCGGACTGTCGGCCAGCACGCCGACGACTTCGATGGGCTGGCCGTTCAGGTCCAGGGAGGTGCCCGCGACGTCGGGGTCGGCGCCGAATGCGCGCTCCCAGAAGCCGTGGGAGAGGACGGCGACGAGAGGTGCCGAGGGTGTGTCGTCCGTCGGCAGGAGGACGCGCCCGAGGGACGCCCGTGCGCCCAGCAGCGGCATCATGCTGGCGGTCACGCCGACCCCCAGGACACGCCGGGGACCCGAGGCGGTCACGAGGTTGCCACCGTCACCCTGGTAGATGCCCACCAGGTCGAGGGTGCTCGCGTGGTCGGTGAAGTAGACGTACTGGGCGGTGGACAGGGCCCACACCTCGTCCGGGCCCACGCCCGGCACCTGGTTGTCCAGGCGGACCAGCCGGTCGCTCTCCGGATAGGGAAGGGGATCGAGGACCACGCGGTCGAGCAGCGTCCAGATCGCCGACGTACCTCCGATGCCGAGCGCCAGCGTGACCACCGCCACCGCCGTGAATCCCGGCGTGCGGCGCATCCCCCGCAGCGCGATTCCGGCGTCCCTGATCCAGGCTCCCGTCCGCTCCGCCATGCTCGTCCTCCCGTCCCGTCCGTTCCGTGTCGCGATCTCGGTCATCGCGCGGGCGTCCGCGAAGGCGCCCAGCGCCGCCCCCACCACGCTCCATCCCGCGCCCTGCTCCGCCTCCCCTGCAAGCTCGCCCTCCCACTCGCGCAGGAAGTCCTCCCGGCCGCGCGCGGGAACGAGCCGGGAGGCCGTGCGCACGAGCCGTCGGGCGATGGCGAGAGGGAGGAGGGCGCGCATCGCTCAGCCGCGGCCGTCCGCCGGGGCGGCGCCGAAGAGAGCCTGCTGCGCGAGGACCCGCTCACGAGCCTCGGCGAGCGCCGCGCGTCCCTCCGCGGTGGCCGCATAATACCGCCGCGGTGGCCGCCCTTCGTTGCGGGCGTCGGCCGTCTCCTCCCACTCCGAGCCGACGAGGCCGGCGGCTTCGAGGCGGCGCAGGAGCGGGTAGACGGTCCCGCTCTTCAGGTGTGCCGCGCGCATGATCTCGAACCCGTAGCGGTGTCCCTGCACGATGGCCTGGAGGACCAGGGCGGCGTTGTAGCCGAGGGCCCCCTCGGACCCGGTGCCTTTCGGCGTCATGCGTTCCTCGCTGGAGGGGGTACGCGCTGTGTGTGGATCTACATAGCTGGATATCTACATAGACGTCGCCGCGACGGAAAGGGTTTCAGCGCAGGGGGGAGCCGGAGGGCGGTTCCCCACCGCCCTCCCCGGCGCGCGCGCGCCGCTCCACGGCAGGCCGGATGTCGCGCTGCCACTGATCCCAGGCGGGCTTGGGAAGCACGCCGTCACCGTACTCCAGGCACAGGCGGTAGTCGAGGACCTGCACCAGGTCGGGCGTAGGGGCGTCCTGGACGAGGTCGGCGACCTTCCTCGCGACGGGATCCGACGAGAGGAGCGTCTGGACGATGCCGGGGAACCCCGCCGACAGGCCCGCCGCGAGATCCGTATCCAGCATCGCGTCCGGTGGCCGCGTGCAGGTGACCACCTCCCCGTCGGGACGCGTGTGCGTCACCGACTCGCGCGAGGTGTCGGAGGTCGCGCATCCCGTCGCGACGAGCGCGACGACGACGAGGCGCCACGCACCCTGGCACCCATCGTCCCGGCGAGACACTTTTCGGGGCCCGGACACGGGCTCCGATCTCCGGCTTCCCTGGAATATCAAGGCACCACCGATCATGCGCGTTCTCGGTACGCTCCTCTGCGGCGTCGTCACGTTGGTCCTCACGTCACCGGCCGCCGCTCAGATTCCTACCCCAGAATCGGTGCTCGGCTTCCGTCCCGGCGCCGATTTCCATCTGGCCACCTACGAGCAGTCGCTCGACTACTTCCAGCGGCTGGATACCGCCTCGGATCGTCTCGAGCTGCGGCAGGTAGGCACGACGTCGAACGGACGCCCCTGGTACGTGGCTCTGATCTCGTCGGCGGACAACCTGCGCAACGTGGAGCGGTACCGGGAGATCGCGCAGCGCCTGGCGCATCCGGAGGGGCTCACCGACGAGGAGGCGCACCGGCTGGCGCGCGAGGGGAAGGCCATCGTCCACATCGACGGCGGCCTGCACGCCACCGAGGTGGCCGGTGCGCAGCACACCATCCAGCTCGCGTACGACCTGGTCACGGGGGACGACGATCCGACGATGCGGGCCATCCTGGACAACGTCGTGCTCGTGCTCTGGTTCTGCATCAACCCGGACGGCCAGACCATGGTCGCGGACTGGTACGCGTCCAACCTGGGCACGCCGTTCGAGGTCGCGCCGACGCCCTTCCTCTACCAGAAGTACATCGGGCACGACAACAACCGCGACGGCTACATGATCAACATGATCGAGTCGCGCACCGTCACCCGCACGGACCGCTTCTGGGAGCCACAGGTCATCTACAACCACCACCAGACCGCGCCCTTTCCGGCGCGCATCTGGATCCCGCCCTTCGCCGAGCCGGTGAGCCCCGACGTGCATCCCTTGATGTGGCGCACGGTGAACCTCATCGGGATGGCGATGGCCGAGGCGCTCGAGGAGCGCGGCCAGAAGGGGGCGGTGCACATGGGCACGGGATTCGACGACTGGTACCCGGGCTTCATCGACCACGCCAACAGCTTCCACAACATCGCGTCTCTGCTCACCGAGACGGGGCTGTACCGCTACGCGACTCCGCATTTCTACACCATCCAGGACTTCCCCCGCGACGCGCAGGACCTGCGTCCCATGTCGCTGTACGCCAGCCCGTGGGAGGGCGGTTGGTGGCGGCTCCGGGACGCGGTGGACTACATGGAGACCGCCTCCCTCGCCGTGCTGGACGTGGCGTCCAAGTACCGTGAGAACCTCCTGTACAACCGCTATCAGGCGGGACGGGACGTCATCGCCGAGTACGGCTCGGGCCCTCCCTACGCCTTCTTCGTCGGTGAGGACCAGCGCGACCCCGTCGCGGCCGCCGAGATGCTGCGCCGCCTCGCCTTCAACGGCATCGAGGTGCGCCGCCTGACCCGGGCGGTCTCGGTGGAGGGCGTGGAGCACCCGGCGGGCACGTGGGTCATCCCGATGGCGCAGCCCTTCGCCAACTTCGTGCGCCAGCTGTTCGCGGTGCAGGACTATCCGGACCTGCGGCAGTATCCCAAGGGCCCGCCGGAGCAGCCGTACGACGTTTCGGGGTGGACCCTCCCCTACCAGTTCGACGTGCGCGTGGTGGAGGCCCGGGCGCCCCTGACGCCCGAGGTACAATCGGCGCTCGAGGAGGTGTCGGCGGAGCCCGTCGCGGCGGACGCGGAGGGTGACGCCTCACCGTGGGACTCCCCACCCGACGTCGGCTTCGACACCAACCCCGTGGCGCACGCCATCGTGCCGCCGGCCGGGCGCATGACGGGAGGGGGGAGCGCGCTCATCCTCGATCCCGCCCAGAACAACACGTACAAGGCGCTGGGGCGCGCGTGGGCGGCGGGCGGACGGGTGAGCTTCGCCCCGGGCATCGCGGCGGCCGACTCCGGCTCGGCCGGCCGCAGCGGGAGCTGGCTCGTCGAAGGGCTGTCCGGTTCGGCGGAGCAGTCGCTCGTGCGCGACCTGCACCTGCGGGCGGTGGGAGGCTCGATGCCTGCCGGCCGCGTCGCGAAGCCGCGCATCGCACTCTACCGGCCCTGGAGCGCGTCCATCGACGAGGGGTGGACGCGCTGGCTGCTGGAGACGTACGGGCTCGCGCCCGTCAGCCTCCGCAACGCGGACGTGCTCGCGGGGGAGCTCCGCGACCGCTACGACGTGATCGTGCTGGCGGACATGCGCGCCCGTACGATCCTGGAGGGATTCGAGAAGGGCTCCGTGCCTCCACGCTACGCGGGCGGGATCGGACAGGAAGGCGCGCGCGAGCTGGACGCCTTCGTGCGCGCCGGGGGCACGCTCGTGACGATCAACGGCTCGAGCCAGTTCGCCATCGACGCGCTGCATCTCCCGGTGAAGGACGTCACCGCCGACCTCGAGCGCGAGGACTTCTTCGCCTCCGGCGCCATCGTGGAGCTGCTCACCGATCCCTCGCAGCCGGTCATGAGCGGCATGCCGGCGCGGGCGAAGATCCTCGTGGGGGGCAGCCCCGTCTTCACCACCGAGAAGGACTTCGAGGGCCACGTCCTCGCCAAGTACCCGAGCCAGGGCTCGCCGCTGCTGTCAGGCTACTTCCTCGGCGAGGAGCACGTGCAGGGCTATGCAGCCGCGCTGGACGTGGAACACGGCGACGGGCACGTCGTCCTCCTCGGGATGCGCCCCCAATGGCGGGGCCAGCCGTTCGGTACCTTCAAAGTGCTGTTCAACGCGGCGCTGTACGCGAAGGCGGTGGCCGACCAGACCCCCGACAACGGGGTGTTCTGGAGCGCGCCCGAGAAGCCCGAGCCGGCGGCGGGCGACACGGTCCGCGCGAACGGCCGCCGCGGCGGCCCGGGGGGACGCTGACCATGCGCCGAGCCCTGCCCGTCACCACGCTCGCAGCGGCCCTCCTCCTTCTGCCGGGTCCGCGGCTCGCGGGGCAGGCTCCGGTCGTCGGACCGGCGGGGGATCCCTCCGTGCGGGACGACACGATCTACGCGCTCACCGTGGATCCGGCGGACCATCCGGAGGAGAGCTCCGTGCTGCTCCTGGACGACGGCATCCTGGTCCAGGAGGCCGACGGCACCGGCTCGCGCACGTACCGATCCGTGGCGCAGGTGCTGAACCGCGACGGCATCGACGCGTGGGCGGAGCACACGTTCGGCTACGACGGCGGCCGCGAGCGCTTCCGCCTGAACTGGGCGCGGGTGGTGGCGCCCGACGGGACCGTGATCTCCTCCGAGCCGATCCACCAGCAGGTGATGGACGTTCCCGTTCCGGAGCAGAGCCCCGTCTACACCGACCTCAAGCGCGTGCGCATCTCCATGGGCGGCGTGGAGCCGGGAACCATCGTCGACTTCAGCTACACCGTCGAGACCGTCGACCCGGTGATGCCTCGCGAGTTTTTCGCGAGCTGGCGGATGACCACGGGCGGGACCGTACGTCGCTCGCGCTACGTCGTGGACGTGCCGAAGGGCTACGACCTGCGCATGGTCGAGAGCCCGGGCACGGAGCCGACCAGCGTGGAGGAGTCGGGGGGACGCGTGGTCCGCCAATGGGCCGCCGCCGACCTGGAGCGGGTCGAGCCCGAGGCGTTCGCGGACGCCGCCCACGCGGACTTCCTGCACCACGTGGAGCTCGGCGGCCCGAACAGCTGGAGCGACATCGGCGCGTGGTACAACGGGCTGGCGAAGGACCGCTACGACGTCGGGGACGACGTCATGGCCGCCGCGCGGGTCGTCCTGGACAGCGCGGACACGGCGGAGGGCAAGCTCCGACTCCTCCACCGGTGGATCGCCCAGGACTTCCGCTACATCTCGATCTCGCTGGGCGCGGGAGGCTACCAGCCACGGACCCCGGCCGAGGTCGTCCAGACCCTCTCGGGGGACTGCAAGGACAAGGCGACGCTCTTCGTCGCCCTGGCCCGCAAGCTGGGCTTCGACGCCTATCCGGTGCTCCTGAGCAGCAGCGGTGGGGTGGAGGAGGCGCTCCCCTCGGTGCGTCAGTTCGATCACGCGATCGCGGCCGTGCGTCGAGGCGAAGGCTGGCTCTTCCTGGACCTGACGGCCGACATCGTTCCCTTCGGGTCGATTCCCCCGAACTACCAGGGAGAGTTCGGACTGGTGGTGTTCGACGACGGCTCCGTCGAGGAGGTGACGTTCCCCGAGAACACACCCGCGGACAATCTGAGCGAGACGACCGTCACCGCCGAGATCCACGCGGACGGCTCGCTCACCGGGTGGTACGACGAGCTGAACCTCGGGGCGACGCAGTACCGGCTCCGCGGAGCGCTGTCGCAGGAGTTCTCGAAGAATGACCTGCAGCGGGTGGCCGACGCCGTGGCAAGCAGCGTGATCGAGGGAGCCGTGGGAGACTCCCTCCAGGTGTTCGACGGCCGCGACTTCGACGCCGAGCCCCGCCTGAGGGTGTGGGTGCGCGCGCAGCGGGCGGCCCGACGCAACGGCTCCAGCGGCTACGTCCTGCCGGTCCCGCTGACCACGCTCGGCAGTCCGACGCTGCTCGCGCAGCTCGAGCGAGAGCGTGAAACCCGCCGCTACCCCATCGACGTCGGGGAAGTGGTGGGACCGTTCACGAGCGTCACGCGGCTGGAGCTCACCCTGCCCGCAGGGTGGACAGCCGAGCTTCCCGAGAGCGTGCACGCCGACAGCCGCTTCGGCTCCTACGCCTCGGAGTACACGCAGGAGGGGCGTGTGGTGCGCCTCGAGCGGCGGGTTTCCGGGCGGGAGGGCACGGCCCCGAAGGAGGCGATCGGGGAGCTGATCGACTGGCTGCGCGTGGCCTCGGCGGACGACGTCGGGTTCATCGCGTTGAGGCCCGGCGGGTGAGGGCGGACATCAGGGACCGGCGGGAGGGGAACGGGGGTAGGTCGAAGTCATGATGCCTTTGACACCGTGGGTGAAGCGGCTCCTCATCATCAACATCGTGGTCTTCCTGATCACGCAGGCGGACCCGTCGCTCACCCGTGCCTTCTGGCTGTATCCGCCCCTGGCGCTCCGCTATCCGTGGACGCTGGTCACCTACATGTTCCTGCATGCCGGCATCGGGCACATCTTCTTCAACATGCTGGGGCTGTACTTCTTCGGCCCCCGCCTGGAGGACCGACTCGGCGCCAAGAGCTTCCTCTGGCTGTATTTCCTGTCCGGGATCGGCGGCGCGGTGGGGAGCTTCATCTTCGCGCGCCAGTACCCGGTGGTCGGCGCATCCGCGGCGGTCTTCGGCGTCCTCGTGGGCTTCGCGATGTACTGGCCGCGCGAGCGCATCTACATCTGGATGATCCTCCCCGTGGAGGCGTGGTTGCTGATTCTGCTGCTCGTGGGCGCCTCGCTCTACATGGGTGTGACCGGATCGGGTTCGGGCACCGCCCACTTCGCGCACCTGGGCGGGATCGCCTTCGGCTTCGGCTACCTGAAGTGGCAGGATTGGCGGCGCGGGGCGTCGCGTCGCGCGTTCCAGCGGCAGATGGCACCCCAGTCCTCGGTGGGCGTGTCCGACCGGATCACCGTAGCCCGCTGGAAAGGGATCAGCCTGGACGGCCTCCACGAGATCAACCGCGAGGAGGTCGAGCGCCTCCTCGCCAAGGTCGACGCGGAGGGCTCCCGGAGCCTGACGCAGGCCGAGCGGGACTTCCTGGACCGGATGGCCCGCACGTGAGCCCCGCCTCGCACGGCGGCGGCGACGGGCTGAGGGGCAGGCGGGCCCCCCTCGTGCTCGACGGCGAGGAGTTCGCGCGCATCGGCCACGAGCTGGTGGATCGGGTCGCCCGGCTGCTCGACGAGATGCCAGAGGGACGCCTCACGTCGGGCGAGACGCCCGAGGAGATCCGGGCCGCGCTCGGCGCGGACGCCCCGCTCCCCGAGGAGGGGACGGACGCGGGCGCGCTGCTTTCGGAGGCGACGGATCTCCTTTTCGAGCACTCGCTCTTCAACGGGCACCCCCGCTTCTTCGGCTACATCACGGCGGCGCCCGGCCCCATCGGCATGCTGGGCGACCTGCTGGCCGCGGCGGTCAACCCCAACACGGGCGGGTGGTCCCTCTCCCCCATGGCCTCGGAGATCGAAGGCCAGGCGGTGCGCTGGATCGCGCAGCTCGTCGGGTTCCCGGAGCCGTGCGACGGGATCATGGTGAGCGGCGGCAACGTGGCCAACATCCTCGGCTTCTGGGCGGGACGCGCGGCCAAGGCCGGGTGGAACGTGCGCGACGCCGGGCTGCAGGGAGAGGGGAGCGCGCGCCTCAGGGCGTACGCGTCGAAGCAGACGCACACCTGGATCCACAAGGCCGCCGACCTGTCGGGTCTGGGCGCCGAGGGCGTGCGCTGGATCGAGACCGACGAGCGGCAGCGTATGCGCGTGGACGTTCTTCGCGCGCGCATCGAGGAGGATCTCGCCGCGGGCGAGCGCCCGTTCCTGGTGGTGGGCACGGCCGGCTCGGTGAGCACCGGCGCGGTGGACCCGCTGCCGGAGCTGCGCGCGCTCTGCGACGAGAAGGACCTCTGGCTGCACGTGGACGGCGCGTACGGCGGCTTCGCGGCCGCCGCGCCCGACGTGGTGCCCGAGGACCTGCTCGGGCTGCGGCTGGCGGACTCGCTGGCGATGGATCCGCACAAGTGGCTCTACGCGCCGCTGGAGGTCGGCTGCACGCTGGTGCGCGACCCCACGGCTCTGCTGGCCGCGTTCAGCTACCGGCCGGAGTACTACAACTTCCAGGACGAGGCCACCAACTACTTCGAGCACGGAATCCAGAACTCGCGCGGGTTCCGGGCGCTCAAGGTGTGGCTCCAGCTTCGTCACGTGGGCCGGAGCGGGTACGCCCGCATGATCGCGGAGGACATCGAGCTCGCCCGCCGCTTCCACGCCCTCGCCGAGGCGCACCCCGAGCTCGAGGCGGTGACGCGCGGGCTCAGCATCTCCACGTACCGCTACGTCCCGGCGGACCTGGCGGAGCGGACGGGCGAGGCGCCGGTGGCGGCCTACCTGGACGAGCTCAACGAGGCGCTGCAGAACCGCATGGAGAAGAGCGGTCGGGCCTTCGTGTCCAACGCGGTGGTGGACGGCCGCTACCTGCTGCGCATGTGCGTGGTGAACTTCCGCACGCGCCTGGAGGACGTGGAGGAGCTCGCGGAGCTGTCCGTTCGGCTGGGCCGCGAGCTCGATCCGGAGCTGCGGCCGCCGGCGCTGCGCTGAGCGGCGCCGCCCGCCCAGGCCCGACGTGAGCGCCCGCTATCCCGTCCCGGCGCGCGTGCACCGGGTGGAGGAGACCATCCAGCGCAGCCGCTTCCTCACCGCGGCCGCGCGCGCCCCGGACGCCGACGCCGCGCACGCCTTCGTCCAGTGCATGCGCGACGAGTACCCCGACGCCACGCACCACTGCTGGGCTTTCGTGGCCGGCCCGCCCGGAAGCACGACCCACATCGGGATGAGCGACGACGGCGAGCCGCACGGCACGGCCGGGCGACCCATGCTCACGACGCTGCTGCACTCGGGCGTGGGCGAGATCGTGGCCGTGTGCACGCGCTGGTTCGGCGGCGTGAAGCTGGGCACGGGGGGACTCGGCCGCGCCTACTCGGGAGGGGTGAAGCTCGTCCTGGCGTCGCTCCCCACCGAGGAGAAGGTGGAGCGGGTCGTGGTCGAGGTCGTCCTCGGCTATCCCGACGTGGATGCCGTCCAGCGCCTGATCGCGGAGATGGACGTGGTCGTCGAGACGGAGGAATACGGCGCGGATGTGCGTTACCGCTGCGGCGTTCCCGAGCCGTCGGTGGAGGCGTTCCGCCGGGCGCTCGCCGAGGTGACGAGGGGGCAGGGGCGGGCGGGGTAGGGGGCCCATGCGGGGGCCCGGGGGGCCGGGCGTTGCCGTCGAGTCGAAGGACACGTATACTGACAACGTGAACACGTATACGTATCTCTGCCCATGAAGACGAAGCTCACGGTCACCGTCGACGAGGATCTCCTGCCCCGAGCGAAGCGTTACGCGAGGGCCCGGGGTGTGTCGCTCTCCTCGCTCATCGAAGGAGCACTGCGCGACATGGCGTCGGCGGAGGAACCGTCCTTCGCGCAGCGCTGGCGGGGCCGCTTCGACCCGGCGAACAAGGACGACGATCGCTTCCGCGCGCTGGCGGACAAGTACCTGTGATCCTCGTCGACACGGACGTTCTCATCGACGTCGCCCTCGACCGGGCGCCCCACGCAGACGCGGCAGCCGAGCTTCTCACGCTCCTCGAGCGCCGGCCGCGGATGGCGTTCGTGGCCTGGCACACGCTCTCGAACTTCCACTACCTCGTTTCCCCCACGCGGGGGAAGGACGACGCGCGCTCCTTCCTCGTGGATCTCACGCGCTTCGTGTCGGTGGCGCCCACGGACACAGAGGACTTCCACTTCGCCGCGACCCTCCCCCTGACAGACTTCGAGGACGCGCTCCAGGTCGCCGCCGCGCGCGCCTGTGGTGCGTCGTTCATCGCGACGCGAAACGTACGGGACTTCCGCAGCTCACCCATTCCGGCCCGGACCCCGGAGGATCTGGTGGAGGAGCTCGGCTGAGTCGGACCTCGTCGTACCGGCTCCTCGGGTTGCGCTGACGGCCCGAAGGTGATTCCGTGAGGTGGCTGGCCTCGTAGTGACATGGCGGGCGAGGGGATGGAACCGTGACCCGGAGGCCCCCATGAAGAAAGTTCTGGTGCTCGGCGGAACGGGGATGCTCGGCGCGCCCGTGGTGCGCCGCCTCGCCGCGGACGGGTTCTTCGTGCGCGTCCTCGCTCGGCACCCCGGCGAGGCGCGCGAGAAGCTGGCGGACGTGGCCGAGCGTGTGGAGATCGTCGCCGGCAACGCTCTCGACCGGCTGGACGTGAGCACGGCCGCAGCGGCGTGCGACATCGTCCACGTCTCGGTCGGCGGGCCCGACGAACGCACCGCCACCGAGCAGGCCGCGCGCGCCGCCGCCGAGATCGGAGCGGAGCGCATCGGCTACGTGTCGGGGACCACGGTCGCCGAGGCACATCGCTGGTTCCCCATGATCGAGGCGAAGCTCGCCGGCGAGCAGGCCGTCGTGGGGGCCGGCGTTCCCTGGACCATCTTCCGCCCGAGCTGGCCGTTCGAGCAGCTTCCACGCTTCGCCCGCGGTGGCCGCCCGTTCCTCCTGGGGGAGGTGTCGCCCCGCTGGCACTGGTTCGCGGCCGACGACATGGCGCGCATGGTGTCCGCTGCCTACCGAAAGGTCGAGACGGAAGGGAAGCGTCTCACCATCCACGGGCCGGAGGCGATGACTATGCGCGAAGCCCTCCAGCGCTATTGCGACGTCGTGCACCCGGATGCTCCACCCATCCAGGTCATGCGCTTGTGGCTGGCGCGCGCGATCGGACTGCTGCGTCGCAACGCGCAGCTCCGCTTCGCGGCCGCGCTCATGAGCTACTTCGAGAAGGTCGGAGAGGGCGGCGACCCCACGGAGACGAATCGTCTCCTGGGTGCGCCCCAAACGACGCTGGACGGGTGGCTGGCTGTCAGTGCGGCCAGTTCCCGAACGGATCCTCGAGCGACGGGCTCTGCGGTGTGAACAGCTGCGCGCCGTCCGGCGTGATGTGCATGTCGTCCTCGATGCGCACCCCGAACTCGCCGCGGATGTAGATCCCCGGCTCGTCGCTGAAGCAGTTGCCCACGACGAGCGGCGCGGTGTTGCCCTTGACCAGGTACGGCCACTCGTGGCCGTCCATCCCGATGCCGTGCCCCACCCGGTGCGTGAAGTACGTGTAGCCCGGGCCGTAGCCGGCGTCGGTGATCACCTTGCGGGCGGCGGCGTCCACGTCCTCGGCAGGCACGCCGGGGGCGGCCGTCCTCCACGCCGTGGTCTGAGCCTGATGCTCGATGTCGAACACCTTCTTCATCTTGTCCGTCGGCGCTCCCAGGACGAACGTGCGGCTGATGTCGGACTCGTAGCCCTCCACCGTGCACCCGCCGTCGATGAGGATGATCGTGCCCTCGCGGATGACCTGCGGCGTGATCGAGCCGTGCGGGAGGGCCGAGTACTCGCCCGTCTGGACGCTCGCGCCGCCCTGGAAGCCCAGGCGCTGGTGCGCCAGGCTGACGAGGCGGCCGAAGTCCTGCTGCGTCATCCCCTCCTCCATGGCGAGGTACGCGGCCTTGTAGGCGGTGAGCGTTGCCTCGTTCGCGAGCGTCATGAGCTCGATCTCGTGCGCGTCCTTCACGCCACGGCACCCCGCGGTGACGGGCGTGCCGCTCACCACCTGAAGGGCGGGTGCGGCCTGCGCGACGCCGTCGCTGAAGCGGAACTGCACGGTCTCCTCGGCGCCGACCTTGCCCGCCGCGATGCCGCGTGCCTTCAGCCCCTCCGCAACGCGCCGATACGGGCTCTCGTGCTCCTGCCACGTGAGGACGTCCGCGCTCTTCAGGGGGCCGAGGGCGAGCTGCTCGCGCGCGCGCTCCTCCTCGAACGCCGGACACACCACGAAGGCCTCGCCCTGCAGCGGGATCACCACCGCGAACAGGCGCTCGCCGCCGCCCCAGCGGACGTTGGTGAAGTACATCATCGACGTGCCGCCCGTGAGGTAGAGGGCGTCGAGCCCGTTCGCCTTCATGAGCCGCTTGGCCTTGTCGACGCGCGCGGCCCGCTCCTCGGTCGTGATCGGGCGTGCGCGGTCGGCCCAGGAGGTCAGCCGCGCGATGGAGGGCGGCAGGTCCTGCGGCATCGGCTCGGCGAAGGCGCGGATGGGATCGGCGGCGGCGCCGGCGGCGGCCAGCGTGGAGGCTCCGAGGAAGTGTCGTCGGGAGATCATGGTAGACCGGATGCGAAGAGAGTGCGCGCCCCATGCGGGCGCGCATCGTGGTACGGAACGATCGGGATGATAAGGTCCGGCCCGATGGACGGCTACGGGAAGAGGCGCTCGTGGACGAGGACGTGGTGATGCGCACGCTCGTCGAACGACGCGAACCGGGCGGTCATCTGCGGATCCACCACCGCGCGCTCCAGGTCGGGCCCGGTGAACAGGCGGATGGCATCTTCCGACTCCCATCGCGACATCACCGTGAAGGTGGATCCCGTGTCGGTGTCCCGACGGAGGATGTGCGCACCTCGGTAGCCGGGGATCGCTTCCATGGCCACGAGGACCCGGGCCGTGAGGAAGGCGAAGTAGGCATGGGCGTCCTCGCCGAGGGAGGTGGTGCACTGCCAGGTACGCACGATCATGCGTCGGTATCCGTGCAAGGGTGATATGTCATCAGCCGGCGCGCCCTGTCGCGAACGAGGACCCCAATCCTAGCTTGTCCCTCCTGACCCGTCCAAGGAGCAAGCCGATGCGCATCCCCGCACCCGCAGCCCTGCTCGCGCTCTGCGCCGCGGTCGTCCTCTCCGCGTGTACGCCCGGCGAAGAGGCCGCCACCGGCCAAGCCGCCGCGAGCGCGCAGGACTCCGCGACCGCCGCCCTCATCGCCCGCGCGAAGACCTTCGAGCTTCCCACCGAGTACGTGCCGCCGCCCGGCGAGGCGATCGATCATCACACGTCCGGCTTCGCGAAGATCCTCTGCTCGGCGGTGTTCATCACCGGCCTCGATCCCGCGGACGCGGCGGAGAACGTCGGCTACTTCACCAGCCCTTACGACGAGCGGGCGGTGGTCACGGACACGGTGGTCGACTACGACCGCCAGGAGGTCCGGCTCACGCTCCCGTCCGGCGTGGTGCGCGTGGCGAAGAAGTACCGGAGCCAGGGCTGCATCACGCGGCCGATCGGCCAGGACTCCATCTACTTCACCCCCGAGACGGTGGAGCCGAACCTGCCGCCGGCGGAGACGACGCCGTGGCCCATGGGCGACGTGCTCTCCGACGACCCGTATCCGGCGGAGCTGGACATGGCCAAGGTCGCCGAAGCGGTGGACGCGGCCTTCGGGCCCCCCGAGGCGATGACCGAGGCGTTCCTGGTTACCTACAAGGGGCGCATCATCGGCGAGAGGTACGGGGAGGGGATCGGCATGCACACGCCGCTGGAGAGCTGGTCCATGGGCAAGAGCCTGACCGGCACCCTCATGGGCATCCTCATCGACCGGGGTGTCTACGAGCTGTGGCAGCCGGCGCCGGTGCCGGAGTGGTACGAGCAGGAGAACGACCCACGCCAGGCGATTCGCATCGGGGACATCATGCGCATGTCGTCGGGGATCCGGATCCGGGCGCCGCAGGACCCGGACTTCGACCCGTCCCTCGGCTACCCGGACCACCTGTACCTCTATACCGGGAGCGTGAACTCCTTCCACTACGCGGCGACGCGTCCACAGCAGTGGCCGCCGAACACCGTCGGGCGATACCGCAACACGGACCCGGTCCTCACGAATTACCTGATCCGCCTGGGCGTCGAGGGGACGCTGCACGAGGACTACCACGCGTTCCCGCAGCGCGCGCTGTTCGACAAGATCGGCGTGCGCGACGCGGTCCTGGAGACCGACCCCTACGGAGACTTCCTTACCCAGGGCTACGAGTTCCTTCCCGCGCGGGACTGGGCGCGGGTGGCGAACCTCTGGCTGCAGGACGGCCTCTGGAACGGCGAGCGGCTCCTCCCCGAGGGGTACGCGGACTACGCCCGTACGCTGGCGCCGGCGTGGGTCGACGACGGGCGCCCGGAGTACGGGGGCGCTTTCCAGTGGGTGAACGGCATGGGCTCCTTCCCGATCCCGAAGGAGGCGACGTACTTCGCGGGCGCGGGAGGGCAGAACACGATCATGATCCCGAGTCACGGGCTCGTCGTGGTGCGCCTGGGCAAGTACAAGGGGGCGCGGGAGGGTGGACGGGCGCTCCGGCGCGGGCTCGAGCTGCTGATGGAGGGGGTGCCTCCGGTTCAGGGGGCCGGGATGTAGGGCTTCACGCCCACGACCTGGACCACGGCGCCCTCCCCGCGGTGGCGCGAGCCTTCTACCACGCTCCGCCGCACCTCGCGGCAGGTCTGGAGGTCGAGGCCGTCCAGCTCCCGGCGCAGGACGTCCGCCCGCATGAGTAGCTCGGGCACCGGCGGCCCGCCGGTGCCGAGGGCCAGCTGGTCCGGCGTGTAGGCCTCCAGGACGAACGCGCCCCCCGGACGCAGACCCCGGACCGAGGCGGCGTGTACCCGGGCCCGGAGGTCCGGGGGAAGGTGGCAGAAGATCGAGACGATACCCGCCCACGCGCCGGGCTCGATGACGAAGGCCGACAGGTCGGCGTGCACGGTGTGGATGTCGACGCCCCGCGCCCCGGCCAGCGCGCGGGCCTTCTCTCCGGCGCGCGCCGACCCGTCCACGGAGGTGACCGGGTGTCCCAGCCCGGCGAGATACGCACCATTGCGCCCCTCCCCGTCGGCGAGGCAGAGCACCGGTCCCAGGGGAATGCGCGCGGCGGACTCCGCCAGGAAGCCGTTGGGCTCGGTGCCGTAGGCGTACTCTTCGGCGGCGTACGCCGCATCCCACCGGCTCGTGTCCGTCATGTGTTCCCCGTCGGGGGGCGCCTGCGGGGGATGCCACGCAGCGCAGCCTCCAGCACCTCCAGCTCGTCGCTCCACAGGACCCTCCAGCCCTCGGGGGTGCGTGCCATCTGGATCACGCGCACCTCGGGCTGCGCGCCCTGGAGGCGCTCGATGGTCCGGTAGACGACGTGCGCCGAGTCGGCGCCTTCCACCACGTGGCCGATCACGTGGTCGTCGTGGTCGAAGAGCGAATGCATGAAGCCCGGCATGTCGTCCACCATCCGTCCTACGGCCCGATCGAAGACCACCGCCGGGGCGAGGGCACGAAGCGCGGCGTCGCTGGATGCGCCGGTGAACTCCTTCAGAAGCGCGCCCGTGCTGTCGGTGTTCACCATGTAGCCGACCACGTCGCGCAACCGCTCGAGGGTAGCCGGATGGATGAACTGTGCGGCCGCCCGCCACCGGATGGCGCGCACGGATCGCAGGAACAGCACTGCGGTCGAGTCGGGGTTCGCCGTGAGCTGGGCGAGCGTCTGTGCGGTGGCAGGGCGCGCGAACGCTGCGGCGAGAACGACGGCCAGGGGGTGGAGGGCCCTTCGGTGCATGCCGTGGTTTACCAGGGCGGTGGGACGCACGCAAGCCGTGTCGGCTGCAGTCGGGCTTCGCGAAGGCGCGCGGCCTCAGGATCTGGTGGTCGAGCCGGGGGTAGCTGTATCGTAAGCCGACCATGAGACTTCGCCCGACCTTCCTCCTGCTCGCCGCCCTGGCGGCGATGACCACCGTCCCGGCGACGGTCGCGTTCCCCGCGATCCCCGCCGCCGGAGTGGCCGGTTGCCTGACTTCGGCGCCCGCATCGCATCGCATGGTGTCGCCGAGCCGCGTCGTCGAGCCGGTGGATGCGGATGCCCCCGGCGGCGCCGTCGGCGTCGCCGACCCGACGGCGGGATCCGTCCGTGTCGAAGTCCCCGTCGTGGAGCCGGTTCCGTTCGACCGGCTTCCGGTGCCCCTGGTCGAGCGCCTCCATCTGCGCGAGCGCGCTAGCCACCCGGCGACCGCTCCTCCGTCACACGCCTGAACCGACCCGGGCCGCGGCCCGGAGTCCCCGCACGACGTACGTCGGCGCGTGTGTGCGCGTCGGACGGTTCACGCATCGGCCCCTCGGGGCCACGACGGAGGAATACAGAATGCTCGCGCATCTCACCATCGTACTCCCGCACGACCCCGCGTCCTTCTTCGCCCTCGCCGTCACCGCCGGAATCGGCGTGCTCGTGTTCGTGGCGGGCCGCAACGGCAAGAACGGGGGGGGCGGCGGCGACGACCAGTCCTGAGTGCCGGTCGGAGCGGGCCGCCCCCGGTGAGCTCGGCGCTCACTCCGTGCGGATCGCCTCCATCGGGTCCACCCGCGTGGCTCGCCGCGCCGGGGCCAGCGAGGCCAGCGTGGCCACCGCGGCGAGCACGAGGCAGGCCGCCGCGAGGGCCCAGGGATCGCCCGGCTCGATGCCATAGAGCAGGCTGGCGGTGAAGCGGCGGAGCACGAAGGCGCCCGCCAGGCCGAGCCCGACGCCGAAACCGGCGAGCAGGAGCCCCGAGCGCAGCACCTCCGTGGCCACCCGACGGCGGTCCGCTCCGAGCGCCATTCGCACGCCGATCTCGCGCGTACGCTGGGCCACCAGGAACGACACGACGCCGTAGAGGCCCGCCGCCGCCAGGATCAGGGCGAGGGCCCCGAACAGGCCGACGAGCACGGCGGAGACCTGGTAGCGCGCGGTCACGTCCTCGAACACGGAGGCCATGCTCGTGACCCACCCGAAGGCGAGGCCGGCGTCGATCTCGCGGAGCGCCCCTTCAGCGGGCACGATCCAGTCGGTGGCGGGACCGTCGGTGTGGATCACGAAGTGGACGAGAGGCTGGTGGACCTGCGCCTCCGACGCGTAGGCCTGCGTGGTCGGCTCCTCCCCGAGCTCGTAGTAGGTGGCGTTCCGGGCGACGCCCACCACCGTGAAGGTGCGGTCGTCCCCCATCTCCACCGTCTTGCCGACGGCGTCCTGCCCGGGCCAGAGAAGGCCGGCCAGGGTCTCGTTCACCACCACGGCGGGCGGATCCCCCTCGCCGTCCTCCGGGCCGAGGGGCCGTCCGCGCACCAGGTCGACACCCATGACGCGGAAGTAGTCGGTGGAGACCGCATTCAGCCCGACCCAGAGCTTGCCTTCGTCGGTGTTGGGGATGGCTCCGGCCGGCGGATCCAGGTCCGTGCTCCAATCCCCCTGGAAGGGGATCATGCGGCTCGTGGTCACCCCCTCCACGCCGGGCAGCGCGCGCAGGCGCTCCAGCGCCCGGGGAATGAACGTGCGTCCCTCGTCCTCGGAGTAGCCGAGGGCGCGCAGGTCGACCTGGAGCACCAGGCGGTTCTCGGTGGCGAAGCCCAGGTCCTGGGTGCGGGCGCTCCAGAAGCTACGGGCGAAGAGGGTCGCCCCGGCCACCAGGACGAGCGACAGCGCGACCTGCGCCACGACCAGGCCGTCGCGCACCCGGCTTCGCCGTCCCGTGCTGCGCCCTCCCTCGAGGGCGCCGGCGACGTCCGTTCGTGCGGCGCGCAGAGCCGGGGCGATCCCCGCCAGGACGGCGGTCAACACCGAGATCGCGACGGCCACCAGGAGGACGCGGAGGTCGGGCGCGAACGAGCTGACGAACGGATAGGGGAGGAGCGACGCCGCGGCGTCGGAGAAGGCCCAGGCCAGGGCGACGCCCACGGCACCGCCGGCCGCACCGAGCAGCAGGCTCTCGGCCAGGAGCTGTCGGAAGAGGCGCCCACGGCCGGCTCCCATCGCGGTGCGGATGCCGAGCTCGCGGCCGCGCGTGGTCGCCCGGGAGAGGAGCAGCACGGCCACGTTGGCGGTGGCGATGGCGAGCACGATCAGAACCACGGCGAGGAGCATGCGCGACAGGGAGAGGAGGGAGGCGGCCTGCGACGGGCTGTAGATCGCCTGACGCGAGACGAGGATGCCTTCGCCCTCGTTGCGTTGCGGGTAGATCAGCGCGTCCGAAAGCGCCTGCAGCTCCGCCTGGGCGGCCTCGAACGTCGCGCCCGGCGCCAGGCGGCCGACCACGGACAGCCAGCTGCTCCGCATGTCCGGGACCCGTTCCCACCAGGCCGCGTCGGAAGCGCGGGTGAGCGCACCGAACATCGCGAGCGGTACCCACGCGTCCGGGCCGCGGGAGAAGGCGCTCAGGCCGCGAAAGCCGGCGGGCGCCACGCCCACGATCGTGAACGCGATGCCGTTCATCGACACGGTGCGCCCCACCACGTCCGGGTCGCCCGCGAGGGCGCGCCGCCAGAAGCCGTCGCTCACCACCGCGACCGGGTCGGCCCCGGGTGTGTGGTTCTCCTCCGCCCGGAAGAAGCGGCCGCGCTCGGGCACGACGCCCAGTACGTCGAAGTAGTTGTCGGACACGCAGAGCGCGTCGAGCTGGTCGGAGCGTACGCCGTCCAGCGTATAGGATGCGGTGATATTCCCGCCCCAAGCGGCGAGGCCATTCAGCCTGGTGGCGTGCTCCCGGTAGTACGCGAAGTCCGGGTTCATCAGCGACCCGCCTCCCTGACCCGGGGCCCACGAGCGCCACACGCGGACCAGTCGGTGCGGCTCCACCACGTCGGGGGGGCGGTCGAAGAAGATGCGGTTCACCAGCGTGAGCACGGTGGTCGGCGCGCCGATGCCGAGCCCCAGCACGATCACGGCCGTGATCGCGAAGCCGGGGCGGCGCGCCAGCGTGCGCAGCCCGAAGCGGAGGTCCTGCAGGAGATCCCTTCCCATCGTCGTCGTCCTCCCCGTCCAGGGTTCGTCCAGGTCGTGCGCGCGTGCGGGTCCGTCGGGGCGCAGGGGCGGGCGCAGCGCCATTCCCAGGCGCCACATCGACAGAGCCGCCACCTCTCGCCACAGCCATCGGCGCGCCGCCGCTTCCGCGCCACGGGCCACGCGGGCCGCGTAGGCTTCTTCCAGGTCGCCCAACACGTCGTCGCGCCGGGCACGGGGGAGCAGGCGGGCAAGGAGCCAACGCAGCGTGCGCGGCAGTCCCCCGGGTCCCCTCACGAACGCGCCCCCTCCGGGCGGGCCCACAGGAGGTCACGGATGCGCCGGCTCTCCTCGAGCGCGTCGAGGCCGCCAGGCGTGAGAGCGTAGTGGCGTTTGGCCCGTCCTCCGCGAACCGCCGTGGGCTCGCCGAGCCACGAGTCGGCGAAGCCCTTGCGCTGCGCACGGTCGAGGGCCGCGTAGATGGCACCGAGGGTCACGTCGCGGCCCGCGCGCTCGGAGAGCACCTCCTGGATGGCGGCGCCATGCGCCTCCTCGCCGAGCTTGCGCACGCACAGCAGGATCAGCTCCTCGAATTCTCCCAGCCGTTCGCCTTTCACGGTGGTTCCTCGGTGGTGCGGAGGGGGCGGTGGACGGCCCGCCGCATGTCGTGGGGGCGCCGTTTTCCGGACGCTACGGCGCGTCCATTTCTAATACATACGTGAATGTAATAGAAAGACCAGAGCGGACGTCAAGGGTAGAGCCCGAGGTTGCAGGGCGGGGCGAGGTGGGCCGCCCCCCGCGCACATCCGTGCGGTGGGCCTGGGAAAGCTCCGCGCCGGTTGAACCCGCCCCCGTCCCGGTGTAGGTTTTCCTGCTCGGACGTTGCGGTTGCCGGCGTTCGGGGAAGGGCCTGTAGCTCAGGTGGTTAGAGCGCACGCCTGATAAGCGTGAGGTCGGTAG
>CAZPZU010000032.1:23220-49055 GCA_964591135.1 uncultured Gemmatimonadaceae bacterium | reverse complement strand
CGAGCCGCAGCCGGGACGGCTCAGTACGCCGCGCGGTGCACGCCCTTCACCGCACGCCCGGACGGCTCGTTCATCGCCTGGAACGACGCGTCCCACGCGAGGGCCTCCGGCGTGCTGCACGCCACCGACTTTCCCCCGCGCACGCACGCCGCAGCGCTGGGCAGCGGGAAGCACTCCTCGAAGATCGAACGGTAGAGCCAGCCTTCCTTGGTGTCGGGCGTGTTGTGCGGGAAGCGGAAGCGGGCGTTCTCCATGTCGCGGTCGGACACGCGCGCCTCGGCGTGCGCCTTCAGGGCGTCGATCCAGCCGTAGCCCACTCCGTCCGAGAACTGCTCCTTCTGGCGGCGGAGCACGACGTCGGGCAGGTGGTCGGCGAAGGCGTCGCGCAGGATCCGCTTCTCCATGCCGTCGGGCCCCACCATCTTGCGCGCCGGGTCGAGGTTCATCGCGACGTCCAGGAACTCCCGGTCGAGGAAGGGCACGCGCGCCTCGACGCCCCACGCCGCCATCGACTTGTTGGCGCGCAGGCAGTCGAAGGCGTGCAGGCGGTCGAGCTTGCGGACGGTCTCCTCGTGGAAGGCCCGGGCGTCGGGCGCTTTGTGGAAGTAGAGGTAGCCGCCGAAGATCTCGTCGGCGCCCTCGCCGGACAGCACCATCTTGATGCCCATGGCGCGGATGCGCCGCGCCATGAGGTACATGGGCGTGGAGGCGCGCACCGTGGTGACGTCGTACGTCTCGATGTGGTAGATGACGTCGCGCAGCGCGTCGAGGCCCTCCTGCACGGTGAAGTGGAACTCGTGGTGTACCGTGCCGATGTGACGGGCCACCTCGGCGGCGGCGGCCAGATCGGGCGAGCCCTCGAGGCCGATGGCGAAGGAGTGGAGCTGGGGCCACCAGGCGTCGGTACGGTCGTCGTCTTCGACCCTGTACGCGGCGTAGCGCTTGGCGACGGCCGAGACGATCGACGAGTCCAGCCCGCCGGACAGCAGCACGCCGTAAGGCACGTCGCTCATGAGCTGGCGGTGCACCGCGCCCTGCAGGGCCCCGCGGATACGCTCCGTGTCGATGCCGTCGGCCCGGAGTCCCTCGAACGTCCGCCACGCCGGCTGGTAGTAGCGCACCGGTTCGGGGCCGCGGGCACTGTCCAGGTAGTGTCCGGGGGGGAACTCCTCCACCGTGCGGCACACGGGCGTGAGCGCCTTCATCTCCGACGCCACGTACAGGTTGCCGTGCTCGTCGCGCCCGGTGTAGAGCGGGATGACGCCGACAGGGTCGCGCGCCACCAGGTACTGGTCCCGGGCCACGTCGTAGAGGACGAAGGCGAAGATCCCGTTCAGCTCGTTCAGGAAGTCGGCCCCCTTCTCGGCGTAGAGGGGGAGGATCACCTCGCAGTCCGATTCGGTGGCGAACGCATGCTCCGGGAAGCGCGCTCGCAGCTCACGGTGGTTGTAGATCTCGCCGTTCACCGCCAGCACCGGGCCCGTCTCGAGGTCGCCGAGGGGCTGCGCGCCGTGCAGCACGTCCACGATCGACAGGCGCTCGTGCGCGAGGATGGCCCGCCCACACGCGAACACGCCGGACCAGTCGGGGCCGCGGTGGCGCTGGCGCCGGGAAAGCTCCAGGGCCCGATCTCTCAGGCCCTGGGCGTCGGATCGGATTTCGAGGATCCCCAGAACGGAGCACATCGCTGCTCTTCTACATCTCCGGGCTGCCCACCAACGTGTTGAAGAGCAGCTTGAAGGTTCCGTGCGTCTGCGCGCGGTGCTGCGCGCGGAACCCGATGAGAACCACCTTGCCGCTCCCGTGGTCCACCGAGACCATGGCGGCCTTGTCGGCGATGTGGTCCTCTCCGAGCAGCCAGCCGCTCTGCAGGATGTCGCGATGCACGTACGTGACCGGTCGGTCCGCGCGCTCGTTTTCGGCGGTCGGCACGAGCTGGTACACCTGGCTGCCGGCAAGGAAGGTGGCCAGCGCGTCCTCCGGCATCCCGTACGCGACGGGATCGGTGTCGTCCACGTGCACGCGCAGCGTGGAGCCGGGCGACCAGAACTCCGTCGATGACAGCCCGGCCACCACGTTGCGCACCGGGAGATCGAACTTCTCGATCGCCAGGTCGCCCGCCTCCCCGAACGTCACCAGCGTGCCGCCGGCTTCGACGAAGGCCTCGAGCGCCTTCACGCCCTCGTCGCCGAAGCCGCTCCGGTACTCGGGCGGGTAGTCCTGCTCGGGTCCGGGGCGGTCCCGGCGATTGCCGGTGAGTGTCTCGACGTCGTCCTCGGGGATGATGATGACGTCGTATTTCCGGTTCAGGTCACCCGCCTTCAACTCCGGGTCGAAGAGCGAGGTGTAGGGGAACGCGAAGTCCTCCAGAAGCCAGCGCGTCCACCCTTCGTCGATGTTGCCGCCGTAGAAACGCTGGTACATGGCGATCCTCCGGCGCGTCGCAGCGGGCGCCGCGTCCCCGCCGTCGACGTCCATCGCCTGGAGGTCCACGCCGGTCTGCTCCGCGATCCGGGCCACGAGGGCGTCGGGGGCGCTCTCGACCCAGAAGTCGCCGGGCCGGTGTGGGCCGTGCTGGCGCGTGAAACGCCGCACCGCGACGCCCTCGTCCCACAGGAGGTTCACGGCCTTGAAGGCGTCGTTCAGCCGTCCGTCGACCAGGTAGCCGTGGCTACCGCGCGCGACCGTACCGTGCGGGGCGATCGAATCGTCCACGACGGCCAGGTCCACGGTCGGGCTGGTATCCACCGGGTCGACGCGCACACCCATGAACTCGGCCATGTCGTCGGTGGACATGTCGTACGGGCGGGTGGGCGAGCCGTCGTCGTTGCGCGTCCAGCTGTTGTCCGGATAGAAGGTGCGCCCCAGCAGCCAGCGGATCACGCCTCGCTTGGGCTGCGCCATGCTCACGACGTAGGTGCCGGTGGCGTACACCCGGCCCTCGTGCTCGAAGCGGGCGGCGGCGCGCTTCACTTCGATGCCCTGGGCCAGGAGCTTGTTCATCATCTTCTGCATGGTGAGCGGGTCGTGCTGCTCGGCAGGGATCACGAACGCCGCCGGACTCCCCTCTGCGCCCCGCTCCGTCTGTCTCGAAGCCTTCAGGTACGCGTTGCGCAGGACCGTCTCCCGGTTCTTCGCGGCGATGTCGAGCGTAGAGAACGTCGCGACCTTCTGGCGCTCCACGATGTCGCGCACCCGCCACCATCCGCCCGGCCACGGGTCGGGGAAGTTCGTCTGCTCCTCGTACTCGGGGAGGTTGCGCGTTCCGCCCTGGAGCTGGTCGGGCTGCACGAAGAGTGGGGTGGCGAGACGCGCGCTCGCGGACTCCGTCAGCATCCCGGCGATGTTGTGGAAGGGGGTGATCCAGTGGAAGCCGAAGTGGCCCCACCCGGAGTAGACGGCGTCGTTGATGATGCCCGACAGCCCGTTCTCCTCCTCCTTGTAAGCGATCTGCGCGCCGTACCAGCTCATCTCGCGCCACACCAGAGGATCGGCCTCGGGCCGAACCGGATCAGCGTAGGGCGGCACATACATGCGCGCGCCGTAGGGCCCCATCTGATGGTGGTCGATGTAGGCCTGCGGGGTCCAGTCGCGGAACAGGATCTTCGCGCCATAGCGCGATTCGGCCGTGTTCTGCATGAACGCGTCGCGGTTGTTGTCGTGGCCTATGTAGTGGTGGTAGAGCGTGGGCGGCCCGAGCCCCTCGTACTCCGTACCGACCGTCGAGTTGTACCAGTCGGTGACGATGATCTCACCGTCCGGGTTGAAGCACGGGATCATGATCGCGACGGTGTTGTCGAGGACGCGCCCCATCTCGGCGTCGTCACGCGTCGCCATCTCGTAGAGGATCTCGGCAACCGACTGACTCGCGGCCACCTCGGTCGAGTGCAGCCCGTAGGACTGGACGACCACCGCCTTGCCGTTCGAGATCGCCGCGTCGATCTGCGCCTGGGACGCGCCCCGCGGATCGCTCAGCAGGGCGTTCATCCCGCGGATGTCCTCCAGGCGGGCGATGTTCTCCGGCGACGAGACCCAGACCGCCAGGAAGGGGTTGCCCAACGTCGTGGGGCCCATGTTCTCGACGTGGATGCGCGGGCTCTCCCGATCCAGGAGCTGGTAGTACTCGACGAGCTTGTCCCAGCGGGCGAGGTGCCGGTCGGCGCCCATCTGGAAGCCGAAGAACTCCTCGGGCGAGGGGATCTGCTGCGCGGACGCGCCCGGCGTCCAGCCCGCGAGGGCGGTTGCCAGGAAGAGGACGAGCGGGATGCTTCTGCGGGGTCGCATGGGGAACTCTCCAGGGTGCGGCAGGCAGGTGGCGGAAGAACCCTAGCCCGACGATCGCCTCCGCGCCACCACACCCCGGGAGCGGACCGAAGCGGCGGCGCTATCCCTGGATCGCCCTCCGGATCCGCTCCATCTGCCGGCGATGCACCAGGTCGTGCCCGGCACAGGGTCGCATCATGTGCGCCACGGAAGAGCGCTTGCGCCCGGCCCTGCAGGCCAGCACGGCCTCGACGTGGGAAGCCGCGTCCCTCTCGGCGCCGGACGCGGGATTCGAGAACACCGACATGGTCAACCCTCGAGGGCCTGGGTCGCCGCCGCGCCAGCCTCCTCCAGGAACGCCACGATGCGGCCGCGCCGACGTGTGGCTGGCGCAGCCAGGATGTCGGTGCCGCGCAACACCGCGCCGGTCCATCCCTCCGTGTGCCAGCGCGCCGGCGGGGTGAGCTCGGGGAGCGTGTCGGCGTCGGGATAGGGCCAAGGTGTCACGTACCAGTACCACGTGTCGTGGCCGCCTCCCATGGGCGCCATCCCGACCCCCACCGTCCGTGCGGAGCCGTCGATCACACCGCCCGGAAGCGTGACCAGCGTCGCGATGTCGAAGTGGTGCGGCCAGCACCGGACCGGCGAGGCGCCCGTGGTGCTCCCGGCCATCCCGTCGAGGATCTCCGCGGCGCCCCCGTACAGCGCCGCGAGGACCGCGAGCTCCCCTTCGATCGTCTTGGAGAAGGGGGCGCCGGCGCCCACCGGATGTTCCGGAGGACGGAAGTCCGGTCGCTCGATCTCCGGCCCGGAGCCGCCCATGTACTGGGAGAGCCCGGTCCGCAGCCACGCGTAGGCGTCGTCGAGCGTCGTGCCTCCGAGGGCCAGTGCTCCGAGGGTGGCGTCGGTACGGTCGAGGAGGTGGAGCGTCATGTCGTCCACCCGCAGGCCCAGACGGAAAGGGTAGCCGTGGGCGAAGGCTTCTCCGAGAAAACCGTCCAGGGCCCCGTCCCACGTCATCGCGCGATGGCTGTCGTCGGTGCGTGAGGCCACGAACGTCTGACCCGCGGCAGCGAGGAGCTGCGTGGCCCAGTGCAGCTCGAGCACGGCTCCGGCCAGCGCTTCGGGCGCGACCGCCGCGATCCGGTCCCAGCGATCCAGCTTCACCTGACGTAGCGCTCCATGGCGAGGGACACCTTCTCGAGCACCCCGTCGACGGTCACGCGCTTCATGCCGTCCCGGTACGCGTGCTCGATAGGATATTCCTCACCGGGGTGTCGCGCATAGCCGTCGACGACCAGGTCCTGGTAAGCGCGATACGGTCCGGAGCGCTTGGGGTTCGTATACCCGAACAGCCCGACCACCGGCGTCTCGAGCGCGCGGCTGACGTGCAGGGGGCCGGTGTCCGGGCTGATCGCCAGCGCGCTCCCCTCCAGGATCCAGACGAGACGGCGGAGGTCGTCGCCCAGCGTGTCCACCACACGCGCACGGGTGCGGGACAGGATGTCGTCAGCGAGGCGGCGCTCGATGCCGGACGGCCCACCGATCAGGACCGGGCGCAGGTCGTGCACCCCCTCGATCTCCTCCAGGACCCGCGCGAAGCCGTCGGGCGACCAGTTCTTCTCGGGCTTGCTGGTTCCCACCACCACGGCGCAGGCGCGCCGATCCAGTCCGTCGAAGAACGCGGCCTGCGCCTCGCGCTCCGCGTCGGTGAGGCGGATGTCCCACGTGACCGGCTCGGGATCGACACCCAGCCAGCGGACGAACTCGAAGTACTGGTCCTGCACGTGCTGAGGCTCGTGCACGGGGATCCGCCGGTTCGTGAAGAGCCACTGCATGTCACGCGCCCTCGCGCGATCGAAGCCGAGCTTGATCGCCGCCGGCGCGAGCGCGGTCAGGACGCCGGCCTTGAAGTACACCTGCAGCCCGAGCAGGAGGTCGAAGCGGCGCTCGCGCACGTCGCGCGCGAAGTCCGCGAAGCCCCGCCACCCATCCAGCCCCCGGCGCCGGTGGAAGATCACGAAGTCGTCGATGGCCGGATGGTCGTGCACGAGGAGGTGCGGCACGGGCTGGATCACCCACGTGATCCGTGTCTCGGGCCAGGCGCGCTTGAGCGCGTTGGCCACCGGAAGCACGTGCACGGCGTCCCCGATCGCCGACAGCATGACGATGCAGATCTCGCGGGGGGGAGGTTCCGTCCACCCGCTTGCCCCGACGCCCTCCCTCGGGCCCTTCGTCAACCTCCGCCCTCGTATCCGCTGCGCAGGGCCACCCACGCCTCGGCGGACAGTTTGCGACCCGTGCGGACCTCGAACTTGCGCAACGAGCGCTCCAGCCGTCGCCTCATCGGAAAGGCCGGGGCTGGGATCCCCAGTGTGCGCGCACAGCAGCGGTCCAGATCCACCAGGTGGGCGCGCGGCGACGCACGCTCGCCGCGGAGCACGATGTTCTTGGCGTTGAGGTCGGGATGGAGGAGGCCCGCTCGCTCCAGACTCCGCACCAATCGGCCGGACGCCGCGAGCGCCGCCTCGTCCTCGATCGGCGTGGGCTGCGGTCCGAACAGGACGCGCGCCAGGTCGGCGGCGTCCGGGATCTCCTCGGTCACCAGGTCCGCGCGGTAGAACGGCCCCGCGAAGTAGACCGCGCCCGCGACCGCCGCGGGGGTGGGGATGCCGCGCGCGCGGGCCTCCACCGACGCGCACGCCTCCACCATCGGCCGCGGACGGCCGACCGCCACGTATCGGTCCGTCAGGAAGCGCGCCACCGCGCCGCCGCGCAGATAGTGGCGCACCACCCATCGATCCCGGTCGTCGGGTCCTCGCGCCGGGGCGGGGACGGAGTAGACCCGCCCGCGGCCCGCCAGCTCCCTGAGCTGGGGATGGGTTGCCGCCCACGCGTGCACGGTTCCGCCGGCCGTGAGCGTCCCTTCGAGCCAATCGACGCCGGCGCTCACGGCGAACCCCCAGGCGTGTGGCGTCCGCACGGACCCGTAGCCTTCGGGGAGCGTCACAGGTATGTCGATCGCGCCACCTCCACCTTCTCGAGGACGTCCGCCACCGTGATCGCATCCATTCGGTCGTCCCTGGGAAGATAGCCCGAGGGGTCGGGGTTTGCGCCGGGTTCGGTGTAGCGGTCCACCACCAGATCCCGGAACCGCTTCCACGGGCCCACCCGCCATGGGTTGGTGTGGGCGAAGAGCCCGATCACCGGCACACCGAGCGCGTGGGCGATGTGCAGGGGACCCGTGTCCGGGGCCACCACGAGCGCGGAGCCCGCGATCCGTCCCATGAGGCGGCGCACCGAGTCGCCCAGGCCGTCGGTCGGGTGGACGCGCGCCCGGGCGAGCACCACGTCGGCGGCGCGGCGTTCGCGCGCCGAGGGGCCGCCGAGCAAGAGGACGTGGAAGCCGAAATCGAGGGCGAGCGCGTCGGCGACCTCCGCGTAGCGCTCGGCCGGCCAGTCCTTCGCGGGATTCGCAGAGCCGACCACGAGCGAGGCGACCGGGCGTCCGCCCCCCAGCCCGGCGAAGAACGCCTCACGCTCGGCGATCTCGGGCTCCGAAAAGGTGAGGTCCCAGCGCACCGGGGCCCCGCGAGCCACGCCGAGCGCCCAGCGGAAGTCCAGGAAGAGGTCCTGGGAGTGCTTCCACGGAACCTCGGCGAGCACGTGCGTGCTCGAGAAGCGGACGCCGTCGCGCGTCTTCGAGGGCGGGAGGCCCACGCGAACCGACGCGCGCGAGAGGAGCGTCGGCCACACGCTCTTCAGATAGCGCTGCACGTTGAGCGTCAGGTCGGCCCGCGTGCCGGCCATCTCCCTGCGCAGCGCGCGGAGGCCGGACAGGCCGGCGCGCGTGCGGTAGACGACGACGCGGTCCACCGCCGGATGGTGCCGGAGGACTTCGGCGGGAGCGGGCTCGGCGACCCACGTCACCCGGTGCGCGGGGTCGAGGGCCTTCACGTCGAGGGCGAGGGGGAGGCCGTGGACGACGTCCCCGATGCCCGAGAGGAGCACGATGCAGACGCGCTGCGGACCGTCCCCGGAAAGGAGGGGCGGGCTGTCGGCCGTGACGGTGCGGGGGAAGAGGGACAACGGGTCGGGCCTTCAGTCCCGGTCCAGCTCCCACAGGTGCAGGACCGGCCCCGGCACCGTCTGTCCCTTGATCTTCGCCTCCAGACGGTAGGGGCCGGGGGAAGGGAAGACCACGTCCTGCACGGGCATGATCAGGTACGTCCGGGCGGGGCGGTCGCCGGGAGCGTGCGCCTTCACCTCGGTCTCCCCTTCGATGGTCATGGAGGGTTTCGCCGCCGGGCCCACGAGCTCGACCTTGAAGCGGTATCGGCCCGCGTCCTCCGGCCCCCACTCCGCGGCGACGACCAGGACCATCTCGTCCTGCTTGGCCGGAAAGCCGGGCGCGGCCAGGTCGTGGAACGCGCCGTGCACGTCCAGCTTGCCGTCGGGTCGCAGCTGGGCCTGCTCGCAGAAGGCCATCATGAGGATGTGCATGTCTGGCGTCAGTCCCGGACAGGGGTTCCCCAGCCGCCGCCGCCCGGCGACCGGATGCTCACCACGTCGCCGGCGTTCACCGAGAACGTGGTCTTGGACGGGAGGCGCTCCTCCACACCCCCACGGATGACGACGTTCTCCCCGGTCGCGCCGTCCAGGCCGCCGCGCACACCCGCGGGGCCCACGGTCCGCCGCTCGCACAACAGGGCGACCGTCGCGGGGGTGAGGATCATCAGATCCCGACGGAGACCATCCCCTCCGCGATGCAGCCCCACCCCGCCGCTCCCGCGACGGATGCCGTAGCGGACCACCCGGAAGGGGTAGGCGTGTTCCAGCGCTTCGACCGGCGTGTTCAGCGAGTTGGACATGTGGACGTGGACGCCGGACAGCCCCGGTCCGGAAGGGCCCGCGCCCATTCCTCCGCCCACCGTCTCGTAATAGGCGAACGGCTCGCCGGAGCGGGGGTCCGTTCCTCCCACCGTGGTGTTGTTCATCGTGCCCTGCGAGAGGGCGGGCATGAGGTCAGGCAGGGCGATCCCGAAGGCGCGCAGCAGGACGTCGGTGATGCGCTGGCTCGTTTCGACGTTGCCCGCGGCGACCGACGCCGGCATGCGGGCGTTCACCAGGCTTCCCTCAGGCAGGACCAGCTCCACCGCCGACATCGAGCCGCCTCCGGCCGGCAGCGGCTCGCCCAGGAGCGCCTCCACGACGCAGCGGACCACGTAGCGGCAGGCCGACGCGGTAATGGCTGAGACGGCGTTGATGCCGCCCGGCACCTGGGCGTCCGTCCCCGTGAAGTCGATACGCAGCGCATTCCCACGCACCGTGAGCGCGGCCCGGATCGTGACCGGCCCATTGCCGAAGCCGTCGTCCTCGAGGGCGTCCCGGGCCTCGTAGACCCCGTCGGGGATCCGCTCGAGGCCGGCCTCCACCAGGCGGTCGGCATAGCTCACCAGCGCCTCCATCGCGGCCAGCGTCTCGTCGACCCCTCGCCTCCCGGCGATCTCGAGGAGGCGGGTGCGCCCCGCGTGCAGCGCGGCGAGCTGGGCGTCGAGGTCGCCGGCGCGCTCCACCGGCGTTCGCACGTTGGCGAGCAGGGTCCGCCACAGGTCCTCGTTCCGCTCCCCGCGTGCGTACAGGCGGACCGGCGGGATGCGCAGACCCTCCTGGAAGATCTCCCTGGCGAGGGGCATGGATCCGGGCGACATCCCGCCCACGTCCGAGTGGTGCGCGCGCGAAGCGACGTAGCCCAGCAGGTGTCCTCCATCCGCATGCACGGGGGCGATGAGCGTGATGTCGGGGAGGTGTGTCCCACCGCGGAAGGGGTCGTTCAGGCAGGCGACGTCTCCTGCGGCCAGGGGGCCCAGGTCGTCCAGGGCGGCCTGTACGCTCATCGGCATCGCGCCGAGGTGCACGGGCATGTGGTCGCCCAACGAGACCGCGGCACCGTCCGGAGAGAAGAGGGCGCAGGAATAGTCCCGCCGTTCCTTGATGTTCGGCGAGAAGGACGCCCTCCTGAGGGCTGCGCCCATCTCTTCGGCGAGCGCTGTGAAAAGGTGCCGGAACACCTCCAGCGTGATGGCGTCGGGAGCGTATGCGTCGGTCACGGGTGTGGTTTCCCCGGGCGGGGTTCTCCGTTAGGTTACCTCGCTGAAGGCCAGCTGCATTCGCAGGGCCGCAGTCGCGCGTGCGCGCGTCCGAACGTTAAAGGGAGGGACGTTTGAGTAAAGAGAAGCTCATGGATCGGGCTCGGGACGAGCTCTTCAGCCATATCAATCGTTGCGGCGTCCTTCAGGCCGCCGAGGACGATCAGCGCCACTGGATGGACGAGACGATCGAGTACCTCGGAGAGCGTTACCCCGATCTGGCCGACGCCGACCTGGGTCAACTCCACGAGATCGGCATGCGGTTCTGCAAGCCGGCCATCGCCCACGGCGCCAATAGCACGGCCCGGAACATGGAGGACGCCGGCGTGGCCTGAAGGCTGCCGCCGTCCCATCGGATCCGGCGAAGGGCGAGGGGTCTTCCACGGCCCCTCGCCCTTCTGTTTTTCTTCGGGCCCAGCACCCCGATTCCCGCCTGCCGGCTTGGCGACTAGGCGGCGGGTCCGTATACTTCGGCCCGTTTGAGCACGCGTCAGCCTGGGAGGCCGCCGGCGATGGCCACGAAAAAGGACGAGGGCAAGGCCGGAAAGACCGCCGGCCGCAAGGGGTCTTCGACGAAGAAGGCCCCCGCGCGGCCCGCCGCCGGGAAGGCTGCTGCCGGGAAGGCCACCGGCAGGAAGTCCAGCGCGAGGAAGCCCGCCGCGAAGAAGCCTGCCGCGAAGAAGCCTGCGGCGAAGAAGCCTGCGGCGAAGAAGCCCAGCGCAACCGGGAAGAGGGCCCCCGTCAAGAAGTCGGCCGCCACCGGCCCGCGCTCGAAGAAGGCGCCGACCGCGAAGCCCGTGGGCAAGAAGAAGGCGGCCGCTTCGGGGTCCGCCACCGCGAAGAAGCCCACCGCGAAGAAGCCCACCGCGAAGAAGCCCACCGCGAAGAAGCCCGCCGCGAAGAAGCCCGCGGCGAAGAAGCCTGCCGCGAAGAAGCCCCCCGCGAAGAAGCCTGCCGCGAAGAAGCCCGCCGCGAAGAAGCCCGCCCGGAAGATGCCCGCTGCCAAGAAGGCCGCGGCCGGGAAGAGCGAGGCCGGCGCCGCGAAGAAGCCGGCGACCAGGAAGCCATCCGCCAAGGAGAAGGCTGGCGCCGCGAAGCCGGAGGCCGCCCCGAAGAAGTCGGCCGCGAAGAAGGTCGCGGCGCCCCCAGCCAAGGCCCCGGCGACGAAGGCGTCCACCGCGAAGGACGCGACCGCCGCCCGGTCCAGGCCCGCGAAGAAAGCTCCGGACTCCGGAAAGGATCCCGGTGCCGCGAAGGCCCGAACGGCGAAGCCGGCCCACGAGTCGAAGAAGCCCGCACCGGGAGCGAAGGAGCGGGGGGACCAGGCGGCCGCGTCCCGGAAGTCCGCGAAGACCCCCGGCAAGAAGAAGCCACGCAGGAAGAAGACGGTACTGCTCGGCGACGGCGACGACGCCGAGCTGACCCCGGAGGAAAAGCGGGAGGCCCGCCGGCAGGCTCGCCGCGAGGAGCGGCGCAGGGAGCGGCGGGAGGCGAGGCGTCGGGCGGCGGAGGCGCGCAAGCGGCCCGAGGTCGAGGCGTATCGCCCCAAGGCACGAGTGGGTCCGGATGGGGTCATGATCCTCGAAGACGACAAGTACCTCCACAAGGCCTACTACTCCGGGCAGCAGATGCCGTCGCCCATGGGCGGCTTCCTGATGCTGTTGGGAGTTCGCCCGACGCCGGACGGGGGTGTGGTCGCGCTGTTCGAGTGCAGTGCATCGTCGCTGCGGTATCAGATGGAGCTCGCCAAGGCGACCCGCTCGGAGCGCTCCAAGGTGAAGGAGGAGCAGGACGCGGGCGAGGACCCGGACTGCCCCCGCCACGGACCTGGCCACCGGCTCTACCGGGCGGGCAAGGACCTGGTCTGTCCACTCTGCGGAATCGCCTACGGGAAGGTCTGAGTGGCCTGACGCGGAGGCGGGAAGGGCCCTCCACGAACGTCCGTCCACGCGACCTGTTTCGAGGGTGGTACCGCCCGTCGCCGCACATTACATTGGCGTGGAATCCACCCACGCCACGCAGGTGCTCGGCCTGCCAAGAGGTCCGTCCAAGGAGCTCCCTACATGCCCGAAGGGTTCCTCAGTTCCGAGGAATACGACGAGCAAGCGCACAAGCTCTACAACGACGGTGACTACGAAGGGGCCCTCGAGATGCTCAAAGAGGGCCTCTCGCTCTATCCGAACGCCGTGGAGCTGTACGTCGGGCTCGGCTATGCCCGTCTCGCCCGCGAGGAGTACGCCTGGGCCCGCAAGGCCTTCGAGCGTGCAGCCGTCCTGGATCCGGCCCACGAGGACGCGCTCGTAGGGCTGGGGGAGACCCTCCTCCGCTTCGGTGAGAGGAGCCAGGCGTTGCACCTGTTCGACCAGGTCGCCGCGATGGGGTACGACGACGACATCGAGCTCATGCTCACGATGGGTCGCGCGCTCTATCGGGAGGCGATGTACGCCGAATGCCGCGACGTCTTCGCGAAAGCCGCGGCCGCGCGGCCCGACAGCGCGGAGGCGGCCGCCTCGCTCGGCTACGCGCTGCACCGCCTCGGGGACGACGTGGGAGCGGGGCGTCAGATCCGCCGCTCCCTGCGCCTCGATCCGGACCTGCACGAGGCCCGCATCTACCTGGGGCACCTGCTCTACGACCGCGGGGATTGGGAAGGGGCGCTACGCGAGTTCGAGCGCGTGCCGCCCCAGGAGCACTGGGACGCGCTCGCGGTCTGGCGTCTGATGGAGTTGAAGAGGGCCATCTGGCACATGGAGTCGGGCGACGCACGGCTGTCGCCCTGGGAGCAGCGCCTGCGGGAGCTCGAGGATCTGGAGGATCCGATCGATCGACTGCTGGGCGAGGTCGAGGCCCGCATGGGCGGGCCGGGGGTGGCGCCTCCGTACGACCCGAGCCAGCTCGAGCTCTTCGAGCGCGAGTCGGGGCGGGCGGACGCGGGTAGCCACGTGGTGCGCCTGGCCGACGGACACCAGCTCCGCGGGACCTGGCACGAGATCGTACGGCAGATGCGTGACCAGGCCGGATTCTCCCACGAGACGCTCGGCCACTACATGCGCCGCCTGGCCGAGCGGTGGCACGAGCAGAGCGGTGTGGAGATTCCCTTCACCGATCCGGAGTCCTTCCTCCGTGCTGCGGTGTCGGCCGGACTGATCCACCTGGAGAGCGAGGGCGATGCCCTGGGAGGGGTACGGTGATGACGGAGACGAGCGACGTCCTGACGCGCTTCCACCAGACCCTGGTCGAGGAGATCAGGAGGCGGCGTCCGGAATATCTGGCGGAGCCCTTCACGGTGGCGGAGATCTATCAGAACCTCATCCCTTACGGCACGCATCGGGACCGCCTCGGAATCGAGATGAACGGCGACTACGAGGACGCGCTGCTGCGCATCCTCGCGGGCGAGGGTGGCTACCTGATCCTGGAGTCGGAGCCCGCGCTGCGCGTCCTCCGCCAGGAGCTCGAGTCCCCGAACCCCAACACCGGCCTCTATCGCGAGTACGCGGCAGTGGACGTCCGCCTCGCACCGGGGCACGTCGGCCCCGGGGCCCCGGTCGCGTCCCCGGTGCCTCCGCAGCCGGGATCCCCGACGGCCGGACCTGCGCCTGCGCCGCCCGTCATGCCGTCGACGGAACGTCCCGTGGAAGCGGCCGGTTCCGACGAGCGACCGGAGGCGTGCCGGTGGTGCAGGGCCGAGCTCCCCGGGCGCTCGAACCTCAAGTATTGTCCCTTCTGCGGCACGGACATCCGGATCGTCCCGTGCCCGGAGTGCGGGGAGGAGCTGGAGCCGGAGTGGCGCTTCTGCATCTCGTGCGGGGCCGAGATCGGCCATTGAGGCGCGCCGGTCGGCGCATCCTCCTTCTGGCGGGCGTGGCGGGAGCCGCGGTGGCGGGCGCGTGTCGACGCGAGCCTCCTCCTCCCGAGTTCCCCCCTGACAGCGTCCTGCGCACCGAGCTCGGGCTCACCGATGCGGACGAAGTGCACCGCGTCACGATCCGGGGAGGAGACCGGGAGGTGCTGGACCCGGTCGAGGTGCGCATCCCCGCAGGCGCCTGGGTCGAGTTCGTTACCGCGGACTGGAGGATGCATCAGATCCGCTTCGTCGCCGACAGCCTGGATGCCGCTCACCGCGCGTTCCTCGAGGGCACCGACCAGATGGATTCACCCCCGCTCGTCGATCGCGATGCGCGGTTCGTGGTTTCGTTCGCGGAGGCTCCCGAGGGGCGGTATCCGTTCGTTGCCGAAGGGAACGAAGCTCCGACGCTCGGGGTGGTGGTGGTCCTGCCGAAGCGCTAATCTGACGCGCGCGGAGCGGACTTCTCGCGGCGCTCCGCCGACCTCGCGGCAACCCCAGCACACGGATCGTATGCCCAGGATCGCCCTCATTCCCGGAGACGGAATCGGCCAGGAGGTGATGCGGGAGGCGCGTCGCGTGCTCGAGGCCGTCGCGGAGGTGGAAGGGCTGTCCTTTGAGCTCGTCGAATGGGACCTCGGCGCCGACCGCTTCCTGCGCGAGGGGATCTCGATCACCGAGGAGGAGTTCCGCAGCCTGGCCGAGGAATACGACGCGATCCTCATGGGGGCACTCGGGGATCCGCGGGTGCCCGGTAACGAGCACGCGCGCGACATCCTCCTCGGACTGCGCTTCCGCCTGGACCTCTACGTCAACTTCCGCCCCTGCGTGCTCCTCGCCCCGGACCTGTGCCCTCTGAAGCGCGTGAAGGTCCCCGTGCGCCTCGAGATCTTCCGGGAGAACACGGAAGGCCCCTACGTGGGCATGGGCGGCGTCTTCAAGAAGGGGACGCCCGAGGAGGTGGCGATCGAGGAGGACATGAACACGCGCGGGGGGGTGGAGCGCATCGTGCGTGCCGCGTTCGACTTCGCGCGCGCGAAGGGACGACACCGTGTGACGCTGGTCGACAAGGCCAACGCGATGCGGCACGCGGGAGGGTTGTGGCGTAGGGTCTTCGCCGAGGTCGGGGAGGTGTATCCCGACATCGAGCGCGAGGAGATGTACGTCGACGCGATGGCCATGGATCTGGTGCGCCGGCCGGAGCGGTACGCCGTGATCGTCACGTCGAACCTCTTCGGGGACATCATCAGCGACCTCGCCGCGGAGCTGACGGGAGGGCTGGGTCTCGCGCCGAGCGCGAACATCCATCCGGGCCTGCACGCCCTCTTCGAGCCCGTGCAGGGGTCGGCGCCGGACATCGCGGGCAAGGGGAAGGCGAACCCCATGGGCGCGATCCGCTGCGTGGCGCTCCTCCTCGACCACTTCGGCCACGCCGGGGGGTGCGAGCGCGTGGAGCGTGCGGTCGCGGTCGCCATCGCCCAGGGGAGGACCACCGCGGACCTCGGCGGGAGCTTCACGACCGAGGAGGTCGGCAGGTGGCTCGCGGAGCGTGTCCTGCGCGGGGCCGCGGTGGAGTCCTGACATATCCCGGCAGAACGCCGATCCGCGTGAACCGTCCGAGGCGTCGCGGGGTAGGTCACGACCGGCGGCGTGGTGGTGGAGTCAGCCTGACGAGAGGGCGATGAGCGAGGAGAAGGGCAGGAGCCTCACGCGGCACGAGTTCGACGCGGTCATCCGTCGCGCCGCCGAGCTCGCATCCTCCGACTCGGAGCCGAGTGGAGGTGGGCTCACGGAGGCCGAGCTGTTCCGGATCGCCCGCGAAGTCGGCCTGGGCGAGCGGCACGTGCGCAGGGCGCTTTCGGAAGTCCGCTCCGGTCGGACGGTGGGCGGCACGTTGGACCGGGTGTTCGGGCCCTCGTTGCTGAGCGCGGTGCGCGTCGTGCCCGGAACGCCGAAGGAGCTCGCCGGCAAGCTGGACGACTTCTTCGTGGGCACCCAGCTGTTGCAGCCCGTACGGCGCGGCCCCCAGGTCCTCCAGTATCGGCCCGCGCTGGATTGGGCCTCTCAGATCGCACGCGCCGCGAGCCTCACGTCCCGGAAGTACTACGTCGCCTCGGCCAAGTCCGTGGAGGTACACATCGAGGCCGTGGACGACGAGCGTACGCTCGTAGAGCTGGTCGTCGAGCCGGGCACGCGCGGGGATTCCATCGCCGGGGCTTCCGTGGGTGGGGGTGCAGCGGGCATCGCTGCCGGAATCGGCATCGGCTTCGCGGTGGTGGCCACGGGCGGCGTGCTCGCCCTCGCGGTCCCCCTCGGGATCGCCGCGAGCGGGGCGGTGGCCGGGGGGATCACCTACCTCGTCGGTGCCTCGCACAAGAAGAAGCTGCTCGAGGTCCAGGCCGAGGTCGAGGGCATCCTGGATCGCCTGGAGATGCGCGAATCGCTCGAGCCTCCGCCCGCCTCCTGGAGACGCTGGGTGAAGCGTCAGTTCCACGGGGTGGCCCGCGACCTGATGAGCGTGGAGGACGAGCCCGACCGTGATCCGAGCGAGCCGCCCGGCTGATCGACGGCACCGGGATCCGGAGGTCCATCGTGCCCGGCAGGGTGGCGCGAGCGGCGCGTACCGTCCCAAGTTGGAAGATCGACCTCGTCTCTCCCCCCAGGGGCGCCCGGTGCTCATCGCTCATCTCTCGGATACCCGGTTGCTCGCGGCGGTGCGGGGAGCCGCGCACCCCGAAGAGGACGTGATCTCGGATCGTGAGCTCGGCACCGACGCCCTGGTGCTCGGCTATCCGCGGCTTATCGTGGTGTCGGATGCGGCGGACGCCTTCCCCGTATCTGGCTCCGGCGCGCGTGTTCCCGTGCTCGATCTCGACGTCGCGATGCTCGCGCGGTGGGAGGCGGAGCGCAGGGCTCGTCACGTGCCGCCCCCGCGGACCGATTTTCTGGTGGAGCGTCTCGTGGGGCTGCTCGAGAGGCAGGCCACCGAATCGACATGGGTGGACCGGGCCCTCGGCGAGCTCGGCCGGGCGGCGGGCGCAGCCCTTCCCCTTCCTTTCCGCGCCTTCGCACGCCGGGTGTTCGAGTTCCCCTCCCACTACCACGACCTGCACCCGATGGCGGCGGCGTGCGGGCTGACCCGCGGGGCCCTCAAGGCGCGCTTCCGGCGGCGCGGCCTCCCGTCCCCGTACGCCTACATCCGGTGGCTGCGCCTCATGGCCTGCGCCCATCTGCTCGCGGACCGCTCGGTCACGGTCGCCCGGACCGCGAGGCGCTTCGGGTACACGTCGGCCGGCAACCTGTGCCGGACGATGATGTCGCTCACCGGCCTCACGCCCACGGAAGCCCGTACCCAGAACGGGTGGAACCACCTCGTGATCGCGTTCGCTCGAACCCACCTGGACGGCGAGGCGATCGCGGCGTGGCGGGAGCTGGACGAGCTGTTCCACCGTCGGGTCGCGTAACCGCCCGGGCCGAAGCACCGGGAAAAAAAGAGGTCCTCCCCGCGCGGGGAGGACCGTCTCGGCCAGGGCCGCAGGCGTGCCTAGCGGCGGTTGCGCCGCTGCCGCCGACGCTCGCGTCGGATCGCGGCCTCACGCTTCCGCTTCCGCTGGGCGCTCGGCTTCTCGTAGTAGCGGCGCTTGCGCAGCTCGGAGTACAGACCGGAACGCTGCACCTTCCTCTTGAACCGGCGCAGTGCGCGGTCGAGGCTCTCGTTATCCTGGACGACCACTTCCAAGACGATCACGCTCCCTTGCTAGTGGCGAAAGATAAAGCTCTGAAAGGTAAGGTGGTTCCGGGGGGAGGGTCAACGGGAGGATGCCACGGGTCGCTCCGAGCTCAGGGCAGGCGTCCCTCGCGGTGCAGCGTATGGGCGTAGAGCCGGTAGGTTTCCGGCGTGGCCAGGAAGTCACGGGCCCACACATCGAAGGGCGGCAGCGGAAGACGCCGTTCGATGTGCTCCACGACCATCATCGCGAACTGGATCCGGTCGGACGCGCGGAAGTCGATCCGCTCGCCGTCGAGGATCCGGTCCACGGCCTCCTCGAAGTCGCCCGGGGCGACCAGGCAGATGAAGTGGGCGACCTGGTCCAGGCGGTAGGAGGCGTAAAGCGAGCGCAGGGCGTCGAGCTCCTCCTCGGAGGGCGGGGGCTGCCGCTCCTCGGACCAGTCCCCTGACATCTCGCGGGCGTTTTCGGCGAGAAGCTCCCGGAACTGGCGTCGCAGCTTGGGGGCGTGGCGGGCGTTGCGCCGGCTGGTGTGCAGCGCGGAGGCGAGCAGCCCTCCCAGGAGTGGCCGGCCCAGCCCACGTGCCTTCTCGTGGATCTCCGCCTCCGAGTCCTCGATGAAGATCTCCGCCGTGCGGACTTCGTCCTCCGCGGCCTCGCCGTCACCGGGACGGAAGGAGAAGAAGCCCTGCCAGCGGCCGCCCTGTCCCGGGTGGGTCACCAGAAAGCAGGCCCACGTCTCGTCCTCGTGCTCGAGGAAGGCGACGGAGCGTCTGCGTTCGCTGAGGGAGGCCATGGGCGCTGATCTCCGGAGAGTCGGTGGCCGGAAGATGACCGTCCCCGTCGCGGGCGGCAAGCGGCGGCCGCCGGCGAGGCCTGGAGGCCTGTGAACGGTATCCTTGCCCGCACCGTAAACAGATAGTTATCGTGCAGCGGATCCCCTGGCGGGGATCTGAAAAACGTCGACGCCCGAAGGCCGGACGACCGGCTCGATGGATATGACACCCGGCTGCGGCCGGGTTTCTTTTCCGGAAAAAGGCGCGACGGGACCGAAAAGGACGGGAGCGTCCCCGGCTGGCACCGGAGACGCTCCCTGGAAGGCACGGGTTGGCGGCCCGACCTGACTCTCTTGGCTGAGGTCAAGCTAGTCGGACCGTTCGGCGGGTGTCAAGGGAAACGTACACCCCCGCCATCGGGCTCCACCCGTGCAAGCGTCGATCGATCCTTCGGGGCGGTGGAGTGCCGATGAACACGACAGTATCGACCGAGACCCGTCCCGAGGCGATGGGCGACGTGCCCGGGATCTGCGAGCTGCCCCTGACGCGTGCCGTGGTGCAGTATCGCGACATCCACGAGATGGACACGCCGGGTGGTCGCATCGAGGACATCGGCCTGGGTCTCGTCGTGGAGGGGCGCTACGCGTCCTCGGCCGAGTCGCTCGACCTCGGCAGCGGGAAGATGAAGGTGCTGGACCTCAGCACCGAGCTCGTGGTGCTCGACTGGGTGTACGAGCCCACCCTGGAGCATGTCGCCGGCCTCCTGACCGCGGCGGCGTCAGGGCGGAACGAGGGCTCCCTCCGCCAGTACGCGTTCCGGCTGGGCCTGAGGGTGCTGGAGCGTGTGGGCTTCGGTCCACTGACCCGGCCCACGCTGCTGCGCATCGGCTTCCGTGACATCTGCAGGGACCTCGATCTGCACGAGGGCACGTCGATCCGCATCGTGCTCGGCCCCGGCAGGCTCACCCGTGTCCATCTGGACTACGATGGCTGCGCACTCCTCTTCCGCACGGCATTCCAGGAGCCGGATGCCTCGCTCGAGCGGGGCCTCGTCACCGCGTTCCCCGACGCCGAGGTGCGGCGAATGGTGCCGGAGGCGCCGAGCGAGGCCCTCGACTACCAGGTCCGCTTCCCCCTCCCCGCCGGTCTGGCAGAAGCACGGGCGTGCCTCGCGTCGATGCGCCGCGGGGTCGGGGCGCTGATGGCCCGCTTCGAACCCGAGCGCTTCGCGGTGCTCTCCCGCATCCTGGAGACGTTCGGAACGCGGGAGACGCTGGCTGGTCTCCAGGTGCGCGAGCCGCGGGTGCGGGCCGTCCGCCTGTCACAGTCCACTCCCGGTTCCACGGCGGTGCACTGATGCTGCTCAGCGAGACGTCCTCCCGCATCACCGGCGCGATCGGACGCGCTGGCGAAGACGAGCTCCGCGGACGCTATGCGGCCTACCGCAGGCGCCACGCTTCCAGGCTCCTGCAGATGCTTCCCCGGGACGCCATCCGTCCCCTGTATCGCCGGGCCCGCGCGGAAGCCGTGCGGGACGGGGCGCTCGAAGGGTCCCTCCGTGACGATCCCCTCGCCCTCCTGGTGGAGTACTGCGAAGCGCTCCTGCCGCTGCCGCCATTCGACGTCTGGCGCCTGGACCTGGCCGGGAATCCGGGCGCCCATTTCGCGGATCTGGAGGAGTCCCTGGACGGCCCCACCGTGGATGCGCCGTCGACGATGGAGGCACGCTCGGTCGAGTACGCTGGGCGGATGTGGATCGCGCACCTCCGGGCCTTCCGGGAAGACGGGTTCTGGCGGGCGTACATCTCCTTCGAAGAAACCGGCTCCGGGCGGGTCCACCGGACGGCGGCGGTGTTCTACGAGCGCGATGCCGGGGAGTTGCGGGACCGCTTCCTCTCCTTCGAATCCACCGCCCTCCAGGCCTTCCTCCGCTCGGCTCTACCCTGACGCGCTTTTTGGCAAAAAAGCGTCGATGAAACCGCCTCGTAGCGGTATCGGGCACGGCCCCGAAACTCGGTGGCACGCTTAGGTTTCCCCCTCCCACAACCTACCCGACCGTAAGCTGCGATACTTTCCGGGAACAGGTGGTTATGTCTCCACATGCCATTTGTAAGGTGTTGTAAAACAACAACTTACTGATAAGCTGCGGTAAGATGAATCGGGGTCACAAGGGGGTTGCGCGCCCCGGATCGTGGCCTTAGAGTAGACCGCGCTCTGAGGAAGCTGGCTGCTCCCCCCCGCGACCTCTCCCGGTCCTCTCGGGCGGACGTGCGGAGCCCCGAAAATCTGCGACTTTTCATCCTTCGACCATTGGCTGAGGTGTGTCCATGTGGGAAACGTGTTCGGTCCAGCTCAACGTGCGTCTCCCACGCGACGTGGCGGCCCAGGCCGAAGAGGTGCAGAAGACCGATCCCGAGTTCCTCAGCCGTGTCGTGTTGTACGGTCTCACGCGTCGCTCGATCTATCGCCATCTCCGGGAGCAGGCCGTGAGCGACCAGGGCTCCGAGGCTCCGGAGGCATCGACTGCGACCTCCTGAAGCTTGCGCTTCACACCCCTTCTGAATCATTTGTTTACGCGCGACTGAATTCCTACGGTACAGGTCGCGCATCGGAATTCAGAAGGGTTTTTCACGTCCAGCGGGAGGACCGCCGTGGGCGCAGGCGAGTCGGGCTCGGAAGAGCCCCGCGAAGTCCTGCGGGCCAAATACCTCGACTACTGCTCGTCGCAAGTGGCCGACCTGCTTCTCTACCTGAGCCCCGACGAGATCTACCTCCTCGCGCAGCGGGCCCACCGCGAGCGGGGCGGTGAGGGCGACCTTTCCTACCAGGACATGGTCCGGATCGCTACGGATTGGCTGTCGCAGAAGGTGACGCTGCCGCCGTTCGACGTATGGGTCGAGGACTACCGGTCGCACCCGGACCGCTACGAGGAGTACTTCATGGGGCTCTGGGAGTCCGACGTGACGGACTCCGAAGACTCGTAGGTGGGGGCTTCTCGTCAGAACGGCAGGTCGTCGTCCGGCTCGCCGCCACCGGGCTGCGGACCGCCTCCCGCGGATCCGCCTCCTCCGCCGTATCCACTCTGCCCTCCGTAGCTGCCCCCACCTCCTCCGGACACGCCTCCGGCGGTCGACCCCAGCATGACCATCTCGTTCACGACGATGTCGGTCCAGTACTTCACGCCACCCTGGTCGTCCTGGGTCTGCGAGTACTCGATGCGCCCCTCGACGTAGAGGCGGTCGCCCTTGTGCACCCACTGCTCGACGATGTCCACGAGCCGGCCGAAGAAGGTCAGCCGGTGCCATTCCGTCTTCTCCTGCTGCTGTCCGTCCCGTCCAGACCACGAGCGGTTGGTCGCGAGCGAGAGCTTGGCCACGCGGGCTCCACCCGACGTGGCTCGGATCTCGGGATCGTTCCCGACGTTTCCAATCAGCATGACCTTGTTGAGCGACCGACTCATGGGGCGAGAACTCCTGGCACGGGGGCCCGGTAGCGCCGGGCGCGGAGACGGCGAAGAAAGCGGGCGGCCATAGCCGCCGGAAGGGCGTAAGGTAAGCGGCCCCGAGGCGTTTTTCCATCGTCGACCGGGACGCTATCTTGCGTCGTTCCGACGCCGTTCCCCCTAAGTCCGCGGCCCCGACCATGACCGACCTCACCTACATCCGTGTCGAATGGGATGGCGACATCGCCGTCGTCGCGGTCGACCGCCAGGACAAGCTGAACGCCCTGAACGCCGAGGTCATCTCGGAGCTGGGCGAGGTGTTCGATGCGCTGCGCGGGGACGACAAGGTACGAGGCGTGCTGCTCACGGGGGCGGGGGAGAAGGCTTTCGTCGCCGGGGCCGACATCGGCGAGCTCGCCAAGATGGACTCCGTCTCGGGAGTCCAGGTGAGCCGGAGCGGCCAGGAGGTCTTTCTGGCCATCGAGCGCTTCCCGAAGCCGGTGCTGGCCGCGGTGGGTGGCTACGCGCTTGGTGGGGGCTGCGAGCTCGCGCTCGCGTGCCACATGCGCGTGGCGTCCGACAACGCCCGCTTCGGGCTCCCCGAGGTTGGCCTGGGGATCATCCCGGGCTACGGCGGCACGATACGTCTGGCCCGCCTCATCGGCCTCGGGCGGGCCATCGAGGTCACGCTCACCGGCGAGATGATCTCTGCCGAGCGGGCTGCGCAGATCGGCCTGGTGTCCGCCGTGCACCCGCGGGCGGAGCTGATCGATCGCGCCAAGGAGCTCCTGAGCAAGGTGACGAGGAACGGGCCGCTGGCGGTACGGATGGCGCTCGAGTCGATCTACCGCGGCGTGGACACGGCCATGCGGGATGCGCTGGACTTCGAGTCGACGCTCTTCGGACTCCTCGCCTCCACGGAGGACATGAAGGAGGGGATGTCGGCTTTCCTGGAGAAGCGGAAGGCGGAGTTCAAGGGTCGCTGAGGGCGGGCCTCTTTCGCGCCAATCGGTTCCCCTGGGACGGCTGCTCCGGAGAGGCCGAAAGCCCTTGAAAGACAAGCACTTTCAGGGCAGTCCCCAGGGTAGCCCGAACGCTCCGGAAAGGTTAACTTTCCGGGATGCTTCCAGGGCCCTCCTCCACGCATGGTCCGTGCGCCTGAAACGGATCGGGCTGCGTCACTTCCGAAACCTCGGGATCCAGGATCTGGAGTTTCCGGCGGAAGGCGTGGCCATCGTCGGGGACAACGCCCAGGGCAAGTCCAATCTCCTGGAGGCGATCTACTACCTGGAGACGTTCAGGTCCTTCCGCGGTGCGCGGGACGACCAGCTCCTCGCGTTCGGCGAGGGCGTGTTCCGGGTCGTGGGCACCCTCGCACCCGACTCGGTGGAGGATCGGAGCGTCGAGGTGGCAGCGGCCTTCGAGAAGCGAGGCAAGCGAAAGAAGGTCACGGTGGACGGCTCCGAGCCCGAGCGGCTGGGCGACGCGCTGGGACGACTGGCGGCGGTGGTCTTCTCGCCGGCCGACGTGGAGCTGGTGAGCGCGGGGCCCTCGGAGCGGCGGCGATTCCTGGACATCGTCCTGTCGCTGGCCCGACCGGGGTACCTGCTGGCGCTGCAGGACTTCCGGAAGATCCTGGCGCGGAGGAACGCGGCGCTGAAGGACGGACAGTCCGGGGCGGCGGTCGGCGCATGGGACCGCGGGCTGGTGCGCTCCGGCGCGGAGGTCATGCTGGAGCGGGGCGGCTGGATCGCGGAACGATGCGGTGCCTTCCGGGAGTACTACGCCGCCGTTTCGGGCGGAGCCGGCGCGCGCATGACCTACCGGCCGAACGTCGGGGCTCCCGGCGCGACGTCGGTGGAGGAGCTCGCGGATGCCTACCGGGAGGCGCTGATCGGTTCGGCCGACCGGGAGCGACGGGCGGCCACTACGGTGGTGGGTCCGCACCGCGACGAGATGGTCCTCCGGCTGGAAGACCAGGGAGACGACCTGGACCTCAGGGACTACGGTTCCGGGGGCCAGCGCCGCACGGCGGCCCTGGCGCTGAGGCTGGTGGAGGCGCGCACGATCCGGGAGACACGCGGGCAGGAGCCGCTCATCCTGCTCGACGACGTGTTCGCTGAGCTGGACACGGGACGGAGCGAGCGGGTCCTGGAGCTGATGGAGCGGGAGGAGACGGGGCAGGTCGTGCTCACGGCCCCGAAGGAGAGCGACGTGCGCATCCGACGGGACGTGCTCCCGAGGTGGCACGTCGTGGACGGACGGGTGAGCGCGTGAGCCGGGGAAGGGCCAAGGGCCCGACGCGACTCGGGGACGTGCTCGAGAGCGTGCTCGAAGAGCACGGCCTGAAGGACCAGGTGCGCAGGATGGAGGTCCTCGACCTCTGGCCCGGGATCGTGGGCGAGCGTGTCGCCGCGGTCACCCGGGCGCGAGGGGTGTCGGAGGCCACGCTGTTCGTCGAGGTGCGCACGAGCGCTTGGCTGATGGAGCTGAACATGATGAAAGGGGAGTTCCTCGATCGGGTGAACGAGCGCCTGCCCGAGACTCCTCTGGAGCGCATCGTCTTCGTATTGGCGGAGACGACCTAGCGCGCAACTGCTCACGGAGCGGACATGGCGAAGAAGAACCGCAAGCAGGAGGGTGGTGAGGACTATACCGCCGGCCAGATCCAGGTTCTCAAGGGCCTGGAGGCGGTGCGGAAGCGTCCGGGCATGTACATCGGGTCGACGTCGGCCCGGGGACTGCACCACCTGGTCTACGAGGTCGTCGACAACTCGATCGACGAGGCCATGGGTGGCTTCTGCACCGAGGTGACGGTGACGGTCCACGAAGACAATTCCGTCACCGTGGTCGACGACGGCCGCGGAATCCCGGTGGACCTCCACCCGACCGAGAAGGTGCCCGGGGTGGAGCTGGCGATGACCGTCCTCCACGCCGGCGGGAAGTTCGACAAGAACACCTACAAGGTGTCCGGCGGCCTGCACGGGGTCGGTGTGAGCGTGGTCAACGCGCTGTCCGAGTATCTCGAGGTCGAGATCCATCGGCAGGGGAAGCGGTATCACCAGCGCTTCGAGCGTGGCCTCAAAGCCACGCACCTCAAGGAGCTCGGCTCGGCGAAGGGAAGCGGCACCCGGGTCACGTTCAAGCCCGATCCGCAGATCTTCACGGAGCTGGTCTACAACCTCGACACGCTCTCCAACCGGCTCCGCGAGCTCGCGTTCCTCAACAAGGGCCTGCAGATCACCCTGATCGACGAGCGCAACGGCACGCCGGTGAAGGAGGAGTACCTCTACGAGGGTGGTCTGGCCGAGTACGTCACCTACCTGCGCGGCCAGAAGCCGGCGCTGCACGACAAGATCTGCTACTTCGAGGCGACCAAGCCCGAGGCGGAGATCGAGCTCGCGTTGCAGTACGATCAGGGCTTCGCCGAGAACACGCACACCTTCGTCAACAACATCAACACGCACGAAGGCGGCTCGCACCTCACCGGGTTCAAGGCCGCCCTGACGCGCACGATCAACGACTACGCGCGGCGTAACAACCTCTTCAAGAAGGACGAGAGCCTCTCCGGCGACGACGTGCGGGAGGGGCTCATCTGCGTCCTGAGCGTGCGGGTCATGGAGCCGCAGTTCG
>CAZPZU010000032.1:0-23210 GCA_964591135.1 uncultured Gemmatimonadaceae bacterium | reverse complement strand
CAAAACCAAGCTCGGCAACTCGGAGGTGCGTGGCGCCGTAGAGGCGGCGGTCAACGAGAACCTGGCGATCTTCCTGGACGAGAACCCCCGCGCGGCCAAGAACATCATCGAGAAGTCTTTGCAGGCCGCACGCGCCCGCGAGGCCGCGCGTAAGGCGCGTGACTTGGCGCGCAAGAAGAGCGCGTTGGAGGGTGGCGTCCTGCCCGGCAAGCTCGCCGACTGCTCGATCTCCGATCCGACGCTGTGCGAGCTGTACCTCGTGGAGGGAGACTCCGCGGGCGGCAGCGCGAAGCAGGGGCGGGACCGCTCCTACCAGGCGATCCTCCCGCTCAAGGGGAAGATCCTGAACGTCGAGCGCGCCCGCATCGACAAGGTGCTGTCGAACGACGAGATCCGCGCGATGATCACCGCGATCGGCGCGGGCATCAAGGACGACTTCGAGCTCGACAACACGCGCTACCACAAGATCATCATCATGACGGACGCCGACGTCGACGGTGCCCACATCCGCACCCTCCTGCTCACGTTCTTCTTCCGGCAGATGCCCGAGCTGATCGAGGCGGGGATGGTCTACATCGCGCAGCCGCCGCTGTATCGCGTGCAGAAGGGCAAGCAGGAGCTCTACGCGTACACGGAGGAGGAGCGCGACGACTACGTGAAGCGCTTCGGCGGCAAGGACGGGGACGGGCGAGGCGTCAACATCCAGCGCTACAAGGGGCTCGGCGAGATGAACCCCGACCAGCTCTGGAAGACGACGATGGACCCCGAATCGCGCACGATCTTGCGCGTGCAGATCGAGGACGCCGCGATCGCGTCGAACCTCTTCGACCGCCTCATGGGCGATGAAGTGGAGCCCCGCCGCCAGTTCATCGAGAAGAACGCGAAGTACGTGCGGAACCTGGACGTGTAGGCGTGCCGTGACGGGGCGGCGCGCCCGCCCGTCTCAGCGCCGCGAGCGCGGCCACCGACACTCATCCTTGCTTCATCGATTCTCTGTCGAGGGAAGGCTCGAGAACTCCCATGTGCGCAGGTCCTGCGGCGGAACCAGCAGGTAGGGGTCGTGCATGGAAAGCGTCGTGCCGGAGCCGGAGCGCGCGAAGGTCCCGGCCATCTTCCCCACGAGCGTCACGAAGCCGTGGTCGGCGAGCCCATGGTCGGCGGCGGCCTCGTCGTCGCCCCACGCCTCCCATCCCCAGGTGTAGCGCTGGGAGATCACGACGGGCTTGGTCTCCGACGTGCCGTCGGGGTGCTCGTATCGCGTGTCGAGCGTCAGCTCGTAGTCGCCGTCCCCGCAGGGGGGAATCGTGTAGGTCTCGCCGTTCGGAAGTGTCACGACGCCGTCGCGGTCCACGTGCGCCCCGTCCGGGATCTCGTGGACGCACGAGACCGGCATCGGGAAGCCGGCCGGCACGAACGCGTACGGTCCCGGATCGGCCTGGCCCAGCGTCAGGCTCCCGCCCACCACCGACACGCGCGTGCCGGCGGAGTCGGTCTCCGCGCAACAAGGGAGCGACTCGCCGTCGACGCGCGTCAACATGTAGGGGCCCGCGATGCTCAGATCGACGCGGTCGGGGTCCGTGCCCAGCATGCAGCCGCCCACGAGCAGGATGAGGGCTCCCGCGAACGGAAGCCACCAGCGGTTGATCCACCGGTGTGACGTCATGTCCAGCAGCTCCCACGAGGACGCTCCCCCCTGTCCACCACCATCTCCCCTTCGATAACGTGCGAGCGCCTCGCGGCGTGACGGGGCCGGTGGCGGAACTGCCGACCGTTTGCCTGCCCACGTGAAATGGTACCGGCCCTCGACCTGCCGTTTCGACCGGAACGCACAGGCCGGTGGAACCGCCGTCAGCGGCTTCGCGGCAGAACGGCTCGCGACAGCGCAGATGAAGGTCTCGGCGGTGGATGGCACACCCGATCCCTGGCACGAATATCGCAGTATCAATATTTCGAGCTTCTAGTACTTCCAGACGCTCGAGGAGGAAAAATGTCCAGGACAACATGGAAGCTGGATCCTGCCCACACCTCCGTGGAACTGGCCGTGAAGCACATGATGTTCACGAGAGTGCACGGCCGCTTCTCGGACGTGGTGGGTGAACTGCATATCGACGAGGACAGCCCCGACGAGTCCGAGGTGAAGGTAGAGATCGGCGCCGCGTCCATCGACACCGGCGTGAAGGACCGCGACGATCACCTCCGTTCGGCGGACTTCCTCGACGTGGAGAACCACCCGAGGATCACGTTCGAGAGCACGCACGTGGAAGGTGCCCTGAGCGAGGAGGGTGGCCGATTCAGGGTTGTCGGTGACCTCACGATCCGTGGGGTCACCCACGAGGTGACGCTGGACGCCACCTTCGAGGGGCAGGGCAAGGACCCCTGGGGCAACCAGCGTGCGGGCTTCGAGGCCACCACACGGATCGACCGCCGGGATTGGGGCCTGGAGTGGAACCGACCCCTTGAGGCCGGTGGCATCCTCGTGGGCAACGAGGTCGACATCGAGCTCGGCGTGCAGGCGGTGAGGGAGGCCACGGGCGAGGAGGAGAAAGCCGCCGCCTGACGGGCACACCGGGTGGCCGGGGAACGCCCCGGCCCGCCCGGACCGTCAGCCGCGGGCCTTGTCGAAGGCGCTGCGCAGCTTGTCCGCGGCCCGGTCCGCACAGAACTGCGCCAGTCCCGTCAGCGCTTCGGCGATCTGCTCGGCGGACAGGCCGGCGAATACGCCGGCCGTCACGACGTCGGCGGCGGCGGGGGGAAGGCCGACCACGCCGGGCGTCACCGGATCGTCCGCCTGAACTCTCGTCTTCCAGACGACGGAGCCGTCCGTGGAGTCGAGCAGGAGGATCTCCGACTCGATGAAGAAGGATGCCTGCGCGTTCCAGTCGCTGGCGCGGATGCCGAAGTGGCGGATGCGGACCTCGAGCTCGAAGTCGGCGTCTTGCGCGCTCTCCACCGGCCGCATGCGCAGGACCTGGCTGGACTGCCGGAGCGTTCGGTCCGCCACGATCGACGCGACGTCCGTCGTCTCGACTGCCTCGTCCAGGCGCGCCCGCAGTCGGGAGGCCTGGTGCTCCTTGACCAGCTCGGTTCCCACCGCCAGGACAGCCTCGGCCCAGGAGCCCGTCGCGACGTTGGGGTTGAAGGCGCTGCCCGTGAAGACCTCGGGCCTGGGTGGGGACACGAGCACGACGGCCAGTTGGCGGTCGCGGAAATCGAAGTCCCCCAGGCGCCCCGTGTGGGCGCAGCCGATGGCGAGGAGGAGCATCGCGGTCAGCATGGCTGGCCGCCGGATCGAAAGATGATCCATGGTGTTCACCGTGCCGGAACGTGCCGCAGGGGGGGCATCCGCGCCTTCAATTCTCACCGGCGAGCGCGGCCGCGTCCACCATCCTGACGTCGTGCCGCCGCGCCGCTTCCCGCGCCAGGGCGGGCGTGGGCGCCTCCGAAAGGAAGAGAACGCGTAGACGCGCCTCGCGGCCGAACCCGTAGCGGGTCTCGCGGATCTGGCGGTCGAGCGCCTCGAGCGCCTCCCTCCCCCTCGTGTCTCCGGTCGAGGCCGAGCCGTAGAAGGCCGCTCCCGACGCGAGCATGCCGGCTACCGGGATGTCGTAGCCGGTTCCCCAGAGGCTGCCGCACTCGCGGGCGTTGGCCCCCAGGGACTCGATCGCGTCGTGGCGCATGTGCTGGCGACACACCTCCGGGAGGATCGAGCCCAGGTGGTCGTCCAACTCACCGCGCAGGCGGTCGAGCACGACTTCGGCCACGTCCCCGGTCGCGAACCGTTCACGGGAGGGGAAGACGAAGCGGAACCAGAAGGCGAGAAACGGATCGGCGATCCGATAGCGCCGGCTGCGGCTGCGCGGTCCGGCGTCCAGCGACTGGCGCACCTCGACGAGGCCCATCTCGGCGAGGCGCTTCAAGTAGGGAGCGACCTGTCCGCTGGCCGTAAGATCCGCCACGCCGGCGTGGATCCCTCCCCAGTCGGACTCGCCCGAGGCGAGGGCGGACAGGATCGCCACGTAGCGGCTGGGCGCTTGCGCCGCGCGCTCCACGAGCGCCACGCCGGCCTCCGCGAGCGGCGCCTCCGACCGCAGGACGAGCCTGCGCAGGTTGGTGGTCAGCGAAGCCGACGGATCGAGGAGGACGAGGTGGCCCGGAAGTCCCCCGAAGACCGAGTACGCGCGCAGCCGATCGAGCGCACCGCTGCCCGGAAGGAGCGGAGCGGCGGCCCGGAATGACAGCGGTCCGAGGAGGAGACGGAGCGGCGTGAGCTCCGCGTCCACGTCTTTCCCGGCGAGCACGTCCACGGGTGCGCCGAGGATGATGTGCAGGGTCCGCTGCCTGTCCCGCGCCTGACGCAAGCCCGCGCGAATCGCGGGGAGAAGGCGCGTCCCGGCCGACTCGATGCGATGCGCGTCGTCGAGCACGAGGACCGCGCCCCGCCCCTCCGGCACGGAGGCCGCCGCAGTCGAGAAGATCTCCTGCCAGGAAGGAGGGGCTCCCGGGGTATCACCCCCTTCGGCGTCCTCCCGATCACGGCCGCCGGAGCCGACGCGCCACCCGGTGGCGCCCCGCCACAGGCTGGCCAGGAAGGCGGCCCGCTGTTGCGGATCCGGGAGGGGCGCGACCCGATGATAGGCGTGTGGGAGCTCCGCCGCCGCGGCGAGCGCCAGTGACGACTTGCCGGCGCCGGGGAGCCCCGAGAGCACGGAGAGAGAGCCTTCCGTGCGGTCCAGCGCCGTACGCAAGAGGCCGAGCTCGCGGCCGCGCCCGTACAGAGATCCAGCCATGAACGGCCTGTGGTGTGCCTAAGTCATATAAAATTAGCGTAATCAAATTTATGTTGTTTACAGTTGCACCGCCATGCCGGCCGGGTGAACGTTGAACCTTGTTGTTGCGCCCCCGTCCCTGAGGAGCTGCCTCCATGACCCGCGTCGCCCCCCGGTTCGACATCCTCGCCGCCGCCACCTACGCCACGCCGCCGAACAACGGCGGCCCCGAGAACAGAAAACGCGTCGTTCTCGAGGCGGTGTTCGGCGACAACGTCTTCGGACTCCACCAGATGAAGTCGCGCCTGCCGAAGCCGCAGTACGACGCCCTGCTGAACACCGTGCGGAACGGATCGGAGCTCGATCCGTCCGTGGCGGACGCGGTCGCCGTGGCCATGAAGGAGTGGGCGCTCGAAAAGGGCGCGACGCACTACACGCACTGGTTCCAGCCGCTCACCGGGCTGACCGCCGAGAAGCACGACTCCTTCCTGAACCCGACACGCGACGGACGTGCGATCACGGAGTTCGGAGGCAAGGAGCTGGTGCAGGGTGAGCCCGACGCCTCGTCGTTCCCTTCCGGGGGGCTGCGGGCGACGTTCGAGGCGCGTGGCTACACGGCTTGGGATCCGACCTCACCGGCCTTCCTGATGGAAGGGGCGAGCGGCGCTTACCTGTGCATCCCGACAGCCTTCGCATCGTGGGCGGGTGACGCGCTCGACAAGAAGACGCCGCTGCTCCGCTCCGTCCACGCGCTCGACCAGCAGGCGCGGCGGGCGCTGGCGCTGTTCGGGAAGCCGGCCAAGGCGGTGCGTGCGACGCTCGGGCCCGAGCAGGAGTTCTTCCTCATCGACCAGGAGTTTTTCTACCGCCGGCCGGACCTGGTCACGTGCGGTCGTACGCTCTTCGGCACCAAGCCACCGAAGGGACAGGAGATGGAGGACCACTACTTCGGCTCGATTCCCGAGCGCGTGCTCGAGTACATGAACGAGGTGGAGCTCGACCTCTACAAGCTCGGCGTTCCGCTCAAGACGCGGCACAACGAGGTGGCGCCCGGCCAGTACGAGATGGCGCCGATCTACGAGGACGCGAACCAGGCTGCCGACCACCAGCAGCTCACGATGTCGACGCTACGCCGGGTCGCCCGGAAGTACGGCCTGGCGTGCCTGCTGCACGAGAAGCCGTTCCAGGGCGTGAACGGGAGTGGCAAGCACCTGAACTGGTCGTTCGGAACGGACGACCAGAACCTGTTGGAGCCGGGCGAGACGCCCCACGACAACGTGCAGTTCCTCTTCTTCTGCGCGGCCGTGCTGAGGGCTGTGGCGCGCCACCAGGACCTGTTGAGGGCGGCGGTCGCGCACGCGGGCAACGATCACCGGCTCGGCGCCAACGAGGCGCCCCCGGCGATCATCTCGGCGTTCGTCGGTGACCAGCTCCAGGACATCTTCGAGCAGATCGCGGAGGCGGGCGAGGCCAAGAGCAGCAAGGTCAACGGCCTGATGGGCCTCGGCGTAAGCGTGCTGCCGCGGCTGCCGAAGCACGCCGGCGACCGGAACCGGACGTCACCGTTCGCGTTCACGGGCAACAAGTTCGAGTTCCGGGCGTTGGGCTCGTCACAGAGCATCTCCTTCCCGGCGACCGTGCTGAACACGATCGTGGCGGAGTCGCTGGACGTGATGTGCGGCCGGCTGGAGGCGGCGCTCGAGAAGGGCGACAGCTTCGAGGACGCCCTGCGCGCGCTCCTGGTGGACGAGGTCCGGGAGTTCAGGCCGATCGTCTTCAACGGCGACAACTACTCGGTCGAGTGGGTGGAGGAAGCCCAGCGCCGCGGGCTGCTGAACCTGCGCAACACGATGGAGGCGCTGCCCGGAATCGTGGCGGAGGACAACGCCACCCTGTTCGAGAAGTACGGCGTGCTCACGCACCGGGAGCTGGAGTCACGCCTCGAGATCTACGTGGATCACTATTTCAAGACCGTCAACATCGAAGGTGAGACGGCGCAGTACATGGCGCAGACGATGGTGCTGCCCGCGGCCATGCGGTACCTGAGCGACCTCCTGTCCACGGCCGAGAGCGCCGACAAGGTGGGCCTGCAGTCCGAGGGTGTGCTGGCGACGGCACGCCAGGTCAACGAGCTCATCGATCACCTGACCGCGAAGCTCGGCGTGCTCGCGGAGCAGAACCAGGAGCTCGGGGGCGACGACGTCTTCTCCAAGGCACACCACATGCGCGACAACATCGTTCCGGCGATGACGGCCGTGCGGGACGTGGTGGACAGGCTGGAGCGGATCATCCCGGACGATCTGTGGCCTTTCCCGACGTACCGGGATATGCTGTTCGTGAAGTAGCGCACCAGGCGACGTCGCGACGTCGCCTTCGAATGCCGCGGGTTGTCGACATGCCGTGTTTCTTCTCGTCTACTGCCGGGCGAGGAGGAGGCGTGCTCGGCAACCCGCGGTCTCGCTTTCCAGCGCTTCCCGTCAATAGGGGAGGCCGACGCTGGCGAACACCTTGGTGGATTCCACGCTGTTCGCGACGCCGATGCGGATCGTGCTCGGCTGGCCTGCCGGCGTGATCCAGATGCCGCCCCCGACGGAGGTGTGCCAACCCCCGGGGGACGCGCCGTCGAGGAACACGCGTCCGGCGCTGGCGAGCCCGAAGGCCCCCACCTCGGCGGGGACGAGCAGGCCGACGCGGAGCACGCGGAGACGCATCTCTCCGGAGAGCCACGCCGAGGCGTCGCCGGCGAAACGCTGCTCCGCCCAGCCCGCGAGCGTCCCGGGACCCCCGAGGAAGGCGGCCTCCTGCCAGGGGAACCGGCCCCAGACCTTCCGCCCGCCGGCGCGGACCAGGACGCTGGCCACGGAGCCGGACGGCTGGAGGAGGGCGGAGATCTCTCCCTCCGTGGTGCCGAACGACGTCTCCACGTCGCCCACGGCCGGCACGATCTCCCCCGCCGCTTCCGCACGAACCCGAACCGTGCGACCCGGCCGATCGGAATGCGGGTCGACGATCACGGAAGCACGGACACCGAGCCGGCCGAAGCCTCGGGCGCCGTAGAGCGTGTCCCGCACGGCCGCGAAGAAACGGCCGTCCCTTCCCGAAGCGCTGGAGGCGGTGACCACGAGGCTCAGAGCGGCCGTCACGCCGGTGCGCGACGTCGTCCCCACGCCGGCGGCGATGGATGCCGTGCGCGCGTCCACCGCGTGGAAGGTTTCTCCGCCGCCCCGCGTCGCGTTGCCGAGCCCGTAGTAGTGGATGACGTCCAGGCCTGAGACGCGGGCCTTCATGGCCGCGAAGACGGAGGAGTTCTCCCGGCGCCACCGGACGGCGACCTCCGCGCGGCCGGTGGCGTGCGCGGGAGCGACGCCGGCACGCAGGTCCACGGCGGTCCGGTAGGGCCGGGCGCGGAAGCCGTAGCGTTCCAGCCGTGCGCCCCCGCCCAGGAACGGCCCCAGGTCCGACGAATACGAGGACCAGAAGAGGGGCACCCACCGTTGTCCCCAGTCCCTGGGTTGGTCCCGGTCTTCCACGCTCCACACCCATTCCTCGAAGGGCCGTCGGTCGATTTTCGGACCATCGCCGCGGACCACGTTCGTGCCTTCGTCGTCGTACAGCCGGAGTCCGTCGCTCCCGGCCGTCGCCTCGAAGAGGTCGTCGCCCCGCCCCCCGATCACCCGCACGGTGATGCCGGGCTCGCCGGAGCCGTTGACGACGACCCGGTCGTCTCCGCCCTTCAGGTACAGTCGGATCTCCCGTGTCTCGGCGGCCGAGAAGCGACGGTTGAAGTACGGGCGCCCACCTTCCCCGGCGTCGCGGATCGTGACCACGACGGTCCCGGCGTTCGTCCGGTCGACCACGGCGATCTCGTCCGCGTCGGTGCCGATGACATCCACCTCGCGGGCCAGGAGCTCGTAGAGCGAGGTCCAGATGTCGCGCAGGTCGTCGCGACGCCATCGAAGCGTCGCGCGCAGGTCGTCGTTGTTCAGGTCGTAGATCTTCGGCGGGAGCCGCCTGATCGCCACGTCGATGACGTCGTCTGTGAGGCGCTCCTGGATCCAGCCCCCGATGGAGTCCCACGCCGTCCGCTCCAGCCCCGAGAGGAAGCGGCGATCGAGCTCGCGGCCGTTCCAGTGGAGGCCGACGATGTCCGGGGTGCGGGCCTCGAACGTCACGAGCTGCGGCTTGTACACACGCACTACGCTGAAGGCGAGCCCGTCGAACCGCGAGAAGGCCTGGTCGCGATCCCGGGGGATGGGCAGCCACGTACGCCGCTCCCCTGAATCGAGGGTCGCCCAGCGCCACTGGTCCCGATGCCGGTCCCAGTCGCCCAGGAAGAGGTCCATGATCCGAGCCGTCAGGAACGCTCGGGCGTCCACCTGATCTGCGGAGCTCTTGTCGATGCGCTCCATGAGCCGGTCACTGCCGATCACGCGTGTCGCGCCGCCGAACGGCGGGCAGCCGTCCGCGTTCTCGTCGGGCTTCTCCTCGATGAGCCCCAGCACGCCAGCGAATTCCTCGCGGAACTCCCCGAGGGCCGGGTCGTCCGGCATGATCCGCAGGGAAGGCTCGGCATGGAGGACCCCGACCGCGTCCAGGAGGGGCGCCACCACCAGGGCGGCGAGGGGGTGCTCGGAGCTGACGCCGTCCTGGATCAGGTCGTCTACGATCGTGTTCCAGAGGAGGGAGTCCAGGATCGGAGAAGGGTCTTTGTCGACCGAACGGAAGGTGTACTCGCGGCCGTCGGCTCCCTGCAGCTTCAGGGACCTGGTCTGCAGGCCGCCACCTCTGCGCAGGGGCGTCAGCCCCCCGGCGAAGCCTTCGAGGTCGAGGACCGGCACCCGGAATGGCTCCGTCCACAGGTCGCGGTAGTGGCGACCCAACACGAGCTGGTGCACGGGCCCGGCTTCGTAGCCCGGCCCGGCGGCCACGACGACGGTGTCCATCGCCTGGGCCGCCACGCCCCCGGACGCACCGAGCGCTCCCCCTGCGCAGAGCAGGGCCGACAGGATGGTGGTGCGTTGTGTGAGCCCAGCGTGCATGGCCCGTCCTCCCGGTGCCTGAGTTCCCGCTCGGAGTTCGGGCCTCGTCCCCCTTCGTCGGCCCCATCCCCCCGGCTGTTGTGGAATACAGGGTTCCGGAGCGTTTCGGCTCGGCGTCGATCGTCCCGGCGTGCCCCCTGTTCGTCCACTCCGTCGAGGCCCACTTTGCGGCCGAGCCAGCTCACCGACCTCGCCCGTGGACGTTCGACCCATGCATCGCTTCCACCGCCTCGGCCGCCGGCATATCCGCCGGATGGGCCCCACCGCCTACGCAATCCTCCTCCTGGTGCTCGCTGCCGGCCCCGCCGGTGCCCAGGACGCCGCCACGCGCTTCCGTGTGCGCTTCCCCGCCAGCGCCGTCGATCAGCCCATCACGGGCCGCATCTACGTGGTGATCTCACGCACCGACGAACGCGAGCCGCGCCTGCAGGTGGGACGGACCGGCGTTCCCTTCTTCGGCCACGATGTGGAAGGGCTGGCGCCCGGCACCTGGGGCACCATCGACGGCAGCGAGCTGGGCTTCCCGCTGGAAGCCATGACGGACCTTCCCGCCGGCGACTACTTCGTACAGGGCTTCGTCAACCGCTATTCGGAGTTCCAGCGCGCCGACGGCCACACCCTGTGGATGCACGACGACCAGTGGGAGGGCCAGCACTGGCGGACGTCGCCCGGCAACCTGTACAGCGATGTCCAACGGGTGCACCTCGACCCACGGCTGGGGTGGGAGATCGAGCTTACCGCGGCGCACGTCATTCCCCCGGTCGAGATCCCGGCCGACACCCGCTGGGTGAAGCGTTTCCGCTTCCAGAGCCCCATGCTCTCGGAGTTCTGGGGACGTCCCATCTACCTGGGCGCCACGGTGTTGCTGCCGCGGGACTACGACCGGGACACGACCCGCTATCCCGTCCTCTACGACCAGGGCCACTTCTCGCTGAGGTCGCCCCTGGGCTTCCGCGAGGACGGCGACCTCTACCAGGCGTGGACGTCCGACGACTTCCCGCGCATGATGGTCGTCACCTTCCAGCACCCGACGCCGTATTTCGACGACTCCTACGCGGTGAACTCGGTGAACGTGGGCCCCTACGGCGACGCCATCCTGCAGGAACTCATCCCGGAGGTGGAGAAGCGCTTCCGGACTATCGCCGAGCCCTGGGCCCGCTGGCTGTCGGGAGGCTCCACCGGGGGATGGGAGTCGCTGGCGCTCCAGGTCTTCCACCCCGACTTCTTCGGCGGCACGTGGTCGTACTGCCCGGACCCGGTCACGTTCACGAACGTCGAGGGCTACGACATCTACGAGGACGACAACGCCTACGAGCGCACCCGCGGCTGGATCACCGTCCCCATCCCCAACTCCCGGGAGACCGACGGAGCCATCCGCACCACGTCGCGCCAGCGCAACTACTACGAGCTGGTCTCCGGCACGCGGGGCCGCTCAGGCGAGCAGCAAGACATCTGGCAGGCGGTGTACGGTCCGCTGGGCGAGGACGGTTACTTCGAGCCGGTCTTCGACAAGCGCTCCGGCCGCATCGACCACGAGGTGGCCGAGTACTGGCGCGAGAACTACGACCTGCTCGAGTACCTGAAGCGCAACTGGAGCACCGTGGGTCCCAAGCTGGTGGACAAGCTCCACATCTACACCGGGACCATGGACACCTACTACCTGGACGTGGCCGTGCGCCAGCTCGAGGCCTGGATGAAGACCACCGAGAGCCCCCACTACGAGGGTCATTTCGAGTACGGCCTCTTCCGGCCCCACTGCTACTCGGGGGACATGTCCACCCCCGAGCGTCTCCGCGAGATGGCGGAGCACGGGTTGGCACACCGGCCGTCCCGCGGGGCCGCGAATTGGTGGAGGAGGTAGGGCCCCTTCGTCCGGGCCCTACCCCCCGCAGTCCACTGCGCTACGGCATCCCGGGCGGTGATACCCGCCGCTTCGTCGCCTGCTCGAAAGCGTACGCCAGCTCGAGCAGCCGCGGCTCGGAGCACGCCATGCCCGTGAAGCTCACGCCGAAGGGGCCGGGCTTGGGCTCGAATCCCTCGGGGAACGATGGCCCGCCATCGTTCGGGACGAAGGCGAAGGGGACGATGACCGTCGGATAGCCGGGCTTGGCCGCGATCCCGGCGCTGCCGGGCCCGGGGAAGAGGAGCGCGTCGAGCTGGAGGTCGTTCATCACCTCGTCGATCCCGTGCTCCCCGTTCAGGCGCAGGTCCCGCGCACGGTCGGCCTCGTACGCGGCGCGGTCCTTCTCCAGGTCGAGGGTGTCCGCCCCGTCGAGGCGCGCCTGCTCGTACTTCATGGAGCCGGCGGCGCGATGCGCGAGGTTCCATTCGCGGAGCTCGGTGAGCGACTTCACCGGCGCGGACTCGCCGAGCGTCTGCAGCCAGGCGTTGAAGTCGCGCTTCATCCCGTAGTCGAGCACGCTGCTGCGGCCGTTCAGGAGCAGGTTGTTCGCGGAGTCGGGGTCCACGACGCTCGGGATGTCCGCTGGATCGACGATCGTGGCGCCCTGCTGCTTCAGGATCTCGATCGCCTCGTTCATCGCCGCGCGCCGCTCGTCGGAGAGGCCGCCCCGGTACCGATCGGAGCCGGGCGCCTGCACCGAGTCGTAGTAGAGCGCGCGGGGGATGCCGATGCGCGCCCCCTGCAGCCCGTCGGTGTGGAGGAACGCGGTGTAGTCGCCGTTCGGCGGCGGCTCGCAGCGCGAAGTCGCCGGATCGTTGGGGTCGGGCGCGGCCCCCTCCAGGGCACCCAGCAGGATGGCCGCGTCCGTGACGGTGCGCGCCATGGGGCCGGGCGTGTCCTGGTCGGCCGTGATCGGGATCACGCCCCACCGGCTCACGCGCCCCACGGTCGGCTTGACGGCGGCGAGCATGTTCTGGTTGGACGGCGACAGGATCGAGCCCGACGTCTCCGTGCCGACGTTGCCTGCCCAGAAGCTCATGGCCGTGCCGATGCCGGAGCTGGATCCGCCGGTTGTCAGCACGGGGCGGCCGTCGTCGCGCCCCTCCCGGGGATCGCGGCGCGGGTCGTACGGGTTCAGCCCGTAGCCGCCCACCGCGCTGTAGTTGCCCGGCATTCCCGAGGCCATGAAGTTCGCGAGCTCGGTCATCACGGTCTTCGCCAGGATGATCGCGCCGGCGTCCTCCAGGTTCTTCGCGAGCGTGGCCTCGTACGGGGGCGTGTAGCCCTCGAAGGCCAGCGCGCCACCGGTCGTCGGCATCTCGGTCGTGTGGGTGTTGTCCTTGAGCGCGACCGGGATCCCGTGGAGCGGCCCGCGCACCCGGCCGGCGGCGCGCTCGCGGTCGAGGGAGTCCGCGATCTGGAGGGCCCGGGGGTTCACCGCGATCGTCGCGTTGACGCGCTCCTCGTAGAGCGCGATGCGGATCAGGTGGGCTTCCACGAGCTGGCGTGACGTCGCGCGGCCCTCCGTCAGGGCCTGCTGCATCTCGGGGATCGTCGCCTCCACGACGTCGAACGGCTCGGGTCGGGACGGGGCGCACGAGGCCAGGAATGCGGTGGCGAGCGCGAGCAGGGAATGGGATCGACGCGGATATGCGGACATCGGATCATCCTCGGAACCGGGAACGGGCCGGCACCGCAGGCCGGCCGACGCGCCGACAACATGCGGGTGGGAGGGGGTGGGGGCCAGTCGAGGTGCGGGCGAGATGGGGGGCCGGCAGGCACCGACCCCCCGGGCCCTTCTTCAGCTGATGAGCTTCCGATCCTTCTTCAGGACCACCGGATCCAGCCCCAGCGACCGGATCAGCTCGTTGAAGCGCGCCAGGTCCTGGTCGAACACGGCCTGCAGGCGGCCCTGCACGTCGTCCACCTGCACGCGCAGCTCGCCGAGCCGCGCCACGGCCTGGTCGGTGGGAGGCGCGTCCACCGCGCCGACCGTCCCCGCCACCGTGTTGTACAGGTATGCCAGCTCGGCCGTGAGCTTCCCCGGGTAGTCGAGGGGATCGTAGAAGCTCTTGCTCTTCGTCTGCTGGATCTCCTCCTCGAGACCGGTGAGCTTCCCGCCCAGCGAGTCGGCGGCGGCCTTCACGCGCGCCACGTCCTCCTCCGCGATGCCCGCCTCGGCGGCGAGCCCGGCCAGGCCCTTCGACTGGTCGCGCACGGAGCGCAGGTCGTCCATCCGGCCGGCCATCCCCTCGATGATCCCGCCCAGGTCCTTCAGGAAGCGGTGCTGCGCGATGAAGTCCGCCTGCGGCACGTTCGTGCGCGGGTCGGGGAGCACCTGCAGCGTCTGGGTCTGCACATCGTCGCCGACCTTCAGCGTCACCGTGTAGGCTCCGGGAGGCGCGGGCGGCTGGGTGATCGTGCCGAAGAGCACGGTGCCCGCCGGCAGGCGCGGCTGCGGGTAGAGGAGGTCCCACGTTGCGCGGTGCAGCCCCTTGGTCTTCGCGAGGAGGTTGCCGCCGCCGGTGAAGCCGAACGCCGCGGCGAGGGCGGCGAACGCACCCAGGTCGGGGCCCTCCTGCGCCTCACTGGAGAGGGTGGTGGCGGTGTCGCCCTGGGCGTCGGTGATCGTGATCGTGATCGGGAGGTCCACGTCTTCCGCGAGCGAGTAGTGGATCATCGCTCCGTCCGGGGGATTCTGCGCCCGCTTGCTCGTGGGCCCCGCGCCGAGCTGCCCGCCCCCGAAGAAGACGCGGTGGGCCGGCCGGATGGGATAGAGGTGCGCGGGCGCGGCCATGGCTGCGGCGGTCATCGTCCGCAGCGGCGTCACGTCGTCGAGGATCCAGAAGGAGCGGCCCTGCGTGGAGAGGGCCAGGTCGCCGTGGTGCACCGCGATGTCGGTGACCGGCGTCACGGGGAGGTTCCGCTGGAGGGGCTGCCAGTGCGCGCCGTCGTCGAAGGAGACGTACGCGCCGAACTCGGTGCCGGCGTAGAGCAGCCCCTCGCGCTCCGGGTCCTCGCGCACGACGCGCGTGAAGTGGTCCGCCGGGATGCCGTTCGTCCCGTCGGTGAGCAGGCGCCAGGTCCGTCCGTAGTCGGTGGTCTGGTACAGGTAGGGGTGCATGTCCGCCTGCCGGTAGCGGTACGCGGCCACGTTCACGCGCCCCGGCGTGCGCGGGGAGATGTCGATGGAGTTCACCGTCGCACCCTCGGGGAAGCCCCGCGGCGTCACGTCCGTCCACGTGGCGCCGTCGTCGCGCGACACGTGGATGAGACCGTCGTCGCTGCCCGCCCACAGCACGCCCGCCTCGAGGGGCGACTCCTCGAACGCGAACACGGTGCCGTAGACCTCGACGCCCGTCCCGTCGTGCGTGATCGGGCCACCGGCGTAGCCCTGGTGCTCGGGGTTGTTCGTGGTGAGGTCGGGGCTGATGACCTCCCAGGTCTGGCCGCCGTTGCGGGAGCGGTGCACGCGGTTGGAGGTGTGGTAGAGCACGTCGGGATCGTGGGGCGAGATGCGGATGGGTGCGTCCCACTGGAAGCGGTAGCGCAGGTCGGAGACCTTCTGCGCCATCTGGTTCTGCGGGTAGGCAAGGATCTCGCGCGTCTGTCCGGTGCGCACGTCGTAGCGGTTGATGCTGCCGCCGTAGCACCCCGCGTAGACGATGTCCGGATCCCGCGGGTCGACGGCGACGTGGCCGCTCTCGCAGCCGCCCACCTGGTACTCCTGCTCGAAGTCGGAGATGACGGCGGGCGACAGCCTGCTGGGCACCGACACGGTCGAGTTGTCCTGCTGCGCGCCGTACAGGCGGTACGGGAACTGCTCGTCCACGGTCACGCGGTAGAGCTCCGCGGTCGGCTGGTTGCGCTGGCTGGACCAGCTGCGGCCGCCGTTGAGCGTGACGGTCGCCCCGCCGTCGTCGCCCTCGATCATGATGTTCGGGTCGTCGGGGTTGATCCACAGCTTGTGGCTGTCACCGTGGGGGACGGTGGGGATGGGGACGAACTTGCTCCCGCCGTCCACGGACCGGTACAGCAGCACGTTGTCGATCCAGACGGTGTTCTCGTCCTTCGGGTCGGCGGTCATGCGCATGTAGTACCACGGACGGTGGAAGAGCTGCTTCTCGTCGGTGAGCCGCCGCCAGGTGTCGCCGCCGTTGTCCGAGCGGTACACGCCGCCCCTCTCGTCGCCCGCCTCGATGATCGCCCACACGCGGTCGGGGTTGGCCGGGGAGACCGCGATGCCCGCCTTCCCGAACAGGCCGTTCGGGAGTCCGGCGGTGAGCTTCTGCCAGGTGTCGCCACCGTCCTTGCTGCGGTAGATGCCGCCCTCCATCGCGCCGGAGATCATGCTCCACGGGAGGCGCTGGGCACGCCACGCCGAGGCGTAGAGGATGCGCGGATTCGCGGGGTTGATGGCGATGTCGACGACGCCCGTGGAGTCGCTCACGTACAGAACCTTCTCCCAGCTCCTGCCCCCGTCCTTCGAGCGGAAGACGCCTCGCTCTTCGTTTCGGCCGAACAGGCTGCCCAGCGCCGCCACGTAGACGAGATCCGGGTCCCGCGGGTGCACCTGGATCTTCCCGATCTGGCCGGCCGCACGCAGCCCGATGTGGGACCACGTCTTCCCCTTGTCGGTGGAGCGGTACATCCCAATCCCGGGGGAGACGTTGCCGCGCGGCTCCGCCGAGCCGGTGCCGACGTAGATCACGTTGGCGTCGGAGGGCGCCACGGCGATCGCGCCCACCGAGCCCGTCTCGAGTTGCCCGTCGGTGATGTTGCGCCACGAGACACCCGCGTCGTCGCTCTGCCAGACGCCCCCGCCCGTGCTCCCCATGTAGAAGAGGAACGGCTCACCGGCCACGCCGGCCACGGCCGTGACGCGTCCGCCCCGGTACGGCCCCACGTTCCTGTAGGTGAACGCCGACAGGAAGGCGGGATCGACCGTGCCCGCCGGGGCCTGGGCGGACAGCAGGTCTGCGCCGCCCACGCACGCCGCGAGCGCAAGCAGCAGCGCCCGACCCAGGCTCCGGAAGGTGCACGGTGTGGCGAGGAACGGGATGGTGCGCCGTCCTCGACCGTCGTTCGGGTGGAGGCCGGTGCGGGACGGCGGGTCGGTCCGGGACGACGACGCGTTCATGGGTACGCTCCGAGAGGGTCCGACGACGGGAACGGCCAACACAATACGGGCGCACGGCTGGGCCGGCCAAGCTTCCGGTGAAGCGCAGAGGACGCGGAGAACGCCCTCCGGGGTCGGGGGGCGGGGGCTCTGCGCCCTCGGCGTGCGCTGTGGTGAAGCCCCGACCTCCCTTCGCGCCGGCGCTCCCCCTATCTTGGCGCGTCCCCGCCCACGACGCCCCGGAGACGCCCACCCGTGAAGTCGATCCCACCGCTCCGCCTGGTCGAGGCGCTCGCGCGCGTGGTGCGCGAGCGGCCGATGGAGCGGAAGCTGCTCGTGGCGCCCACCTTCGGCTCCGGGCGGGAGCTGCTGCGCCAGCTCGCCCGCGCGGGGCGGGGGTGGGTGGGGTTGGAGGTGACCACGCCCGGGCCGCTCGCGCTGCGGCTGGCGCGTCCGTCGATGGCGGCGGAGGGGCTCCAGCCGGTGGACGCATTCGAGCGGCAGGCGCTGCTCGACGAGGCGCTGGACGGGGCCCTGGCCGCCGGCGGGAACGAGGGGCTGGGCGAGCTCTCCGAGGGCGTGGGGTTCCGCGAGGCCGTGCACTCCTCCGTCGTTGCGCTCCGCCTGGCCGGCGTGCCGCCGCGCGACGTCCGGGAGGCCCGTATGCGCGACCGGCGCAAGCGGCTCTTCGTCGCGCGCGTCCTGGAGCGCTACGAGGGGTTGCTGCGCGATCGACGGCGGGCCGACGAGGCCTCGGTGCTCGCCTTCGCGATCGCGGGGCTGGAGCGCGCCGCCGCGGACGGGCGGACCGGGGCGCTCGGTGCCGACGTCGTGCTCCTGGTCCCCGGTCTGGGGCGGAGGGGGCTCGGCGGCCACTTCGTGGACGGCCTACTCCGCCACGGGGCCCGGGTGCTGGAGACGGATCCCGTCGTCGGGCTGCCCGCGCCGACCGCGGTGCTCTGGGAGGCCGGCGAGCCCGCGGCGGATCTCTCCTTCCTGTACGATCCGGCGTCCGCGCCCGGACGCGGACCCGCGGTCGAGCTGTTCCGGGCGGCGTCCATCACCGACGAGTTGCGCGAGGTGCTTCGGAGGGCGGCGGCCGGGGGCATGGCCTGGGACGACGTCGAGATCGTGTCGCCCGATCCGGCTGCCCACGGCTCGGCGCTCCACGCCCTCGCCAACCGCCTGGGGATCCCCGTGACGTACGCGGTGGGGCTCCCGGTCGAGCGCACGCGCCCGGGGCGCGCGGTGCGCACCTACCTCGACTGGATCGAGGACGGCTTCCAGGCCGCGCCCGTCCGGCGGCTCCTGGAGGCCGGCGACCTGCGCCCGCCCCGCTCGGCGGGCGACGTGTCCGCGGGCGATCTGGCGCGGCGCTTCCGGAGCCTCCGCGTCGGCTGGGGTCGGCGGCGCTACCGTGCGCAGCTGCGCGAGGCGGTGGCCGCGCTGGACTCGGCCGAGCCGTCCAGGGGGGAGCCGCCGGAGCGCTTCGAGCGACGCGTACGCCGGGCGCGGAAGGAGCTGGGCGCGCTTCGCTCGATCCTCTTTCCGGCCCTCAAGGCCACGCCGTCGGTGCCCGACCGGGCGGGGGAGGGGGGTGCGTCCGTCTCGCCGGCCGAGGTCGCACGCGGCCTGCGGGCGTTTCTGCGTCGCGTGCCGCGCGGGCGCGGGCCGGACGCGGCCGCGTGGGAGGAGATCGTGCGCGTGCTCGATCGGGTCGAGGCGACGTTGACGCGACGCACGGCCTTCCAGGCAGCGGTCACGATCCTGCGCCGTCACCTCGAGGTTCGCGTGCGCGCGCCCGAGCCGGAGCCCCGCGAGCCCGACGACGGTGGCGCCCCGTGGACCTCGGAGGGCGGGCACCTGCATCTCTCGGACTTCGAGCACGGGGGCTTCGCGGGGCGGCGGGCGGTGTTCGTGATGGGTCTGGACGCGGACCGGGTACCCGGCTCCGGTGCGCAGGACCCTGTGCTGTCCGATGGGGACCGGAGAGCGCTCGGAGACGGCTTGCCGACGTCCTCGGAGCTCCTGCGCGAGCGCTCGTTCCGCCTGGCCGCGCTCCTGGCGCGTCTCCGGGGCCGGGTCACGCTCAGCTACGGCGCCTGGAGCGCGGCGGAAGCGCGCTCGGTGGCTCCGTCGCCGGTCCTGCTCCAGGCGTTCCGCCTGCACCGGCGGGACGCGGCCCCGACCTTCGACGACCTGCACGCGGCGCTGGGAGACCTGGCTTGCGCGATCCCGCGGGGGAGCGGCGCGCTCCTGGACGACGACGACGTGTGGATGGATGCCCTGACCGTGAATGGGATCCTGCGCGCGGGCGTTACCACCGTACGCGCCCTGTTCCCCTCGCTCGACCGCGGGCTGCAGGCCCTGCGGGAGCGTACCGGGGGAGAGGCGGGGCCGTACCAGGGCGTGGTCTCGCCCAGGCCGGACGAGCTCGATCCGCGTCGGCGCGCCGGGCTCGTTCTGTCCGCCAGCCGCCTGGAGGACCTGGGCACGTGTCCGCTGCGCTACCTGTACCGCGGCGTCCTGCGCCTCTACCCACCGGACGATCCCGAGCTCGACCCCGATCGCTGGCTGGACCCGCTGCGGCGTGGCAGCCTCCTGCACGCCGTCTACGAGGGGACGCTGCGCCGGGCCGAGGCCACGGGGACGAAGCCGGGCGACGAGGCGTTCGGGCCCCTGGCCCTCGAGGTCCTCGGGGGCGAGGTCGCCCGGGCCCAGGAGCAGGTGCCGTCGCCCGGTGAGGGCGTCGTGCAGCGGGAGATCGTCGCGCTCCAGGAGGACGTACGCTCGTTCGTGCGCATGGTGCGCGAACACGGGGCTCCCTGCGTGAGGCTGGAGATGAAGTTCGGGCTGGCCGGGGGCGATCCGCTGGTCCTGCCGCTGGAGTCAGGGGAGCTCCACCTCCGCGGGGCTGTGGACCGCGTGGACTCGGACCTGTTGCACGGGATGCGGGTGATCGATTACAAGACCGGGACGCCTCACGAGTACGAGGGGGACACCGGCACCTTCCACGGCGGCCGGCGGCTGCAGCACGCTTTGTACGCGGAGGCCGCCGAGCGCCTCCTGGGAGGCCACGACGTCGCCGGTGAATACCACTTTCCCACGCGCCGGGGCGAGAACCGGATCGTGCGCTTCGAGGCGGCCGCACTGAAGGCGGTGGGGAAGTTGCTCGATCGTTTGCTCGACATCGTGGCGGCCGGCGGCTTCGTGCCGACCGACCGGGCCGACGACTGCAAGTTCTGCGACTACGCTCCGGTCTGTCGGGCGCGCTCGCTCGACTGGGGGAAAGTCGATTCGCCGCTCGCGGCGTGGTCGGCGGAGCGGCTGGCCGTGGGGCTCGATCCGGCGTTCGCCCGACTGCGCGCGGTGCGTCGCTTCGAGGACTGAGCGGATCTCAGGGCGTGCCGCCCCGCAGGATCGTCGCCAGCGCCGAGGGATCGAGGTTGCCCCCGGAGACGACCGCAACGACGGTCCCTTCGCCGGCCGCGCCCGTGAGCGCGGCCGCCACGGACGCGCCGCCGGCCCCCTCGGCGATCACGTGCCCGCGTGTCACCAGGAGGCGGATCGCCGCGGCGATCTCGTCGAGGGACACGACGATCGAGCCGTCGAGGACCTCGGAGGCGAGGGGCCACATCTCGGGGAGGAGGCCGGTGCTCCCGATACCGTCCACAAAGCTCGGCTCGCGCGTGACGCGCACGGGCTCGCCGGCCTCGAGCGATGCGGCGAAGGGGGCGGCGGTCTCGACCTCGGCGGCGTACACACGCACACCCGGACGGAGCGCCTTCACGGCGCACGCGATCCCGCAGGAGAGTCCGCCTCCGCCGTAGGGGACCACGATCGCGTCCACGTCGGGCACCTGCTCCAGGATCTCCAGGCCGGCGGTGCCGTTGCCCGCGATGACCGCAGGGTCGCTCACCGGGTGGACGAAGAGTCCCGCCTCGTCCGGGTGGCCGTGGTTCTCCAGGACCGACCACCACTCGTCGAACGGCTTTGTCACCGTGGTCGCGCCCAGGCGCGCGATCGCATCGAGCTTCGCCCGGGGCGCACCCTCCGGCACCACGACCCGGCACGGGATGCCCATGCGGCGCGCGTTCCACGCCACGCCCTGCGCCATGTTGCCGGCGCTGCCCGTGTAGACGCCGTGCCTCAGCGCCTCCGGGTCCGCCAGCGCCATCGCGTTGCCCGCGCCGCGCAGCTTGAACGACCCGATCGGGTGGAGGCACTCGAGCTTGGCGTGCAGCACGCAGGGGGCGCCCTCGACCTCGAGGGGGATCGTCGGCGTCTCGCGGACCGTGTCGGCGAGGCGCGCGCGCGCCGCGAGGATCGCGTCGAGCGGTACGGGTGCGATGGGCTCCATGGGCGGTCCCGGACGAAAGGGGCGGAGCAGCCAACGTGGCTGGAGGAGAAGCCGCGGGCTAGTTTGGCCCGATCCCGAGTCCGTTCGCTGGAGGAGGTCCATGCGTCGCCGTCCGTCGCTCGTCCACGCCGTTCCCGCCGTCCGCCTTTCGGTCGCCACCGTCCTCGTCGGAGTCGCATGCGCGACTGTCGCGTCGCCCCTCGGCGCCCAGCGCACGGAGAAGCCGGTGCTGCACGGGAAGCACTGGGTGGCAATCACCGGCAAGCCGATCTCGGCGACCGCGGGGGCCATGATCTTCCAGAAGGGCGGGAACGCCGTGGACGCCGCGGCCGCGATGCTGGCGGCCGGCGCGACGATGTGGGACGTGCTGTCCTGGGGAGGGGAGACGCAGGCGCTCATCTACGATCCCCACCAGAAGAAGGTCATCGGCCTGAACGCCCTGGGCGTGGCCCCCACCGGCGCGACGCAGGCGTACTTCCGCGCGAAGGGGATGCGCTACCCCCCCGAGTACGGCGTCGACGCCATGGTCACGCCCGGCACGCCCGGCGGGCTGATGACGATGCTCGCCGAGTGGGGGACCCTGTCACTGGCCGACGTGCTCGCCCCCGCGATCCAGATGGCCGAGGGCGGCTATCCCATCGAAGGCGACGCCGTGCGCAGGGTGCGCGCCGAGGCCGATCGCATGAAGCAGTGGCCGTACACGGCGGCTGTGTTCTTCCCGGACGGCGGTGCCGGACCCGAGGAGGGCCAGGTCCTGGTGCAGAAGGACCTGGCGGCTACGCTGCACAAGCTCGTCGACGCGGAGGCGGAGGCGCTCGCCGCCGGCAAGAGCCGCAAGGAGGCGATCCGGGCCGCCTACGAACGCTTCTACACGGGCGACATCGCCCGCGAGTACGTGCGCGGCGCGCAGGAGCAGGGCTCGCGGGTCACGATGCAGGACCTGGCCGACTGGAAGGTGCGCATCGAGGAGCCGGTGAAGACCACGTACAAGGGGATCGAGGTCTACAAGCTCACGCACTGGGTGCAGGGCCCGGTCATGCTCCAGGCGCTCAACATCCTGGAGAACTTCGACCTGAAGGCGATGGGCTACAACAGCGCCCGCTACATGCATGCGCTCTACCAGGCGATGAACCTCGCCTTCGCCGACCGCGACTTCTACTACGGCGACCCCTACTTCCCGCCCGAGGAGCCGATCCGGGGCCTCCTGTCCAAGGACTACGCGAAGGCGCGCGCGGCCACCATCGACTGGGACCACAACGATCCCGACGTCGGGCCGGGCGACCCGTATCCCTACCAGGGCGGTACGAACCCCTTCCCCGAGCTGCTCGCGAAGTGGAACGGAGGGCGGAAGTCGGTCACGGAGGCATCGGGTCCCCAGGCGATGGCCGACTTCGAGGAGGACTTCTACCAGGGCACGACGTCCGTGCAGGCGGCCGACGCGGAGGGATGGGTCGTGTCGATCACGCCCTCGGGTGGGTGGGTGCCCGCGGTGATCGCGGGTCACACGGGCGTCGGGATGAGCCAGCGTGCCCAATCCTTCGTGGTGGAGCCGGAAGACGGGCCTTACAACGTGATCGAGCCGGGCAAGCGCCCACGCGCTACGCTCACGCCGTCCCTCGCGCTGAAGGACGGCCGGCCGTTCCTCTCCTTCGCGGTGCAGGGCGGGGACTCGCAGGACCAGAACCTCCTGCAGTTCTTCCTCGACGTGGTCGAGTTCGGGATGAACGTGCAGGAGGCCGCCGAGGCCGCGAACATCAACTCCTTCCAGATGAGGGGCTCCTTCGGCCAGCACGAGACCAGCCCGGGCCGCGTGCTCGTCCAGGACGCCACGCCGCCGTGGGTGCGCACGAAGCTCCGCGAGATGGGCTACGCGCTCACGACGTCGGACCGCACGTCCGGGCCCATCAACGCGATCTACTTCGACTGGGCGCACGGGACGTTCTGGGGCGGCTCGAGCAACCACGGCGAGGACTACGGGATCGTGTGGGAGTGACAGGGGACGGAGGAGGGAAGACGGCCTTGT
>CAZPZU010000031.1:0-53584 GCA_964591135.1 uncultured Gemmatimonadaceae bacterium | reverse complement strand
GGTCGCCCTCGCGTTCCTGGGCCGACGCTCCGACGCCGTTGCCGTGAGCGCGACCCTGGCGGGAATCGACCCCGGGACCTCCCGGCTTGCCCCGCATTTCAAGCTTCGACAAGATCAAGGCTCACTTTGGTCTGTTCCTCCACATCTGCCCAGGAGGAGCCCATGTCTGGTTCACACCGGACGGACTGCCCCCCGTTCACCCGCCTTCTTCCTCTCCTCATCCTGCTTCCGCTCGCGGCCGCCTGCAGTGGTGACTCGACGTCCACGCCGCTGAGCCCGCCGGGGCCCCAGCTCGCCCGCATGGGCGTCCCCGGCCGGACCGTGACGCCCACCGGCGCCGACGTCGGCGACTGCTCTGCTGCCCCGTGCCAGACCATCGGGTACGCCGTCGCCCAGGCCGACGCCGGCGACCGCATCGACGTGGCGGCGGGCACGTACGCCGAGACCGTCCAGATCACGAAACGCTTGACCCTCGTCGGTGACGGCGCCGTCATCGACGCCGCCGGCCAGGACTCGCCGCCCAACGGCGTCGTCATTTCCGGAGCGGACGCCGCGGGCACCGTGCTCACCGGCTTCACGGTGAAGAACGCGGGCCTCGAAGGGATCTTCGTCGTCCAGACGACCCGGATCACCATCGAGGGCAACACGGTCGTAGACAACGACGCGTACGGACCCTTCAACCCGCTGTGCGCCGATCAACCCGACGACTGCGGCGAGGCGATCCACCTACAGAGCGTCACGAACTCGATCGTGAGCGGCAACCTGGTCCAGAACAACGTGGGCGGGATCCTCCTCACCGACGAGGACGGCCCCACCTTCGGGAACCGCATCGTCGACAACTCGGTGCTCGACAACACGCTGGACTGCGGCATCACACTGGCGTCGCACCACTTCGATCCGACGGCGGCGGCGAGCCCCGACGTCGGCGGCGTGTACCGGAACACCGTCCAGCACAACACCTCCAACGGGAACGGCGCGGCCGGCATCGGCGTCTTCGCGGGGCCTCCGGGCGCGGCGGCCTGGGGCAACACCGTGGTGGGCAACACCGCGATGAACAACGGCTTCGGGGGCATCATGCTCCACAGCCACACGCCCGCGCAGAACGCGGACGGGAATGTGTTCACCAACAACGTCCTGTCGGGGAACGGCGCCGACGACGACAACCCGCTGGACGACGGACCGGCGGGGATCAGCGTGTTCAGCGCGGTGGTGCCCATCGCGCACACCGTGATCGCCGGCAACACGATCAGCGACGAGAAGTACGGGATCATCACGGTCAACGCCGTGAAGCTCTCGGGGCTTCCCAGCAACCACATCGACGGCACGGTGGAGATCCCCATTTCCATCCACTGAGCTCAGCAGGGGTCGCGGCGGTTCCTTCGGGGGCCGCCGCGGCCCACCCCGGGCATGCGCGTTGCGGGGGATGACCGGCTCCCGTATGTCTCGATACGAAGTTCCGGACTGCCCGCCGCCGCATTCTCCCGGAGGCCTCCTTTGAACGCGCGCGCGCTCCTCCTCGTCGGCGTCTTCGCCCTCGCATCCGTCTCTCGAGCGCAGGCCCAGGCCACGCAGGGCCCGCCACCGCGGGGCCCCCTCGACCCGGTAGAGGTAGAGGGGTTCTTCGACGGGCTGATGGACGCGTTCATGACGGATCACCACGTCGCCGGGGCCGTGGTATCCGTGGTGCGGGACGGCGCGCTCCTCTTCTCGAAGGGGTACGGCTTCGCCGACGTGGATTCCCTGATCCCCGTGGATCCCGCCACCACCCTCTTCCGCGTCGGCTCCGTCTCCAAGCTCTTCACATGGACCGCGGTGATGCAGCTGGTGGAGGAGGGCAAGCTCGATCTCGACACCGACGTGAACGAGTACCTCGACTTCACGATCCCGGCGACGTACCCGGAGCCCATCACGCTGCGGAACATCATGACCCACACCCCGGGCTTCGAGGACCGGGGCTTCGGGCTCTTCGGGGAGACCGACCTGAGCCGAGGTGAGTACCTGCAGCGGCACATCCCGGCACGGGTGCGTCCCCCGGGGACGTACGCCTCCTACTCCAACTACGCCACGGCCCTGGCGGGCTACATCGTGGAACGCGTCTCCGGGATGGCGTGGGAGGACTACATCGAGGAGCGGATCATGAAGCCTCTGGGGATGGTGTACGCCACCGGACGGCAGCCCCTCCCCCCGGAGCTCGCCCCCCACATGTCCGACGGCTACGTCTACCAGCGTGGGAAGTACGTGGAGAAGCCCTTCGAGACCATCGACTGGTCGGCTCCGGCGGGCTCCGTGAGCGCCAGCGCCGGGGCGATGGCGAAGTTCATGATCGCCCATCTCCAATACGGCCGCCTGGCCGATGCGCGTATCATGCAGGATGAGACGTCGCGCCTCATGCAGACCCGGCAGTTCGGCCATGACCCCCGCCTCAACGGGTTCGCCCTCGGCTTCTACGAGCAGAGCAGCCACGGCGAGCGGCTCATCGGCCATGGCGGAGACACCCAGTGGTTCCACACCGACCTCTCCCTGATCCCTTCCGAGGGCGTGGGGGTGTTCGTCTCCACCAACACGGCGGGGGGCGGCGCGATCTCGTTCCTCCCCTTCCTGGAGGCGTTCCTCGACCACTACTACCCGGTCCCGACCGTCGCACCCCCCGAGCCGCCGGAGGACTTTGCCGCACAGGCTGCGAAGTATGCCGGGACGTACCTCTTCAACCGCCGTTCCTACACGACCTTCGAGAAGGTCTCCACCCTGGTGGGGAACGCGATCACGGTGTCGGTGGGAGATCCGGGGGAGCTCGTGGTCGCCACGCCCCTCGGGACGTTCCGGGGCTACGAGGCCGAGCCCGGACTCTTCCGGGACGCCGACGCCTCCATCGACATGACGTTCCAGGAGAACGACGCGGGGAAGGTCACGCACCTCTTCGTGGGACCTCTGCCCATCATGGCGGCCGACAAGCTCTCCTTCTCGCAGCGGCCCGCGGTGCACCGGGCGATCGTCATCGGCTGCCTCCTCCTCCTCGTCTCCGCCCTCGTCCTCATGCCCGTCCGCTGGCTGGTGCAGCGGAGCGTGGACGGCCTCGAGCCCCTGCGGGGGCGGGAGCGGGGATGGCGCTGGCTCGCGCTGGCGCTCACGGTCCTGGACGTGGGGTTCGTCGTGGGGCTCACCGTCCTCGCCAGCAATTCCGACAGCCTCATCGAGGGACGTGCAGGACCCATCAAGGCCGTGCTGGTGCTCCCGATGGTGTCGGTGCCCGTGACGCTGGCGGTCCTCGTCGGCGCCGTGGCCGCCTGGAGGTCACGCCTGTGGGGGCGCTGGGGCCGCTTCCACTACGCGCTCTTCGCCCTGGCGGCCGTGGTGTTCATCCTCGAGATGAACTACTGGAACCTGCTCGGCTGGAAGATCTGAGGAGCCACCCGGGCGGCTCAGCCGCCCGGGTTCACCATGATCGAGTTGACGAACAGGATCTGGTCGAAGGTCCGCTTCAGCGTCTTGCTCACGAAGCCCGTCATGACCATCCCGCCGGTCCACGAGATGGTCTGGCCCTTGTTCACCACGGTCTCGGGGCCGGCGAGCCAGATGTCCACGTCGCCGGCGGAGACGCGCGCGTAGGTGTAGCCGCCGGAGTTCATCGTCTCCTGGACCACGCCCGCCTTGGCCCCGAGGTCGGGCGCGGCGGCCGCGAGCTCGCCCGGCTTCCGGAAGGCGTCGGCGAAGTAGAGGTTGTCGAACGTGCGCTCCAGCGCCTTGCTGGTGAAAGACCCCATGGCCATGGGATTGACCATCAGGATGGTGTCGCCCACCGCTAGCGCGGTCACCGGCCCGGCGACCCAGATCTCCTGGCCGTTGGCGCCCAGGCGCACGTACGTGTAGCCGCCGCCGTCCACCTTCTCCAGTACGACCCCTCCCGGCCCCTGCTGGCCCGCCGCGGCTTGTCCGGCAACGGGTGGATGGCCCTGTGGAAGGCTGCCGCCGGCCTGCTGGGCGGCGTTGGCGGTGTCACCTCCGCGAGAGCAGGCGGCGGCGAAGATCGTGAAGAGCGTGGCTGTGGAAAGCCGTCTCCATGTACTCGGCATGTCTCGTCCTCTTTGTGACTCGGGAGGGTCGTCCCAGGAAGGGTAGCGACCCCCGCCCGGGGCGGGAAGCCGGGCGGGTTCCCCCCCTCCCGTAGGGCGATCCCCCACCTACCCCTAGCGTCCCGTATACGGCACCCCTTCGGTGATCCACTTGGCCGGCGGCGCCCCCTTCAGGTAGTAGTCCAGCCACTCCTTCATCTTGACGGACCAGTCCAGCTTGTTCGCGTACTTCTGCGGGTGGTGGGGCTCGCCCCGGTACTCGAGGAACACCGCCTCCTTGTTCAGCCGCCTCATCGCCAGGTACAGCTCGATGGACTGGTACCAGGGCACCGCGTCGTCCTCGTCGCCGGCGATGATGAGCAGCGGCGTGTGGATGCGGTCGGCGAAGAAGATCGGCGAGTTGTCGATGTACTCGTCCCGCGCTTCCCACAGGCTCCCGCTCAGCCGGCTCTGCCCCTTCTCGTACTGGAACTGGCGGGCGAGGCCGGAGCCCCAGCGGATGCCGGAGTAGGCACTGGTCATGTTCCCCACCGGTGCGCCGGCGATGGCCGTCTTGAAGATGTCCGTCTGCGTGATCACGAACGCCGTCTCGTAGCCGCTCCACGAGTGGCCGTGCAGCGCGATCGCGTCCGGATCCGCGAGGCCGATGTCGATGAGATGCTGCACACCCGGCACCACGGCCTTCGTGGCCGAGAAGCCGGGGCGGCCGATCTCGAAGCGCACGTCCGGCAGGAAGACGACGTAGCCGTTGGAGGCGTACAGCGGGAAGCTCGGCCGGTGGTTGATGGCCGGCTCGTTGAACTCGTGCAGGCGCTGGCTGAACAGCTCGTAGTAGTAGACCAGCACCGGGTAGCGCTTGCCGGGCTCGTAGTTGCCGGGCTTGATGACGACGCCCTGCAGCGGTGTGCCGTCCGCGCTGTTCCACGCCACCAGCTCCGACGTGCCCCAGGCGAAGTCGCCGAGGTTCGGGTTCACGTCGGTGACCTTGCGGGCGTCCGACAGGTCCGGCTTCGCCACCCACAGGTCCGGGAACTCGTCGTAGTCCTCGCGCGTGTACAGGACGACGTCGGCCTCCCGGGCCTTGGCGCGGAACTGGAAGCGGCGGTCCTCCTCCAGCAGCCGGCGCACGCCGGCGCGGTCCGCGCGCGCCCGGTAGAACCCGAAGTTCTTGCGCGCGTCGTTGTAGGAAGACAGCAGCAGCTCGTCCTTGGGCCCGATGGCTTCGGCGCGCGGGTCGGTGCGCACCACGCGGAACTCCTGGCGCTCCTGGCGTCCCGCCCCGTCGGTGAGCATCCACGGGCGGCCGCCGTCGGTGGGCACCACCCAGACGTCGAACTTGTCGTACACGAGGGCCGCGGCGTCTCCTTCGGTCCAACCGCCCACGCCGTAGCCGCCCGGGGCGTCCGGCGTGTCGTGGTCCTCGTCCGCGAAGGACACGCCCAGGTCATCGGTGACGTTGCGCGTCGTGCCGGCGGCGACGTCGTAGAGATGCCAGTTCCCCTCGTTCCAGTACGCCACGAAGCGTCCGCCGGGCGACAGGTACGGGCGGCCCTGGATGCCCTTCACCACGGGGGTGCGCCCGCCCGTGGCCAGGTCCACCACGTAGACGTCGTCGGCGCCGCCCGTCCACGTCGCGTCGTGCTGGTAGGGCACGTCCGAGCGGGCCAGCGCCACCCGGGCGTTGCGGGGAACGTCCACCTCGGGGAGGTCGGGGCCGCCCAGGGAGACGTTGGTGCCGTCGGCCATGTGATGGACCGCGCGGAACGTGCGGTTCTTGATCCGTGGCCAGAGGATCTTCTGCTCCGGGTTGATGATCGGGTCCTGCCAGTGCCAGACGTCCACCCCGCGCTTGGCCAGGATGGCGTCGGTGTCGTAGGCGTCGAAGGCGCCGTCGTCCTTCGCCGTGTCGGGCTTCTCCAACTCGTCCGGACGAACGGGGCGCCATCCAAAGAAGAGCCGGGCGCCGTCCTCGCTCCACTCGAGGTCGCTGTCGGCGGGGATGATCCACCCGTCGGGGGCGTCGTCGGGCGAGGCCAGCACGCGGGTCTCGCCGTCGGTCCACGCCATGAGCGACCCCGCGGCAGGGCCCGCGTCGTCGTCGTCGCCCGTCACCGTGAGGACGAAGCCGAGGGAGGGGACGGTCCTGGCCCAGGTGAGGCCGTTGAAGTCGCCGGAGGCCGCGGCGTGCACCGTGGTCTCGTCACCGCGATCGAGGTTCCGGACGTAGAGGCCGTCCCGGGCATGGTCGGCGGAGGCCACCGCGTAGGCGAGCAGGCCCTCCTCCTCGTGGAGGGCCCAGCGGCGCACGTCCGCGAGCTCGGTCTCGCTCCCGGTGGCCAGCTCACGGAGCACCAGCGTGGTGCCCGGCTTCCACTTCTCGTCGGCCGGGGCGGGCTTCTGTCCCGAGTCCGGGCGCGCTGCGTAACGGTGGTAGGCGAGCCACCTGCCGTCCGCCGAGAAGGCGAAGCGCTCCACCTCGTCGAAGTGGGTCACCTCTCCCGAGGCGGTGGCGAGGAGCGCCATCCCCCGCCGGGGCGCGTCGCCCGGCTTCGCGGTCTCGGTGGCCTCCAGCGACGGCTCGACGCGTACGGCCACCCACGCGCCGTCTTCGGAGATGGCGGCGTTGCTCCCCAGCGGCACGGAGTAGCGGGAGTCCCCGCGCGTGGCGCGGACGACCGCTTCGGGGTCGCCGCGGTCGGGCCGCGCCGTGAAGGCGATCCAGCGTCCGTCGGCAGAGATGGAGGGTCCCTCCACCTGGCGGATGTGCATCAGGTCGGTGAAGGTGAGCGCCCGCTTCTGCTGGGCGGCGCCGGGAACGGGGAGCGCGGAGAGGAGGAGGAGGAGAAGCAGCAGGGAAGCCCGCGACGCGCGCATCGCGGAGCGGATTCGGGCGGTCACGACCGACCCTCCTGGAGTGGGCGAGCGAGATCGGAACGCCGCAAGCTCGCCCCTGACCGCGGGGTGGGCAATGACCCCCGGACGGGCTTCGGGGTAGCCAGTCCGTGGATCGGTCGGACCCTCCCCCGGAGTGCCTCTTCCCAGCCATGTCGACGCTTCTCGACGTCCTCCTCACCGAGCAGCTCGTGGCCATCTTCCACGCGGCCATGGAGAAGCGTCAGGGGCTGAACGTGCAGCTGGTTCCCGACCCCGGGCGCGACGCGGACCTGGTGGGCGACGGGGGGACCGCGGCGCGCATCGAGACCACGTCGGGCGAGTCCCTCCTGGTCACGCCGCGGCGGATCGCGCGTGACGTCGGCGGCCACCTCAGCGACGTGGCGCTCTTCGACCACCTGGTCGGCTACGACTGGATCAGCCGGGAGCTGTCGGAGAAGGTCCGGCTGAAGGACGAGCACTACGACCGCCTGTACCTCCACCTCCAGGGGGCGCGCGAGGTGGTTCTCGACCGGCTGGGCCCCGCCGTCCATCCGCTGATGGCGTACCTGGGCAAGGTGCTCGAGCTGCGCTCGCAGAAGGTGCTGCTGCGCAGCATGGACGACGACGTGGTCGAGCTGGTCACCCTCTGTCTGCGCGCCGCGGTCGTCGGCCCCTTCTTCAGCGACGAGGACCTGGTGGACCTGATCGAGCAGGACCGCCCGTCCCTCCAGGTCGTGGCGGCCATGTGGAAACGCATGAACCTGGCCGCGCCGGAGCTGCAGCGCACCGTGGAGGGCGTCATGGAGATGCTCCTCCAGCGGCGCGAGGAGCACGCGGACGCCTGGGACCGCCTCGTGGGCGTGCCGCCCGAGAAAGTGCGCGGTGCGCTGGACGTGTTCCGGAGGGTGGTGGAGGGGCGCGTCTAGATTAGCTTTCTCCAGTCGGGTGACGTCCGGGAATACCGCGGAGGCGCCCGGCGCCCAGCTCCCCTGGAGCCCCCTCCCCTCCGACGGTCTCGGCGCCCGCGCTCTCCGGCCGAGCGGCACCCTGCGATCTCACCGATCCAGTGGGCACCTCGAGGAGGGCTCCCCCATGAAGCACGTGCACGCGCGCCTTCTGGCGCTGCCGATTCTCCTGGCGCTCGCCGCGCCGATCCGGGCGCAGCAGACCACCGCCGTCGTTCCGGGGTCCGTCCCCGAGTTCGGCACGATGTGGACGTTCGACGCGCCGCCGCTCGAGTACTGGCAGACCCGCTACGGGTTCGAGGCCACCCAGGCCTGGCTCGACCACCTGCGCCTGTCGTCGATCCGGCTCCCCGGGTGCTCGTCGTCGTTCGTGTCGGAGGACGGGCTGGTGATGACGAACCACCACTGCGCCCGCTCCTGCATCGACCAGGTGTCCTCGGCCGACCACGACTACCTGCACAACGGCTTCGTGGCCGAGACCCGCGAGGACGAGGTGCGCTGCCCCGGCCTGTACGTGGACCAGCTCGTGTCCATCGAGGACGTGACCCCGCGGATCCGCGGCGCCGTCGCCGCGGGCACCGACGCCATGCAGGTCACCCAGCGCGACGCCGCCATCGACGCCGTCCGCAACGAGTGCGAGGCGTCGTCCGGGCTGCGCTGCCAGGTGGTCGCCTTCTACAACGGCGGGATGTACTCGCTCTACAAGTACCGCCGCTACGACGACCTGCGGCTGGTGATGGCGCCCGAGCTCGAGACGGCCTTCTTCGGCGGTGACCCGGACAACTTCACCTATCCGCGCTACGACCTGGACGTGTCGTTCCTGCGCGTGTACGAGAACGGCCGGCCCTTCCATCCGGAGAACTGGCTCTCCTGGAGCGAGGCCGGCGCCAAGGACGGCGAGCCCGTCTTCGTCGTGGGCAATCCCGGCTCCACGGGCCGTCTGCTGACGCTAGCCCAGATGGAGTACCTGCGCGACGTGGACTACCCCGCGCGCCTGGCCGACTACCAGCGCCGCCTGGACGCGCTCTACGCGCTGTCGAAGACGAGCCCGGAGGCCGCCCGCAGGTACGAGAACACGATCTTCGGGATCGAGAACTCCAAGAAGGCGTACCGGGGCTACCTGGACGGCCTGCTGGACGCGTCGATCATGCAGCGCAAGGAGGCCTTCGAGAGCGACTTCCGCGCGCGCATCGAGGCCGATCCCGCGCTCCGGGAGCAGTACGGCGGCACGTGGGACGCCATCGCCGACGCGCAGCTCGAGCTGGCGACGTTCGCGACGCAGTCGCGCTACTACGCGCTGAACGGCTCCACCCTGCTCGGTTGGGCGATCGACCTGGTGCGGCTGTCCCGGCAGGCCGAGCTGCCGGAGGCGGAGCGCCTTCCGGCCTTCCAGGGCAGCGGCCTCGACCGGGTGCGCCAGGGGCTGCTGCGCGACCGTCCCGTCGACACCGACCTCGAGCGGCTCCAGCTCGCCGGCTGGCTCACGGCCGCCCAGGACGCCCTGGGCGCCGCCGACCCGCTCGTGCGGGCGCTCCTGAAGGGACGCACCCCGGAGGCCGCCGCCGCCGCCCTGGTGGGCGCCAGCGAGCTGGCCGACGCCGGCGCCCGGGCGTCGCTGGTGGAGGGCGGCCTGGCGGCGGTGGACGGATGCGCCGATCCGATGGTGCAGGCGGTGCGGGACCTCGAGCCGGTGGCGAACAGCTACGTGAAGCGTGCCGCCGCGCTGAACGCGGTGATCTCGGCGAACACCGCGAAGCTCGGCCAGGCGATCTACGCCGCCTACGGCACCGCACTTCCGCCGGACGCCACCTTCACCCTCCGGATCAGCGACGGGGTGGTGAAGGGCTTCCCCATGAACGGGACGATCGCGCCCTACAAGACCAGCTTCTACGGCCTGTTCGCCCGCGCCGCCGAGTTCGACGACCAGCCCCCCTTCCAGGTGCCGGCGCGCTGGCGTGACCGGGAGAACCAGCTCGACCTGAACACGCCCTTCGACTTCGTGTCCACGGCGGACATCATCGGCGGCAACTCCGGTAGCCCGGTGGTGAACCGTGCCGGAGAGGTCGTCGGCCTGGTGTTCGACGGCAACATCGAGATGCTCCCCAACCGCTTCATCTTCACGGACGATGTGTCGCGCTGCGTGAGCGTGCACTCGATGGCGCTCATCGAGGCGCTGCGCCGTGTGTACGACGCGGCGCACATCGCCGACGAGCTGCAGGGACGCAATCGCTAGGCTGATCCTGTCGCCGCTCCGTCCTCGACGGGCGGAGCGGCGACGGGTCCGCCCCCGCGGCGCCGGTCAGTCGGCGCGCAGCGCCTCGGAGGGATCGAGCCGTGTGGCCCGCCGGGCCGGCAGCCAGCACGCGAGCGCCGCCACCGCCGCGAGCCCGCCGATCACGCTCAGCCACGTGAGCGGGTCGGTGGGCTCCACCTCGTAGAGCACCGAGGCGAGCAGGCGCGTGGCCGCCCAAGCGACGAGGAGGCCGGCGAGGACGCCCACACCCGCTGGCGCCAGCCCTTCCGCCATGGCCCGGCCCACGATCCGCCGGCGCGAGGAGCCGAGGGCCATGCGCACGCCGAACTCGGGGGTGCGACGCGCGACCGCGTGCGCCACGACGCCGTAGACGCCCATGGCCCCGAGGCCGAGGGCGAGCAGACCGAAGGCGCCGACCAGCGCGGTGAGGAACCGGTCGGACGCGATCGACTCCGCCACCACGTCGGACATGGTGGCCACGCGCGCCACCGTGATGTCGGGGTCGACGGCTTCGACGGCGCGCCTGGCGGCGGGCGCCAGGGAGGCCGGGTCACCGTCCGTGCGCAGGACGACGAACATGGTCCGGAACGTCCACTGGTCGTGGGGGAGGTAGATCTCGGGCGCAGGGTCCCGCGCGAGGCCCGTCTGGCGGACGTCCCCGACCACGCCGACCACGGTCCACTCGAAGGACTCCCCGGAGAGCAGGCGAACGCGCTTGCCGAGAGCGTCGCCGCCGGGCCACAGGCGCTCTGCCAGTGCCCGGTTCACCGACATCACCGGCGGGGCGTCGCGGCGGTCTGCGTCGGTGAACCAACGCCCTTCGAGAAGGGGGATGCCCAGGGTGGCCAGGTAGCCGGGTGTCGCCGCCCGGATGTTCGCGGTGGGAGCCCGCGCGCCTGCGACCGGTTCGTTGTCCTCCGCCCAGAAGGGATACCGGTTGTTCACCTCCGTGAGGGGCAGCGCCTGGATCGCGCCCACGGAGCGCACGCCCGGGGTCGCCGCGAGGCGGTCCCAGAGCAGGTGGAACGCGGGATCCGCTCCATCGTCCCCTTCCGGCGGCGGGACCGCCACCTGGAAGGTGAGCACACCCTCCGACCGGAAGCCCGGGTCGACGGCGCGGAGCTCCAGCAGGCTGTTCACCAGGAGGCCCGACGCCACGGCGAGCACTACGGACAGGCACACCTCGGTGGCGATGATCACGGACATGGTGCGCCCCGACCCCGCGGCTCCGGCGGTGCCGCGCGTGCTGCCTCCCAGCGCCGGCCCGGGGTCGACGCGCGTCGCGCGCCACGCCGGTAACAGGCCGAACAACAGCGAGGAGAGCAGGGAGATCCCGACGGCGAAGAGGAGCACCGTCGGGTTGATGTGGACCTCGTCCACGCGGGGGAGCCGCACGGGGGCGAGGGAAGCCAGCGTGCCCAGGGTCGCCCACGCGGCCACCGTTCCCGTCACGCCACCCAGCGCGCCCAGGACCAGGCTCTCGGTGAGCAGCTGCGAGACGATCTGCCCGCGGCCGGCTCCCAGGGCGGTGCGGACCGCCACCTCACGGCGGCGTGTGCCGGCCCGGGCGAGGAGCAGGTTGGCCACGTTGGCACAGGCGACGAGGAGGACCAGCCCCACGGCGCCGAGGAGGATACCGAGGGTGCGGCCGAAGTCTCCGACCAGGGCGTCGCGCAGGGTGACGATCGTGGCGCCCGCCGCCGTGCGGCTGTCCACGTCCGTGGGGAACTCCTCGGCGAGACGGGCGGCCGCGGCCCGCAGGTCGCGCGCGGCCGCGTCGGGCGCGACTCCCGGGGCGAGGCGCGCGATGCGCGTGGACACCCACCAGCTCTCGTCGGTGCCCACCGTGGTGCCGGGCTCGACGTCCTGGGGCACCCACAGGCGGGTGCGTGCGTCGAGGGGGCGGAAGTCGGCGGGCATGACGCCGATGACCGTGTACGGCGTGGACAGGATCCGCACCGTGCGCCCGACCACCGCCGGGTCCGCGCCGTACCGCTCCCGCCAGAGCGCGTGACCGAGCACCACGACCCGGGATCGATCAGGGTCCTGGTCCTCCGCCACGAAGGTGCGTCCCAGGAGCGGGCGGGCCCCCAGCACGTCGAACCATGCCGGGGACACGCGTGCCCCGCGTACCTGCTCGGCGCCGCCTTCGCCGGTGAGGGGGAAGTCGCCGGTGGACGCTCCGGCGATGGCCGTGAACGAGCGGGTGTCCTGCTGCAGCCACTCCGTCGCGCGCGTGTTCGTGACCATGCCCGGCCAAACCGTGACGAGCTCCGACGGCTCGGCGTAGGGCAGCGGCCGGAGCATGACGCCGTCGACGAAGCTGAAGATGGCGGCATTGGCGCCGATGCCGAGCGCGAGCGTGACGATCGAGACCAGCGCGAAGCCGGGGCTCCGAGCGAGCGATCTGAGTGCCAGCCGGACGTTGCGGACCATTCCCATGATCACCTCCTCCCGTCGTTCGGCGCGCTCCCGGCCCGCCGCGATCCCGCGGCACTCGGCTTCGATGCCCTCCCTGTCCCCGAAGCGGCGAAGCACCTCCCGCCGCGCCTCGGCCTCGTCCCAGCCTTCGGCGACAAGCTCCTCGACCCGACCCTCCACGTGGAAGTCGAGCTCCGCGTCGATCTCCCGTGCGACGTCCGCGTCGCCCCGCAGCAGGCGGCGGAGGCCGTCCCAGGCGGACCGCCGCCTCACGCCGGCAGGTCTCCCTCGACCACCGCGGCCACGCGCAGCGCGCGGGAGACCGCGCGCACGTGCGTCACCCACTTGTCGGTCTCCCGCTCCAGGTGGTGGCGGCCGTCGGCGGTGAGCCGGTAGAACTTGGCCCTCCGGTTGTTTTCCGACGTGCCCCACTCGGCGTCGAGGAGGCCGTCGCGCTCGAGCCGGTGCAGCGCGGGGTAGAGGGCGCCTTCGTCGATGGACAGCGTGGCCTCGCTGGCCGCGTGCAGGGACCGCTGGATGGCCAGGCCGTGGAGCGCTCCGTCCGCGAGGGCCCGCAGGATGAGCAGGTTGAGCGTTCCGTACAGCGTGTCGGATGTGATGCGGGGCATGCGCGCTCCTCCAGTGTTCCCCTTAGCTGATAAGGGAAGGTGCCCGGCTTCCCCTAAGCTGTCAAGGTGAGCCCCCGGGGGCCCGGAGGACCGGTCCGGTGCGGGCAGTGGCGTGCACGGGAGGCGAGCGCGGTGGCGCGCCGGGGATCCTCGCGAGGGCCGGGGGTACGTATCGGAACCTACCCGCCGCGACACCTTCGACGGTCCGACCATCCATGCGAAGCTCTTCCGTCCTCGCCGGCCTCCTTCTCCTCGCGCCCCTGGGCGTGCGGGCGCAGTCGCCCACCGACACCATGCGCTTCACGCACGCGGATAGCCTGCGCGGCTCCGACGGCCCCGCGCGCGCCTGGTGGGACGTGACGTTCTACAACCTGCACGTCCGCGTCAGCCCGGCGGACTCGACCATCTCCGGGTGGAACGAGATCGCGTACCGCGTGACCGAGCCGGGCGACGAGATGCAGATCGACCTGCAGGAGCCCATGCAGGTGGACAGCATCCGACAGGACGGCTACCTGCTGACCTGGCAGCGAGACGGAAACGCCTTCTTCGTGAGGCTCCCCGCCCCGCAGCTTGCGGGAGCGACGAGCTCGGTGATGGTCTACTTCCACGGCAGGCCCAAGGTGGCCCTGCGCCCGCCGTGGGACGGCGGCTACATCTGGCAGCGCGACAGCCTGGGCAACGCGTGGGTGGCCACCGCCAACGAGGGGCTGGGCGCCAGCGTGTGGTGGCCGAACAAGGACTACATGGCCGACGAGCCGGACAGCCAGCGCGTGGCCGTCACGGTGCCCACGCCGATGGTGGACGTGTCCAACGGGCGCCTGCGCTCCACCTCCGTGAACGACGACGGGACGAGCACCTTCACCTGGTTCGTCACCTCGCCCATCAACAACTACAGCATTTCGGTCAACGCGGGCACGTACGCACACTGGCGGGAGCTGTTCGAGGGCGAGCTGGGCACGCTGACCATGGACTTCTGGCCGCTGGCCTTCCACGAGAAGGCGGCACGCTCCCAGTGGGAGCAGGCGCGCGACATGCTCACCTGCTTCGAGCACTGGTTCGGCCCGTATCCGTGGTACCAGGACGGCTACAAGCTGGTGGAGGCGCCGCACCTCGGGATGGAGCACCAGAGCGCGGTGGCGTACGGAAACGGCTATCAGAACGGCTATCGCGGGACGGATCTGTCCGGGACGGGGCAGGGGCTCTCGTGGGACTTCATCATCGTGCACGAGAGCGCGCACGAGTGGTGGGGCAACAGCATCACCATGAAGGACGCCGCGGACATGTGGATCCACGAGAGCTTCGCCAACTACGCGGAGAACCTCTACATCGAGTGCCGCACCGGCTCGAAGGAGGCCGGCGCCGAGTACGTGATCGGCACGCGTGCCCGCATCCGGAACGACCGCCCGATCGTCGGAGCCTACGGCGTGAACGACGAAGGCTCCGGCGACATGTACTACAAGGGCGGCAACATGCTGCACACGATCCGCCAGCTCGTCGACGACGACGACGCGTGGCGGGGCATCCTGCGCGGCCTGAACGAGACCTTCTGGCATCAGACGGTCACCAGCGCCCAGGTCGAGGACTACATCGCGAGCCAATCGGGGCTCGACCTTTCGGCGGTCTTCGACGAGTACCTGCGGACCACACTGGTCCCCACCCTCGAGTACCACATCGAAGGTGGAAAGCTCTCCTTCCGCTGGACCGACGTCGTGCCCGGCTTCGCCATGCCCGTGCGCGTGATGCTCCAGCCCGGGGCGCCCTCATGGATCCGCCCCACCGAGCGCTGGCAGGAGGTCGACGTCGGCGTGTCCGCGGAGGACTTCCTGGTAGACCCGAACTTCTACGTTCGGTGGCAGCAGGTGGAGGCGACGGGCGGCTGACGGCGGGGCCCCACGCCCGACCCTTGACCTAAACCGCTTAGGCATTTATCGTCCGATCACCTAAACGATTTAGGCTATCCGCCGCCGCCGGGCGGCCCGCGTCCGCCGGCCGTGGGCGGCACAGCTCGCCGAGAGACGACGTCATGGACGATTCCCCCCTGGCCGTGGTGCAGGGCACCCTCGAGCTGCTCGTGCTCAAGACGCTCCATTCCGCGGGCCAGCTCCACGGCTTCGCGATCCTCGACTTCATCCGCCACGCCACCGACCACCGGCTGGTGGTGGAGGAGGGGGCCCTCTATCCCGCGCTGCACCGCATGGAGCGGCGGGGATGGCTGTCCGCGGACTGGGGCGTGTCGGATAAGGGACGACGCGCCAAGTACTACGGGCTGACGCCGGCCGGGGAGGCCGCGCTGGCGGAGGAGGAGCGCCGCTGGGCGTCCTACGTGGAAGCCGTGGCGCGCATCGCGCCGGACGCGGCGACCTGAGGCACGGCGCATGAGCGGAATGGAAGGGGGCGGGGGCTTCCACCGGAGCCGCACGCCGCGGGACGCGGCGGAGGCCGCGGCGTGGGAGGTGGAGCATCACCTGGCGGAGATGGTGGACCGCCTCGTCGCGGAAGGCATGCCCCCCGAAGAGGCGCGGGGGGAGGCGGAGCGGCGGTTCGGCGATCCCCGTGGATACCGGACTCGCCTGGAACGGGACGAGCGGAGGAGGCGGACGGCGATGAGGCGCGTGGAGATGTGGGGGCTGGTGACGGCTTCGCTGGGCAACGTGGCGCGTACACTGCGCAAGAGTCCGGGCTTCGCGGCGGGCGTGATCCTCACGCTGGCGCTGGGCATCGGGGCGAACGCGACGATGTTCGGTGTGCTGGACCGGCTGCTGTTCAGCCCGCCGGCCCACGTCGTCGACGCCGACGCGGTGCGCCGGGTGATCGTGGAGCGCTCCTTCATGGGCCGGCCGACACGCTCCGAGACGATCGCGTATCCCGACTACCTGGATCTGAAGGCGGCGTCGGCGTTCCAGGGCGTTGCGGCGTGGACGGGCCCGGCTCGGTACACGCTGGGCAGTGGGCCGGACGCGACGCGGGTGGGCGCCACGATGGCCACCTCGGACTTCTTTCCCCTCCTGGGCGTGCATCCCGCCCTGGGCCGCTTCTTCAACGAAGAGGACGACCGGGCGAACGCGGAGGGGACGGTGGTGCTGGGCCGCGAGTTCTGGGAGCGCGCCTACGGCGCTGATCCCGGCGTGCTGGGCCGGACGCTCACGGTGTCGGGACACCCGTTCACCGTGGTGGGGGTCGCGCCCGCCGGGTTCACCGGCGTCGACCTCGAGCCGGTGGATCTCTGGCTCCCTCTCGTCAACGCCGGCGTCGCGCTGAACGGACCCCAATGGGAGAAGAGTCGGGGGTGGTTCTGGATGAGCGCGGTGGTGCGCCTGGCGCCCGGCGTGGTGCCGTCGCGGGCGGCGGAGGAAGCGACGGCGCTGCACCTGAACGGCCGGCGAGAGATCATCGAAAAGGGATACTACGAAGCGGATGCCCGGGTCGCGTTGGACCCGCTCATCGCCGCGCGGGGGCCGGAGGCCTCGGGCGAGGCGAAGGTCGCCCGCTGGCTCGGAGGGGTGAGCCTCCTGGTGTTGCTCATCGCCTGCGCCAACGTGGCGAACCTCTTCCTGGTGCGGGGCACCCGCCGCCGCCGCGAGGTGGCGGTCCGGCTCGCCCTCGGCGTCGGGCGGGGCCGCCTGATCGGGTCGATGGTGGTCGAGTCGGTCGTGCTCGCGGCGCTCGGCGGAGGCGTGGCGATCCTCCTGGCCTACTGGGGTGGGGGCGCCCTGCGGGCCGCGCTCCTCCCCGGCGTGCTGTTCCCCGGGTCTGCGGTGGGCAGCCGCTTGCTGGCGTTCACCGTCGCGACCGCCGTGCTCGCCGGCTTGCTGGCGGGCGTCGGGCCCGCCGCGCAGGCCACACGGGCCGACCTGTCGGGGGACCTGGCCATGGGGGCGGGCGCGAGCTCGGGAGGGCGGTCCCGCACGCGGGCCGTCCTCACGGTCGCGCAGGCGGCGCTCTCGGTGGTGCTCCTGGTCGGCGCGGGCCTCTTCGTGCGCAGCGTGGGCCAGGTGCGGGGCCTCGACCTGGGGCTCGACACCGACCGCCTGGCCATGGCCACCCTCGAGTTCAGCACGTCGGGGATCTTCCCCGCGATGCAATCGGACTCGGTGACCACGGACGCCGACCGGAACGCGATCTACACGGACGCCATGGATCGGATGCGTGCGCTCCCCGGCGTCGATGCGGTGGCGGGCACGAACTCGCCCTTCCAATGGGCGTTCGCCGACGAGCTGAGGGTTCCCGGAATCGACAGCCTCCCGCAGCTTCCGGGCGGCGGGCCGTACTACCAGGAAGTCACGCCGGAGTATCTCTACACGGTCGGGCTGCGCATCACGCGGGGCCGCGACCTGCAGGAGTCGGACGGGGCCGGCGCGGAGCCGGTGGCCGTCGTGAGCGAGACGATGGCGCGCACGCTGTGGCCGGAGGACGATCCCCTGGGGAAGTGCCTGATGGTCGGGGACGACCCCCAGGGGTGCACGACCGTGGTGGGCGTGGCCGAGGACGCCTCCCGGGGCGAGCTCCAGGACGAGCCGTACATGGCGTACTACATGCCCCTGGCCCAGCACGACGACCAGCGGATGAACGCCTTCTACATCCGGACGTCCGGTGACCCCGCGGACATCGCGGCGGCCGCGGCCCCGGTCCTGCGCTCGTTCGATCCCCGCGTGCGCTTCGCGAGCGTGCGTCCGTTGCGCGAGATCCTCGAGCCCCAGGCGAAGGCCTGGACGCTTGGTGCCACGATGTTCACCATGTTCGGCCTCCTGGCCGTGGTGGTGGCGGCGATCGGTCTCTACGGCGTGCTCGCCTTCGACGTCGCGCAGCGGACCCGGGAGCTCGGCATCCGCACCGCTCTCGGGGCGGAGCGGGGTCGGCTGCTGCGCGGCGTGGTGTCACGCGGTCTCCGTCTCGGTGGCGCCGGCGTCGCCCTCGGCCTGGCCGTCGCATTGGGTGCGGGCCCCTACGCGGCGGACCTGCTCTTCCAGGTCTCCCCCCGCGACCCCCGCGTACTGGCCGGCGTGGCGGTGATCCTGCTGGCGGTGTCGGCGGCGGCCAGCTTCCTTCCCGGGCTGCGCGCGACGCGGGTGGACGCGTTGGAGGCGCTCCGGGCCGAGTGACGGACTCCGGCGGCGGCCGGAAACGAAGCGGGGCCCGCGCCGACGTCGGCGCGGGCCCCGGATCCTCCCGGCCACGTGGGCCGGCGAGCGCCGCTCAGCGGCCCCGCTTGATGATCGCTTCCTGGATCTCGATGTACGTGTTCACGCCGGTGAGGAACTGCTCCATGTTCACGTTCACCGTCTTCGGATAGTCGCCAACCTGCTGCAGCAGGCTCAGCGCCTGCTGGAACTTGGGCAGCGTCGACTTCGCCGTGGCCACCGTCGCGGGCTTCTGCTCGTTCAGCGCCTCCTGGTAGAGGCTGTAGCCGTGCCAGAAGTTGAGCTGCTGCTTCATCGCGGTGCCCAGGTTCGGCATCTGCTTGGCGGCGCCGATCAGCTTGATGGCGTAGCCGTAGTTGTTCTTCTGCACGCCCTTCGCGTAGGCGTCCGCGAAGATCATGCGCGCCGCGGACTCCGCCTGCTGGGGATCGGCGGTCGCGACGTTCTTCAGGGACGCGACGGCCTCGTCGACCCGTCCGGCCTCGACGAGCCACTTACCCTTTCGCAGGCTGTACGCGGTGTTCTCCGGGTCGATCTGGCTGGCATGGTCGAGGGCTTCGATAGCCTCGTCCAGCTTGCCGGTGCGCTGGAGGGCGTCGGCGTACATCGACCAGATCGCGTCCTCCTGCGGGTGCGTCTCCAGCGCCTGGTTGGCCACGGCGATCGCATCGTCCAGCTCGCCGAGCTGGATGTGCGCGGCGATGATGCTGCGCAGCTCGCCCACCGGCGTGTCGGCGCCCTTGGCCGCGAACACCTTCTTGTACGCCTCGATCGCCTGCCGGTAGTAGTTGGCCGCCTCGGGTGCCACCGCGCCACCGTCCTCGTTGTCGGCGGCCGCCGCATCGTTCACCTTCTGGCCCGCCGCGAAGGCGAAGCCGCCGAACTGCTCGATGAGGTCGATGTTCTCCGGGTCGACGTCGAGACCTTGCTGGATGAGGTGCATGGCCCCGGCCGGGTCACCGGCCTGCGCGAGCTCGTAGGCGATCTTCATCCGGACCGCCGCGCTCCCGGGGTTCAGCTCCAGGTACTGCGAGTAGTACTCGAGCGCCTGGTCGTCCTGGCCCTCCTTCGCGGAGATGTAGCCGGCGAGCTGCAGGGCGTCCTCGTGGAAGGCGTTGAGCTCGAGCACCTTCTTCAGCTCGGTGAGCGCCTCCGGGTAGTGGTCGGAGTCGAAGAGGATGCGCGCCTTGAGGTAGCGGGTGCCGACCGCGTTCGGGTTGAGCTCGAGCGCCTCGTCGCAGTTGCGCAGCGCCGAGTCCCACTGCTGGCTCCCCGCGTAGTCGGCGCAGATCGCCGCCGCGCGCACCTGCTGCTGGTAGCGGTCGAACTGTCCGAAGATGTGCTGGGCCGCGTCCTTGTCCGCCTTCTCGCCCGCGGTCGTCGGATCGACCTCGAACACCTCGCTGGAGCTCACGTCCCAGAACGCCGCGTTCACCGTGTAGGCGTCCTTGGTCCCGGAGTACGACGCGCACAGCGCGACCTGGGCGTTCATCTGCGCCGCCAGCTGGCGCGTGCGCACGCAGTCGAGATCCTCCCACTTCATCTTGAAGCGCTTGAGGTTCGTCTCGATCTCCTTCTTGTCGATCGACTGGTGCGTCGCGAGCCCGCCCACCAGCTCCCGCAGATCCTTGGCGACGTTCTCACCGAACTTCTTGTCGGCGCCCTCGAGGGGCTGGAAGTTCGGGATGAGAACGCGGAACCGCTCCTGGGCACCGAGGCTCGCGGCCGGGACCACGGCGAGCGCGGTCGACAGGAGGATGAGCGTACGGTGTAGCCGTCCGAGCATGTTGGGAAACCTCCCCTGGGGGTACGCACAATACCGGCCGACGCCCCAGCGCGACGACCAGGAATCCTTCCACTATACATCGAGAGGGCGCCGAGGTTACACGGAGAACGCTCTCCGGGCAACCCTGCGCCATTCACCGCGAGCCCCCTGCTCGTCCCTGCACCACACCCCCCGGCCCCCTCGGCGGCGGCTCCACGCATCACCGTCGGTCGGGGACCCCGCGGGTTTTCACAATCTCTGTTCTTCGCCCGAAGGGGCGGAAGGTTCCCCACCCCCCCCGACGTCTGTTCGTCTCTACGCGCACGCCGTGTATAAACACTCACGGGTCGGGGAGGCAACAGCGACGTTCCGACACGGGGCACGCAGCGCCATGTCCGCCGTTCCGATTTTCCCGTCAGGGCCTCACGGGCCGCAGTCTGAACCGGTACTCGTACCTTCCGTAGGGGAGCGAGTATTCGGGCAGCGCCGTGGGGCCCCACGAGTCGATGCCGCCGACGCCCATCTGCCCGAAGTCGACGTTCAGGTAGATGGCGTCGCGGCGGCGGAGCTCTCCCCAGTGGCGCTGCGCCTTCGCCGGTCCGGGGTCGAGGTCCGCGCGAGCGTAGGGGATCGCCGTGACCTCCAGGAGTGGCTCGGCTTCCACCCGGAGCCCCCACCCCTCGTCGTCCAACAGCGTGAGCCAGCGCACGTCCGTCCGGTTGCCGGTCTCCTGCGGGCGGACGTAGGGGTGCGCCCACCCGGAGACGTCGAGAGACCACCGCCCCACGAACGCCGCCGTCTTGCGGTCCCGGTACGACTCCATCGGTCCCCGCCCGAACCATTCGGTGCGGTGGTAGCGCGCCGGCAGCTCGGTGTGCATCCCGAAGCGTGGGAGGCGCGGCAGGTCGGCGCCGGCGACGGGATCGAGACGCTCGCCGACCTCGAGCGTGCCGTCGGGGGCGAGGGCGTAGGTGAGCGTGAGGGGCGAGTCGCCGGCGGGGATCTGTCCCGTCACGGTGACGCGCGCCGTGCCGTCGGGCTCGGATCCCTGCTCGATCCGATCCACGGTGAAGCCCGCGCCCGCGTCCTTCCACACGGCCAGGTGCAGCTGCCAGTCGCCTCCGAAGTCGTTGTCCGTGGGCGCGCGCCAGAAGTCCGGCGCCAGCGGGGCACGGAGCAGCTCCCGGTCACCGACGCGGTAGGCGCGCAGGAGGCCGGTCGCGCGGTCCACCTCCGCGCGCACGTCGCCCGCGGTGAGGACCATGGTTCCCGCGACCTCGCGCAGCTCGGCCCGTCCCGCCGGGGGTGGGGGCTCGGGTGCCGCGCCGCCGGGTACGCCGAGGTCGAGCTGCGTGGCCGCCTCCTCGTGTCCCGCGGGGAGAAGTCCGTCGTCGGCGCGACGCAGATAGCGCACGTCCAGGTGGTACTCCGCGCCGCGCTTCCACGTGACGGGGGGGAGGGGGAGGGCGACGTCGGCGCTCGCCCCGGGCGCGACCGGGGGCAGGTCCGCCGAGCCCTCGGCGACGACCGAGCCGTCCTCGCGAAGCCTCCAGCGCATGTCGAGGCCCGACAGGTCCCGGAACTGGTAGCGGTTGTGGACCCGAACGCGACCGTGTAATGCGTCCACGGCTTCGGTGCGCACCCACTGGTAGACGGCCTTCACCTCCCAGTAGTGGGGGTTGGGCCTGCGGTCGGGCTGCACGAGGCCGTTGATCACGAAGTTGCCGTCCGAGGGCGTGCCCGGAGGACCGAAGTCGCCGCCGTACGCCCAGATGGTGTCGCCCGCGGCCGTCACCTTGCGCAGCCCCTGGTCCACCCAGTCCCAGATGAAGCCGCCCTGGAGCTTGGGATAGCGCTCGATGATCGCCCAGTAGTCGGCGAAGTTGCCCACGCTGTTGCCCATCGCGTGCGCGTACTCACACATGATGAGCGGGCGCGGGTCGTCGCCGCGCGCGTACGCCTCCAGGTGCTCGAAATAGGGGTACATCGGCACGTAGAGGTCCGTGTTCCAGGAGAGCCCCGCGCGCTCGTACTGCACCGGCCGGGTCGGGTCGCGTCCTTTGATCCAGGAGTACGTGGCCTCGAAGTCGATGCCGTTGCCGGCTTCGTTGCCCAGCGACCAGAAGGTCACCGACGGGTGGTTCTTGTCGCGCTCCACCATCCGGCGCGTGCGCGTCATGTGCGCCGTCGCCCAGTCGGTGTCGTTGCCGAGCGTGACCTCCGGGTCGTAGCCCATCCCGTGGGACTCGATGTTCGCCTCGTCCACGAGGTACAGGCCGAGCTCGTCCGCCAGGTCGTACCACGCCGGGTCGTCGGGATAGTGCGACGTGCGCACGGCGTTGATGTTCGCCGCCTTCATCAGGCGTATGTCCTCGCGCATCGACGAGACGCTCAGCACGTGGCCCGCGACGGGGTCGTGCTCGTGGCGGTCGACACCTTCGACGGTGATCGGCACGCCGTTCACGCGCACCTGGCCGTCCGCGATCTCCACGGTGCGGAAGCCCACGCGCAGGGGAACCGACTCCGCGGTGGCGCCGTCGCCGTCGGCCAGCGTCAGGACGAGGGTGTACAGCTCGGGCGTCTCCGCCGTCCACCGGCGTACGGACGGGAGGGTGCGCCGCAGCGTCGCGTGGCCCGTACCTCCGGGCGCGACCGCGGGTGCCGCAACGCCTTCGTCCAGGACCGACGCGCCCGACGGGTCGAGGAGCTCGACCCGCAGCGCGCCGGGCGCGCCGCCCTCCATGTCCCTGGCGAGCGTCACGTCCAGGTCGAGGGTGCCGTCACGGTACGCGTCGTCGAGCCCCGCGCGCACCCACACGTCCGCGACGCGCGTATGCGGCTCCGCGTAGAGGTAGACGTCGCGCTCGATGCCGCTCAGGCGCCAGAAGTCCTGGTCCTCCAGGTAGCTGCCGTCGCTCCAGCGATGCACCTCCATCGCCAGGAGGTTCCGGCCGGTGCGCAGGTGGCGGGTGACATCGAACTCCGCGGGGAGCTTGCTGCCCTGCGTATAGCCCACGCGCACGCCGTTGATCCATACGTAGCCCGCCGACTTGACCGCGCCGAGGTGCAGCACGACCCGGTCGCCGCTCCACGCCTCCGGCACGTCGAACCAGGTGCGGTAGCGGCCGACGGGAGCGTCGTCGTGGCGGATGAAGGGCGGGTTCTTCTCGAAGGGGTAGTCCGAGTTCAGGTAGATGGGCACGCCGTAGCCCTGCATCTGCCAGTCGGAGGGGACCGGGATCCTGTCCCACCCGGAGTCGTCGAAGTCCGGGCGGGCGAAGTCCGCGGGGCCCCCGTCGGCCGTCGGGGTCCACAGGAAGGCCCACCGCCCGGCGAGATCGACGACGCGGCTCGACGCACCGCGGTCGCGGGCGAGCGCCCGGGCGCGGCTCTCGAAGGGGAAGAACGACGCACGCGGCGGGAGCTTGGCGAGCTCGACCACCGCCGGGTCCTCCCAGTGTGGACGGAGGCTCCGGAGGAGGCCGCGTGCGAGCGCGGACGTGTCCGCGGCCAGCGGCGCCCCGCCCAGGTGGGCCGCGGCGAGCCGGGCGGCGGCGTCGGGCGAGGGGACGCGCATCAGCGTCCCGGCGGGCACCGAGGGCCCCGAGGCGATCCAGAACGAGCGCCCGTATCCGGCGGGCCCGTCGCTCGTGACCAGCACGAGCCAGTCCTCGCCGGCGAACCCGGGGCGCGCACGGACGGCGTCGAGTACGCGGGCGACCTCCCCATCCGCGGCTTCCAGCGCCGTGACGGCGCCGGTGGGCCCCGACGACCCGACCGGGATCCCAGCCACGACGAGGGCAGTGCCGTCCCGTCCCAGCGCCTGGACGGCCTGGTCCGCGCCCACGGCGACGGGGACGCCGAGAGCCTGGCGGCCGCGCGCAACCTCGCTCCAGGAGGTGGCGCCGAACCCGGCGCCCGAGCGCACCTGGTCGGTCCACATCCCGTCCGCACGCAGACCGTCCAGGGTGGGCGTCCACGCCTCGGCCAGGGCGTCCGCGCGGGCACCCTCGACGCGAAGGACCAGCACCTTCGGCGTTCGGGCTCGCCGCGTGGGGGCGGAAGGGTGGGGCCAGCGCGGGGCGGAGGACGGAGCCGGCGCCGCGAGGGAGAGGACGAGCGCGAGAAGAAGGAGCGGACCCATGGTCGTCACCGGGGACGCGTGCGCGCGATCGGGGGAATGGTCGGCCGAAAACGCCACCGAGGTGAAAGCTACCGGGCCGCCCCGACGCGCACCACGCTACCGCGGGGGCCGCGGCATGACCGGAAGCACGATGCGCGATGCGTGGGCCGCGTCGTGCCAGATCGTGTTGTCCGCCTTCACCTCTCGCCTGTTCTTCCCCAGTGGCTCGCCGGTGTTGGGGTTCACGTCCCAGCGGGGGAAGTTGCTGCTGGACACGTCGACGCGGATGCGGTGGCCCTTCTTGAAGACGTTGGCCGTGGGGAAGGGCTCGATGGTGAGCTCGTAGACCTGCCCGGGGGTGATGAGGTCGCGCGTGGGTCGCCCGTTCCGGTAGCTGGCGCGGGTGATGGCGTCGGTGAGGTTGAGGTCGAAGCCGGAAGGGAAGTCCGAGCCGGGGGGATACACGTCCAGGAGCTTCACCGTGAAGTCGGTGTCCACCGCGTCGGAGGACGCGTACAGCGTCACGGTGATGGGCCCGACCACCGTGACCGCCTCGGAGAGGGGCTCGGTCTGGAACACCACGACGTCGCTCCGCGCCGACAACGGGAGATAGGGCGGGCGGCTCCCCACGAAGTCCGGGCGCTCGCGCTGGTCGTAGGCGCCGTCCTTCACCCGCGCGGACACGTTGCCGCCCAGCGTCGGCACGGGATGCGCCGGGTCGAAGGTGAAGGTCGTCGACGACGTGGCCTCGGCGGGCGGCGCGGTGGAGAGCGATCCGTCGGCGTGGAAGTAGTACGAGGTGGGCCGCGCACCGGGGAGCGGCCAGCCGTCGGCGTCCATCCAGGAGCCACCGTGGCGCAGCCGCCCGTCGGCGTCCTTGCCCCCGTCCCCCGTGCCCATGACGAAGAGGCGCACCGGCTTGTCCGCGGGTGCGGACGCGTCGGCGCCGAGGAGCCGGTCGAACCAGCGGAGTTGAAAGCCGGTGTCGAAGTCGCCGATGGCGGCGTCGGGGCCGAAGTCGACGTCCCCGGCGTAGGTGCGGCCGTTCCCCGAGTGGGTCCACGGGCCGACGATCAGGCGCATGGGCGAAGACTTCATGCGCGACAACTCCACGTAGTTCTGGAGCGTCCCGCGCAGGAAGATGTCGTACCACCCGCCGATGTGGACCATCGGGACGTCCGCCGTCCGTGGGTAGTACTCCTCCCAGTTCATCCCCATCTCCTTCCAGTAGTCGTCGTAGTCGGAGTGGGTCATCTCCTCGAGGATGTAGGCCTCGAAGTTGGGCGCGATGGACAACGGATTCAGTCCGGGGCGGAAGGGGAGCGCGGCGTACCAGTCCTCCACGGTCTCCTTCTCGAAGTGGGCGCGCACGACCGGGTCGTCCGTCTCCAGCGGGATCTGCCGGAACGCCCAGGTGAGCTCGCGGCCCAGCTCGAAAGCGCCGCCCTGGCGGATGGCGTGGTCCCACGGGTTCGACAGCCCGCCCTCGTTGAGCACGAGCCCGGCCAGGTGGGGAGGGTTCATCTTCGCGGCGTCGGCGCCGGCGTGGGCGGCGAACGACGTGCCCCACATGAGCACGCGGCCGTCCACGTAGGGGAGCCGGGCGAGCCACTCGACCGTGTCGTAGCCGTCGGGTGCGTCCAGAGGGTCGTACTTCGTGAACGCCCCCTCCGAGTCGTACCGGCCGCGGAAGTCCTGCAGCGCCACCACGTATCCGTGGGCGGCGAAGCTCAGGGCCTGGGGCAGAAAGCGCTCCGTCGCCTTCCCGTAGGGCGTGCGCTGCAGCACCAGGGGGCGCCTGCCCTCCAAGGCACGGCCGTCCGCCGCCGGCCGGTAGATGTCGGTGGCGAGACGCACCCCGTCGCGCATGGGGATCATCACGTTGCGCTCGACCACCACGTCGCGGCCCAACTCCTGGGCCCGCATCGGGAGGGGCCAGGCCACGAGGAGGGAGAGGAACAGCAGGGCGGTGGAGCTTCTCACCAGATCCTCCCGAAGGGAATGCGGCAGGGAAACCGTGAAGGGATCGCCGGACGGAAGGCTCGTCAAGAAGCCCCGGCCACCCCGGAATGTGCGCCCCGGTGTCGTATCGGCGCCTCGGTGATGCGTCGATACAACGCTCAAACGAGGAGGCGACCCGTCACCGGGGTGCCCATCTCCCTTCCGTCGACCCACTGCAGGGTCTATCACTTCTTCAGTGTTGGCCCTCCGCAACAAATGGAGGGGACGCGTGGCATGGGCGTTGCTTCCGCACTACGGAGACCACGCAACGTCGAAACGAGGACGAAACCCGTGACCAGCGACACCGCGACGCACCGAAGAGGCAGGATGCACGAGCCGGACCCCCTCGATGACGGGGACGACGGGGAGGAGGCTCCGCTTCAGATCCCCCTGACCCCTGATCAGAAGGCTTCCGTCCGGATCCTGGTCGTCGACGACGAGGAGACGCTGTGCGAGAGCTGCGTGAGCCTTCTCGGGCAGGAGGGTTTCGACGTGAGGGGCGCCACGCGCGGCTCCGACGCGGAAGCCCTGGTGCGCAAGGGGACGTTCGACGTCGTGGTGCTCGACCTCTACATGTCCGGCGTACCGGGCGCCGAGCTGCTGCAGGCTGCGCTGCAGGCCCGCGAGGACACCCTGGTCATCGTGATGACCGGCCGACCCACGGTCGAGTCGAGCATCCAGGCGCTGCGGGACGGTGCGTGGGACTACATCCCGAAACCGTTCGCGGCCACCCACCTGCAGGTGCTCGTGGGCCGCGCCGCCCACACGGTGATCGTCGCGCGCGAATCGCAGGCCCTGAAGGAGGAGTCGAAGGGTCGGGCGGGGAAGACCGAGGCCGTCGTCCTGCTCGGGGAGTCGCCGAGCTTCCTCGGCGTGATGGAGCTCGCGCGTCGGGTCGCGTCCACCGACGCGTCCGTCTTCATCACCGGCGAGTCGGGCACCGGCAAGGAGATGATGGCGCAGTACATCCACTACCACAGCCGGCGCAGCAGCCGTCACATGGTCGCGCTCAATTGTGCCGCCATCCCCGATGCGCTGCTCGAGTCGGAGATGTTCGGCCACGTGAAGGGATCCTTCACGGGGGCCGTGCGGGACAAGCAGGGCCTGATGGAGGCCGCGAGCGGGGGCTCGCTCTTCCTCGACGAGCTCATGGAGATGTCCCTGCCCACGCAGGCCAAGCTCCTGAGGGTGGTGCAGGACGGCGTGGTGCGCCGGGTCGGGTCGACGGGCACCGACGCCGTGGTCAACGTGCGCTTCATCGCCGCGACCAACAAGGATCCGACGGCGGCCGTGCGCGACGGGAGGCTGCGCGAGGACCTCTACTACCGCCTGCGGGTCGTGCCCATCCACATTCCACCGCTCCGTCACCGTCCCGAGGACATCCCGGCGCTCGCCGAGCATTTCCTGGGCACCTATTGGCACCGGCATCGGGGGAGGGCGGCCCGTCCCACGCTGAGCGAGGACGCGATCCTCATGCTCCAGAGCCGCTCGTGGAAGGGCAACGTCCGCGAGCTGCAGAACGTGATCGAGCACGCGGTCGTGCTCGCCCGTCCCGGCGAGCCCATCCGTCCGGAGGACATCCCGGAGTTCGACCACGTCCGCGCGACCGCGCTCCCGACCGAGTTCGCGGGCGGTGGGGAAGCGCTGTTCACCGCGGGAGGTGGTTACCACGGCGCACGCGACCGCGTCCTCGCGCGCTTCGAGCGCGAGTACCTCGGCTGGGTCCTCCATCACACCGAGGGCAACATCTCCGAGGCCGCCCGGGTCGCCGGGGTCGATCGCACCACGCTGTACCGGCTGCTCAGCAAGCACGGGCTGGAGAAGGGACAGCTGGTGGACGACTGAGCCCCCTCAGCCGGCGTGGCCGTGCCAGGCCGCGCCGGGACGATCCGCCTCGGCCGCCCCCACCGCCTCGCGCACGCGCATGAGCGTGTCCGGCGTCACCGACATCGACGTGATCCCGCACTCGACCAGGAAGCGCGGCACCTCGTCCGGGTGATCCGAGGGCGCCTGTCCGCAGATGCCGATCTCCAGTCCCCGTGAGGCGAAGGTGCGGATCGCGCTCCTGATCATCGACTTCACGGCGGGAGCGCGGGCGTCCACGGCGTGCGGGTAACCTTCCAGGTCGTCACGCGACAGCGCGTACACGGTCTGCACCAGGTCGTTCGTACCGATCGAGCCACCCGACAGGCTCATCTCTTCGATGAAGCGCTCCGCCTCCAGGACGTTCGAGGGAAGCTCGACCATGAGGAACAGCGGAACGCCCGCCTGGGGCGACAGGCCGCGCAGGTCCAGCGCCCGGGTGACCGCCCGCCCCTCCTCGGGAGTACGGCAGAACGGCACCATGAGCTGCAGGTTGTCGAGCCCCATCTCCTGGCGCACGAAGCGGAGCGCCTCGGTCTCCATCTCGAAGGCCGGCTCGAAGCGCGGATCGACGTACCGGGACGCCCCCCGCCAGGCGATCATGGGGTTCTCCTCCGCCGGCTCGAAGAGCCGCCCGCCCAGGAGGTCGCGGTACTCGTTGGACTTGAGGTCGGAGAGCCGGACCAGCACGGGCCGGGGATGGAAGGCGGCGCAGATCAGCGCGACGCCGTCGCGCAGGCGATCCACGAAGAAGCGACGCTTGTCGGCGTAGCTGGCCGTCCGTCGCTCGACCGCCTGGAGGATGGCCGCGATCTCCTCCCGCCCCTCTTTGCGGATGCGATCGGCGAAGGGTTGGAGCGGCTCCGCCAGCTCGCCGCCCTCGGACCACTGCCGGAGATCCTCGAAGTAGAGGAGCGCCAGCGGATGGATGCCGACCTCCGAGGTCAGAATGAACTCCACGCGCGCGAGGCCCACCCCGTCCGACGGGAGCATCGCGTCGGCGAGCGCCTTGCGCGGGAACCCCACGTTGAGCTTCACGCCGGTACGCAGCTGCCCGCGGTGGCGGAGCTCGATCCTGCGCACCTCGAAGGGGTGGATGCCCCGCAGGATGTAGCCGACGTCGCCTTCGGCGCAGGTGCCCGTCACCTCGGTGAGCGGCTCCAGCGACCGAACCGCCTCGCCGCACCCCACGATGGCGGGGATCCCGAATTCGCGCGCGACGATGGCCGCGTGCGAGGTCCGCCCGCCCTTCTCGGTCACGATGAGCGACGCCTCTTTCATGAGAGGCTCCCAGTCCGGCGTCGTCATCTCTGTCACCAGCACGTCGCCGGCGTCGAAGACCCGCTCCTCGGCTGGCAGCGTGTCCAGCGCCCGGCCGGAAGCCAGGACCTCGCGCAGGTGCCGCTTGCGCCGGATCACCTCGTCGTAGGTCTCGTAGTAGCGGACCTTCCCGGCACCGATGCGGGTGCCCACGGCGTGGCCCTCGGCGGCGACCTCGCCCCGGTCGCGGAGCCGTGGAACCAGGCCCTCCTCCATGACGAACTTCTCGAGAACGCCGGAGTCACCGTCCGCGCTCCGGTGGACGGTCTCGGGTCGGGCCTGCACGATGTAGAGCTCCCCCGAGTAGCCGTCCTTCGCCCACTCGACGTCCATCGGGCGGCCGTAGTGCTCCTCGATCGCCAGCGCCATCCGCGCCAGCTCGATCACCTCCTCGCGCCGCAGAGACCAGCGCCGCCGGTGCGCCGCGGTCACGTCCACGCTCTCCGTCGAGGTACCGCCCTGGGCCGAGTAGATCATCTTGCGGTCCTTGGCGCCCAGGTGCCGGTGGACCAGCGCCGCGCTGCCGCGTCGGAGGCCCTCCTTCCACACCAGGAAGGTGTCCGGGGAGACCGCGCCCTGGACCACGGCCTCGCCCAACCCGTACGACGAGCTGACGTGGACGACGTTCCTGTTCCCGGAGTCCGGGTCGAGGGTGAACATCACCCCGGAGGTCGCCAGGTCGGAGCGCACCATCTTCATCACGACGACGCACACCGCGCCGCCCAGCGGGTCCAACCCGTTGCGGAGCTGGTAGCTGACGACGCGGTCCGTGAACGCGCTGGCGGCGCAGCGCTTCCAGGCGTCGAGGATCGCGTCGGCACCCCGCACGTTGAGGAACGACTCGTACTGGCCGGCGAACGACGCGTCCTCGGAGTCCTCGCGGGTCGCGGAGGAGCGGACGGCCGTCTCCACCTCGCGCCCGTGGTCGGCGCAGATCCGCTCGTACGCCGTCCGCACGTCGCGCTCGAGCTCCGCGGGCAGAGGCGTCGCCAGACAGAAGGCGCGCGCGAGCGCGGCCCTCCCGTGCAGGTCCACGGCATCGTCGGGATCCGCGGCGGACAGGAGCGCCTGCAGGGCGTCGCCGAGGCAGTCGGCGCGGGCCGCGGCGGCGCGCGCCGACGGTAGCTCGTCGCCCGACAGGCGGTCCCACGTGCCCGGGGGGACCGGGTGGCCCAGGAACTCCGCGTACGCACGGGCCGTGGTCACGTAACCGTCGGGGACGGCGACGTCGTGCCCGGCGAGGGATCGCTGCAGCTCGCCGAGTGACGCGGCCTTGCCACCGACGTTGCGGGTGTCCTCCAGTCCGATCTCGTCGAACCAGAGCACGCGGGGGGTGGTGGGCTCCGCCGGTGATTTGCCCGGCGCCTCGACTTCGTCTCGCGTGGCGGCACTGTTCATCTCTTCTTCCGACTCCTCGACCGTGACCTGGGTGCGATGCGTGGGCACACAGTGAAGCAAGGGCCATGCCTCGGGGGGCGATCGCTCGTGCCGGCGCGTAGCGCCGCTTGGACGTGCTCTCGTGCTCGTCTAGCTTGGTGGCGCATGGACACGGACGACCTCTCCCGGGCGCAGCGCGCCCTCGACGCCGCGGTGGAAGACCTTCGACGGGCGTGCGACGAGGGTTCACTCGGAGCTCCCGAGCCCGCCCTGCTCGCGGAGGAGATCGGTGTGGTGGCCGACCTCGTCCGCGACGGCCTCGTGGAGGGAACACCACCCGATCCGCCTGCGGCCCGGGCCGACAGGCTCGGCATCCTGGAGCGCCTGCGCTCGCTCACGCTGGCTTCGTGGCAGGGAGACGACGGCCTGCTGCGGCTCGTGCGGGCCTTCGAGTCGGCCCGGGATCGGCTCGCCCCGGATCGGCCCGGTGCGCTCCTGCAACCGGGGGTCCTCTCCCCCTACGGGCACCGGCTCCTGCGCGAGGTAGCGCATACGATGCGCTCGCCTCTCGGGTCGGTGGTCATGCTGGCGGCGACGCTCCGCGAAGGCGTCGGGGGCGATCTGACCGCGCTGCAGCGCAAGCACCTCGGCATCATCCACCGGGCGGTCGTGTCCCTGGCGTCCATGTCCAACGACCTCCTGGCCCTGACCGGCGACGAGGAGGAGCTCCGCGGTCCACCGACCGTGTTCTCCGTCGAGGACGTGGTGACGGCCGTGGCCGACGCCGTAGCGCCCGTCGCGGAGGAGCGTGGGGTGGAGCTTCGTCCGAGCGCGGAGGGCATCGGTAGGCGTGTTGGGGAGCAGGCGGCGCTGAGGCGCGTGCTCATGAACCTCGCGCTGAACGCGCTGCTTCTGGTCCGGGAGGGAGCGCTCGAGATGACGGCACGCGAGGAGGGCGACGCCACGGTCCTCTTCGGCGTCCGGGCCACGGCCGCCTCCGAGGATCCCGAGACCGTCTTCGTGACGTTTCCTCCGCAGGGCGACGAGGGCGACTACACGATGGCGTCCCGGGGTCTGGGCTTCGCCGTCGCGCGCGATCTCGTGCGGCGGATGGGCTCGGAGCTGCAGGCCCGGCGGCCGCCCGACGGCGGCCTCGACCTGAGCTTCTCCCTGGGTCTACCCGAAGGAAGCTAGGCGTCGCCGGGCCCGAACCCGTAGAGATGCACGTAGGCGTCGACCATCGCCTCCACCGTGAAGCGACCGACGGCCTCCCGCCGGGCCGTCACGCCCAGGCGCATCTGGAGCGCCGGATCGGCGACGAGCCGCTCCAGCGCCGCCGACAGCTCGTCCGGGCGCGCCGGGGGAACGAGGAGCCCCGTCTCACCGTGCCGGACGACCTCGGGCACGCCGCCCACCCGGGTCGCCACGGCGGCTTTCCCGGCCAGCATCGCCTCGAGGAGCTCCACCGGCAGACCATCCGCGAGGGAGGGCAGCACGAAGACGTCGGCCGCGCGCAGGAGGTCGGCGACATCGGAGCGATCTCCAAGCAGGTGCACCCGGTCGCGGAGGTCGTGGCGTTCGATGGCGCCGGCGAGGCCGGCGTGCTCGTCACCGGTTCCGGCGATCGCCGCCGTCCACCGCAGGTCGGGGCGCCGGTCGCGCAGGCACGCGAGCGCGCGCACCATCACCCGATGGCCTCGCTCCGGCCGCAGTCTGCCGACGCTGAGGACGAACGGCTCCCTCGGAGCGATCCCGAGCTCGCAACGCGCGGCCGCCCCGTCCCCTCCCGTGGCCGGCGTGATCCCGTTCGGGACGACCTCGATCCGGGAGGGTCCCACGAAGAGGCTCTTCGCCAGGTCGCGCGCGGTCGCCCGGGACACGGCCACCACCGCACGGCTGCGACCCGCGGCCCAGCGGAGGGCGACCCGCCTGTACAACCTCTCGTCCTGGTAGTGATCGCCGTGCATGGTGATCACGCTGGGGATGTTTGCAGTGACCGCGGCACCCGTTCCCTGCACGGCCAGCGTGAGCTCGTGGGCGTGCGCCACGTCCACGCGCTCGTGCTGGAGGAGCGCGGACAGGCGCCGGACGGAGCGCGGGCTCAAGGAGGACGAGACGTGGAAGCTCCTGGTCCGGAAGCCCTCCTGGCGGAGGCGTGCGCTCAGCCAGCCACTTCCCTCCGGAGGCAGGATCGGGACGACGCGAAAGCCCCGGCCGCGCAGCCCCTGGGCGAGATGCAGCAGACCGCTCCGGGCGCTATCCGATCCGTCGGCCGCGATCATGAGCGCGACCGTTCGTGTCCGTCCGCTGCCGGAATCCGCCGCTCCGGGCCGCTCGTCCCACGCCACCGGCGCGGACGTCACCGGCCCGCGGTTCCAACTCAGGCGCTGGTCACGCGCCACACTTCCTCCAGCACGAGCCGTGGCTCGCACGGCTTCGTGAGGAAGCCGTCGCACCCCACGTCCTTCGCCATCTCGCGGTCCTCGGGGAAGGCGTGCGCCGTGATGACGATGATCGGCAGCGCCGCGGTGTCCTCCTCTCCCTTGAGGAGGCGGGTCACCGTCCACCCGTCCATCCCCGGGATGGAGACGTCCATGAGCACGGCCGTGGGATGTTCCTCGCGCGCGAGCCTCAAACCGTCGGTGCCGGACGTCGCGGTGAGGACGTCGAAGCCGTTCGCCTCGAGGATGAGGCGATAGACGTACTGCGTGTCTTCGTCGTCCTCGACGATGAGGATCATCCCTTTGTTGTCCGTCGTCATCATTGCCTGTCGCCGCGGGCGGGGGGGATTCCCCGGGACCGACTCGGCCTGGAGACGCCCGACTGTCCAGGGCCAGGGGAGGCAAGCCCCGTGCCCGGACCGTCAGGAGGACGAGGGCACCGGTGCCGCCCCGACCCGACGCCCTTCACTTCTGGGCCACGCGGAACATCGCCTGGCTCGCGCGCCGGTACACCTTTACGGGATAGAGGTGGCAGTCGGGCGTGTTCGTCCCACGCACGCATCCGTTGTAGCGCAGCAGCGCCCGGTCCAGGTTGCCTCCGGACGCCGCGAGGTAGTGCGCCAGGATGCGCGCTCCGTGGCAGATGTTGATGTCGGGATCGGTGAGGTCGTCCGACCCGCAGCCCCAGCCGCCCGCGTGGGCCGGCATGACTTGCATGAGGCCCACCGCCCCTTCGGAGCTGACCGCCGTGGTCTCGAGCCCGGGATCCTCGACGAGGAGCACGGAGAGCAGGAGCCGTGGATCCACGCCCGCGCGGCTTCCTTCGCGCACCAGCGCGAGCGCGACGCGGTGTACGAGCTCGGCGTCACCGGAGTAGCGGGAGAGCTCCTGGGCGAGGGGCTCCACGTCAGCCTCGTAGCGGGCCTCGAGCTCGCGCATTCCGGATTCCAGACGGCTCGCCCTGTGGCTCAGGACGGCGAGGTCGGATACCTGCGCGGCCGGGGCCGCGAGGGCAGCGCGCCGCTGCGCCAGGGAGCCGGAGTCGGTCCCGGTGGCGAAGGCGGCGCCGGATGCACAGGAAAGCGTCCCCGAGACGAGCCACAGTCTCAGAACGCTCCATTTCAACGCCCCCCCACGGGTCGGTTCTCGGGACCGTATCATCCCGCCCTCCGGCTCGGGTTCATTCGACTCCATCCTTGCACGGACGATGCCACGAGCCCGGAATCCGGGGGTGGAACGCCACATCGCCGCTCTCCGAAGCGGATTCCGGGGGACGCGGTGGTCGGTGCCCGATCGGGAACGGCGTCGGGTGGGTGTGCGGCAGTTCCGCCTCATCGGTGGCCCGAATGCCACAACGCCTGGCTCGTGCGCCATCTCGCTCATGTCCCTACTTTTTTCCGCCGCAACTCCATCCACGTCCCGACAGGCTGTCCACCATGGCATCGACGCGATCCCCGCTCGCGCTCCCGGCTTCGGCCCTCCTGCTCGTCACCCTCCTCGCCGCGGCGCCTCCACTCGGCGCCCAGCGGACGGCCTCGGGGCCGGTCGTGCTGGACTCGGCGTTCCTGGCCGGCTTCCAGTGGCGCAACATCGGACCCGACCGCGGCGGACGCTCCATCGCGGTGACCGGCGTGCGCGGCCATCCGGAGGTCGCCTACTTCGGCGCGGTCGGTGGAGGGCTGTGGAAGACGACCGACGGCGGCGAGACCTGGAAGCCTGTCACGGACGGGCAGGTCACGAGCGCGTCGGTGGGCGCGGTCGCGGTGAGCGAGACCAACCCGGACCTGGTGCTCATCGGGATGGGCGAGTCGGCGATCCGCGGCAACATCATGCCCGGTGACGGCATCTACCGCAGCGCGGACGCCGGAGCCACGTGGGAGCACGTCGGGTTCCGGGACGTCGACGCGATCTCGAAGATCCGCATCCACCCCACGAACCCGGACATCGCCTTCGCCGCCGTGTTCGGACAGTACAGCGTGCCCAGTGAGGAGCGCGGGATCTACAAGAGCACGGACGGCGGGCGGACGTGGCGCAAGGTGCTGTACCGCGACGACAAGACGGGCGGCGTCGACATCTCCATCGACCGCAACAACCCCGACGTGATGTACGCGGCGCTGTGGGAGGCGTACCGGAAGGAATACCAGATGTCCAGCGGCGGCGCCGGATGCGGGCTGTTCAAGAGCACGGACGGCGGCGAGCACTGGACGGAGATCACGCGCAACCCCGGCCTCCCGCAGGAGGGGCTGGTGGGGCGCATCGGCGTCTCGGTGTCGCGCGCGAACTCGAACCGCGTCTACGCGCTGGTGGAGAACGACAACGGAGGGCTGTTCAAGAGCGACGACGCCGGCGCTACCTGGGAGCGCATGAACGACGACCGTCGGATCCGGCAGCGCGCGTTCTACTACACGAACGTCTTCGCCGACACCAAGGACGAGGACGTGGTCTACATGGAGAACACGTCGCTCTACCGGTCCACCGACGGGGGTAAGACCATCGAGAGCTTGAGCGGGACGCACGGCGACTTCCACGACCTGTGGATCGACCCGGACGATGCGACGCACCTGGCGGTCGCCAACGACGGGGGCGGCGCGGTGTCCACCAACACCGGCGACACCTGGACGGACGAGGATTTCCCGACGCCGCAGTTCTATCACGTGATCACGACCGCCCACATCCCCTTCCACGTGTGCGGCGCGCAGCAGGACAACAGCACGCTGTGCATCCCCTTCGACTGGAACGCCGGCGGCCGCGGCTTCTTCGGCGGGGGCGGCGGGGGCGACCGCGACCCGACGTCGGGCGGCATGGAGGTCGCCTACCCGGTGGGCGGCGGGGAGCCGGGCTACATCGCGCCGGACCCCGACGACCTGATGCTCTTCTACTCGGGTGCCAACAACGGCTCGTACGTGGACAAGTACGACCGCGAGCTGGACCTGCACCGCGAGGTGAACCCCTATCCGTGGTTCTATTCCGGCGAGCCGTCGAAGGAGATCAAGGAGCGGTGGCAGTGGACGTTCCCGATCCTCTTCTCCCCCGTCGACCACAAGACGCTCTACGTCTCCTCGCAGCACCTGTGGAGCACGGCGGACGGCGGCCGGACGTGGAACAAGCTCAGCCCCGACCTCACCCGTCACGATCCGATGACCATGCAGGAGTCGGGCGGACCCATCACCCACGACATGAACGGGCCCGAGGTGTACGCGACGATCTTCGCGGTGGGGCCGGGCAAGAAGAACATGGACGTGATCTGGGCCGGATCCGACGACGGTCTGATCAACGTCACCCGGGACGGTGGGAAGACGTGGACGAACGTCACCCCGAAGGACATGCCCGACTTCGGGCGGGTCAGCCAGATCGACGCCTCGTCGTTCAACGACGGCGCCGCGTACGTCGCCGTGAAGCGGCCGCTGCTGAACGACCGCGCGCCGCACATCTACAGGACCAAGGACTACGGCGAGACGTGGACGAAGACGGTCTCCGGCATCCGCGGCTACGTGCACGCGGTGCGCGAGGACCCGAACCGGCAGGGGCTGCTGTACGCGGCCACGCAGCACGGCGTCTTCGTGTCGTACGACGACGGCGACCACTGGCAGGACCTGACGCTCAACATGCCGGACCTGCCCGTGGTGGATCTCGTGGTCGAGAAGAACCAGCTCGTCATCGCCTCACACGGGCGCGGCTTCTGGGTGCTCGACAACATCGCTCCGTTGCGCCAGGCCTCCGCGGGCACGACGGCCGAGAACCTGGAGGTGTTCGCACCGCCGGTGGCGATCCGCTCGGGGCCGAACGTCGCGCTGTCGTGGTGGGTCGGGACCGCGCCGAAGGAGGCGAAGCTGGAGGTGCTCGATTCCGCCGGCGCGGTGCTGCGCACGTTCGTGCCGGACACCACCACGCGGGACTCCACGGCGACGCGCGGCCGCGGACGGTTCGGCGGCGGGTCGTGGCTGCCCGTGAAGGCCGGCCTGAACACGCTCTCGTGGGATCTGCGCGCGGAGCCGTACACGACGTTCGAGGGGATGGTCTTCTGGGGCGCCCGCGCCTCGGGCCCCGCCGTGCCTCCGGGGCGGTACACGGTGCGCCTGACGGCCGACGGCCAGACCGCGAGCGCGCCCCTCACCGTGCGCCGCAATCCCTGGATCACCGACGTGACCGACGCGGACCTGCGTGCGCAGTACGAGTTCAGCCGTGCGGTGCGTGACAAGGTCACCGAGGCGAACGAGGCCGTGATCACGATCCGCAACGTCAAGCGCCAGCTCGAGGACCGCTACGAGAAGAGTGACGACGCGAAGCTGCACGACGCCGGAGACCGGCTGGATACGAACGCCTCCGACGTGGAGCAGGACATCTACCAGGTGAAGAACCGGAGCAACCAGGACCCGCTCAACTTCCCGATCAGGGTCAACAACCGGCTGGCGAACCTGATGTCGATGGCGGAGCGCGGCGACGGCCGACCCACGACGAACATGCCGGAGATCTTCGGGATCCTGACGCAGGAGCTGAAGGGCTACACCGACCGGCTGGACGAGGTGTGGCAGACCGACCTGGCCGCTGTGAACCGCGAGCTGGGCCGACTGGACCTGGCGCCCATCGACCCGGACTGCGCGAAGGCGGAGGGCTGCCGCCCGATCATGTAGAGGAGCCGCGACCGCTCAGGGACGTTCCCCGGGAGGTGCGAGGGCGTCCCTGAGCACCAGCGCGGCGTGGCGGGCGACGCGGCCCGTCGCGTCGTGGATCTGGGCGCGGCAGCTCGTGCCGTCCGCGACGACCCCCGTGCCGGGCGCCGCCGCGCGCACGGCCGGGAGGAGGTCGAGCTCGCCCACGGCGAGCGAGACGTCCACGTGCTCGGCGTGGTAGCCGAACGCACCGGCCATGCCGCAGCAGCCGGAGGGGATCTCGCGCACGGTGGCGCCGGGGATTCGGCCGAGCATGCGCAGCGTCGCGCCCGTGGCGCCCGCCGCCTTCTGGTGGCAGTGCCCGTGCACGAGGAGGGACGGGAAGTCGTTCCCGTCGGCGGCCGCCAGCGGTAGTCGACGGCCCGCCTCCCAGTCGCGGTCCAGCAGATCCTCCAGGAGGAGCGCGCGGTCCGCCACGGCGGCAGCGGCGTCTCCCGGCACGAGCGCCGGGACCTCGTCCCGCAGCGTGAAGAGACACGAGGGCTCGAGCCCGACGATCCACGCCCCCCGCGCCGCGGCGGGCGCCAGCGCCTCCACGAGCCTCGCGGCCTCGGTGCGCGCCTCGTCGAGCATGCCGGCGCTCAGGTACGTGCGCCCGCAGCAGAGGGGGCGGCCTCCGGCGGCGGGCCGGGCCGCGCTCACCCGATGGCCGGCCGCCGCGAGGAGGTCCACCGCCGCCCGGGCCTGCTCCGGCTCGAACCAGCGCGAGAAGGTGTCGACGAGGAGGACGACGTCGGCCTCTGCTTCCGCGGCCGCCTCGGCGTCCCGCCAGGGCACGCGGCTCCAGCGCGGCAGGGGACGCCCGCGCGCGATGCCGAGCACCCGCTCGCCCAACGCCCGCAGCGGGCCGATCCGGCCGGCGGCGTCGAGGAGCGGGCCGACCAGACTGGCCAGGGGAGCCGAGCGCGGCAGCCCCGCCAGGACCCGCTCGCGAAGCGCGACGCCGCGGCGGTGGTTCCGCCGGTGAAGCCACTCGAGCTTGAGGCGCGCCATGTCCACCCCGGTCGGACACTCGCGCTTGCACCCCTTGCACGAGATGCACAGCGCCATGACCTCGTCCATCTCGGGCGCGTCCAGGGCGTCCGGCCCGAGTTGGCCGGTCAGCGCGAGGCGGAGCGCGTTCGCGCGGCCCCGCGTGCTGTGGCGCTCGTCGGCCGTGGCCCGGAAGGACGGGCACATCACACCCGGATCGGACTTTCGGCACGCCCCGTTGTCGTTGCACCGCTCGACGGCGGTCAGCAGCCCGCCCTCCGTGGACCAGTCCAGCACCACGGGGAGCGGCCGCGCCGCGTAGCCGGGCGGATACCGGAAGAGGGTGCGGTCATCCATGCGCGGCGGGTCGACGATCTTGCCGGGGTTCATGAGTCCCGCGGGATCGAAGGTGCGCTTCACCTCGCGGAACGCCTCCACCAGCCGGCCACCGAGCATCGGCTCGAGGAACTCCGAGCGCAGCAGGCCGTCGCCATGCTCGCCCGAGTGCGTACCGCCGTAGTCGCGCACCACCTCGTGCACCTCCTCGGCGATGGTGCGCATGCGGGTCACGTCGTCCGGGTCCCTGAGGTTCAGCGCGGGGCGCACGTGCAAGCATCCCACCGACGCGTGCGCGTACCAGGTACCGCTGCTGCCGTGGCGCCCGAAGATCTCCTCGACGCGGCGCGCATACTCCGCCAGGTGCTCCAGCGGAACCGCACAGTCCTCGATGAACGACACGGGCTTCCGCGGGCCGGCCATGCTCATCACGATGTTGAGGCCCGCCTTGCGGATGCTCCACACCTCCGCCTGCAGCGCCGGATCCTCCGCGCGCACCACCGCGTCCGGAAAGCCGAGGTCGCCGCACAGGGCGGCCAGGTCGTCCAGGCGCTTGCCCAGGTCCTCTCCCTCGACGTCGGCGGCGAACTCCACCAGGAGGAGCGCTCCGGGCCGTCCCCGCACGAAGCGCTTCATCGAGGCCCGGAAGTCCGCCCGCTCACCGGCGAGGCCGAGGACGTTGCGGTCCACGAGCTCCACGGCCGAAGGCCCCAGCGCGACGACGTGCTGCACGGCGTCCAGCGCCTGGAGCAGCTCCGGGAAGTGGCACACGCCCAGCACGCGTCGCACCGGCAGCGGCGCGAGCTCCAGGCGCAGGCGCGTGAAGAAGGCGAGCGTGCCCTCCGAGCCCACGAGCAGGCGGGCCAGGTTCTCGCGCTCCGGCGCCAGGCGGGCCAGGTCGTAGCCGGCCACGTTGCGCATCGTGCGCGGTGCCCGGGCCCGAACCTCGTCGGCCTCGCGGGCCCAGAGCGCGCGCAGCGCGCGCAGCTCGTCGGTGAACGCCTTCTCCTCCTCGCCACCCTCCCCCAGCCAGAGCTTCCTTCCGTCCGCGAGCACCGCCTCCACCGCGGCGACGTTGTCGGACATCATCCCGTAGCGGAGGGAGCGGGCGCCGGCGCTGTTGTTGCCGGCCATCCCGCCGATCGTGGCGCGGTTGGCGGTGGACGGATCCACCGGGAACCAGACGCGCCGTGACCTGAGCTTCCGGTTCAGGTGGTCCAGCACCACGCCCGGCTCCACGACGACCCGTCGGACGCCGTCCCCGCCCTCCGGCGTCTCGACGGCCGTGAGGTGGCGGCTCACGTCGACGACGACGGCCCGCCCGACGGTCTGGCCGCACTGCGACGTCCCGGCGCCTCTCGGCAGCACCGGCGCCCCCGCCTCGCGCGCCACGGCCAGCACGGCCTCCACGTCGGCCGCGGTCTTCGGAAAGACCACGCCGAGCGGCTCGATCTGGTAGTGGGAGGCGTCGGTCGCGTACAGCCCGCGGGTGAACGCGTCGAAGCGGACCTCGCCCTCCACGGCGCTGCGCAGGCGCGCCTCCAGGGCGGGATCACCGGGTTTCGGACCTGGGTGGGGCACGGGGCTTTCGGGTGGCGGGGGTGGCGGCCCGGCGTACGGCGGAGCATTCTACGCGACCGGCGAACCTCGCACCAATATCGATCGATTCCGTGACCTACCACAGCGGCCGACACTTTCTCCAGCTTCCCGGACCCACCAACGTCCCGGACCGCGTGCTGCGCGCGATGGCCCGGCCGACGATCGACCACCGCGGTCCGGAGTTCCGGGAGCTGACCCTCGGATTGCGCGACGCCCTGCGCTGGGTGTTCGGCACGAGGCACCCCGTGCTCGTCTATCCCTCGTCGGCGACGGGGGCGTGGGAGTCCGCGCTGGCGAACGCGCTGTCGCCGGGCGACCGCGTGCTCGCCTTCGCGCAGGGGTTCTTCGCCGACAAATGGGTGCGCGTCGCGAAGGGATTCGGGCTGGACGTGCGCGTGGAGGCGCAGGACCCGCGCCGCGCGGTGGACCCGGATCGCGTGGCGGACATCCTGCGTGCCGACGAAGGCGAAACGATCAAGGCCGTGCTCCTCGTCCACGACGAGACGTCGACGGGCGTGTTGTCGGACGTCGAGGCGGTGGGACGCGCGGTGCGCGACGCCGATCACCCGGCGCTGTTCATGGTCGACGCGGTGTCGTCCCTGGCCACCGTGGACTACCGCCACGACGCGTGGGGCGTCGACGTCACGGTCGCGGGCTCGCAGAAGGGGCTGATGCTGCCGCCCGGCCTGGCCTTCACGGCGGTCGGCCTGCACGCCCTCGAGGCGCACGTCTCGGCCACGCTGCCCCGTGCGTACTGGGACTGGACGGAGCAGATCGCCTTCAACGCCCGGGGCTTCTTTCCCTACACGCCGGCCACGAACCTCCTGTACGGGCTCCAGGAGTCCCTGGCGATGCTGCGCGAGGAAGGCCTGGATGCGGTCTTCGCCCGCCACGCGCGCTTCGCGGCCGCCACCCGGCGTGCGGTGACGGCGTGGGGGCTGGAGACGTTCGCGGCGGACCCCGCCGAGGCCGCCCCCGGGCTCACCGCGGTGATGGTACCCGAGGGACACGACGCCGACGCCCTGCGCTGGAAGATCCTGGAGCGCTTCGACATGTCGCTGGGCACGGGCCTGGGTCCCTTCAAGGGCAAGCTCTTCCGCATCGGGCATCTCGGCGACCTCAACGACCTCACGCTGATGGGGACCCTGGCGGGCGTGGAGATGGCGCTCGAGCTGGCGGGGGTTCCGCACACCCCGGGCGGCGTCGCCGCAGCCATGGAGGTGCTGGTGGGGGCCGACGGGCCGTGAGGGTCGAGGTGCGCGGGTCCGTCGCCGCGCCGCGCACCCGATCGCGAGCCGGGAAGGTCGGGGCGCTTCTCCTGGCGGCCGTGCCGCTGCTCGCTGCCTGCGGCGGCGATGCGGGCGGACCCCGCGAGCTGAAGTTCGGGCACGTCGGTGAGCCGGGATCGCTGTTCGCGCTGTCGGCCGAGGAGTTCGCCCGCCGCACCAACGAGCGGCTTCCGGAGGGGTGGAGCGTCGTCGTGTACGGCTCGAGCCAGCTCGGTGGCGACGAGCTCCTGCTGCAGAAGATCAAGCTGGGCACCGTGGACTTCGCCCTCCCGTCCACGGTCATGTCTTCGCAGATCGACGCCTTCGGCCTCTTCGAGATGCCGTACCTCGTGCGCGACCGGGCGCACATGCGCGCCATCGAGGAGGCGGTGGTATGGCCGGCCCTGGCGCCCCTCGCCGAGGAGGCCGGTTACCAGATCCTGGCCGTGTGGGAGAACGGCTTCCGCCACGTCACGAACAGCCGCCGTCCTATCGTGCGGCCCGAGGACCTGGCGGGGATCAAGCTGCGCACGCCGCGCGGCGTCTGGCGGGTGAAGCTGTTCCAGGCCCTCGGCGCCAACCCCACGCCGATGGCGCTGTCCGAGGTGTTCATCGGCCTGCAGACCGGCGTCATCGACGGCCAGGAGAACCCCCTCGCTCAGATCTGGGGTTCGAAGCTCTACGAGGTGCAGCGCTACCTGTCGCTGACGAGCCATGTATACACGCCGGCCTACGTCGTGGTCTCCCCCCGACGCTGGGCCGCCCTCCCGGAGGAGGTGCGCACGATCCTCGAGGAGGAGGCGCGCGGCACCCAGGCTTTCGTGCACGAGACCGCCGCGCGTCTCGACCGGGAGCTGCTCGACAGCCTCCGCCAGGCCGGCGTGGAGGTCAACGAGCCCGACCGCGCCGCCTTCGTCGAGGCCAGCCGGGCCGTGTACGAGGAGTTCGGCCGCGCCGTGCCCGGGGGGGCCTCGCTGATCCAGCGGGCCACGGCGGCGGGCCGCTGACCACGGCGTGACCGGCTCCACCGCGCGCCGCCGCCTCGGCGCCTTCCTCGAGGGCGTGGTCCTCGTGCTCATGGCCGCCCTCGCGTGCGTCGTCGTGGTGGGCGTCGTCTTCCGCAAGGCGGGGATGTCGCTGGTGTGGTACGACGAGGTCGCCTCGATCCTCCTGGCCTGGCTCACCTACTACGGCGCGGCGCTGGCCGCGCTGCGGCGCGCGCACATCGGCGTGCCCACCCTCGTGGACCGCTTTCCCCGGGGCGCGCGTGTCGGCGCGGTCCTCCTGGCGGAGGCGTGCGTGGTCGGCTTCTTCGTGCTCCTGGCGTGGGCGGGCGTGCGCGTCCTGATGGTCCTGGCGGGCACGACGCTCGTGTCGCTTCCGTGGATCCCGATGTCGGTGGCGCAATCGGTCATCCCGCTCGGGGCGCTCCTTTTCGTGGTCGCCGAGATCCTCGCGCTCCCGGCCGCCCTCGCCCCGCCCTCCGAACACGGCCCAGGCGGCGAGCCGTGAGCGTCGCGGGCATCGGCGGCGTCCTCCTCGCCCTCGTGCTCCTGGGCGTGCCGGTGGCGGTGGCCATCGGCCTCGCGGCCGTGCTGGCCATGGTCACCGGCCCGGGAGGCGTCGGCTCCCTGCCGAACGCGGCGCTGGTGATGTTCAACGGCACCACGTCGTTCCCGCTGATCGCGATCCCGCTGTTCATCCTGGCCGGCGCGATCATGAACGCCTCGGGGATCAGCAGGCGGCTCATCGCCTTCGCGTCGGCGCTGGTCGGGTTCATCCGGGGCGGCCTGGCCATGGTGACCATCAGCGCGTCGCTCTTCTTCGCGGAGATCTCCGGCTCCGCGGTGGCCGACGTCGCGGCGCTGGGCTCCATCCTCATCCCCGCGATGGAGAAGCGCGGCTACTCCCGCTCCTTCGCCGCGGCGGTGACGTCGTCGTCGGCCACCCTGGCCGTCATCATCCCCCCGTCGATCCCCATGATCCTGTACGGGGTGATGTCGGGCAGCTCCATCGTGCAGCTCTTCGTGGCCGGCATCGTGCCCGGCGTGATCGGCGGCCTGCTCATGATGTTCGTGGCCTGGCTGCTCGCCCGGCGCCACGACTTCCCCCGCGAGCAGATGTTCCGGCTGGAGCGCGTCTGGCACACGCTGCGCGATGCGGCGTGGGCGCTGCTCCTCCCGGTCATCATCCTGGGCGGGATCTTCAGCGGGTGGGTGACCGCCACCGAGGGGGCGGGGCTCGCCGTGGTGGCCGCGGTGGTCATCGGCGGTGTCGTCTACCGGGAGCTGGACCTCGCGGCGCTGCGGGAGGCGATGGTCGAGGGGTCGGTGCAGACGGCCGTCGTCATGCTCCTGGTGGCCACGTCCGCTCTTCTGGGCGACCACCTCACCGAGGTCCGTTTCCCCCAGGAGATCGCGGGCGCGATCCTCGGCGTGACGCACGACCGGTGGGCGATCCTCCTCCTCCTCAACTTCTTCTTCCTCCTCATCGGGCTCGTCCTGCACTCGGCGGCCGCCATCATCCTGGTGGTGCCCGTGGTCATGCCGCTGGTGCGGGCAGCGGGGATCGACCCCGTACACTTCGGACTGATCGTCACGCTCAACCTCGGCATCGGCCAGCAGACCCCGCCCGTCGCGAGCGTGCTCGTCACGGCGTGCTCGGTCGCCAAGGCCGACATCTGGGAGGTGAGCAAGGTGAACGTCTGGTTCGTGGCGGTGCTCCTCGCCGTGCTCCTGCTCGTCACCTACGTTCCGGCCGTGCCCATGACCCTCGTGCAGTGGCTGTACCGATGAACGCCACCCGGATCCACGTCGAGCGGGAAGGGGCGATCGCCACCGTCCGCATGGACGGACCCGACCGCTACAACGTGCTGGACCGCACCGCCTGGGAAGCGCTCGGCCGGGCCGTGACGGAGCTGTCGGCGGACGACGATCTGCGCTGCGTGGTGTTGCGCGGGACCGGTGGGCGGGCGTTCTCCGCGGGCTCGGACATCGGCGCGTTCGAGCGGCAGCGCGACACCCCGGAGGATGTCGAGGCCTACTCGGCCGCCATCGCGGGCGCACTGGCCGCCGTGGCAGGATGCCGTCACCCGACGATCGCGGTCATCGAGGGGGTGTGCGTGGGTGGAGGCCTGGAGATCGCCGCCTCGTGCGACCTGCGCGTGTGCGAGGCCACCAGCCGCTTCGGCGCCCCCATCGCGCGCCTCGGCCTGACGATGTCGTACGAGGAGCTGCGCCCGCTCGTCTCCCTGGTGGGACCCGGTCCGGTGCTGGAGATCCTCCTCACCGGCGAGCTGCTGGACGCCGTGCGCGCCCGGGCGCTCGGCCTGGTGAGCCGCATCGCGCCCGACGGCGCGGCGGCCGTGGAGGGCTACGCGCTCGCGGGCACCGTCGCCGCGGGCGCGCCGCTCGTGCACCGCTGGCACAAGCGGTTCGTGCGCCGTCTGCTCGATCACGCGCCGCTGGCCGCCCACGAGCGCGCGGAGACGCTCGAGGCGTTCCGCACGGCGGACTACCGCGAGGGGCGCGCCGCGTTCCTGGAGAAGCGGGACCCGGAGTTCCGCGGAGAATGAGCGGCGGTCCCCTGGCCGGCGCCCGGGTTGTGGAGCTGGCGCACGTGATGGCGGGCCCGCTGTGTGGCCTGCTGCTGGCCGACCTCGGCGCCGACGTCGTGAAGGTGGAGCGGCTTCCGGGCGGGGACGCCACGCGCGGCTTCGTCCCACCGGATCTGGACGGCGAGTCGGCGGCCTTCATGATGCTCAACCGGGGCAAGCGGGGCGTCGCCCTCGACCTGCGCGCCGACGCGGGGAAGGGTGCGCTCCGGAAGATGCTCGAGGCGGCCGACGTCGTGATCGAGAACTTCCGCCCCGGGACGATGGAGGGAATGGGCCTGGGGTGGGATGCACTGTCGGAGATGAATCCCCGGCTCGTCTATTGCGCGATCAGCGGCTTCGGCTCCACCGGTCCGTTGGGGTCGCAGGGAGGCTTCGACCTCATCGCCCAGGGGCTGTCCGGGCTGATGAGCATCACCGGGGAAGGGCCGGGGCGGGCGCCCGTGAAGGTGGGCGCCCCCATCACGGACATCACGGCGGGGATCCTCGGCGCGCTCGGGGTGGTGGCGGCGCTGCACGAGCGGGCACGCACGGGAAGGGGGCGGCGCGTCGAGACGTCGCTGTTCGAGGCGGGCATCACGCAGACGTTCTGGCAGAGCGCCATCACCCTCGCCACCGGGGAGTCGCCCGGCCCCCTCGGCTCGGCGCACCCGCTGGCGGCGCCCTATCAGGCGTTCCGCACGGCCGACGGGTGGATCAACGTCGGCGCGTCGAACGAGGGGACGTGGGCGCGCCTGGTCGCCGCGCTCGAGGCCGCCGAGCTCGATAGCGACCCGCGCTTCCGCACCAACGCCGACCGCATGGTGAACCTGGAAATGCTGGTGGAGGCGCTGGCACCCCGGTTCGCGGCGCACGCGACGGCGCATTGGCTGCGCGTCCTCGAGGAGGCGGGCGTGCCGGCCGGGCCCGTGGCGTCCATCGGGGAGATGCTCGCCCACCCCCAGACGCTCGCGCGGGGGATGGTCGCCGAGGTGGAGCACGCGCGCCTCGGCCGCGTGCGCACGCTCGGCAGCCCGATCAAGCTGTCCGACCAGGAGCCGTCGGAGGGGCCGGGGCGGGGGGCGCCGCTGCTTGGGCAGCATACGCGCGAAGTGCTCCTGGGGTACGGGCTGGCCGAGCGGGAGGTCGACGCGCTGTTGGCGGGTGGGACGGCGGTGCAGGGATAGGCGGTCGCCGGACGGGCTTTCCGCGCCACGGGGTGCCTCGCACTTCCAGGGGCGTTAACATTTCACAGCGGGATGCGACGCCTCTTCCCGCCAGAGGACGCGCACCCCTTCCTGCCCTGTGGGAGCCCGCCGCGCGTGCGCTCACGTGCAGCTTTTCCCCCCTCCGGTGGAGGTTTCGGGCATGGACAGGAAGGTGCATCTGGGCCGCGTGATCGTCGGCGGGCTCATCGCCGGCCTCATCGTCAACCTCGGCGAGCTCGCCGTGAACGTCTGGCTGTTCGGAGCCGCCTGGAGGGAGGTGCTGACCGGGATGGGGCTGCACATCGACGTCGCCGCGATGGTTCTGTGGGGCTCCGGCTCGTTCGTGCTCGGAATCGTCGGCGTGTGGATCTACGCCGCCATCAGCGCGCGCTACGGCCCCGGACCGAAGACCGCGCTGCGCGCCGCCGTCGCTGTGTGGGCCGTCGCCTTCCTCGTCCCGTCGGTGGGGTTCCTCGCCACGAGGCCTTTCCCGCCCGGGCTGGTGGTGTCGACGCTGCTCACCGGGTTGGTGGAGGTCTGCCTGGGCGTGTACCTGGGCGCGTGGCTGTACCGCGAAGGCGACCTGGCCGAGGCGTAGCGCCCCGAGCGGCCGCGCTCGCGGCCTCCATCACGGGCATGCACAGGACCAGGACGTCGTAGCGCGACTCTTCCGCTCCCGGGACCCGCTCCTCGTCGACCGCGAACTCGGCCTCGGTCCGGAGCACCGTGCGGTGGGTGCGTCAGTCGTCGACGGTGTCCGGCTCGGTGAGGGCTCAGCGCCCCTCCCCCCTGATCCAGGTCTCCCACCGTCGCCGGTATTCCGTCGTGTACTCCCGTACCGCCGCGTCGTAGCTCAGGGCCGGTACGTCCGTCCGGCGACGCCACGTCAGCTCCACCCGACGGGTGCCGGGATCCAGACGGATCACGCCGTCGGCGACCGCGGCAGGCCTTCCGTCGGCGGTGGCCGTGCGCGTGTCCATGAACCAAGGCAGGTGGACGACCACCTCCGACGGCGCCCGCCCGAAGCGCGCGTCCAGGGTGAGCGTCGCGGTGGTGTCGGATCGGACGTCCAGGGCGAACCCGACGGGACCGAACTCCGTGGGCGCGTCGCGGACCGCCACGCTGTCGCCGGGGGCGAGCCACGCGGGCGACAGCACGGACAGGAGGTGCAGCGCATCGCCGTCCTCGCGCACCAGCATATCGCGCACCAGCGTGCGGTACTTGGCGGCGAACCATCCGTGCGGCGCCAGGTTGCCGTGGAAGTCGCGGTTCCCCCAGGGGCGCACCGAGTACTCGAAGCCCGCGTGCGTCGAGCTCGTGTGCACGAGCACCCCGTACAGCTCCTCGAGGGCGTGGCGCTGGTCGCCGCGCACGACCTCGGTCTCCGTGTTCTTCATGGTCAGGTAGTCGTGCAGCCAGTAGCCGTCGGCGTAGGTCATGATGCCCTCGGCGTACCGGGCGCGCGTCGTGTCCAGCGTCGCGCCGACCATCGGATCGTGCGGATCGAGCACCCGCTCGGGATAGACCGCCATCATGTTGCCCCAGTCGTATCCGCCGGTCTCGTCCAGCCCGGGCGGGATGTACCCGCCCGTCGAGGCGGTCACCCTGCGCAGCTGGACCAGGAGCGCGTCCTTCACGGAGGCGTATTCCCGGCGGAACGCCTCGGCGTCGTCGTGCCGGCCGACGCCCTCGGCCAGGTCGATCGCCCCGTGCAGACCGGCCAACGCCCAGAAGTCGTGCCCGGTCACGTGTCCGGTGATCTCCTCGTTGTCACCCGGCGTGGTGGCCGGAACGAGGTGCAGTGGATCCACCGCCCGAGCCGCGCGCAGCCAGTCGACGGCGCGGCGCACGGCCGGCAGCACCTGCTCCGCGAAGGCCCGGTCGTGGGTGAGTCGGTAGTGCTGCCCGTACGCCCAGAGCGTCTGGCCCCAGCCGTCGTACTGTCCGCCCTGGCTGACGAAGTTGCCGTCGGGCCGCTGCCAGCCGGCGAAGAAGTCCAGCACCTGCCGGGCCACGTCGGGATAGCCCGTCACGTCGTAGGCACGCGCGATGTACGATGCGTCCCGGAGCCAGAAGGCGTGGTAGTGGAACTCGTTGACGGTCTGCACGTAGTCGTCGCCCCGCTTGTCCCGCGCGAGCAGGTCGTAGACCAGGCTCGCCCGGAACGTGTTCTCCACCTTTCGCTCCGGGACGGAGACGCGCATGCCGCGCACGGCCATGTCCCGCCAGAACGCCTCCGTCCGGGCCAGGTACGCGTCGAAGTCCGCGGCGCGCACCTGCGCGAGCCACGGGTCGTCCGGCTCCACGGGGGTGTAGGGGAGCTTCACGACGACGGCGCGCGACGCGCCCGGGGCCAGCACGTCGTCGTAGACCGCGACCCCCGCGGGGGTGGTCTCCCGCACCCGCAGCCGGACCGGTTCGACCCGGGCTTCCCGTTCACCTTCCCTGCCGAGGGCCACGCGCAGCTCGGGCACGGGCTCGGTCGGGTAGAGGTATACGACCCGACCGCCCCTCAGGAAGGCGCCGTCCGAGAAGCCATACGTCCACGCCGTGTCGAAGGGGGTGCCGGGCTGGTCGTACTGGCCCTTGCGCGTCGCGGTGTACGGTCGGCGGAAGCGGTTGTCACCGACGCCGTTGCCCGTCGTGGAGGGGCCGGTGTAGCGCACCGCGAACGCCAGGCGTGCGCGCGTGGCGGCTTCGCCCGCGTTCGTCATCGTCACGCGCACGAAGTCGACGACGGGGCTCTCCGGCAGGCCGTCGAGCGTGGCCGCGAAGAGCGTGAAGTGGTAGGCGACGTCCCCGCGGTGGATGTCGTACTCCACCACGGGGAGCCAACCGCCGCGGAGCGTGCGGATGCGCTGCTCGACGGGGGTGAGCATCGGCCCGGCCAGGAACATCAGCTCGCCGGAGCCCGTGTAAAGATATCCCTCCGGCGTCACCTCGGTGCCCCGGCCGTCCATGACGCCGATGACGTCGGTGGGACGGCTGAAGTACGAGAAGGGGCCGGGCCCCTCGTCGATGGAGGGGTCGACCATGTCGGGTCGAGGGGCCGCACCCCCGGCCTGGGCGGCCAGACCGGGGGCGAAGACGGCGAGCGACGCGAGCACCATGAGCGTGCGACGCACGGGTACCTCCACGAGCGGTTGGGGTCGATCTACCTGCTGCTGCCTCCGATGGGATCGCCCGCGGGCATGGCCAGCAGCTTCGTCGGTACGGTATTGTCGGCGCGCGCCTGCCAGCGCCGGATGTCCGCGGCGGCGAGCTTCGCGTGCGCGCTCTGCTGCGTGGCCCCCTCGATCCGCGCGGCCAGGCCGTCCAGCCGGTCGGCGAGCACGGCGCGCACCTCGGAGGGGTTATCCGCCGAAGTCGCCTCCATCATCATCTTGTCCACCACTGCGCGCTGGGCGACATGCTGTACCTGGCGCCGGTAGGCATTGGCGTCCTCCGGCGCGCCCCACGTCGCCTGGATCAGCTTGTCGGCGACCTCCTCCAGGTCGGGGTAGTCACCCATGCTGCCGTACACGACCAGGCGGGCCATGCGCTCGGGCTGCAGGATCTCGCCGACGCTGAAGTTGGCCGCCGCCTCGGCGGCGGCGAGGGGGTCGAAGAGCAGCTCGGTGTGGCCGGGGAACGCCTCGCCCTGGAAGTTCCGGTCGGCCGGTGGCGGGATCATGTCCACGATCCGCTGCGGGAGCGCCAGGAAGTCGGGCGTGAGCGTGGACAGCACCACGTCCAGCGCGCGGCGCTGCTCCGCCCCCGGCACGATCGTGAACGGCTTCTGCCCGTCCCCGCGTACGGGGTTGCGGTAGTCCGCGCCGCCCAGGCTCTCCACCGCGGAACGGAGCTGGAAGCGGTGGTGCATGTAGAGGGGCAGCAGGACGTACTCCAGCCTGGAGAGCGGCTCTCCGGGACGGATCATCTCCGGCCCGAAATGGTCGAGCCCGATCTGACGGACGCGCATCTCGAGCTGCAGCTGGTCCACCATGTTCGCGCCGTTGTCCCACACGCCCGCCAGCGGGTGGCCCGCGCCGTAGAACACGTTGTCGGTGTGGCCCATGTAGCGCAGGCCGTGGTCCATCCCCCAACGCACGATGGAGTCGAGCGCCTGAGCCTCGTTCCTCCCGGGCGCGAATTCCCGGTAGAGGTAGTCCACCGCCAGCTTGTCGTACTCGCCGATGCGGCGCAGGTAGGCGTTCGACAGGTCGATGTTGCCGCCGGCGTCGATCTGGACGAGGGGTGCGGGATAGTCCATCACGCTCTCGCGCCCGTACGAGCTCGCGATGTAGTTGTGCGGGAAGCCGAGCGTGTGCCCGACCTCGTGGGCCGCGAGCTGGCGCACCCGCGCCAGCGCCATCTCCATCGCGTCGGAGCCCGGCGCCACCTGCGTCAGGTACTCGAAGTCGGGAGCGGCCGACAGGTCCGCCGTGCCCCAGCCGTCGTCGAAATACCCGCCGCCGTCGTCCGACGAGATCCCTCCGGGGAAGGGCGCCACCATCCCCTGGCCGTGCAGGTAGTCCTGGCGCAGCCTCAGGCTGCCCAGGTTCACGACGCCGCGGATGATCTCGCCCGTGCGCGGATCGACGATGGAATTGCCGTACGAGTACCCGCGCGTCCGCCGATGCGTCCAGTGGATCATGTTGTAGCGGACGTCCTGCGGGTCGACCGAGTCCGGCAGCACCCTCACCTGGAAGGCGTTGACGAAGCCGGCGGCCTCGAACGCCTGGTTCCACCAACCGGCGCCCTCGATGAGCGCGCTGCGGATCGGCTCGGGCGTGCCCGGGTCCACGTAGTAGACGATGGGCTCCACGGCCTCCGAGCGCGCGGCGGAGGGGTCCTTCTTCTGCAGCCGATGCCGCGCGACCAGGCGGACCTGCATGTCCTGGTCGATGGGCTTGGCGTAGTCGAACACGTCGGGCCCGTTCACGCCGATACGGGGGTCGGCCAGGCGGGTGTGGTATCCCCCGTCGGGGAGCTTGACGAAAGAGTGGTGCTCGCGGAGCGTGATGGCCTCGGGGTCCGCGGCCACGCCGCGAACCAGCCCGCCGGGGTTCTCGCTCGTGAAGGTGAGGATGGCCTCGACCTCGGTGTTCTCCGGGAAGGACTTGGTCGACGGCAGGTAGATCGCGCTCCTGCCGCGGTCGAGCTTGAACGTGCCCTGGCCGCTCCGCTGGATCTGACCCACCACGCCGCGCGCGTCGCGCAGGAAGAAGTCGGTGCCGTCCACCAGCACCCGGCCGTTCGTCTCGGCGACCACGTCGAAGCCCCACTGGATGGACGGCGCGAACGCGTCGCGGACGGCCTCGACCTCGGTGGCGTTCCGGCTGTTCGCCACGAACTCGTAGTTGGGCTCGAAGAAGAGGACACGCGGTCCGACCCGCATGGGCCGGATCACGTGCGAGCCGCGCACCTGGCCTCGGTCGATGCCGATGGGGTTGCTCCCCAGCCCCGAACCCATGGAGATGACGTAGAGGAACTCCTGGCCCATGTCGCCGAGCTCCCAGTAGAGGTGCCCGGCGGCGGCGTCCCAGTAGAGGTTGAAGAGGCCGGAGATCTTCTGCATCCCCTGCGTCTTCTGCTCGATGGTGGGTGGCGGCGTCCCCTGGGCGTGGAGCGGTGCGGCCGGGCCGACGACCAGTGCCAGGAGGACGACGGCCACGGCGAAGGGGCGAAGCGAAGCGAGGCCGCGGTGGGGCAGTGAAGACCTCATGGGAGGAACCTCCTTTCCGGGTGGAGCTTGGGCGTCGGTGGCGCAAGGTAGGGGAAGGCCGGCCCGCGCGCTTCCGCTGGCGGTGCCGCCCGCCTTCCGCCTCTCCTTGCCCCTCGCCCGCCCCCGCTCTACCGTCTCCCTCCCCGAAACCCGAACAAGTAGAAGGAGTGGCGAGCGATGCCTGCCTCTCGTCTCCCCCGGCTTCCCCTGCGACGTGGCTTCCTCGTCGCTGCCCTCGCCGCCCTGTGCGGCTCCGCCGTCTCGGCCCAGCAGTCCGTGGTCGAGACCCGCAGCCCCACGCAGACCCAGGACGAGGACTTCGCGAAGAGCGTCGCGGAGTGGACGACGAGACCGGAGTTCATCAGCCCGCTGGTCGACCACCTGCCGAAGGTGGAGGGTGTGCCGTCCCCGAAGGACGTGCTCGGCTACCACGCCGGCGCGCCCAAGAAGCTCACCTACTACGCCGACATCCTCCGGTACTACCGCGCGCTCGCCGCGGCGTCGCCGCGGGTGAAGGTGATCACCACCGGGACGACCGACGAGGGCCGCGAGACCGTAGTGGTCTTCGTAGGCTCGGAGGAGTCCATCGCCAACCTGGAGAAGTACCGCGAGGACCTGGCGAAGCTCGCGGATCCGCGGGGGCTGACGGAGGAGGAAGCCAGGGAGGTCATCGCGGACGCCAAGCCCCTCTACCACGTCATGGGTGGCCTGCACTCCGGGGAGACCGGTCCGCCCGAGATGGAGATGGAGCTGGCCTACCGGCTCGCCGTCGAGGACTCGCCGCTCATCCGGACGATCCGCGACAACATGATCGTGTCGATCACGCCCGTCGCAGAGCCCGACGGACGCGACCGCTACGTGGACTGGTACTACCGCTACCTGGTCGACATCGACAACGAGGACGAGCGCATCGGCGGGCCGCCGTACTGGGGGAAGTACGTCCTGCACGACAACAACCGCGACATCAACTACTCGCAGGTGACGATGCGGA
>CAZPZU010000030.1:0-54126 GCA_964591135.1 uncultured Gemmatimonadaceae bacterium | reverse complement strand
CGAACAGGTCGCCCACCGACACGCCCATCTGGTCGCCGAGGACGATGAGCACGATGGAGGGTGGGATGATCTGGCCGAGCGTGCCCGACGCGGCGATCACGCCCAGGCTCACCGAGTCGTCGTAGTTGTTGCGCAGCATCACCGGGAGGGAGATGAGCCCCATCGCGGTGACGCTCGCGCCCACCACACCGGTCGCGGCGGCCAGCAGCGCGCCCACGAAGATCACGCCGAGGGCGAGCCCACCGCGGAAGCGGCCGAAGAGCGCGCCGATGGTCTCCAGGAGCTGCTCGGCCAGGCGGCTCTTCTCGAGGATCGTCCCCATGAAGATGAAGAAGGGGACGGCGAGCAGCGTGTAGTTCGACATCGTCCCGAACGTCCGCTCGGGCAGCGCGAACAGGAGGATCGCGTCGAAGTGGTGGAAGAGGGACGCGAGCAGCGCGAACAGGAGCGCCGTGCCGCCCAGCGCGAAGGCCACGGGGTACCCGCTGAAGATGAGCACCAGCGCCCCGAAGAACATGCTGGGGCCCCAGAAGTTCACAGGTGGGCCCCGTGCATGTGGTCGTCGTCCGGGGTGCGCTCGTCGGGAGCGTCGCCGGGGCTTCGGAGCGTCTCGACCTGCTTCAGCAGCTGGCTCAGCGCCTGCAGGAGGAGGAGGCCGAAGGAGAGCAGGATGACCGCCTTGATGGGGTAGCGGGGCAGCCCGCCGGGGTCCGGCGAGGTCTCACGGATCGCCCAGGAGTTCCGCACCGCCGGCCAGGAGACCCACAGCATCACCACGCAGAAGGGGATCAGGAACAGGACCGTGCCGGCCAGGTCGATCCACGCCCTCGCCTTGCGGCCCAACCGTGAATACAGGACGTCCACCCGCACGTGCACGTCGTGCTCGAGACCGTAGGCCGCCCCGAGCAGGAAGATCAGGCTGAAGAAGTACCACTGGAGGTCGAAGTACGCGTTCGAGCTCAACGCCAGGCTCGTGTAGCGCGTGAGGTAGCGGGCGATGGCGTTGAAGGCCCCGACCAGGATCATGATCAGGGACAGCCAGCGGATGCTCGCCCCGATCCGATTGTTCAGCCCGTCGACGGCGGCGGCGAGACGTTTCAGGGAATGCATCGGCCCAGAATGCGCGGTGGGAGGGTCCCCCGCAACGTCGGCACACCCCGCTATAGCAGGTACCCGCCGTCCACGGGCAGCACGGCCCCGGTGATGTGGCGCGCGGACTCGGACACGAGGAAGAGCACGGCCCCGGCCACGTCCTGGGGGTCCCCGAGGCGGCCCAGCGCGGAGCGCTCACGCGCCCGGTCCAGGATCTCCGAGGGCACGCCGGCCGTGAGGCGGGTGGTGCGGATGTAGCCCGGCGCCACGGCGTTCACGTTGATGTTGCGGGGTCCGAGCTCGATGGCGGAGCTGAACGTCAGCCCGATCAGGCCGGCCTTCGAGGCCGCGTAGTTCGCGAGCCCGAACTCGGCCCGCACGCCGTGCACGGACGTGATGTTGACGATCTTGCCGTACTCCTGCGCCCTCATGTGGGGAGCCACGGCCCGCGTGAAGAAGAAGGCGCCGTCGAGGTTCGTGCGCACGACCGCGTCCCACTCGTGGTCCTCCATCCGCCACAGCGCCCCGTCGCGCCCGATCCCGGCGTTGTTCACCAGGATGTGGACGCTTCCGAGCTCCGCGACGACCTCGGCCACGAACCCTCTCGCGTCCGCGGGCTCGCGCACGTCGCACGACCGGAAGTAGGTGCGCACCTCCAGCTGGCGGAGCTTGCGCGCCACGTCCTGCGCCTCGATCCGGGACGTGGGACCGTCGTCGAGGAAGCAGAAGCCGATGTGCGTGCCGCATCGCGCCAACTCCAGCACGATCGCCCTTCCGATGCCGCTGGAGCCGCCGGTGACGATCGCGACCTGGCCGCGCAGCCCGCTCAGGTCGAAGAGGGGTTGCGGCTGTGTCTCGATCCCGACCTCGTCCAGGAGCTGCTCGACCACCTGGTCCATCGAGCCGGGATTCTGCGTGCCGAGAAGCTCGCGGCCGCCGAAGGGATCCTCCAGGTGGGCACCCGCGCGCCCGGCCCGTTCCGTGGGATCATCCGCCATCCGCAAAGACTATCCGCAGGAACACCTGTTTGGCAACGGACCGGCCACGGGTTCGACGCCCCCCGGTGGATCAGGGGTGCGCTCCGTCCTCGCCGTCGTCCTCGTCGACCTGATGGCCTTCGGCGCCGTGCTTGATCGTGCGGCCCTCAACCAGGAAGACCACGTCCTCCGCGATGTTGGTGGACAGGTCGGCCACGCGCTCGAGGTTCTGCGACACGAGGAGGAGCTCCAGGGCTCCCCCGATGCGCTTCGGGTCCTCGAGCATGTGAGTGAAGAGGATGCGGAACAGCGAGCGGCGCAGGTTGTCCACCTTGTCGTCCGTGACGCACACCATGCGTGCGGTGCCCGAGTTGCGGGACACGTAGGCGGCGAGCGCGTCCGAGAGCATCTCGCGCGTGATCCCCGCCATCTCGGTGAGCTCGCGCAGCTCCGGCAGGGGGTTGGTATCCGCCAGGCGCCGGGCGGCCTTGGCGATGTTCACGGCGTGGTCGCCGACCCGCTCGAGGTCGTTCGCGACCTTGTTGGTGGCGATGATCTGGCGCAGGTCGGTGGCCATGGGCTGGAAGAGCGCGAGCAGCTCGGTGACGCGCTCGTCCACCTCGACCTCCAGCTCGTCCACGCGGTCGTCCTCGCGAACGATCGAAGCGGCGGCGGTCGGATCGCGGTCGAGGACGGCCTGGACCGCCTGGGCGACCAGGCGTTCCACGATGCCGGCCATCTCCATGAGGCGCTGCTGCAGGGTGTCCAGCTCGTCGTGGAAGTGACGGCGACGCGTCTGTTCACTGTTCATCCGAATCTCCCCGTCACGTACGCCTCCGTCCGCTCTTCCCGCGGGGCGGTGAAGATGGTCTCGGTCGGCCCGTACTCGATGAGCTCACCCATGTACAGGAAGGCCGTGCAGTCCGAGACGCGCGCGGCCTGCTGCATGTTGTGGGTGACGATGACGATCGTGTAGTCCTTCTTGAGCTCGTAGATCAGCTCCTCGATCCGCTGCGTCGCGATCGGGTCCAACGCCGAGGCGGGCTCGTCCATCAGGACGATCTCCGGCTTCACCGCCAGCGCCCGGGCGATGCACAGCCGCTGCTGCTGCCCCCCGGAGAGCTCGAAGGCCGAATCTCGCAGCCGATCGCGCACCTCGTCCCACAGCGCCGCGCGGGTCAGCGACTCCTCCACCAGCGTGTCCAGGTCTCCCTCGTACCCGTTGATGCGGGGGCCGAAGGCGGTGTTGTCGTAGATGGACTTGGGAAAGGGATTCGGCTTCTGGAAGACCATGCCGATCCGTCGGCGCACGTCCACCGCGTCGTCGTCGTAGAGGTTCTTGCCCTGGAACCTCACCTCGCCCTCGACTCGCGCCCCGACGATCAGGTCGTTCATGCGGTTGAAGCAGCGCAGCAGCGTACTCTTGCCGCACCCCGACGGGCCGATGAGCGCCACCACGCGGTTGGCGGGGATCACCAGCGAGGCCTGCTTCACCGCCTCCTTCGGACCGTAGAAGACGGAGACTCCACGTGCCTCCAGCGCGGGCTCGCGCCCGCCCGTGTCGATGTCGTGGATGGTGGGCATCAGGGGCGTGTCCGACTGCGGTCCGGCGGAACGACGTGCGGCCCGGAAGAATAGATCGAATCCGAGATCGATCCGCGACGATCGCGTAACATCGTGGTAACGTACGCTCGCGTCACGTCGGCTTCACACGCAGCGTGAAGCGGATGGTGGTCCCCTGCCCCAGCTCGCTCTCGGCCCACACTTCGCCGCCCATCGCCTCCACCAGGTGGCGGACGATCGCCAGGCCGAGGCCGGTGCCGCCGATGTCCCGGGCGCGCGACGAGTCCGCGCGGTAGAAGCGCTCGAAGATCCTCGGCAGCGCCCGGGAGGGGATCCCTTCCCCGTCGTCCGAGAAGGCGATCTCGGCCAGCCCGGGGACGGGCGTGGTGATGCCCAGGTGGAGGTGGCCGTCCTCCTCCATGTGCCGCAGCGAGTTCTCCATCAGGTTGCGGAAGATCTGGACGAGCCCGCGGGGATCGGCCACCGCGATCACGTCGCCCTCCACCCCGAACTCGATCCCGCGCTCCGCCGCGTCCTCCGCGTACTGCGCCCAGGCCTCCCGGGCCGCACCAGCTACGGAGACCTCCTCGTGTGCGGCGCTCCACCCGCCCGACTCGAGGCGGGACAGGTCCAACAGGTCGTCGACGAGCCGTTGGAGCCTGAGCGTGTTGTCCCGGATGGCGCGCAGGAACTGATCCTTCAGGGGCGGGGGCGGATCCCCCTCGAGGAGCGTCTCTGCGAACCCCCGGATCGACGTGAGCGGCGTCTTGAGCTCGTGCGACGCGTTGGCCACGAAGTCACGCCGCACCTGCTCGAGCCTGCGGGTCTCGGTGATGTCCAGGAAGGTCGTCACGGCCCCGCCGAGCCCAAGACGCCGCGACGCCACCAGGAGCACCCGACCGCCGATGCGGATCTCCCGGCTCTGCAGCGGGTGCACCACGGATTCCTCCATGAGCTCGCGCAGCTCCTCCTGGCGCACCAGCGCGCCGACGGGGGCGAACGGCGCGATCTCGCGAGGAAGCCCGAGGAGCGTGTGTGCGGCCCGGTTCACGCGCAGCACGCGCGCGTCGTCCGTGAGCGCCACGACGCCCTCGGCCATCGTGTCGATGAGCGCACCCATCTCGTCCCGGTCCCGGCGCATCTCCGAGAGCCGGGTCTGCAGCTGCTCGGTCAGGCGGTTGACGGCCTGGGCGAGGTCCGCGAGCTCGGCGATGCCTCTGACGCGCGGCACGCGGGCCGAGAAGTCGCCCTGCGCGAGCATGCGCGCTCGGTCGGCCATGACCACGAGCGGACGCGCGAGCAGATGGCTCAGCCAGTAGGCCACCAGCAGTGCCAGGAGCGTCGCTGCCAGTCCCGTGAGCGCCACGGTGCGTTGGACCCGGTCGACGGTCCCCTCCACGGTGTCGAGCGGCGCCGCCACGCGCAGGACCACGGGCTGGTCGCGAAAGCGGACCAGACGCGCGGCATACAACAGCGGGACGCCCACGGTGGCGCTCGTGCGTTGCGCGAAGGTCAGGTCCTCCCCGGCGAGCGCCCCGACGACCTCGGGCCGGGTACGGTGGTTCTCGACCTGGCCCATGCGGTTGGCGGGGACGTACGAATCCCCGAGGACCACCCCGGACGTGTCGATGAGCGAGACGCGGTAGCCGATGCGACCGGTGACCTCCCGGGCGACCGTGTCGGCGTCGCGTGCGTCCGTCCGCTCGACGATCCAGGAGGCGAGATCCATCTCCCGACGGAGCTCGGTCCGATAGGTATCGAGCAGGTCCCGCCTCAGCCCGGACCCCACCAGCCCGACGATCAGGAGCACCAGCAGCCCGATGACGCCCAGGAAGCCGGCGAAGAGGGGGTGATGGATGCGGAAGCGCACGGGGGCTCGCGGCGTCAGACGTGGAGGTACGACTGGATCTTCAGGGAAACCTCGGTTCCACCCCCCCGGGGAGACCAGATGTCGAGGTTGAAGCCGACCTTGTTCTTCCCCGCGACGTACATCATGAAGCCGGGCGTCACGAGCAGGCCGTCGTCCCCCGAGGTGGCGGTGTCCGGGTCACCCCAGCTCACGCGGAGCACCGGCTCGACGGCGGCTAGCCGTTCCGCGGACACGGGCGCGTACCACGCGGCCATCGCCTGGACGGCGAGGAATCGGGTCCCGCCCCCCGGCGCGTCCGTGTTGGCCCAGTTGTCTCCTCCGGTCACCGCGGCCTGGACGAGGACGCCGCGCCGGAACTCGCCGTAGCGGAGGTCGGCCGCCCAGGCCGAGGCCCGACGCGTCTCCTGGGAAGCGCCGCCATAGTCGTGGACCGCCAGCTGTCCTCCAAGCGCCAGGCCGTCCGCGAGCGCCACCGTGAGCCGTCCCGAAAGGGACTTCGCGTGGTTCTCCTCGGGCACGTCCTGGCCGGTGCCATTGGTCAGCGTGGCGAGGTAGCCCACGGCGCCTCGCGCCCCTTCCAGGCGCAGCCCGAGGTCGCGGTTCGAGAAGCCGAGCCTCTCGGTGAAGCGGCTGTACGAGCAGATCCCGCCCACGCCGGCGCACGTGTCCACTCCGCCCACCCGGCCGTCCCGCTCGATCAATGAGAGGTCGGTGAAGCTGTCCAGCTCGAAGAGGTCGAAGGCGCGCTTCAACTGTCCGATGGAAAGGCGGAGCATCGGCGAGACGGAGTAGCGCACCCACGCGTCGCGCAGCTGGGCCCCGCCGCCGCTCGCGGCCAGCTCGGCCTGGAAGTAGGCGTCGACGAGCGGACTCACCACGAAGAGGGCGTTCAGGCGTGCGCGTCGAAGGAGGAAGCCTCCGGGATAGGAGGCCACGGAAGATGCGTCGTACTGGGCGTTGATCTCGCCGCTCAGGTTCAGGCTCGGGCGAGCCTGCGGGTCGGCGGACTGGGCGCAGAGGCCGTGCGTGGCGACGAGCATCACCGCGCCGACCACGACGGACGGGAGGCGTGGCATGGATCCCTTTCGGGGGGTGGGCTGAGGGGAGCGCCCCCTCTCACGCGGGAAATCTTACCGTGCCGTCACGTCTCTTCAAAGATCACTGCCCGTCGGGCACCTTGAGCCGATAGCCGAATCCCCGGATCGTCTCGATCCAGTCGCCGGTAGCGCCGAGCTTTCCACGCAGGCGACGGACGTGCATGTCCACCGTGCGCGTCTGGATCCGCTCCGACGCCCCCGGCTCCACGTCCCACGCCTTCTCCAGGAGTTGCTTCCGGCTCTGCGTGCGCCCCCTGCGCTCCATCAGCGCCTGCAGAAGGCGGAACTCCGTCGGCGTGAGGTTGAGCTCCATCCCGTCCAGCGTGGCCTCGTGCGACCCCAGATCGACGCGGATCGGTCCCGCCCGGAGCATGCGCCCGCCGGCCGTGACGCCGGCTTCCTTCACCCGGCGCAGGATCGCCTGGACGCGGAGCACGAGCTCCCTGGGGCTGAACGGCTTGGCGAGGTAGTCGTCCGCACCCAGCTCGAAGCCCTTGATGCGGTCTTCCTGCTCGCGCTTGGCGGTCAGCACCAGGACCGGGATGTTCGAGGTCGCCGACTCCTCCTTGAGCCGGAGGAGCACCTCGTCCCCGGTGAGGCCGGGCAGCATGCGGTCCAGCACCACCAGGTCCGGGATGTCGCGGGCGATGGCCTGCAGCGCTTCCATGCCCGTGCCGGCGGTCTCCACGCGGAAGCCTTCGCGGGTGAGCTGGTACGCGATGAGCGCGGCGATGTCGGGCTCGTCCTCCACCACCAGGACGCGCGGCACCGCGACGGCCTCCTTCGTGCTATCCATGCTGGTACTCGCGGCTGTCGGGTTCATGGGAGCGTGTCTCGAAGAGCCCGCTCCCCGGCGACCGTCAGTCGCCGCCACAGAGCGCGCGCAGTTCTTCCTCCGTGAAGGTGTGGTCGGTGTGCTTGGCCGCCTCGAACAGCCGGCGGCACAGCGTCTCGTCCTCGGGATCGTACCCGTGGCTCTTCAGCCAATGCTTGACGTTCGAAAGCCCCGACATCGGGCTGATCTCGATCACCTGGCTCCGGCCCACCATCGAGGCCGGCACGCCGGAGTAGATCCGGTCCGCCAGCCAGGCGTCCCCCTTCCGCTCGGCCTTCACGATCGCGGCTGCATGTACACCGGTCGCCGTCCGGAAGGCGTCGCGCCCCACCACCGGATAGGACGGAGGCAGCGGCACCTGGCATGCCCGCGAGGTGAGCTCGCAGTAGTCCACCAGCTTCGAGAGATCCGCCCGGTGGACGCCCAGGAGCACCAGGTTCACGAGGAGGAGATCCATCTCCACGTTGCCGCAGCGCTCGCCGATGCCGAGCGCCGAGCCGTGGACGCGGGTCGCGCCGGCCTCGATGGCCGCCAGCGCGTTCGCCAGGCCGAGGCCCCGGTCGCGGTGCCCGTGCCAGTCCACCTCGACGGGCTCGCCGGAAGGCTCCACGATCCGTTCGATCACGAAGCGCACCACGGCCCGTGCGGAGTCCGGGGTGGCATGACCCACGGTGTCGGCGATGCACAGCCGCTTCGCCCCCCATTCGATCGCCTTCCCGTAGAGGGCCTGGAGCACCTCCGGCCGCGCCCGCGTGGTGTCCTCCGTGACCATCATGACGGGCAGACCTTCCCGCACCGCGAACGTCACCGCCTCCTCGGACACCTCGAGCATCCTGTCGAGCGTCCACCCCTCGGCGTACTGACGGATCGGCGAGCTGCCGATGAACGTGCACGCCTCGATGGGGATGCCAACCTTCTGGGAGATCTCCGCGACCGGCCTCACGTCGGCGATCAGCGTGCGGGCGGCGCAGTTCGGACGGATGGCGAGGCCGGCGTCGGCGATCTCGCGGGTCAGAGCGGTGACGGCCTCCACGGCGCGGGGCCCCGCGCCGGGCAACCCCACGTCGGCCGTGTGGATGCCCAGCCCGTCCATGAGGTGCAGGAGCCGGATCTTGTCCCCGATGGGCGGATCCACCACGGACGCGCTCTGCAGCCCGTCGCGCAGCGTCTCGTCGTCCAGCTCCACACGCGGGACGCTCGACCAGTCGAACGCGCCGTCGGATCGACTCCAGTCGTAGATCAGGTCCTTCTCGTCCATGACTCCCACGCCGCGGATCGGGTCGCCTCGAAGACGACCTCAAGATACGCCGAAGGGACCACGGCGGCAGGGAGGCGGCATTCTCGCAGTGGCGGATCAATGACTCCTCGCGCGTGGGACGTTCGACGGGGCCGTCCTTTCCCTCCGGTCCGCGGGTACCCGCGCCGCGGGGCAGGTCTTCCGCGCCCGAAGGTTAGGAGGCGGTGGTAACGGAGCGCCTCCACGGATGTAACGGGAGCGTAAAACCGTCTCTCTTCCGCCGTATCCGGACCTCGGTTCCGCGACGGATCCGGAGAGGATTCGTCCGTGAAGGAACCGCACGTCGGCGTCGGGCGCGTCAGGATCGCCCGTGAGCCGCCGGTAGACCGGCCTATTCCGGGCCCGGGGCGCCATCAACCGTTACGCAACAGTGACCGGATGTTACCGGAATCGAGCAGGTCCGACGCACACCTTTGTTCTGCTACGGCCCGGCAAGTCCAGGCCGAGTCGCATGCCCGCACCCTAACGAAGGATGCCAGGTATGAACCTGTTCTCGCGCTCGTTGCTGGTCCCCCTCACCCTATCCGCGCTGTGCGCCGCGCCCTCCGCCGCCCAGACGGGGTTCGGGCGCGTTGTCGGGCGGGTCGTGGACGGAGAGACCGGTCAGGCGCTCACCGGAGCCCAGGTGACGGTCGAGGGAACGAACGTGGGCGCCCTTTCCGGCGTGGGCGGGCGGTACATCCTCCTGCGCGTGCCTGCGGGGACCCACAGCCTCCGCGTCGTCTACCTCGGTCACGGGGAGAAGACCGTCGAGGGCGTGCTGGTGCCGGCCGACCAGGCGGTGGTCCAGAACGTCTCCCTCGTCTCCGCGGCCATCGAGCTCGAGGGCGTCACCGTGTCGGCAGCCCGCGAGAACGGCTCGGTGAGCGCGGCGCTCAACGCCCAGCGCTCCGCGGTCGGCGTCACGAGCGCGACGACGGCGGAACAGATCGCGCGCAGCCCTGACAGCGACGCGGCCCAGGCCGTTCAGCGCGTGAGCGGCGTCACGGTCCGTGACGGCAAGTACGTCTTCGTCCGCGGCCTCGGGGAGCGCTACACGACCACGTCGCTGAACGGAGCGAGGATCCCGAGCCCGGAGCCGGAGAAGAAGGAGGTCCCGCTCGACCTCTTCCCCTCCGGCCTCCTGGAGGCGATCACGACCTCGAAGACGTTCACGCCCGACCAGCCCGGCGACTTCAGCGGCGCCTCCGTGAACCTGAAGACGCGCTCGTTCCCTGCGCACCGGATGTTCCAGGCCTCCCTCTCGGGTGGCTTCAACAGCCGGGCCACCGGCAAGGACATCCCGTTCCCCGTCACCGCGGGCGGGGAGTGGTTGGGGATGGCGGCGTCGAAGCGTTTGCTCCCCAGCCAGCTCACGAACGTCGAAGACTTCTCGCGGCTGACCCGGAGCGACGTGAACGGGCTGATCCGCGAGTTCCCGCAGGACTGGCTGTTCAACCAGCAGGCAGGTCAGCCCGACGTCTCCGGTAGCCTCTCCTTCGGAGGCGAGGACCCCCTCTTCGGGCACCGCTTCGGCTACACGGGGGTGGTGTCGTATTCGCGCAGCCAGGAAGTGCACCAGGGTGAGATCCGCTCCCGGGCCGTGCCCGGCGACAGGGAGGGTACGCCCAAGCCCTACAACCCGTTCCTGGGCAGCACCGGCCAGACCAGCGTCCTCTGGGGCGGCCTCCTGAACCTGAGCACGTACCTCGGGCGGAGCACGAAGCTCCAGCTCAACGGCACGTACGACCGGACCGCGGACAACTCCGCGCATCTCGACTGGGGCACGCTGGAGGAATTCCAGCAGGTGGACAGCGTGCGCCGCACGTCGATGCGCTACGTCGAGCGGACGGTCCGCTCCGTGCAGCTCCGGGGTGAGCACCAGCTCGGCGACCGCCAGCGCGTGACCTGGTCCGGCACGTCGTCGGCGGTGTCTCGGAAGGAGCCCGACCGGTCGGACCTGGCGTACGGCTATGAGTTCGCGCCCACCGGCGAGCGGCTCCCCCTGGCGTGGCTCGGCTTCATCCCGGAGGCGGCAAAGCGGACTTCGGGCGATCTGTCGGAGGACGTGCTCTCGGGTCAGCTCGATTATGAGTTGAGGCTCGCCGGGGCCTCCGTGAAGCTGGGAGGGGCGTACCGCGACACCCAGCGGGACGCCCACAGCCTGTCCTACAACCTCCGGGCGCTGGGGCTGGACGCCGCGCAGCGGGCGGCGTCGCCGGAGCAGCTCTTCTACGGACCGTACACGGACGGCGACGCCACCAAGATCGCCCTCGAGCCAAACTCCAGCGGCGGTACCTACGCCGCGACGGACCGGGTGACGGCGGGCTTTGCGATGCTCGAGCTGCCCATCGGCTCGAGCCTGCGGGTGATCGGGGGCGCGCGCGTGGAGCGTTGGAACCTCGACATGACGGCCGAGCCCACCAGCCGAGCAGTGGTCGACATCACACGCTCGAACACGGACGTGCTCCCGTCGCTCGCGGTGAACCTGAAGCTGTCGGAGAGCCAGACGCTGCGGCTGTCCGCCTCTCAGACGCTGGCCCGCCCGGAGTACCGCGAGCTGGCACCGATCTCCTACCGCGACATGCTGGGTGAGCGCGAAGTGTTCGGTGACTCCAGCCTGGTGCGCACGCTGGTGCAGAATTACGACGCGCGTTGGGAGTGGTACCCGGCCTACGACGAGGTCGTGAGCATCGGGCTGTTCGCCAAGCGCTTCACAGACCCGATCGAGCAGATCGACGTGGCGACGTCGGGCGTGTCGCAGCTCAGCTTCATCAACGGGCAGGCGGCGACGAACTACGGAGTGGAGTTGGAGCTGCGCAAGCGACTGGGCTTCCTCTCCCCCGCGCTCCAGCCCCTGGCGCTGTCGGCGAACGCGACGCTCATGAAGAGCCGCATCAACACGAGCAACAGCACCCTGTCCGCACTCACCAACGACCACCGCCCCATGGTGGGCCAAGCGCCCTACGTCGTGAACGCCGGCCTGACGTACACCAGCGAGTCCGATGCCTTCAGCGCCACGGTCCTCTACAACGTGGTCGGCAAGCGCATCACCTCCGCGGCCGTGACGCCGATCACCGTCGACACGTACGAGCAGGCGCGCAACCTCCTCGACTTCTCCGCGCGCTTCCCCCTGCGGGGTGGAATGACGGGCAAGTTCGATGCGAAGAACCTGCTCGACGCCCCCTACGAGGAGCTGCAAGGCGACGTCGTGCGCTACCGCTACACGGTCGGCCGGTCGTTCTCCCTCGGCATGAGCTGGAAGCTGCAGTAGGCAGGCCGCTTCCGGCCGATCCGGAGTCCTCGAGCGCCCCCGACGGAAGGCTCCCGCCGGGGGCGTTCCGCGTCGTGACCCGGTCCATGCCTGCCGGTGACCACTTCGTTACCGCATGGTCGCCGGGACCACACACGGGCGGTCCATACTCGTGTGCCTACGCCTCTCGGGGCACCGTACCGTAACACGGAGAACACGTTCGATGAGACCCAACGCTCGCAGACTCCTCCCGCTCGCGGGGGCCGCCCTCTTGGGCGCGTTCACGGCCGCGTGTAGCACCAGCGACACGACGGGGCCGACCACCCAGCCCCCGGCGACGCCGACCGGCATCCAGGCCGCTGCCACCTCCACGACCTCGATCCGCGTCTCCTGGACCCAGGTGACCGGAGCCACCAGCTATGAGGTGGACCGGGACGGGTCCAATGTCGCGTCTGGACTCAATACGACGTTCTACGAGGACACGGGGCTCCAGCCGGCAACGCAGTACAACTACGTCGTGCGCGCGGCGAACACGGACGGCAAGAGCGGCAACAGCGCCGCGGTCTCGGAGAGCACGCCGGAGTTGCCCCCCGAAGGTCCGAAGGTGGCGACCGTGACGGGCGTCCCCCTCAGCCGCACACTCTTCTCCGACACGACGTACGTGCTGCAGGGCTACGTGAAGGTAAGCAACGGCGCGACACTCACGGTCCAGCCCGGCACGAAGATCGTCGGTGACACGCTCGTTCCCGGCAGCTCGCTGTGGATCCTGCGGGGCTCGAAGATCATGGCCGAGGGCACGGAGTCGGCGCCTATCGAGTTCACATCGCAGCGCTCCGAGGGGAACCGGGCCCCGGGTGACTGGGGTGGGATCATCATCGTCGGGAACGGACTGATCAACCGGACCGCGGACCCGATCTTCACCGAGGGCCCGGTCGGCGCGGCCGAGAACTACGCCGGCGGCACCGACTTCAACGACAGCTCTGGCTCGCTCAAGTACGTGCGGGTCGAGTTCGCCGGCTACGACGTCTCCAACGGCGGCGGCCAGGAGCTCAACAGCATCTCCAACTACGCCGTGGGCCGCGGCACCACGCTCGACTACGTCGAGTTGATGGCCGGCCTGGACGACGGCATCGAGTCATTTGGAGGCGCCGCCGACTACCGCCACATCATTTCCTTCGAGACCGGCGACGACCACTTCGACTGGACCGAGGGCTTCCAGGGCCGCGCGCAGTACCTCATCGCCCTGCAAACCTCGGTGCTCACTCCGCGGCCCGGCACCGGCACGGTGTCCAGCGACCCCCGCGGCTTCGAGGGCGACGGCTGCGAGAGCGACAAGGCGGGCTGCACGTTCGCGAACACGCCGTACTCGATGCCCGTGTGGGCCAACTTCACGGTGGTCGGTCCCGGCGACGGTGTCTTCTCCACCAGCGACGGCAACGGCGCGGTCGTGCGGCGCGGTGGCGCGGCCAACTTCGTCAACGGCATCCTGGCCCGCTGGCCCGGCGTGGGATTCAGCATTCGTGATCCCGAGTCGAAGGCGCTGATGGACGTCGACTCGCTCTACATCCGCAACGTCTACCTCGTCGAGAACGGGAGCAACTTCGAGTCGCCCGCGAAGAATTACGGATACGTGGTCGGGGACAGCGCCGCCGCGTGGAACGTCACGGAGGCGACGATAGCCGACGTCTTCACGGGGGCCCTCCCCACGGGCACCACGGACATCACCGAAGGGAACCTCAACCTCGCCCTGAAGAGCGGCGCGGCGGCCGAGAGCGCCGGACTGTCGTCCTTCGCGGGCACGCCCCTCGAGGCCCGGGTCATGAACTTCTTCGGAGGCGCCATGCCGGCCACGGCCTACATCGGCGCCATCGACCCCTCGGCAGGCACCAAGTGGTACGAGGGCTGGACCCAGTTCAAGCGGAACTAGGCCAGAAACGGCAGATTCAGCGGCGGCCGGGCGGGACTCCTGCCCGGCCGCCGCTCCCGTTCCTGGCGATCATCCCCGCATTACCGAGACATGAAACGACGCACCGTCCCCGCTCTTCCCCTGCTTCTCCCCCTCCTCGCCTGCCTCGCGTGCGAGGGGCGCACACCTCGCCCGGAGGCGACGGCGGCCGGAGAATCTCCCCCGACGGGCGTGGTGGACAGCGTGCTCCCCATGGACGTGGCGCTGGATCGGTTCCGCGCCGACCTGGCGGAGCCGGACCGACTGCGCAGTGGAGCCGACACGCGGGATGCCCTGGTGCAGGGCGTGATCGACGCGCTCGCGGCGAACGACACGGCGGCGTTCGAGAGGCTCGCCGTGGACCGCGCCGAGTGGGCGTGGCTGTACTTCCCGACGTCGACCGTCGCGCGGCCGCCCTACGAGCTCCCGCCCGCGCTGGCCTGGTTCCAGCTCCAGGAGAGGAACCGGCGAGGCGTGCTGCGGGCCCTGCGTGAGCTCGGCGGCCACGAGATCGACTCCCGCGGATACGCATGCGATCCCGAGCCGACGGAGGAGGGGGCGAATCTGCTCTGGACGGGCTGCACCGTCACGCTCAGCCGCGACGGAGGCGAGCCAGTCACCATCCGGCTCTTCGGAGCCATCCTGGAGCGGGACGGGCGTTTCGCCGTCCTGAGCTTCACGAACGACTTCTGACCGGGGCAGAAGGTGCGGCGCGACCATGAGCTCGATCTGTCACGGAGGGCCCCCGGTGGTTACGGTGGGTCATGAGCAGGACCTGGAGATCTTCGGTGATGGGCCCGTGGTGCGCCTGATGGACGACCCCCGTCTCGTTTCCGCGGTCGCCCACGCGACCGCCACGGACGAAGTGACGCTGGCTGACCAGATCGCCCTCACGGAAGTGCCGGCGCCCCCCTTCGCGGAAGAGGCGCGCGCGGCGGTGATGAGTGGGCTCTTGCTGGAAGCGGGACTCGCCGAGGTCCATACGGACGGCATCGGCAACGTACTCGCCCTCCGACCCGGGGCGGCGGACGTGGCGCCCGTCATCCTCTCCGCCCACCTGGACACCGTCTTCCCTCCCGAGACGCCGATCGACGTCCGGCGTGACGGCGACCTGCTCGAAGGGCCGGGGATCTCCGACGACGGGCGCGGCCTGGCCGTCCTGCTCGCGGTGGCGCGCGCCCTCGACGCGGGCGCGATCACGACGCGGGCTCCGATCCTCTTCGCCGCCACGGTCGGCGAGGAAGGTGCGGGCGACCTGCGCGGCGCCCGACACCTCGTCGGACCGTCGGGAGCCGGGCGCGACGCGGCCGCCTTCATCTCCATCGACGGAGCGGGACTCGATCGCGTGGTGGCGTACGGCCTGGGGTCCCGCCGCTTCCGCCTGCGCATCCGCGGACCGGGAGGGCACTCGTGGCTCGACTGGGGGCTGGCCAACCCGATCCACGCGCTCGGGCGCGCCGTGGCCTCCCTCGTCGCCCTCCCCCTCCCCCGGGAGCCGGTGACGACGCTCACCGTGGCGCGCTGGGGTGGGGGCACGAGCGTCAACGCGATCCCACAGGAGGCGTGGGCCGAGGTGGACTGCCGGAGCGCGTGCGACGAGCACCTCGAGCGCACGGAGGCCGCCGTTCGCGACGCCGTCGGGGCCGCCACGGCCGCCGAGAACGCCCGGGCGGAGCGTGGAGCGCTCGAAGCCGATGTGGAACGGATCGGGCTACGGCCGGCCGGCGCCACCGATCCCGAAGCGGGCCTCGTCCGGGCGGCTCGCATGGCCACGGAGGCGGTGGGCGTGGACCCGGTCCTCTCGCTCTCCTCCACGGACGCCAACGCCGCCATGGCCGTGGGCATCCCGGCGATCACGCTGGGGGGTGGCGGGGAGGCGGGCGGCGCCCACACCACGGCGGAGTGGTACCGGAACATCCGCGGCGTGGAGGGCGTGGCGCGCGCGCTCTACACCGTCGTTCTCAGCGCGGGGATGATGGACTGAGGGAGCGACCCCACCGAGTCGCCGGCCGCTACCGGCCCTCCACCACGGAGTGGTCGGTGACGAGCAACGAACCACGCACCCCCCGGATGACGGCGTGGCCGCCCACGAGCGAGTCGGTCAACGTCGCGTTCTCCAGGACGGAGTGTGGACCCACGACCGTGTCCCGCAGCTCGCACCCGTGGGCGCGCGTGCCCTTCTCCAGCGTCACGTTCGGCCCGATGCGGCCGCCCTTCACGACGACGCCCTCCTCGAGGCGCACCGGCTCCACGATCTCGGCATCCTCCACGACGGCGGACTCGTGCACGCCGCCACGGCCGGTCTCGACCAGGTGGTGGTTGGTCTCGAGGAGCGTCTCGGGCTTGCCCGCGTCCCACCACCCCTCCACAGGCGCGGTCAGGATCTTCGCGCCCTGGTCGACCATGTACTGGAGGGCGTCCGTCATGAAGAACTCCCCACCCGGTCCGGGTGGCTGCGCCAGGGTGTGGCGGACGCCGTCGTAGAAGAGCTTCCAGTCCCGGATGTAGTAGAGGCCGATGTTGGCGAGCTTGGAGATGGGCTCCTTCGGCTTCTCGACGATGCGCTGCATCGAGCCGTCCTCGGCCGTGACGATCACGCCGAAACGCTGGTAGTCCTCCACCTCCTTGGCCCAGATCAGCCCCGCGTACGCGGGTGCCAGCGAGCGCACGAGGTGGTAGTCGACCTCCAGCACCGCGTCCGCGAAGACGATGAGGATCTCGTCGTCGACGAACGGCTCCGCGAGGGCCACCGCCCCGGCGGTCCCGTCCTGCACCGCCTGGAGGACGAAGTGCGCCTTCAGGTCCGGGTACTCCTCCGCGAGCCAGGCCTCGACGGTCTCGCGCAGATGACCGACGATGAACACGATCTCCCGGACGCCGACGGCGATCAGGTCGTCGAGGATGTAGCTGAGCACCGGCTTCCCGGCGACCTTGAGAAGCGGCTTCGGGGTATGGTGCGTGTGCGGCCGGAGGCGAGTACCCTTTCCGGCCAGAGGGATGATGGCTTTCATCGCGTTCCGGTCTGGCGGTTGCAGCGAGGGGCGCGGAAGATACCTGAAGACGCGGCGCGGTGTAAACTGCGGCGACCCCCCACTCGAGTGACGGAGATCCCCCCATGAGTCTCGTCCGTTGCCTCCCCGCCGTACTCCTGGCGCTCCCGGCCTGTGGCGGGACGCCCGCGGGTGCCCAGACGCCCGCTCCCCCCGACGAGGGACTGGCGCATCCCTACATGTATGAGGTCCCCTCGCAGGCCGTGCCGCAGCAAGCCCCACCCTTCATCGAGGTGAGCGGAAGCGGAAGCGCGACCGTCTCGCCGGACATCGCGCGCGCCACCTTCGCGGTCGAGACGCGCGCCACCTCCGCCGGGGAGGCCGCGGCGGACAACGCGACCACCATGGACGCTGTCCTGCGCGCCCTTCGCGGCGCCGGCATCGAGGGGCTCCGGGTGGAGACGTTCGGCTACAACCTCCAGCCACAGTACTCCTACCCGACGCAGGGGGCAGCCACTCGGACGCGCGTCATCGACGGTTACACGGCCGTGAACAACGTCCGGGCCACCGTCCGGGACGTCACCGGCGTGGGCCGGGTGATCGACACGGCGGTGGGCGCGGGCGCGAACCGCGTCTCCTCGCTGAGCTTCGAGGCGTCCGACACCGAGTCGGCCCGCCGCGAGGCCCTCGCGGCCGCCGTGCGGGCCGCACGCGTCCAGGCCGAGGCCATCGCCACGGCGCTCGGCCGGACGCTGGGGCCGGCCGTCGAGGTCCACGGGGGCGCGGCGGAGCCCGGGCCCCGTCCGATGATGGACGCGATGGCGCTGCGCGCCGCCGAAGCCCCGACCCCGATCGAGGCGGCCGACCAGACGGTGACGGCCTCCGTGACGATCCGATTCGCCCTCGGACCCGGGACCGGCGGGCGATGAGCGCCGCGGGAAACGGCGTACGCGCCGAGGTGAGGACCGACCCCCGCGACTCCGACCAGGACCTCCGGGGGCGTACGTACGCGATCCCCTTCGACAGCGTATGGAACGCGGCGGTCGCCCTGGCTGGTGGGGACCTGGGGCGTTGGCGGCTGATCGCGGCGGACGACCGCGAGGGCGTGATCACCGCGGAGCGGAAGGGATTCTCGAAGCGGGTCACGGTCGTCCGCATCGATGTCGGGCTGGACGAGAACGCCCAGACCCGCGTGGACCTGCGCGCGCGCCCCGCCGAGGGGCACGGCGACTTCGGCGGCGCCCGGCGGGCCGTCCGTCGGTTCGTGCGCCGCCTCGACGCGCGGCTCGGAGCGCTTCCCCAGCACGTCCTGGACGCCAAGGCCGTCGCCACCCGGAGTTCCTGACGCGCACGGGGCGGGCTACCTTCCGGCCGTCATGGAACGCGCTTCCACCACGATCCTGGCCCTCGCGGCCGCGACCCTGCTCGCCGCTTGCGGCTCCTCGGAGCCCACGCCCGCCCGCAGCTCCCGGGCCGCGGGTGGGGACAGCGCATCCGGAAACTTCCGGGGCCGCATCTACGAACGGAACTTCGTGTTCGAGACCCTCACCGGCGACAGCGCCTTCCTGGTTCCGTGGCTCACGAGCGCCCGCACGCGCCCGGGCGGCGTCGACCGTCGCGTACGCGGCTCCCTCGCACGGGGACCGACCTGGGAGACCTTCTACGACGAGACGTGGACGACGTCGCCGTCGCGCGTCCCGTGGCGCATCATCCCGCACGGCAGCTTCCGGCTGGTCGTCGGAGAAGGGGATGCCGTGGAGGACATCCTCTTCTCCGAGGGTCCACGGCAACTCGAGCTGGAGCTGACGGGCGGGCCTCTGATCGAATGGACGGGTGCCCGCGGCCAGAGCTATCGCCTCCTGCAGGCGGCAGTCTATATCGCCGACCAGAAGATCGACGGGATCGCCATGGACATGTCGCGGGTCCATGGGGCCGAGGAGAGCGCACAGGGCGATTGGGCGTTCCTGGTGTCGGGAGACTCGCTGCAGGTCGTGCTCGAGTGCCCTGGGGCCGACGCTCAGGGCACGGAGGGCGCGTGGCGAGGGTGGGCGCGCCTCGATTTCCGCGATCTGGAGTGGCCTTCCGTGACGCTCGACTGGGCGGAGGTGCGGGCCTTCCAGCCCGCCCGACAGGACGTCCCCGTGTCGTGGACCATCACGTCGCAGGACGACGACCTCGGGGGCGCCCTCCAGGTGCAGTCGGCCCAGATCCAGGCGGGGGAAGGCGCCGGTCCACTCCTGCCCGTGGACGCCCTCTTCGTGGTGTCGGGAACGCTGCGGCTGGAGGGCGGCGAATACCCGGTGCGCGGCCTTTTCCGTCACACGCGCCCGTGAACGACCAGCTCGTACGCGCTCTCGTGACGATCGGCGTCGGCGCCCTGGCGGGCGGCGTGACGAACACGATCGCCATCTGGATGCTGTTCCACCCCTACGTGCCCCCCAGGATCGGCCGGTGGCGCGTGCGCTTCCTGCAGGGAGCGGTTCCGAAGAACCAGCCGCGTCTGGCGGCCGCCATCGGTCGCACGGTGGGCAACCGCCTGCTGACCCCGGAAGACCTGCAGCGGACGTTCACGAACGTCGAGTTCCGCCAGGCCTTCGATCAGAGGCTGTCGCTCTTCGTGGAGGAGCTCCTCGAGCGCGAGCGCGGCTCGGTGCGCGACCTCGTCCCCGTACCCCTGATGACGGAGCTGGACTCGGTCCTGGGCGAGATCGTGGAGCTGGGCATCAGCCGCCTGGACGAGTTCCTCGCCTCCGAACGCTTCGAGGAGTCCATGAGCCGCCGCGCGTCGGAGCTGGTCGCGGCCATCGCGGACGAGCCGATCCGCGGCGTCCTCACGCCGGCGCGCGGAGAGGCGCTGGAAGCGGCGGTGGAAGAGTGGCTCCAGGGCGCCTTGGAGAGCGAGGACTTCCACCGCGCAATCGCGGACTACCTGGAGCGCGGCTCACGCCGGCTGCTGGCCCCCGGCCGCACGTTCGAGGAGATCCTCCCCCTCGGCCTGGTGGGCGCCGTCGAGAAGGCGATCGCCAGCTACCTCCCCCTGGCCATCGAAAGGCTGGGCAGTCTGCTGGAGGACAAGGGCGCGCGCGCGAAGCTCGAATCGACGATCCACGACCTGCTCCACCGCTTCCTGCGCGACCTCCGCTTCCATCAGCGCGTCGTCGCGCGCCTGGTCATGACGGAGGAGACGGTGGACAAGGTGCTCGACACCATCGAGCGCGAGGGCGCGGAGCGCCTCTCGGAGATCCTCCGCGACGAGGCCGTGCAGAACGCGATGGCCCGCGGCGTGAACGAAGCCATCGTCGACTTCCTTCGCCGACCGGTCGCGTCGGTCCTGGGCGAGCCCGACGATCCCAGCGTCGCGGAGGCGCGCGAGACGCTGGCCGGGTGGGTCATCGGCATGGCGCGCGACCCGGGCACGCGCGAGTTCCTGGTCGAGAAGCTCCACACCGGCCTCGAGAAGGCGGGCGCCAGGACGTGGGGCGAGGTCCTCGAGCGCGTGCCCCCGGAGCGCGTGGCGTCGTGGCTGGTCTCGGCCGCCCGCAGCGAGGCCGCGGGAAAGGTCTATCGGGAATCGGCGCACCGACTGGCGGGCACGCTCCTGGACCGGCCGATCGGGACGCCGGCCCGCTGGCTTCCGGAGGGCGCGCCGGATCGGATCGAGGGCGCGCTGGGTGACCCGGTTTGGGAGTGGCTCCAGACGCAGGTGCCGGACGTGGTCCAACGTCTGGACGTGGCGCGGCGCGTGGAGGAGAAGGTGCTCGAGTTCCCGACGGCCAAGATGGAGGAGCTGGTCCGCAAGGTCACGGACCGCGAGCTCAAGCTGATCGTGCGCCTGGGCTACGTCCTCGGCGCGGCCATCGGCGTCCTTCTGGTCGGCGTCAACGCCCTGTTTCGTTGACGCGGCGTCCGCGGGCGTGCGCCCGGGCGCGCCCGTCGCCTACCGGTCTTCGGGCCGCTCCAGACGGAAGGCGTGGCGCGGCCTCGTGCGCTGCCCTCTCGCGGTCACCTTGCGCTGGATCCACGCCAGCGGCGTGAAGTGGCGCTGGACCTTCCGGCTCTCCCGCGCACCGACGTCCATGTTGTGCTCGAGGTCCTCGAGCGTCTGATCGTAACGGCCGGGCAGTCCCAGCCAGACGCCGAGCCCGACGGCAGCCAGTCCGATCAGGATCTTCAGGGCCAGCATCGCTACCACTCCTCGGGGCCTCGGGGAACCTGTCCCTTCGTACCGGAACTACCGTCGGACGACGGGTTCCGTTCCCCCGGAAACGCCACGAGGCGACCCCCCCGACGGGAAAGGCGCCTCGCAATCGGGGATCCGTGCGGACGTCAGGCCTTCCCCAGCGACTCCAGCGCCAGCAGCACCACCCCCACCGAGAGGATGATCGCCACCGTGTTGGTGCCCACCGCGACCATGACGACCACCGACCAGAAGATCAGGTGGGTGAAGAGATAGCCTCCGGGGAGCAGGTCTCGCATGGCAGGTCGGTTTGGAGGGTCCGGTTCGGGGTCCGGGAGAATATGCGCCGGGTGGGCGGGGTTGTCGACCCCGCGCGGCGGGGTGCCTCAGTCCAGGGCGTCGTAGGGGTTCGGGCCGTCCTGGTCCTCCACGCGCTTGCGGGCCTCGGCCAGGTAGCCCGGCTCCAGGCGGAGGAGGTTGCTGATCTTGCGCATGAGGTAGTCCTCCTTCCCCGCCAGCTCGCCGTCGGAGTACACCAGTCCCCACATGATCTCGGCCAGCACCATCTTCTGCCCGAGCGAGTAGTTCTCCGCGATCAGGTTGGTGAACTGCCAGAGATCGACGGCGCTCGTCCGCGCCTCCTCGGCCAGCGCGAGCAGCTTCTCTGCCTCCGCCGGCGCGAGGCCGAACTGCCGCCGCACCGCCGACTCGACGTGCTGGCGCTCGTCCTCGGTGAACTCGGCGTCGGCATGCGCCAGCTCCAGCAGGAGGGCGCACGCCGCGAGGCGGAGGTCCTTCTTGGGCGGCTGGTCCCCCGACTCGGGTGGTGGGGACATGGAGGAGCGGAAGAAGTTCTTGATGGACTCGAGCATCGGCCTGCTCCATCGGGAGAACGCGGGCCGGGGCCGCCGGCCTTCGCACCGGAATCTAGCAGGTCGCTGAAAAAGGGGAGCACCCCGCGTTGGGAGCGCCACGGCCCCGATTCCTAGGCGGAGCGACGAAGGCATAGCCATAGCTACGTCGAGGAGCTCCAACGACGGAGGCGGGGCCGTGCCGCCCCGACCCGCTACCACGTAAGTGCATATCAATCATGGCGATGGGCGGGGTACTCCCCTTCTTCAGCGACCTGCTAGTGTGGTGCCGCAGGAATCCGCGAGCCACCGAGAGCGTCGAGGCGCCGGATCCTGCAAGGCGCGACAACGAGGAATAGCAGCGCTGTTTCGAGGAGGAGCAACGCCACCAGCGCGGATGCAGCGGCGCTCGAATGCCAACGAATCACTGTTACAGGACACCAGGCAGCGGAGCCCTCGTCGCGCACGTCGATGGGGATCACGACTCGACCGCGCGGACGCGGCGCACGCCCGCCCTCAGGGGCAGCACGACCGCCGCCGCCGTGAGGGCCAGGACCCCCGCACCGCCGAGCACGACGGGCATTGGGCTCACGGCCGTCCCGCCCTCGCGCAGGCGCGCGGCCAGGAAGAGGTAGACGGGCCACGCCTCCATCACCACCACGCCCGCCAGGTAGGTCACCGCGGACATCATGAACAGGAGCCCACCGAACGACGTGGGGATCTCGGCCACGTTCTCGGTCTCGTAGTTCGGATAGAGCGCCCCGAACCCGAGCGCGAGCGCGGTCAGCGCGAAGGTCACTCCCACCATCGTGGTGGTGGTGAGCGCGAGCACGAAGGGGGACGCGTCCAGCACCACGTTCGTCACCACGATGAGCGGGAGGGCCACGATCAGCAGCGGGATCGTCCCGACCCAGTACTTCGCCCAGAAGAGCGCCTTCACGTCCAGGGGCGAAGATCGCAGGAGCCACATCATGCGCCCCTCCAGGGACATGGCCGGGAAGACGAAGCGGGCGGCGATGGCCGCCACCACGAATCCCGCGAGGCCGAGGTTCAGGAACGACACGACGTTGATGAGGAAGAACGACACGCGCTCCCCGGTGTGGAGCGGCAGCACGGTGATGTTGTACACGTAGACCGCGACCAGCACGCCCAGCAGAACGAGCTGCGACCACTGGGTGGTGTCGCGGAAGAAAACGCGGATCTCCTTCGCCACGAGGCTGCGCGTGCCCGCCTGCGCGCCGGCCATGAGCCGGTCCAACAAGCGCGAGCGCACCCTCCCCTCCCTGCGCTCCGCCCCCTCCTGGGCCCGCGTGAAGCCGCCGGCGAACGAGCGCACGTGGAGCCAGGCACCCAGGACCACGAACGCGGCGGCAGTGCTCCACAGGAAGAGGAAGGGGAACGGCTCGAAGGCGTGGTTCAGCCAGGACATCAGCGTCCCCGCCGCCCACTCGCTGGGGAGCCACGGGGAGGTGGGCGTCCGCAGCACGCTCATGAAGTCCACCAGGTCCCGGAACTCCTCCGGTCGCATCAGCCGTTCCGGCCGGAGGAAGCGGAACAGCGTCACCACACCGGCCGCGCCGAAGAGGCCGATCAGCGCCAGCAGGTCCCGCGTGCGCCGAGCCGGGAAGACGTTCACCAGCACCAACGTGCACGCGCTCCCGACGACGGCGGGCAGCACGAGGAAGGGGATCATCGTCGCGAGCGCGAGCACGTAGAAGCGCCAGCTCGCGGCGTACACGGCGCCGTACGCCGCGATCAGCGGCACCGACAGGAGCGCCACCATCCAGGAGGAGTCGACGATCGTCTCCACCAGGCGCGCGCCGTACACCTTCACCGGGTCCATAGGGGCGGCGACCAGCAGCTCCAGGTCGTCGGAGAGGAAGAAGGTGGACAGCGCGGTGATCACGTTCGAAAGGACGAGGATCATCAGGAACGTGAGCAACGCGAGGCCCAGCAGCTTGCCCGCCAGAAGGTCGCCGATGCCCTGCGTGCCGCGGAAGTAGAGCAGCATGCGGAAGATCACCGCGAAGATCAGAGCCCAGAAGAAGAAGCCGACGAAGGCGAGCAGTCCCGCCTTGAACCATCGGCCTTCGTCCGTGCGGGCACGGTTGAGCTTCGTGCGCAGCTTGGGACGCAGCAGCCAAAGGATGCCGACGGCGCGGCGCGGCGCGGGGCCGCTCACGGCTCGATCGCCTCCTGCAGGCTCCGGATGACGTCGGCCATCTCCTCGCCGCCGGTGACCTTGAGAAAGATCTCCTCCAGGTGGGCGCCACCGGCGTGCACGCGGGCGCGCAACTCTTCCATGGAGCCCAGCGCGATGACCTCGCCGGCGCTGATGATGGCGATCCGGTCGCACAGCGCCTCGGCCACCTCGAGCGTGTGCGTGGAGAGGAAGACGGTTCCGCCCTGGGCGACGAACGCCCGCAACAGGTCCTTGAGCAGGCGCGCCGAGCGCGGATCGAGCCCGACCATGGGCTCGTCCACCACGATCAGCTCGGGCTGGTGGATGAGCGCCGAGCTGATCAGCAGCTTCTGCCGCATGCCGTGCGAGTAGCTCTCGATCAGCTCGTCCTTCCACTGCGCTAGCTGGAACAGCTCGAGGAGCCGGTCCGCCCGAGCCTCGGCGTCCGGCCCGTCCCGCCCCCACAGCCCCGCCACGAAGCGCAGGAACTCCCCGCCCGAGAGCTTCTCGTACAGGAACGGCCGGTCCGGGACGTAGCCCATGCGGGCCTTCGCGGCGGCCGGGCGTACGGCCAGGTCGTCTCCACCCACCAGGATGCGACCCGCCGTGGGGCGGAGCACGCCGGCCACCATGCGGATCGTGGTGGTCTTGCCCGCGCCGTTCGGTCCCAGGAACCCGAAGATCTCCCCGCGGTGCACGTCGAGGGTGAGCCCCACCACGGCCGTGAACTTGCCGTAGCGCTTCACCACCCCGTCGAGGTGGAGCATCTCCGTATCGCCTCCCGGGGGCCGGCTCACGGCAGCACCTCGATGTGCAGGTTGCCGATCAGGCGCACGATCTCCACCTGCTCGGCCAGGCCCCCTATGACGAACCTGATGTGGGACGCGTCGGCAGGCACCTGGCCGAAGGTGGGGTCCATCGCGACCCACTCGCCGAGCCACACCTCCGGCCACGCGTGGTAGTAGAAGGCGCCGTGCACGTAGACCAGCCCTACGGCGGTGCGGGCGGGCAGACCCAGCGCGCGCGCCATCGCCACGTAGAGCACTGTGTGCTCGTTGCAGTCACCTCGCTTCGTCTCCAGCACCTGCACGGCGTTGGGCACGGAGAAGGTGATGCTCTTCTGGAGCATCCCGTAGACCGAGCGGGTGAGCTGGCGCGCGACCTCCTTCGGGTCCTGCCGCCAGGAGGCCCGCCGGGCGGTGAGCTGACGGGCGCGCTCCACGATGCGCGGATCGTCGCTTTGGATCAGCGGCTCCGGCTCGAGCGCCTCCCGCATGTCCATGCGCGGATACGGGAGCCGGTACCCGGGGTCGAGCGCGCTCCAGTCCTCGCGGCGGACGACAAGCGTGTCGCCGTGCAGCGTCTGACGGCCGCCGTCGAGCCGGAATCCGGACAGGTCCACGCCGGTGAGCCGGAAGCGAAGCTCCCCATACTCCTCCACGTCGTCCAGATCCACGTTGCTCCGCACGGCCGTGGACAGGATCACGTCGGAGTCGTCCACGCCGTCGGCCGAAGCGAGGCGCGCGTCCTCCTGTGCCTGGCGCGCCAGCTCGTACTCGGTCTTTTCCATCTCGAATCCCAGCGGGCTCGACGAGCGGATGATGCGCCCGTCCTCGTCGATCCAGCTCTCCACCTCGACGCCGCCGAACACCTCGGCGACGCGCCAGGCGGGGATGGAGTCGAAGCGCGCCGCCTGCCACCGCCCCGTCGCCGGGTCGAGGGCGGCGCTGTCCGGCACCACCAGCGTGTCGTGCTCGAGGACCCGGACCTCCACCACTCGCGTGCCCAGGGTGGTCGGGTCGAACACCGGGAAGCGCACGCGCTCCCCGACCTCCAGGCCCTCGCCCATGGCCAGCCGGATCGGGACCACGGACGAGAACACAGGGGGCTGGGCGAGACGGAAGCTCAGGTTCTGCTCGCTGCCGGCCGAGCGGATCGAGACGTGGAGCGTGGTGTCGGCGCCGACCGAGCCGGACGCCAGGAAGCGCCCGACCTCGCTGTCCAGCGAGAAGGTGAAATCCTCCATCACCAGGGCGGGGCTCAGCTTCACGTGCGTGCGGGCCACGGCCGTGCCCGTCTGACCGAGCGCCGGCAGCTCCAGGTCCATCACGTCGTCCAGCACGAAGCCGTCGGCGACCGTGTCGAGCCGCGACGTGGCCTGGCCGACCGTCCGTCCCCCCATCGTGAGCGTGTAGAAGCTCACGCCCGGCGCCAACGAAAGCGCGGCCTCCGCCAGTCGGGCGAGCTCGGGCTGGAAGTACTCGCGACGGACCTGCCAGCCGACCATCCCGAGCCAGGTCAGCACGACCAGGCCTCCGAGGATGCGCCTCATGTCGCGGAGGTCCGCATCACGTCGAGGACGGGGAGCGGTCGCGGGTCATCTCGTCGGCCAGGCGCTCGAAGATCCCCGCCTCGTATTCGCCCGCCACGACGACGGTCAGCTCGAGGGGCGGCTGTCCCTCGTCGAGGTGGTTCACCAGGATCTCGACCTGCGCCCGGGCGGCCTCCTCCGCGTCCATGTGCCCCACGCCGGCGCCCAGCATCGGCATGGCCAGCGAGGTCAGCCCCCAGTCGGCGGCGCGGCGCAGGCCGTTGCGCAGGGCCCGTTGCACCGAGAGGGCCGTCTCCGGCTCCTCTTCTGAAGCGGTGACGATGTGGATGATGAAGGACGCCGGCAGATCGCCCCCGGGGGTGATGAACGCACCGCCCACCGGGAGGGGGCCGAGCTGGCCCAGGCGCTCCTCGACGGCGGGGCCGGCCGCGGTCGCGACGTCCCGGGCCCACGCCGTGAGCGGGGCCAGGTCCGAGCGGATGGGCCGCACGATCCCCTCCCGGTCCTGCGCGGGAAGGGCTCCGATGACGACGTGGATCACCTGCGCTGCAGCTCCCTGGCCCTCCTGAACATGACGGACGCCTCCTCTGGAAGATGCTTCCGGTCGTAGAGGATGCCCAGGGTGTAGAACGCCTTCGCGTTGGTCGGCTGCAGCACCGTCGCGCGCTCCAGGACCTCCATGGCCTCGTCGACGCGTCCCAATCGGTTCAGAGCCTCGCCGCGGTAGAAGAACGCGGTTCCGCGCTCCGGGTCCCGCTCGCACACCCAGCGCAGCTCGGCCTCGGCCTGGGCGTACACGCCGCGCCGGAACCACAGGATGCCGAAGCCCGCGTGGACCTCGACGTCGTCGGGCGCGAGGCGCAGCGCCCGGCGGAGACCCGCCTCCGCCTCGTCGTAGCGGCCGAGGAGCGCGAGCGTGGAGCTCAGGTTGTTGAGCACCTCCACGCTGTCCGGCTGCACCCGGGCCGCGGCTTCGAACTGCTCGAGCGCGAGGTCGTGTTGCCCCAGGGCGCCGTACAACGCCCCCAGATTGTTGCGGGCCTTCAGGTTCGCCGGATCCTCCGCGAGGACCGAGCGGTACAGCTCGGCCGCCTCCTCCACCTGGCCGCCGTGCACCTTCGCCTTGGCGCGCGCCAGGCGCTCAACGGTGGGGAGGGAGCGTCCGTCCGGCTCGGAGGCCACGATCTCGAAGGTGACCGAGGGGCGCGCGGGTCCCAACGGACGCCGCCGCTCCTTGTCGCCGGCCGCGGAGGGGTCGGGCGCCACCCGGGCCCCCTCCACCTCCGCCGCGACCGATGCCTCCGCCGCCGGGGGCCGCTTGGCCGGCGCCTCACTGGACAGAAGGTCCCCCTGCTCCGGCCCGGCCTCGACCTCGGGCTTGCCGCTCTTCCGACGCTTGCGCCTACCCACGCCCCGTCACCTCCCCCCGCACCCAGTCCAGATAGGGCGCGTGCCCGGCGAGCACCGGCAGCACGAGGACTTCGGGCACCTGGTACGGATGGAGCTCCACCACGCGCGCACGTACGTCCTCGACGCGTTCGTCCGTCGTCTTCACGATGACGAGAACCTCGGCCTCGCGTTGGACCTCGCCCTCCCACCGGAACAGGGACACGACGCCCGGCACGATGTTCGCGCACGCGGCCAACCGCTCTTCGACCAGCGCGCGGCCCACGCGCTCGGCCACGTCGACGTCGGGCGCCGTGAGCAGGATGGTGCGGACTTCAGAGACCATCTCAGCGGATGGCGGCATCGACCGCCTCGTCTCCGTAGAGGTCGTCGATGACGTCCTTGAGCCGGTCCTGGATCACCCGCCGCTTCACCTTCAGCGTCGGTGTGAGGAACCCGTTCTGGATGGAGAACTCGTGCTCGAGGAGGGCGATCTTCTTCGGGCGCTCGTACGACGCCAGGTCCTTCAGCTCGGCCGCGATCGCCTGCTCCACATGCCGCACCACTTCCGGCATCTCGATGAGGTCGGCCCGCTCCCCCCATCGGAGCCCCCGCTCGCGGGCCCACGCCTCGAGGTTGGTGAAGTTGGGGACCATCAGCAGCGCCACGAACTTCCTCCGGTCCCCGATCAGCACGGCCTGCTCGACCAGGGGGTTGGCCTTCAGGAGGTTCTCGATCGGCTGCGGCGCGACGTTCTTGCCGCCGGCGGTGACGATCAGGTCCTTCTTGCGGTCGGTGATCCGGAGGAAGCCGTCCTCATCGAGCTCGCCGATGTCCCCGGTGTGGAACCACCCCTCGGCGTCGATGACCTCCGTCGTCTCCCGGGGCCGGTTGTAGTAGCCCTTCATGACCTGGGGTCCGCGTACGAGCACCTCGCCGTCGTCGGCGATGCGGATCTCCGTGTCGGGAACGGCCTTGCCCACCGTGCCGATGCGGAAGTCCGCCTCGGTGTTCACGTTCGTGACCGGGCTGGTCTCGGTGAGGCCGTAGCCTTCCAGGATCGTGAGGCCGATGGAGTAGAAGAAGCGGTTCAGGGCCGGCGCGAGGGGTGCGCCCCCGCTGACGAAGAAACGCATCCTCCCGCCCACGGCCTCACGCACCCGGGTGAAGACCAGCCGGTCGGCCAGACGGTACTGCAGCGCGAGGATGCCGGAGGGCTTCCCCCCGGCCAGGCGGACTTCGGCCGCCCGGTCCGCCACGCCGACGGCCCACTGGATGATCGTCCTCTTGACGCCGTGCGCCTCCATCACGCCGTTGTAGATCTTCTCGTACAGCCGGGGCACGGAGACCGCCACGGTCGGGTGGATCACCTGCATGTCCTCGACCACCGAGAGGATCGAGCGCGGATAGGCGATCACGCACCCCACGTGGAAGAAGAGGTAGTCCACCATCCGCTCGAGGATGTGCGACAGCGGCAGGAAGCTCGCGGCAACGTCGTCCGTGCTGACGGCGAGCACGTTCGCACAGGCCAGGACGTTCGACCCGATGTTCCCGTGCGTCAGCATCACGCCTTTGGGGTCGCCGGTCGTGCCGGACGTGTACAGGACCGTCGCCACGTCGTCCGGACCGGCCTGCGTCGCGCGGGCCCGGAAGCCCTCCTCCCCCAGCCGTTCGGCGGCGGCGGCGCCCGCTTCCAGGAACGCCTCCCACGACACCACGCCGTCCGGTAGGTCCTCGGCGGCGTCGAAGACCACGATGCGCACGTCCTGCGGACAGGAGGCACGCGCCTCGACGGCCTTCTGCATCTGCTCGGGCGTGGACGCGAAGACGAGCTTGGCCCCCGAGTCCTTGAGCACGTACGCCACCTGCGCGGCGGGCAGCGTGGCGTAGACGGGCACGTCCACCACACCCGCGCACAAGCACCCGAAATCGGCGAGCGCCCACTCCGGTCGGTTCTCGGCCAGGATGGCCGCCCGGTCGCCGCGGGTCACGCCGTGGGCCTCGAGCGCCGACGCCACACGGCGAACCAGCGCGAGGGACTCGCGATGGGTGATGCCCTTCAGGACCCCGTCGGCCGGGAAGTACCGGAAGGCGTCGGTCTCGGCGAAGCGATCCACCGCTGCCAGGAAGATCTCCGTCAGCGGCTTCCGCTCGACCGGCGTCGCGTTCGCTGCGTGGGTGAGGGCGGACATGGGAGCGCTCGTTTCTACCGGATCCGCTCGATGCGGATGTCGAGGTCGAGATCCGGTCGCAGCGTGTGCAGCACGCTGCAGTACTTGTCCCGCGAGAGCTGCACGGCGCGCTCGACCTTGGCTTCGTCCTCCTCCGCGGGCCCCCGGATCCGATAGGTCAGCCGGAGGGCCAGAAACCGGCGCGGCGGCTCAGCCGCCCGGACCCCGTCCACCACGACCTCGAGCTCCTCCAGGGGGACGCGCGACTTGCGCAGGATGTCGCAGACGTCGACCCCCATGCATCCCGCCAGCGAGAGGAGGAGGAGCTGGGTCGGCGACGGGCCGTCACCACCGCCGCTGGCGGTCGTGATCTGGGGACCTCCGTCGGAGCCACCGACGAACGTGAGCCCTTCCTTCCAGCGGAGGCGGACCTCAGCGGCGCTCATTGGTCGGCGGCTCGGGGGCGGTCTCGTGAGCCTCCCCCCGGAGCTGCGCCAGCGTCTCCCGCGCGTGGGAGACGAAGTCCCGGGCCTCGGGTTCGGGCGGAACGTGGGCAAGGAAGGCCTCGAGATGGCGGATCGCCTCTTCGGGGTGCCCGCCGCGCAGGAGGATGAACGCCAGGCCGTAGTGCGCGCCGGATGCGGCCGGGTCCTTCTGCAGGACGTGCCTGTAGGTCTTCGCCGCCTCCTCGGTCATCCCGATGCGCGTATAGCAGATGGCGATCTGCTGCAGCGTCAGCGTGTCGCCGGGGGTTTCCTTGAGGGCGAGGCGGAAGGAGGTGAGCGCCTCGTGGAATTTTCCGTCGCGAAGGAGGTCTTCGCCCTCGCGGTAATAGTCCACCCGGCGGGGGTCGTCGTCTCCGAAGAGCTTCTTCCAGAACGCCATGCACCTGGTGGGATCGAGGGGCCCGGGCTCACCGCCCGGAACGGTCCTCCGAGCGTGAAAAGGTAGGCGACGCCCGGTAGGCGGCGCAACGCCCCACCGGGCCGCTCAACCCCTTGCCGCCACGACGGTTCCAGCCTCGGCCGCCAACACCCGCAGCCCCGACTCCTCCAGCGTCCGCCGCGCGCCCTCCGGGGCGGAGACCACGACGACCCGCGAAAGCGGCGCGATGCACCTTGCCGCCTCGCCGAGCCAGCGCGCGCCCAGCTCGCCGTCCACCGCCGCGCCGCGCAGCGTCCGATCGAAGAAGGGGAGGCCGGGACGGGCGACCAGCCGACTGACCCGCGGTGCCTCGGGCCACCGCGCCAGGTCCGCGTCGACGGCGACCACCTCCACGCCGTCGACGGCGGCGGCCACCCCGGCCGCGTGGCGCGCGACCGCGCCCACCAGAGCGAGGGTTCCCGGCCCTTCCGGGACGCCGAGGAGGGCGGTCACGCGCTCCGTCTCCGCGGCGTCGACCGGCCCGGGCGCACCGGCGCGCCCGTTTGCGAGCGGGCCCCGTGGCGGCGCCCGCAAGTCGCCGAAGCCCTCGTGCACGAGGAAGACGTCCCGGCAGTTCGAGCACCCGAGCCGCCCCTCCAGCACCTGCTGGTCGCTCACGCGGTCCGCCAGGAGGATCAGCCCGAAGCGGGGTCCGCAGCGCGGGCAGGTGAGCCGGTCCGTGAGACGCAGGTGCATGCGCGCAGGCGGCCCCCGCGACCCGTCACGCCCGCGGGGTCCGGAGGGGCACCGTAGCGGGCCCGTACTGCGCCCACTGCGTCGGCGTCTCCCAGACCCGCGCGTAGAGCAGCCCGTCCGCCAGCTCCGTGGGCAAGCGCTCCCTGAGCTCGTCGTAGAACCAGCGCGCCTGGTTCTCGGCGCTGGTCTCAACCCCCTCGAACTCCGGAAGCTCGTTCAGCAGCTCGTGGTCGAGGTAGTCGGCCAGCGCCCGCAGCTCGCGCTTGAGGTCCACGAAGTCGAACGCGATGCCCGCTTCGTTCAGCTCCGCCGCCTGCACCGCGACCTCCACCACGTAGCGATGGCCGTGAAGGCGCTCGCACTTGCCCTTGTAGTGGACCAGGAAGTGTGCGGAGTCGTAATGGGCCTGGACGGAGACGGTGTAGACGCAGCGCTCGGACATCAGGAATGCTCGATCTGGAGGAGGGGGATCCGCACCCGGGGAGGACGTGTCGCCAGGAACAGCACCGCCTCGGCCACGTCGTCGGGCGTCAGCATGGCGGCGCGGTCCGGAAGCGCCGGGTCCGCGTCCGGGTCGAGCGGGTCCCACAGCGGGGTGTCGGTGGCCGCGGGCTCCAGAAGCGTCGCGCGCACGCCCGTGCCCCGGGTCTCCTCGACCAGCACCCCGTGGAGGCCGCGCAGCCCGAACTTGGACGCCGCGTAGGCCGCGTTCCCGGCCATCGGAACACGTCCGGCCACCGACCCCACGTTGACGACGAGGCCGTCGCCCCGGGCCAGCATTCCCGGCAACAGGATCCTCACCACCAGGAACGTGCCGCGCAGGTTCACCGCGAGATGGGCGTCGAAAGCGTTCACGGTCTCGGACGCGAGCGGCGCGAGGCCGAACACGCCCGCCGCGTTCACGACGATCGAAGGTGGTCCCCCGAGATGCTCCTGCAGGCGGTCGAGGGCATCCCACACCGAGGCGTCGTCCGTGAGGTCGGCGGGAAGGGGCTCGGCGCCCGTGCGCTGGGCGAGGTCGCGGAGCACCTCGGCGGAGCGGGCCATCGCCCACACCCGCGCGCCCGCCTCTGCCAGTCGTTCCACGACGCGCGCCCCGATTCCCCGGCTCGCGCCGGTGACCAGCGCGGTCGCCCCGCGCAGCGCGTCCGCGTCGCTCACGACAGGGGCTGATGATGGCTCATCGTCAGCCGCAGGAACTCGTCCCGCGTGCGCTGGTCCTCGAGGAAGGCGCCGCGCATCGCCGACGTGATCGTCTTCGAGTTCTGCTTCTGCACCCCGCGCATCATCATGCACAGGTGGTACGCCTCCACGACCACGGCCACGCCCTGGGGCCGGATCGTGTCCCAGATCGCCTGGGCGATCTGCTCCGTCAGGCGCTCCTGCACCTGGAAGCGGCGGCTGAACACCTCCACCAGGCGCGCGGATTTGGACAGCCCCATGAGCTTGCCGTCCGGGATGTAGGCGACGTGCACCTTCCCGAAAAACGGCAGCAGGTGGTGCTCGCACATCGAGTACATCTCGATATCCTTGACCAGCACCATGTTGTGGTGGTGTTCCTCGAACAGGGCGTCGCCGATGGCGTCGGCCGGGGTGAGCCCGTAACCCTGGGTGAGGAACTCCATCGCCTTGCGCACGCGCTCGGGCGTCTTGGCCATGCCGTCGCGCTCGGGGTCGTCGCCGCACCGCCGGATCATCTCGGCCACGAGGGCCTCGAAGGGGACGTCCGAGAGGCCGGCGGCCACCGTGCCTTCCGTTTCGCTCGTGATGTCGCCGGCTTTCATGCAGGTAGCTCCTGTCCGGTGTATTCCACCGAATTGCGTGGCGTCTCGTGTAGCACCACCCGGGCGAGGCGCACGCCGGGGGGCATCGCCCCGGAGAGGCGGTTCCAGATGGCCACCGCGAGGTTCTCCGTCGTGGGATTGAGGTCGTCGAGCCAGGACACCTCGAGGTTGAGGTTCCGGTGATCCACGTCGCGGACGACCCGCTCCTGCAGGGCGTCGCGCAGCCGCTTCAGGTCGAGCACGTAACCGGTCTCGGGATCGATCTCCCCCTCCACGGTGACGTCGAGCTCGTAGTTGTGACCGTGCCAGTTGGGGTTCGAACAATCCCCGAAGACCTCGGCGTTGCGCTCCTCCGACCAGTCCCGTCGGAACAGTCTATGGGCGGCGGAGAAGTGGACCCGTCGGGTCGCGCGAACGATGGCCATCCAGGCGCTCCTGGGAGCTCGGGGTGCGGGCGTTCGGCTACCCCCGCCCCGCCCGCCGGTTTCCATTCCCCCACCCACGATCTCGCGGAGCACACCGGCCGACGTAGCCCCCAGTGCGAGAGGGCCGACGTCCGTAGACGCCGGCCCTCCCGCGCGCACCGAAGGGGATTTATTGAAGCCCGGGTAGTACTTCTGGTGACCTCCCCAGACCTTCCGCCTTCCCCCGCGGGGGCGTGGCGTCCAGCCCGGGAGTCAGTCCCGGCTTCAGGAGTGTTGGCTCAATAAAGGAGCCCTCCGGCACGCATAGGAAATATACCGACCGGTCCCCCGTGACACAAAAGGATCCGTCGGGTACCCGGTGTCGGGCCGGGCGCGGCCCGGCCTGGCGCGTCACCGACCGACTTCGATGGCGTTCTGCGGATCCACGCCCCGGTTCACCTGGCCGTAGTCGAGCTGGCTCCCGCGGAGGCTGTGCGGAATCAGGTAGACGCCGACCATCACCACGGCGGCCGCCGCGACGGCCAGTCGAGCTGCACGTGACGGCGTGGGGCGCTCCTTCCCGCCCAGCAGCAACACACCGCAGGCGACGACCCAGGCGAGCCACATGATCAGCGTCTTGTTGTCCGTCAGGTCGTAGCCCCAGGGGAATCCGGTCCAGAAGGCGCCGAAGGCGTACTTCTGCACGAACGGTCCCAGGATCATGCCGCCGATGGAGAGCCCGACGAGCGTCACCCATGCGAGCCGCCTCGCCTTCGTCTCACCCACCGCGGCGCCCAGCGCCGCACGCACGCCGATCAACATCGAGACGAACATGAACAGGACGTGGGACAGCAGAAGCGGCAGTGGCACGTGGTCCTTGAAGCGCATGACGATCGTGCTGCCCCCGTCCTTCGCGCCGCCCACCTCCGGAATGCGACGATCGCCGTCGGAGGTGTGCAGCTCAATGTAGTACTCGAGCTTGCCGGCCGCGGGCTGCGCCGGCAGGTAGCCGGCCAGCTCCGTCGAACCGTCCACGGTCTCCTCCCGCATCTCCACCGGCGTGAACGGATCGTCCGTCGGGTAACGCCGCACCATGATCCGCCCCGACGCGCCGTCGCCTGGAAGAGGCAGCGCGACACGCGCGTCCCGCGTGGTCTCCTCGCTGCGGATCAGAGCGTAATGGTACGTGCGGGCCGCCACCTCCAGGGTGCCGTGGTACTCGTACGTGGGGCCCGTGCGCCGCTGATAGCTCGCCGCCGCGAACATCGCGACGAAGGCCACGATCCAGAGCGTCACCCCGAGCGCCCTGCCATTCCGGTCCACCGTCATGCTGCCTCCGAGGATTGATGCGCCGATCCCGAATAGACTAGCCCCTGGCGTGGGGACTCCGGTGTCGGGAGATCCCCCTGCGCGGCTGCCCGCAACCTCCCCACCGCAGGCGGGTAGGCAAGCCGTCGCATGCCTCTCGCGTCGTTTGACAGGGGTGGGGAGCGGTCCGTAGCCTGACCGGGACATGAATTCGATAGGACGGGGAACACGGCGGACCTTCGCGGTCTGGTTGTCGGCGCTCATGGTGGCGCTGAGCGTAGCCGTGCCCCTGGTCGCCCGCGCGGACCTCGACCACCACGAGCGGTGGGAGAGCGAGCATTCGCCCGGAGCATGTGCCCCCGCCCACGATCACACGATCTGTACGCAGGTCGGCGCGAACCTCTCCCTCCCCTCGCGCACCGGGATCCCCAGCCCGGTACTCCGTCTCGTGCGCGCCACGGGGCGCTCCGGACTGCACGTTTCGAACCTGCGGATCCGGCGCGACGGCAACCCGACCCGCGCCCCGCCCTCCGTCTGACGACACCCGACGGCCGCGCCTGAGCGGCCCATCATCGACCCCGCATCCCGAAGCCTCCCACTTCGGGTCGGTGGTCCCGGACGTCGCTTCCAGATGGAGAGGACAATCCGTGAACATCCCTGCCCATGGCCCCCGGCGCCTGGCCGCCGGGGCTCTCTTGCTCGCCGTGCTTCTGGCGTGCGCCCCCGGCCTCGCCGCACAGGTGGCGCCCGCCCAGGCGACCGACTCGCTCCGCATGGAGATCCTCCGCATGAACGCGGTGCTGGACAGCCTTCGGCGCGAAGTTGCGCGCCTCGGCGCCCAGGGTCAGCCGGAGGAGCCCGAGGACCCGCTCGCCAAGCTCCGCGCCGCAGCCCAGGCCGCGGCCGGTAACCAAGCGCCCCCGCCCGCACCGGAGGCCACGCAGCCACAGCAGTTCGTGGGGCGCCAGCGTTCGCTGCAGGCCCTCAACCCCGAGATCAGCCTGACCGGCGATCTCTTCGCGCAGGTCGTGAAGGGGAGCACCAACCAGGACAACTTCTTCCCCCGCGAGTTCGAGCTGTCCGTCGTCTCGAACCTCGACCCCTTCTCCCGCGCCAAGGCGTTCCTCTCCCATCACGAGCCCGGCGGCGAGATCGAGCCGTTCGGCGGAGGGGGTGGAGCCGAGGGGGAAGCGCTGGCAGTGGAGGAGGGCTACGTGGAGTGGGTCAGCCTCCCCGGGGGACTCGGCCTGAAGCTGGGCCACTTCTACCAGCAGTTCGGCCAGCTCAACCGCTGGCACTCCCACGCGTATCCCTTCCAGAGCCGGTCGCTGCCGAGCATCGCGTTCATCGGCCAGGAGCCGCTCGGCCAGACCGGCGCGTCGGTGCGTTGGCTCGTGCCGGCCGGCGGGAACGCTGGAACCTACACCGTGACCGGCGAGGTCACGCGCAGCGAGAACGAGAACCTCTTCGGAACGTCCTCGCGCCCCTCCGTGCTCGGCAACGTCAACGGGTTCTGGGTGCTCTCTCCCGCCGTGGACCTCGACGTGAGCGTGAGCTGGGTCAACGGCAAGTACGAGGACGAGGCGAACCTCTTCGGCCGGAACCTCTACGGCGGCGAGGTCTCCTTCACCTGGAGGCCGCCCGCTCGCTCCCTCTACCGTGGCGTGAACGTCCGTGGTGGCGTCATGGTTCTGGACGGGCTCGTGGCGGCGGACGGCACGCACCTGGCCCAGCAGGCCAAGGGCTTCTACGCGATGGCCGAGTACCGGCTGGGTCAGCAGTGGCTCGCCGGCGCCCGGTACGACTGGACCGAGAACCCGAACAACCCGGACGAGACCGCGTGGCTGGTGAGCCCCACGCTCACGTGGTGGCAGAGCGAGTTCGTGCGGATCCGGGGCGAGTACGACCTTCTGGGCCGCGGGGACACCCGACCCGGCCGCTTCATGCTCCAGGTGACGTTCGCCATGGGGCCGCACAAACACGAGACCTACTGATCGGACGACGACGCGGGCACGCAGCCCGCTCCTCGCGAGGAGAACCGAAATGACCGTAACTGCCCTGCTGGGGGCCGCCGTCCTGGCCCTGTCCGGAGGAGGCCCCGGCGCGGCCCCCCGGGCCCCGCTGAAGGTGGTCGCCACGCTCCCCGTCTACGCGGAGCTCGCTAGGGAGATCGGCGGCGAAGAGGTCGAGACTACCGCGATCGCCAACCCCAACGAGGATCCGCACTTCGTGCGCCCGCGCCCGAGCTTCGCGCTCGACCTGCGGCGCGCCGACGCGTTCATCACCACGGGACTCGACCTCGAGCTCTGGGTCCCGACGCTGCTGGATCGGGCGGGCAACGCCCAGGTGCTGGAAGGCGGCAAGGGATACATCACCGCCTACACCGGCATCACGCTGCTGGACATCCCCGTGGCCGCGGATCGCAGCGCGGGAGACGTGCACATCTACGGCAACCCGCACCTCACCACCGACCCGCTGCGCGTGCTCCAGGTGGCGCGCAACATCACGACGGGCCTGAAACGGGTCGCCCCGGATCGGGCAAGCGTCTTCGAGGCGGGGCTCGCCAAGTTCCAGGACAAGATCTACCGGAAGGTGTTCGGCGATCGGCTGGTCGAGCTTCTGGGCGGGCCGACGCTGGAGCAGCTCTCCTTCAACGGCACGCTCTTCCAGTTCCTTCAGAACCAGCAGTACGAGGGGCACCCCCTGATGCAGGATCTGGGGGGATGGCTGAAGCAGGCGGAGCCGTTCCGGGGCAAGCAGATGATCTGCTACCACAAGAACTGGGCCTACTTCGAGGACCGTTTCCAGGTGACGTGCGCCGACTATGTCGAAGCCAAGCCCGGCATCCCGCCGACGCCCGGTCACGTGGCGCAGCTCATCGAGAAGATGAAGAACGAGAACATCGAGGTGCTGTTCGCGGCCTCCTACTTCGACCGGACCAAGGTCGAGACCGTCGCCAACCGGGCGGGCGCCAAGCTCGTCCAGGTGCCCATGGAGCCCGGTGTTCGCCCGGATATGAACGACTACTTCTCGCTCGTGGACGCGTGGGTCTCCGGACTCGCGGCCGCGTTCTCGGGTAGCTGACGCCACCGGATCGAAGGGAGTAACTCATGCTCGACCTGATGATCCCGCCCATCGTGGCGGCGCTGGTGATCCTCTCCATCCACGCCTACCTCGGGCTGCACGTCATCGCGCGCGAGGTGATCTTCGTGGACCTGGCCTTCGCACAGATCGCCGCCCTGGGCACCACGGTCGCCCTGCTCGCGGGCATCCCACTCGGCACCGAGATGTCGCTGGTCTTCGCGCTCGGGGCCACCCTCATCGGTGCGCTCCTGTTCAGCTTCACCCGCATGGAAGGATCGGCCGTGCCGCAGGAGGCGATCATCGGGATCGCGTACGTGGTCGCGTCCGCTGCGGTGATCCTCCTGGCGGGCCTCACGCCCGAGGGCGCGGAGCACATCAAGGAGACGCTCACCGGTACGCTGATCTGGGTAAGCTGGGAGCAGATCGGGAAGATGGCCGTGCCGTATCTGGTCATCGGCATCTTCCACTTCGTGCTGCGGAAGTACTTCCTGACGATCTCGTTCCACCCGGAGAAGGCGCAGAAGGTACGCCGGTGGGACTTCCTGTTCTATCTGTCGTTCGGGATCGCGATCTCCTTCTCCGTCGAGATCGCGGGCGTGCTCATGGTGTTCAGCTCGCTGGTGATTCCGGCCGTGGTGGCGTTCTTCTTCACCGACAAGTTCGGTGCGGCCCTGCTGCTCGCGTGGGCGAGCGGCGCGGTCGCGATCATCGGAGGGATCGGCGCGTCGTTCTACTGGGACCTGGCCACGGGACCGCTGCTCGTGTGCGCGTTCGGCCTCGTGCTGGTCATCGCGATGTTCCTGCGGCCCTTCCTGGGCGTGCACCCGGGAAGTCGCATCCGCGTGAAGGGTATCGCCGACGAAGACGGCGTCGCCCTCGCGAGCCCGGAGGGCTGAGGGACCTCGACGGGCCGATTCGAAGTGCGGGGTCGGCGGCCTCCCCGACCTCCTATCCTCGCGCCCGCGGCTTCCCCCGCGCCGCCGCTGCGGCGGCGCGGGGCCCCGGCCGCGATCGGCGGAACGCCCGCAGGAAGCCGAGGTTCGCCCGGTCGGCCGCGACCGGATCGTCTCCCTTCGGGGTCTCCAGGATCTTCGGCACCGCTGCAAGGCGCTGGTCCAGCACGAGGCGTCGAAACGGCTGCGGTCCGAGGGTTCCTTCCCCGAGCGTCTCGTGGCGATCCCTCCGTGAGCCCCTGGGGTGCTTCGAGTCGTTCAGGTGGATCAGCCCGAGCCGCTCACGGTCCAGGACGCGGTCGAAGGCTTCCCAGACGCCCTCGTAGTGTTCGACCAGGTCGTAGCCGGCCGCCCAGGCGTGGCAGGTGTCCAGGCACACGCCGACCCGGGCCCGGTGGGATGCCGGGAGGGCTTCGAGGATGGCGGCCAACCTTTCGAAGCTCCCACCCACGGTGGTCCCACCGCCGGCGGTGAGCTCCAGGAGCACGCGGGTCCCGCTCTCCTCCACCTGGTCCAGCGCCCGGGCGATGCCCTCCGCGTTCCTTTCCACGCCCCGTTCCATGTCGCCGTCCGTAGCGTTCCCGGGATGCGTTACCAGAAAGTCCAGCCCGAGGGCGGCGCACCGCCCGAGCTCCCCCGCGAAGCACGCGACCGAGCGGCGCCAGAGCCCGGGATCCGGCGAGGAGAGGTTGATCAGATAGGAGTCGTGCGCGCCCGCCGTGCGGATGGCGTGCTCGGCCCGGGCCGCCGCGAACGCCTCGAGCGTGGCCTGGTCCAGGACGGGCTCGGCCCAACGGCTGGGTTTTTTTGTGAAGAGCTGGAGGCAGGCGGCACCGATCTCCCGGGCCCGGGCGGGGGCGTTCTGAACGCCGCCCCGCGTGGACACGTGGGCGCCCAGCTCGTCGTCGGAAAGGGGGTGGTCCATGCCGTCCAAGGTGGAAAGAGTTTTCCCAACCCGGAACCGTGTGCCGGACGGAGGACCTGTCTCGACGCGGGCAGGGCAAGGCGTGTCAACGTACGTAACACATTGTTTATCAACATCTTATGGAGTTTATGACCCCTCGTCGCGGGCCCTTCGTCCCAGCGGCACGGCCCTTGAACCATCTCCGACCCGCAGCGCCGAACACGAGACATTCGCTCACACGGAAGGAGCCGAGGATGCGGGTCGCAGCCGACGGATACATCGACTGCCGGGACGGGCGTCGGGTTCGTACGCCCGGGCCGTCCGGCGTCACGGTGGATCCCCTCCCTGAGGCGGAGGCCATCTCCTTCCTGCTGTCCCATAGCTTCCCGGGTCATCGGAGGATCGTGCGTACGATGACCGAGGGAGAGCGCCGGCAGATGCGTCTGGCGCAGTGGGCCGACTCCGTCGCGGAGCGCATGTCGCTGGTCGATCGGGTGTGGCGCTCCATCACCGAGAGGATCGCCCCGGCGCCGAGGCCCGACCAGCCTTATCTGGTACAGATCGTGCAGTATGGATCGTGGGCCTACCCGGTGGTGTTGGATGGAGCGGTGACACGGGTGCTTCCGCACGGCGGCGTCCCCGTGGGCGAGGTGAGGCAGGGCTCGAAGAAGGTGCTTCAACTGGATCGCAAGACGGCGTAGAATGACATAGATTCGGTCGCCGACCTTCGAAGAGGTCGGCCGGCGGCCGACACGGTGTGCCCGCGCCCGATCTGGGACGGGCCTCACGCCCTGGGGGGGGCGTGCCTAGCGGCGGCAGGCGTCAGCCTGCCGTCGCTTCTTTTTCCCCCCAGGGAAGCTCTGCACAGGGTGTCCAGGCTGGAGGACGCCCCTCCGGAGGGCTCGTCCCCCCGCACGGACGGACCGACGAGGCCTCCTTCCCTCCGGCCGACGCCCTGGAATCCCTGTGGCACAAGACCTTCTGGTCGGGTTCGGCGTGGTGGGACCTCCCGGCACGTCGTTTGCGCCCTGCTCCTCCATCGGGTCCGGCGCGGACCCGCTGCCCGGAGGAACGCATGAACAGGACGTGGAGCGCGCCGCTGGCGGCGCGGACGCGGGGGGTGCTGCCCCTGGTGTTGTGGTTGGGGCTCGCAGTCGTCGCCGTGGCGTTGATCGCCGGTCGCGCGTTCGCCCAGGAGCCGGATCCTCCCGCGCCCTTCGACCTCGTGGGAACGGTCACCGGCGAGGCCGGCCAGCCGCTCGCCGGGGCGTTCGTGTCGCTCGACGGCTCCGAGTGGGGCTCTTTGACCGACGAAGCCGGCCGTTTCCGCATTCCGGACGTGGACGGCGGCCGCATCGCCCTCACCGTCGAGCAGCTGGGGTACGACACCCTGCGTTGGGAGGGCCCCGTGGCCGCCGGCGAGCCGCTGGCGTTGCGCCTGACCGCCCGCCCCGTGGTCCTCGAGGGATTGCACGTCGTCGCCGACCGCTTCGAGTCACGCCGCCGGGGGGCGGCCACGACGGTCCGGTGGTTCGACCGCGCGGCGCTGGCGACCTCGCCCCAGGAGACCGCGCTGGACTTCGTGACCGCACGTGCCGGCGTGGCCCGGGCCGCGTGCCACGGGTGGTGGAGCAGCCGCTGCCTGATCGTGCGCGGAAGGCTGACCGAGCCGAGCGTGTGGGTCGACGAGGTCCCGATGAGCGGGGGGATCGACTACCTCGACACGGTCCACCCGTACGAGCTGTACATGGTGGAGGTCTACGCGGGCGGGAGAGTGATCCGCGCCTACACGAACCACTTCATGGAGCGCGCTGCGAAGACCCGGCTCATGCCGGTCCCGATCCTCTACTGAGCGGCGAAGACGGGAGCGGGGGAAGGGGGCCGGCCCGACCGACCCCCTCGATCCGTCCAGAGACTCGGCGCGCGGGATTTCAGTGGGGGAGGCCCGGCTCGGTCATGGTCCGCACGTCGAGGGCCTCGTCGATCTTGTCCTGCGGGAGCAGCTTCTCCCGGAGGACGATCTCGCGCACGCTCCTGTGCTCCTTCGCCGCGGCCTTCGCCACTTCCGCGGCCCCGTCGTAGCCCAGGTAGGGGTTCAGCGCCGTCGCGATCGACGGGTTCAGCTCCAGCAGCTCCTTGCAGCGGGCCTCGTTCGCCTCGATGCCGACCACGCAGTTGTCCGTGAACGCGCGCGCCGCGTTGGCCAGGAGGGTGATCGATTCCAGGAGCGCCTGCGCCAGCACCGGCATCATCACGTTGAGCTCGAAGTTGCCGCGGCTCCCGGCGATGGTGATGGTCGTGTGGTTCCCCATGACCCGAGCGGCCACCATCATGAGGGCCTCGGACATCACCGGGTTCACTTTCCCGGGCATGATCGACGAGCCCGGCTGGATGGCCGGCAGCTTGATCTCGTGGATCCCCGAGGTGGGACCGCTCCCGAGCCACCGGAGGTCGTCGGCGATCTTCATGAGCCCGGTGGCTACGGCGTTCAGCGCCCCCGACGCGCTCACGGCGGCGTCCTTCGCGGCCTGCGCCTCGAAGTGGTCGTCCGCCTCGCGGAAGGCGATGCCCGTCAGCTCGGAGATCCTGCCGATGGCCTTGCCGGGAAAGTCGGGATCCGTGTTGATCCCGGTCCCGGTGGCGGTGCCGCCGAGGGCCACCTCGGCAAGCTCTTCGGAGGCCCGCCGGATCCTCTCGATCCCCTTGGCCACCTGCGTCGCGTAGCCGCCGAACTCCTGCCCCAGGCGCACCGGAGTTGCGTCCATGAGGTGCGTGCGGCCGGACTTCACGATCCCGTCGAACGCCTCTGCCTTGTCTGCGAGCGCACCGCGCAGATGCTCCAGCGCGGGGATCAGCTCCTTCTCGACGGCCACGCGGGCCGACACGTGGATGGCCGTCGGGATCACGTCGTTGGACGACTGCGCGAAGTTGACGTGGTCGTTGGGGTGGACCTTCGTGCCGAGGATCTGCGTCGCGCGGTGTGCGATCACCTCGTTGGCGTTCATGTTCGTCGACGTGCCCGAGCCGGTCTGGTACACGTCCAGCACGAACTGATCGTCCAAGTCGCCCGCGACCACCTCGGAAGCCGCCGCCACGATTGCCTCCGCGATCGGCGGCTCGACGCCGCCCATCTCGGAGTTCACGAGCGCGGCGGCCTTCTTGATCGTGCCGAGCGCCTCGATGAAGCGCCGGCCGAAGCGCTGGCCGCTGATGGGGAAGTTCTCCACCGCCCGCTGGGTCTGGGCGCCGTAAAGGGCGTCCTCGGGGACCCTCATCTCGCCCAGCGAGTCCTTTTCGATCCGATATCCGTCAGCCATGTGATCCTCCGTGGACGCCCGAGGCGATCCATCCACGCAACGCCCGCTCATGTTCCCGGGTGGTGATGAGCGTGAGCACGTCCCCCGGCTCCACCCGCGTGAAGCCGCGTGGAACGACGACGCGCTCGCCGCGCCTGAGGAGGGCGATGAGGGAGTGATCCGGCACCTTGATGTCCCGGATGCGCTGGTACGAGATGCCCGGGTGCGCCGGGGTGACATCGAGCTCCATGTGCACGGTCTCGAAGCGGCGCCCCTGGGGAAGCGCGTCGGTGAGCTCCATCAGGCGCTGGTGCTCGTCGGAGAGCTCCTTGTAGGCCCACATCATTTCCCGGCGCTGCAGCACGCCCTGCACGTGATCGGGCTCCTGGGGATCCACGACCGGGAACTGATAGACGTCATGCTCGGCGAAGCGGCGGAAGGCGTGACGCAGCGTCTCCCCGGGCTCGCACGTGACCACCCCGGTGGTCATTACGTCCGCCACCGTCCGATCCCCCAGGCCACCTTGCATGAGGGTCCGCTCCAGGTCGGTGACCGTCACGATTCCCCGGAGCTCGCCCTCTTCGCCCAACACCAGCCAGCTACGACAATGCTCGTCCCGCGCTCGCTTCGCCAGATCCGTCAGCGAGACCTCGGCCGTCACGGACGGCACCTCCTCGCTCATCGCGTCCGCGACGACCAGCAGATCGAGCGTGCCAGCCTCGCGGGCCCCGGCCATGCCGCCGAGACGGCGGAGCTTGATCGTATAGATCGAGTCCGGATCCATCCTGGAGGCGATGAGTTGCGCCAGCACCACGCAGAGCATCAGCGGCAGGATGATCCGATAATTGTCGGTCATCTCGAACAGGATGATGATGGCCGTCATCGGCGCGTGGGCCGCTGCGCCGAAGACCGCCGCCGCGCCCACCAGGGCGTACGCCCCGGGGGATGCGGTGATCGTCGGAAACGCCACGTCCGCCACCCGCCCGAAGACGCCGCCGGTCATGGCGCCGATGAAGAGCGCAGGCGCGAAGATACCGCCGGAGCCTCCGCCCGCGAGCGTCACCGACGTGGCGAAGATCTTCATGAAGATGAGCGCCGCCATCAGTCCGGTGGCGAGCTCCCCCGCCATCGCCAGCTCCACCCCCTCGTGCCCGACGCCGAAGAGGTGCCCGCTACCCCAGGTTCCCAGGGCCCCCAGGATCAGACCTGCCGTCGCCGCCTTCAGCCATGTGGGCGCCTGCCACCGGTCGAAGCCGTCCTCGATCCCGTAGACCGAGCGCACGTACAGGAGGGCGATGCCTCCGGTGATCACGCCGAGGACGAGATACAGCCAGAGCTCGCTGTAGCTCACGAGCTCGAACTGCTCCACCAGGCGGAACGCCGGCTCGGTGCCCAGCACCGACTGCGCCACGGCCGTGGCGCTCACCGAGGCGACGACGACCAGCCCGAACGAGCGCGCGGCGAAGCTCCCCAGCACGACCTCCAGGGCGAAGAGCACGCCGCCGATCGGGGCGTTGAAGGTCGCGCTGATGGCGCCGGCGGCGCCGGCCGCCACCAGGAGCTTCACGTCCTCGGCTCCGAGACCCAGAACCTTGCCCAGGAGGCTCCCGAGAGACGAGCCGATCTGGACGATCGCGCCCTCACGGCCCAACGACCCACCCGAGCCGATGGAGATCGCGCTGGAGATGGCCTTGGCGAACGCCACGCGGGTCCGGATGCGCCCGCCGAGGATGCGCACCGCGTACTGAACTTCCGGGACGCCGTGCCCCCTGGCCTCGGGAGCCCACCACATCGTCAGGTAGGCCACGATTAGCATCCCGATCGCCGGCGCCAGGAGCGTGACGAGCCACATCGGGACGTGCAGCACTTCGCCCAGGTGCCCTCCCTGGTCGAAGAACAGCCAATGCACTTCGGCGATCATCCACCGGAGCGCGATCGCGCCGCCGCCGGCCATCACGCCGACCGTCACCGCCATCGCGAGGGGACCCCACGTGGTGGAGCGCTGGAACGCGGTACGGAGGTGCTTCGCCGGGGCAGGCTTCATCGACGGGCGCCCGTCAGCTCTTCCTGGGTTGTGCGGGCCGCATCTCGATGCGGCTCACGTGGGCTTCCTTCGGATAGCCGAGAAGCTGCATCACGGCCAGTGCGCAGTCGTCTGCCTCGAGCCGCCAGTCACGCTCGCCCCTCTGCTCGCGGCCGTTGAACCACGTGTTCACGCTGCCTGGCATGATGATGCTCACGCGCACGTCGTCGTGCCGGATGTCGAGCATCATCGCCTCGGTCATCCCGACCAGGCCGAACTTGGTCGCGTTGTAGCCCGTGCCCCCGGCGAACGTGTTGCGCCCCGCCAGGGATCCGATGTTGATGATCCAACCGTCGCCCGTGGCGCTCAGGTGCGGAACCGCGGCCTTGGAGCAGTAGAAGACCCCGCCGAGGTTGGTGTCGATCTGGGTGCGCCACTCGTCCACGCTCATGTCGGTGATCGACTTGAAGATCCCCAGGCCGGCATTGTTCACGAGGATGTCGAGCCGGCCCAGGCGTGAAACGGTCTCCTCGACGAGCGCCGCGCACGCCTCGGGGTCGCGCACGTCGCAGGGTACGCCCAGCACCTTCCCGTCCGCGTATATGCCCAGCCGCTCCGCCGTCTCCTGGACGTCGGCCGCGGTCCTGGACGTCACCACGACCGAGGCGCCGGCGCGCACCATGTGCTCCGCGATGGCGAGCCCGATGCCCTTGGTGCTTCCCGTCACGATGGCGACCTTGCCGGTCAGAACCGGCATCACGTCCTCCCTCTTTTCAGGTCCGTTCTCGAGGCGCCGCCCTGGCCCGCCGGGGCGAGCCGAGCTTATGAGTGTCCCATGAACGCGCGCGGAATTCAACGTGTGGCCCTCGTCACGGGGGGGGCGGTCCGCCTGGGAAGGGCGATTTCCCTCGGCCTCGCCGAGGCCGGTTTCGACGTCGTGGTGCACTTCCGATCGTCGGAGACAGAAGCGGAGGAAGTGGCGGGACGCATTCGCGAGCTGGGGCGCACGTGCACCCTGGTGCGTGCGGATCTCGGCGAGCCCACGGCGGCCGACGAGGTGGCGAGTGCGGTTCAGGCGGCCTTCGGACGCCTCGACGTACTGGTCAACAGCGCGGCCGGCTTCGAGACGCTCCTTCTGGAGGACGCCGACGCGGAGGCGTGGGACCGTGTCATGCGTGTGAACGTCAGGGCGCCCCATCTCCTCGTGCGCGCCACCGCCGACCTGCTGCGCGTGGCGCGTGGCTTGGTGGTGAACCTCGTGGACCTGTCCGCCTTCCAGACCTGGGCGGATTATCCCGTGCACGCGGTGTCCAAGGCGGCGCTCACCCACCTGACCCGCGTGCAGGCCCGCGCTCTGGCTCCGGAAGTGCGCGTCAACGCCGTGGCGCCGGGAGCCGTGCTTCCACCCGATGACTATGAGCCCGAGCGACTCGAGCTCCTGCGCGAGCGCACACCGCTGCGGGCGCTGGGCACCCCGCAGGACGTCGTCCAAGCGGTCCTGTACCTGGCGGACGCGTCGTTCGTGACCGGACAGGTGCTCGCCGTCGATGGCGGGCGCCTGCTGGGCGCGCCGGGACCTCCCGCCGCCGGGTGAGCCCGGAGGGCCCGGGGCCGGCTGCGCGGAGGCCCGGATTCCGTCATCGACCCGTAGCGAACGCCTCCGCGGGGACCTCGGTGGCGCCGTGCGCCAGCCACCGCTCCGCGTCCAGAGCGGCCATGCAACCGGTGCCGGCAGCCGACACGGCTTGACGGTAGTAGTCGTCCATGACGTCACCGCACGCGAAGACGCCGGGCACGGACGTGTTCGTGCGCCAGGGCACCGGCATCTCGATGTAGCCGTTCGGCTTGAGCTTCACCTTTCCCTTCAGGAACGCGGTGTTGGGCTCGTGGCCGATCGCCACGAACAGGCCGCTCACCTCTAGGGTGCTCTCCTCGCCGGTCACCGTGTCCCGGAGGCGAAGCCCGCTGATGACGTCATCGCCGAGCACCTCGGTGACGACCTTGTTCCACGCGACGCGGATCTTCTCGTTGGAGAGCGCCCGGTCGGCCATGATCTTCGACGCCCTGAACTCGTCACGCCGATGGATGACGACCACCTCGCGCGCGAACTTGGTCAGGTAGAGCGCGTCCTCCATCGCGGAGTCGCCACCGCCCACCACCGCCAGGACCTGGTCGCGGAAGTGCGGAAGCGCGCCGTCGCACACCGCGCAGGCGCTCACGCCACCGCCGGACTGAGCGAGGCGTTCCTCGTTGTCGATCCCGATCCACTTGGCGTTGGCGCCCGTGGCGATGATCACCGTGTCGGCGCGCACCTCCTTGCCGCGGCTGGACTTCAGCACGAAGGGCCGCTGCCCGAAGTCCGCGTCTACGATGTCCTCCGTGACGATGCGCGTCCCGAAGCGCTGGGCCTGGGAGCGCATCTCCATCATGAGCTCCTGGCCGGTGACGCCCTCGCGGAAGCCGGGGTAGTTCTCCACCTCCGTGGTGAACATGAGCTGTCCGCCGGGGATCATCGTCCGGCTGCCGGCGCCCTCGAACACGATCGGCTCGAGCTGCGCGCGTGCGGCGTAGATCGCCGCGGTCCAGCCTGCAGGGCCCGATCCGATGATCACTACGTGCTCGCGCTCGCGAGCCGTGTTGTCCGCCATTTCTCGATTCCCCTTCCCTACTTGTCCTTGAAGACCTTCATGCTCGTGGAGTGCCCCGGGTTGACCCGGGCCGCAGGATCCACGAAGTGGACCGCGTTGTTGACCGCGATCGCCGCCTCTGCGAAACCCGTGGCGATGAGGTCGAGTTTCCCCTCGTAGTCCACCAGATCCCCCGCAGCGTAGATGCCCGGGACGCTGGTCTCCATCAGGCTGTTCACCTTCACCCGGTTCTTCTCGACGTGGACGCCCCACTCCGCGATCGGGCCGAGGTCCGGCTTGAACCCCAGGCAGGTCAGCACGACGTCGCAGGGCAGCGTCACGTCTTCGTCGCTCCGATTGTCGAAGATCGTGACCGCTTCGACGCAGTCGGAGCCGTGGATCTCACGCACCTCGTGGAAGGTGCGGAGGTCGATCTGGCCGGCGGCGGTCGACTCCTCCACGCGCGTGACCGTCGCCTGGTGCGCCCGCCACCCGTCCCGCCGGTGCACCAGCGTGGTCGCGGCGGCCACGTCCTTGAGTATGAGGACCCAATCCAGCGCCGAGTCCCCGCCGCCGACGATCACGACCCGCTTGTCCCTGTACCCCTCGGGGTCCTTCACGGCGTACTCGACGCCCCGATGGAGGAAGGTGTCGTAGCCGGGCACCTCCAGGCGCATCGGCTCGAACGCCCCCTTCCCTCCAGCGACCACGACCGCCTTCGACAGGTACACGTCCCTCCCCGTGCGCACCGCGAAATGCCCACCCTCCCACGAGACCCGCTGGACCTGCTCGTCCAGGATCACCTCGGGCTCGAACTGCAGCGCCTGCTGCACGAGGTTCCTGGCCAGGTCCTTGGCCAGGATCTTCGGGAATCCCCCCACGTCGAAGATGTCCTTCTCGGGGTAAAGGGCCGTGAGCTGCCCGCCGAGCTCGGGGAGGGAGTCGACGATGCGGGTCGACCGCCCGCGCATACCCGCGTAGAAGGCCGCAAACAGACCCGTGGGGCCGCCACCGATGATCGTGATGTCCCGGACGTCGTTCGGCATCGGGATCCTGGAGAGTCGTCTGAGAGGGCGGAAAAGCCGCTCAAGTCTAACCCGAGCCGGAAGCCGGTCAAAACGGCCGAGGCGGCCGTGTTTCGACGGTCTCCGCGATGCGTTCGGCAGTGCGCTGCACCCCCTCGCTCAGGCGGGGGGCGCGTCCCCCCCCAGGACCTCGCGCACCGTCTTCACCACCTCGCGGGCGTTGTCGTAGGTGATGCGCTCCTCGGCCTCGTCCAGGGTGAGCCACACGCACTCGCTGATCCCTTCCGCCGCTTCGGGCACGGGCTCGCCCACCTCCGAGCGCATGAGGTAGAAGGCGCAGAACTTGTGGACCAGCTTCCCCCCGGCGCGGAAGTACCAGTCGATCGTCGCCAGCTCGGCGCCCAGAACCAGGTCCCCGAGACCCGTCTCCTCCGCGACCTCACGGAGCGCCGCGTCGCCCGAGCCTTCCCCGTTCTCGAGGTGACCCTTCGGGAGGCCCCAGTTCTGATAGGGGTCCCGGATGACCAGCACGTGCGGGACGTCGTCGAGATTTCGAACCACGACGCCTCCGGCGCTCCTCTCGACCCGCGGACGCCCCCGCTTCGCCATCGACCGCGTCAGAAGATCGACAGGCGCACGTAGCGCCTTGGGTTCTCGCGCAGGTCCTGCAGGAGGAGGTTGAGCTGCTGCAGCACGTCCTCGGTTCGCAGAGCCAGCGTGGAGTCGTTCACCAGGCGGCCCAGCGTCCCCCGGCCCGACTCGACGCTGGCCGTCAGCCGGTCGAGGCGCGCGAAGGTCGAGTCCGCCCGCTCCATGGTCGCCGCCATCCCGCCGGAGCCCTCGGACATGTTCGCTGCGAGCTCCTGGATGCTCGCCGTCGCCAGGCGCACGTTGGTCACGATGCTGTCCACCTGCGCGTCCCCGAGAATCCCCTCCATGCGCACGAACGAGCGCCGCGCCGCGCGCGATGCTTCCTCGATCTGACCGAGGGCGCTGTCCGCCTTCGAGGTCAGGTCGCCGGCGACAGTGGACTGCTGATTCACGAACGCCCGCACCTCCTGGCTGATCGCCGCGATGTCCGAGATCGCCTGCGAGAGGTTGGCGGCCGTCTCGTCGTTGAAGGCGACCTCGAGGCGCTCCGAAAGCTGGGCCACGTTCGCGGAGATCTGCTCCGCCGACGCCGTGAGCCGGGACAGCTCGGGGAGCGCGTAGCCGCCGAGGACCGGGATGTCGGGTTGCGTCGGCTTCGCGCCGCTCACGTCGAAGAAGTCGAAGCCTGGATACTGATCGCGCGACGCGATCTCCGCCTGCCATCCCCCGAAGAACGACTCCGGGGCGAGGAGGACAACCGCGTCCGGAGGCATCGCCACCGGCCCTTCGAGGTTCAGGTGGATCCGCACCGCCTGTCCGTTGGGCTCGACGTCGATGCTCCCCACGCTGCCGATCTTGACGCCCCGCAACTTCACCGGGTTGCCCGGTGCGAGCTGGGCGACGTCGTTCGCCAGCACCTCCACGGGCGTCGCGAGCCGCCCCCAGTTGGTGCCCTTGAGCCAAAGCGTGCCGACCACACCGACCACGACCGCGGTGATGATGACGAGCCCGACCAGGAATTCGCGTCCCCGATTCACGAAACGACCTCCAGAAGGTCCGGTCTTCCTTCGATGAATCCCCGCACCACCCGGTCCTCGGTGGCCCGTACCTCGTCGGGCGTGCCTTGGAAGCGGATGCGCCCATCGTAGAGCATCGCGATCCGATCCGAAATCCTGAACGCGCTCTGCATGTCGTGCGTGATCACGACGCCGGTCACGTTCAGCTCCTCGCGCATCCTCACGATGAGCGAGTCGATCACCGAGGTGGTCACCGGATCCAGCCCGGTGGTCGGCTCGTCGTACAGCAGGTACTTGGGCTTCGTGGCGATGGCGCGCGCCAGGCCCGCGCGCTTCCGTTGGCCACCCGACAGCTCCGCGGGCATGCGCTCCTCGTAGCCGTCCAGGTCCACCAGCCCCAGGCACTCGGTCACCCGCTCCCGGATCTCGTCGGCCGTCATCCCCGGAATGCGCCGCAGGCCCATGCCTACGTTCTCGGCGACGGTCATGGAATCGAACAGCGCCGCGAACTGGAAGACGTAGCCCACCCGACGGCGGAGCTCGTAGAGCTCCTGTTGGGGGAGCCCGACCACGTCGATGCCGTCCACGCGAACGTCACCGCTGTCCGGCACGAGCAAGCCCACGACGTGCTTGAGCGCGACCGACTTTCCGGAACCCGACCCTCCGATGACGGAGAGCGTCTCCCCTTCGCGCACGTCGAGGGTGAAGCCCTTCAGGACCTCTTTCGCCCCGAACGACTTGTGCACGTCCACCAGCTCGATGCTCACAGCAGCACCGCCGCCAGAAAGGCGTCGAGGACCAGGATGATCATGCTGGCCGCGACCACCGAGTGGGTCGTCGACCGACCGACGCCCTCGGCGCCACCCGTGGTGTGCAGGCCGAAGAAGCAGCCGACGGAGGTGACCGTGATCCCGAACGTGATCGACTTGATGATCGAGAACCAGACGTCCCAGCTCCTGAAGAAGAGCCGCAGGCCCTTCAGGAACTCCACGGAGGACATGTCCAGGAGGTAGAGGGACGTGATCCAACCGGAGGCGATCCCGATCCCGTTGGCCAGCACGACGACGGCAGGAAACATCAGGGCCCCGGCGATCACCCTCGGCACGACCAGGTAGGCGTTGGGATCGTAGGCGAGCGTCTCGAGAGCGTCGACCTGTTCGGTGATGCGCATCGTCCCGAGCTCGGCCGCGATGTTCGCGCCCACGCGGCCGGACAGCGCCAGCCCGGTCAGGACGGGTCCGAGCTCGAGGACCATCGTCTTGCCGACCAGGGTCCCGACGAAGTAGAGCGGGATGGCGCCGGTGAAGGTGTAGGAGGACTGCAGCGCGAGCACGACGCCCGTGAAGGTCGCGATGAACAGCGCGATCGGGACCGAGTCCACCCCGATGCGCGCCATCTGCGGCAGCAGGTTCGGGCCCCAGACATCCACCTTCCGCAGCGCACGGAACGCGCCCAGGGCCAGATAGCCCGCCCTCCCGACCGAGGACACCGAGGACAGGGAGGCGCGCCCGACCGCCTGGATGGATCCGGAAACGGAGTCGCGCATGGGTTTCAAGATAGCAGGAGAGCGTCGGTCGCCCCAAAGAAGAACGGGCCCCCCGGCCGAACCGGAGGGCCCCGGGACTCCGAGCGGAACACCGCCGGCGCGGCGGCGCCCGTCTACTCCGCGCGCTCCGGAAGCGACTCCGATTCGAGCGTGAACTCGACTTCCTCTTCACGCCCGCTCTGGCCCGGGAGCGCGTAGCACACCCGGATGCTGCGTACGGCGGAACGGGGATCGGTGAGCGCGACCTCGAAGTCCAGGCTCTGATCCTGCGACACGATGCGCGTGCGCACGCGCTCGCCCGGCTCCGCCTCGGGGGCATCCGCGGGGTTACGGAACAACGTCTTCGTGGACTGCCGACCGGACTCGAGCTGCCGTGTCACCTTCACCTGCTTCAGCCAGTCGGGCTGGTAGTTCACGCCGTATTCGAATCCGCGTTGGTCCGCGCCGTGACCCTCGCGATTGTGTCTTGCCACCCGTTTCCTCCGGGCACGGGTTTTTCCGAAAAATCCGTAAACGAATGTTTCCCCTCTGGATCATGATTGTCAAGAATTTCTTGCGACCAGGGAGCCGAAACGCCCCATGCGGCAATGGTCCTGGCGATCCGGCCGGAAGCGATTTTTCCCACTCCCCGCTCGTGGCGACGAACGTTGGAGGACGAGAAAAACGCGCAGAGAGCCGATCGGTGATACGGAAGCCGGGGACGGGGCGGTCGCCGGAGCGCGGTTCGTCCGTCTTGACCGCTTTCGCCGCCAGGTCGTACCTTGCCTCCACTCCAAGCCCATATCCTGCAATCACGTTCCGGCCTCCGCCCCCCCAAGGTGGAACGCCAGCCGAGCCGAACCCGCAGCCGACGGCGCACGCGCCGCTTCTCCTCTTTCCCACCTCTCTCGGTGCTTTCCGGGCCGTAGTCTCGCACCCCTCCCTCCGGAGTCCCTCCCGTGGACATCTCTGAGCTCAAGTGCAAGAGCGTCGGCGAGCTGCACGACATGGCCGAAGAGCTCGCGATCCAGAACTACGCCGGGCTGCGCAAGCAGGATCTGATCTTCCGCATCGAGCAGAACCTGCTCGAGACCGAGGTCGTCCTGCGGGGAGAGGGCGTGCTGGAGATCCTCCCCGAGGGCTATGGCTTCCTGCGCTCGCAGGACTGGAACTACCTGTACGGGCCCGACGACATCTACGTGAGTCCGTCCCAGATCAAGCGGTTCGACCTGCGCACGGGCGACACGATCCTCGGCCAGGTGCGTCCACCGAAAGACGGGGAGCGCTACCTGGCCCTTCTCAAGGTGGAGTCGATCAACACGCTCGACCCCGAATCGACCAAGCACCGCGTGACGTTCGACAACCTGCGCCCGCGCTACCCGGAGGAGCGCCTCCACCTGGAGCTCGAGGTGGACGGCAACCTCGCCACCCGGGTCATCGACCTCATCGCGCCGATCGGAATGGGACAGCGTGGGCTCATCGTCTCACCGCCCAAGGCGGGAAAGACGACGATCCTCCAGCAGATCGCCAACTCCATCTCGACCAACCACCCCGAGGTCCACCTCATCGTGCTGCTCATCGACGAGCGCCCCGAGGAGGTGACGGACATGGAGGAACACGTCGACGCGGAGGTGATCTCGTCCACCTTCGACGAGCCGGCCGAGCGCCACACGCAGGTGGCCGAGATGGTCATGGAGAAGGCCAAGCGCCTGGTCGAGCACGGGAAGAACGTGGTCATCCTCCTGGATTCCATCACCCGGCTCGCGCGCGCCTACAACGTGACCGTGCCCCACTCCGGGAAGATCCTGTCCGGCGGCGTGGACGCGAACGCGCTCCAGAAGCCGAAGCGCTTCTTCGGCGCGGCGCGCAACATCGAGGACGGAGGCTCACTGACGATCATCGCCACGGCGCTCGTCGAGACCGGGAGCCGCATGGACGAGGTGATCTTCGAGGAGTTCAAGGGGACCGG
>CAZPZU010000029.1:0-54755 GCA_964591135.1 uncultured Gemmatimonadaceae bacterium | reverse complement strand
GTCGGGGATCTTCAGTTATTGGCTGGCCCGCTTCCTCTACTTCGCCAGGCGCTACCGCGAGGCCAGGGAGGAGGCCACCCGGGCGGCAGAGCTGGATCCAACGTCGTTCCGCCCCCATCTGGTGCTGGGTCTCTGTCACCTCATGGAGGGACGGCCCGAAGACGCGCTGGCGTCCTTCCGCCGGTCGCTGGACGTGAGCGGCGTGCTGTCGGCCAACGCCTTCATCGCGAGGGCCCTGGTCGCTGCGGGGCGGGCGGACGAGGCCAGGACGCTACTGGACCGTCTGGAGTCGGGGGACGACTACGTGCGCCACGAGTTCATGGCGCCGGCCTACGCCGCGCTGGGAGACGTGGACCGGGCGCTGACCGCCCTGGAGACCGCGTACGAGGAGCGCTCGGCGGGGCTCGTCTACCTGCACGTGGACCCCAGCTACGATGCCCTGCGGGGAGAAGCGCGCTATCAGGACCTGGTGCGGCGCATCGGCTTGAAGTCGGGCTGATTCGCGGCGCCCTCGCGGCCGCCGCGGGGGGACCTCAGGCTCGCGGCGGACGGATGAACAGGTGGGTCCAGCGGGTGCCCTCGAGACCGACGCCGTGCTCGGTGAGGGCGCAGTTCTCGATGTTGGCCTTGTGGCCCGGGCTGCCCAGCCAGCCGGCGAGGACGGCCTCCGCCGTCGGATACCCCCAGGCGATATTCTCGGCGGCCGAGGAGTAGGACACGCCCGCGTCGGACAGCCGGTCGAAGGGTGACTTGCCGTCGGGGTTGGTGTGGTCGAAGAAGCTCCGGGCCACCATGTCTTCGCTGTGAGCCTGCGCCACCGTGGCCACCGCCGAATTCCATTGGAGCGCGGGGCAGCCGACCTCGATCCGGTGGGCGTTCATGAGCGAGACGAACCGCTCCACCTCGGGGTCGGCGCCGGATCCGGGGCCCGTCGGGCTGTCACCGGCACAGGCCAGGAGGGCCAGGAGCGGCAGGGCGAGAAAGCGGGCCGGGTTCATGAAACACGCTCGCGGTCGGGTCGAAGGGGATGCTCTTCCATGTGTGTGACCCTGCCGGCGAGAGTGCAACGCCGACCTGCGGCCCCCGTTGGGCGGCTTCCCCCTCAGAACCCTCCTCCCCCGCCCCCGCCGCTCCCACCACCGCTGCTTCCGCCCCCACCCGATCCGGATGGACTGGAGGACATGGTGCTGCTGGCCGCCGTGGACATGGCGGTGAGGTCGTGGGTGAAGGAGGAGGCATGGAAGGCGCCCCCATGCGGTCCCGAGTACCACCGCGGCGGCTCGGAGTACATGCCCTCGAACGCCTTGGCCCACTTGCCCTCCGCCTTGAAGGCCATGGCGTAGGCCAGGAACCGCTCGAACATCTCCGGCGAGGTGATCATCCGCTTGTACCGGGGCTCCTCCACCCTCTCCAGGAACTCCTTGAAGCCGAGGGCCCACTCCCTGGCCCGGGCACCCTGCACGGTCCGGGCCGGCATGATCTGCGCGAAGACGAGGACGATGAGACCGCTCAGGCCGAAAGCGGTCCCCAGGGTGACCGGGTCCAGGATGGGCATAGCCCCCGAGTCGTTGGCCCAGATCGCTCCCGCCACCCCCCCGATCAGGAGGGCGCCCCCGCCCGCGATCCACCGCCCCTTCACCGTCTCGGGGTCCCGATCGTAGTGGCCCTTGCTCACGAGCTGCTCGTAGAGGGCTTTGCGGATGTCCTTCAGGTCCTTGTAGAACTTGTTCTTCAGGTCCGACAGCTCCACGGTCCCGTAGGTGGGTCCCCCTCCGGCTCCCTCCCCTTCGTCCGGCGTCTCGGCGCCGCCAGCGCCGAACAGCGTCTTCAGAAGGCCCCCCGAGGCCTTCGGGCCGGCGTCTTTGAAGAGCGCCCTCAGATACAGTCCCTCGTGGGTGGTGAGGCCGCCCCAGGCCTCCTCGGGTTTCTTCAGATGGAAGACGTACTCGGTGTGGGAGAAGATGCCCAGCGTCTTCGTCTCGACCTGCTGGATGTGGACGAACCCACGGACCGCCAGGTCCACCAGTGTGGCCGTGATGTCATGCATCTCCGCCTTGTGATCCACCAGCGTTCCGACCTCGGCGGGGCTGAGCCGCTCGGGCGGCTCGTACTGGACCGTGATGGCCCGGGCCTTCGGGTCCCTCCCCTTCCGCCCCCACTGCCGAAAGGCCAGGAGGAAAGCCAGGAACGGTAGCGCCAGAGGCCCCCAACGACCGGCACCCCGACCGAGCTGGGAGGCGGCGGCGGGCCGGGCCACCGTGCCCGGAGCCCAGCCCACCGCCACGGTGAGGCCTTCCCCGGGACCGAGGGACCGGGTCGCGTCGAAGGAGACGGTGCCGCCCCGCGTCGCGATGCGAACCGCCTTTTCCGTGGATCCCGCGGCGCCCGTGTACCCCGCCGACTGCGTGGGAGCCACGCCGTCCGGGAGCACGACACGTGCGCTCGCCCTTTCGATGGGGACTTCCCACCCGTTCCCGGTCGCGTTCCAGTAGAGCTCGTCCAGCGCGCCGACATCGCTCCCCTCCTGGAAGAAGCGGATGGCGTTGTGGACGACGTAGCGGATCACGACGGTACGTGTGGCGTCTTCCGCCCCGGGGATCCAGATCTGGAACCTGCGCATCCACCGGCCCTGGTTGGTGGCCTCGTACCGGAGCGGCTTTCCGGCCTCGTCGGTGACGCCGGTCAGATCCACGGCCAGACGCTCCCTGCCACCCTCGGCGGTCCGGTGCTCCAGGGAGAGGTTCCTGTAGATGCCGTTCCAGGACCCCGTGAAACGGGGGCGGATGGTCTCGGTGACCTGGACATCTCCGTCGGCCTCGACCCGGAGCTCGGCCTCGAATCGCTCGATCACCAGCGTTCGTTGCGCCACCAGCGGCGAAGTCAGGACCGGAACGGAGCCGGCCAGCAGCATCTCCGCCAGGAGCAGGACCCGGTAGGCTTTCATGGCTTCCACTCGTGCACGTGCCTTATCCGCCTTCAGTGAGAGACCGGCTCCATCCCCTTCCGCAACACCCGCCCTGCCCGCACGTCCTGGAACTCCCCGTCGCGGATCGCGGCCTGCCCGTTCACGAAGACCCACACCATCCCTTCCGCGAGCTGATGCGGCTCGGTGTACGTGGCGGTATCGCGCACGCGATTCAGGTCGAACACCACGACGTCCGCGGCGGCGCCGGCGCGGAGGATGCCCCGGTCGGGCATCCGGTACACCTCTGCCGGCAGCGACGTCATGCTGCGGACCGCGGTCTCCAGGGGGATCGTCCCCTTCTCCATGGCGTACAGACGGATCTTGCGGGGAAAGGCACCGTACGAGCGCGGGTGCGGGACCCCCTCCTGCCACGGCACGAGATCGCCGTCCGAGCTCGTCATGGTCCACGGCTGCGCCATGAGCGTCTCGACGTCGCCGTCGTCCATGTTGTACGAGACGATGCTCGCGCTGCCCCGTCGGATGATGTCCACGGCGACCTCCAGCGCGTCCTGCCCCCGCTCCCTCGCCACATCGCTCAGCCGCTTGCCCTCGATGGAGGGATCGGGACGGAAGCGGCGGAACTGGATGCGGTCGGCGCCGCCGCGCCGCGCCAGGTTCTCCACCATCCCCTCGTGGATGCGCGCCATGTCGGCGGGACGGGCCATGCGGGCCATCAGGGAGTCCCTGCCGCCGGCCTGTGACCAGCGCGGCAGCAGCGCGGCGTCGAGTCCGGTCGCGGACGCCGTGTAGGCGTACTGGTCGGCGAACACCTGCACGCCCACCTCACGCGCCCGCTCGACGCGCCGCACGATCGCCTGGCCGTAGCCCCACACGTCCGGTCCGAGGGCCTTCACGTGCGTCAGGACCGCGGGGATGCCGGCCACGCGACCCACCTGGATCACCTCGTCCACGGCGGCCATGAGCCCCACCGAATAGCTGGACTCGTCGCGGATGTGGCTCTGATAGCCACCGCCGTACCGGGCGACGATCTTGGCCAGATCCTCGATCTCGGCCGGCTTGGAATAGAAGCCCGGCACGTAGAACGTCCCGCTCGACATCCCCCACGCGCCTTCCTCCATCCCCGCCCGCACCAGCTGCTCCATGCGCTGCATCTCGGCGGGCGTCGGGTCGCGGTCGTCCGAGCCGAGGACCGCGTCGCGCACCGAGCCGTGGGACACGAACTGCGCGACGTTGACGCCGATGCCGTCCTTGAGCAGGTCGCGGCGCTGCTGGGCGAGGTCCACCGGCCCACCGCCGTCGGGGTTGGCAAAGATCGTCGTCAGGCCCTGGACCAGGAGGGGGCGCGCGTGGCTGAGCCCCGGCGTGGCCAGGCCGCCGCCCGCGTGGGTGTGCGTGTCGATGAAGCCGGGGGTCACGTACAGCCCCGTGGCGTCCACGACCTCGTCGGCCTGGACGTCGCCGAGATCGCCCACCGCCGCGATGCGATCACCGCGCAGGAGGACGTCCGCGTAGATCCACGGGTTCCCGGTTCCGTCCATCACCCTCCCGTTGCGGATGAGGATCGTGTGCTCCTGGGCGGCGGCCCGTGCCGCACCCAGGGAAAGGAATGCCATCGCCGCGAGGGCGAGCGAACGTCGGATCATCGTGAATCTCCCGAAGCCCTGCGTGTAGAGTTCATCCCAAAACGGTCCGCTCCCTCCAGGAAGACCCGCGCGTCGACGGCCTCGGCCCCCGTCGCGTAGACGAAGAGGGGGTTCACCTCCACCTCGGAGACATCCTGGTTGTCGAGGAGGCAGCGCGCCACCGCGCCCGTGGCGGCCACCACCGCGCCGACGTCCGCCGCGACCCTCCCCCGCGCGCCGGCGAGCAGGCCGTAGGTGCGCAGCTCGCCGAGCATCTCGCGGATGTCGTCGTCCTCGACGGGGAGCACCCGGTGAACGACGTCCCGGAGCACCTCTACCCAGATCCCCCCCGTCCCCAGCGTCAGCATGGGCCCCACGTCCGGGTCGCGGCGTGCGCCCACCAGGAGCTCGGCCAGGGGGGAGGCCAGCATCGGCGAGACGAGGACACCGTCGATGCCCGGCTCGAGTCCGTTCTCTTCCAGCCAGCGTGACGCACGTCGCTCGATGGCGGCGAACGCCTCCGCCGCCTCGGCGGCGGACCCGATGCCCAGGGCCACGCCGCCCGCGTCCGTTTTGTGCGGGATCTTCGGGGACACCACCTTGAGCGCAACCGCGGTCCGCATCCCTTCGACCGCAGCGGCGGCTTCCCCGGGGGTCGCGCACAGCGCAGCGGGGGGGAACGGCATCCCCGACGCGCGCAGGAGCGCCCGTGCCTCCGGCTCCGTCAGCGCATCCCGGCCGGCGGCGCGCGCGGCGGCCACGACGCCGTTCGCCCGCAGGTCCTTCACGCGGCGGCCCGCGGCGGGAGCCACGGCCTCCGGCTGCGGAGCGTCGCCGTCGAAGAGCCCGCGGTCCGGTCGCCAGGCGGGTCGCGCCAGCACGCGGCCTCGGCGCCAGGTCTCGCCGATGCACCGGCACGCGACCTCCAGCGACTCCACGACCGGGACATGGCCACGGCCGAGCAGCTCGAGAGGCGTGCTGGAGTGCGATGCGTACATGGAGTGCACGACCAGCGGCTTGCCGACGTTGCGCATGATATCGGCCATCGCTTTGGCCGCCCGCCCCTCGGGCTCGGTGAGCACGTCGGCGAAGCGGATCCCGTAGCCACCGAAGAGGCCGACGACCAGGACGCCGCCCACGGCGCCGTCCGATGCCACCACCTCGAGCGCCCGGGCGAACATCTCCGGATCGGCGTCCGCCGCACCCGCCAGGTCCACGGGGTTGGTCACCGCGGCCGCCCGACCGAGGAGGACACGAAGCGCCTCACGGGTTCCGTCGGAGAGTCGGGCCAGGGGGACGCCCAGGTCGGACAGCGCGTCCGCGGCGAGCGTGCCCTGCCCGCCCCCGTCCGACAGGATGGCGATGTCGCGGCCGCCCTGGACCGCGGGCTGGGTGGCGAGCGTCTCGGCCAGGTGCAGCAGCTCGTCCGTGCGCGTGACCTCGACGACCCCGGCCTGCCGCAGCCCCGCCCGGAGACGGTCGTATTCCCCCGCCACCGCGCCCGTGTGGGAGCGCGCCGCCGCTTGACCGGTCGCGGAGCGCGCGCCCTTGAGCACCAGCACGGGCTTCGCGCGCGCTACGCGCGCGGCCACCTGGAGAAAGGCGCGTGCGTCCCGGAAGCCTTCCACGTAGCACACCACCGCCCGGGTGTCCTCGTGTCGGCCCAGGAAGTCGAGGTACTCGTGGAAGCCGAGGTCCAGCTCGTTGCCGACCCCCACCGCGACCGCGATCCCCTCCTGTGAACGCGCGGTGACCTCGTTCATGAGGGCGAGGGCGATGTTGCCCGACTGCACCAGGAGGGAGAGTGAGCCCGGCCGAACGTCCCTCGCCCCGATCAGGTTCAGCCCGAAGGGGAGGTTGAGGATGCCGGAGGTGTTCGGGCCCACCACCCGCACGCCGTGGCGTCGTGCGGCCTGGAGCAGACGTTCCTCGAGCGCCGTCCCCTCTTCGCCGGACTCCCGAAAGCCCACCGCGAGCACGACCACCCCCCGCACGCCGCGCTCGCCGCACGCTTCCACGGCCTCGGGAACGCTCGCGGCCGGCGTGCAGATCAACGCCAGATCCGGAGCCTCGGGGAGCTCCGCGACCGAAGCGTGCACCTGCAGGCCGAGGATCTCTCCGCCGCGGGGGTTCACGGCGTGGACCCTTCCGGCGAAGCCGGAATCCCTCAGCGCCCGCAGCACCTGGAACCCACGTTTCCTGGGATCCGACGACGCCCCCACCACCACCACCGACCGGGGAAAGAAGATCGGGTCGAGGGGATGACCCACACGGGCCCGACGCTCACTCACCCGTGAAGCGGGGCGGGCGCTTCTCGTGGAACGCGTCCACCCCCTCCTTCCAGTCGGCCGTGCCGAAGATCTCCTCCAGCGCGCGGGCCTCGAGGCGCAGCGCCGTCTTCCGGCGCATCGCTCCCGCCGGTCCGATGAGCCGCTTGGCCCACGCCAGCGAGCGTGGCGCCTTCTCGGCCAGCCGACCGGCGAGCGCGCGCGCCTCCTCCATCACGCGCTCCTTCGCCGCGGCGCGGCTCGCCACCCCCCACGCGGCGGCCTCCGTCCCGGTGAAGAAGTCGCCCAGGTAGACCAGCTCCCGCGCCTTGAGGGTGCCCACCCGCTCGGCGAGCGTGTAGATGACGCCCCCGCCCACGAAGGTGCCGAGGGAGATCTCGGGAAAGCGGAGCTTGGCATCGTCGGCGACGATCATGAAGTCCGACGACAGCGCCATCTCCAGTCCCGCGCCGATGGCGTGCCCGTTCACGGCCGCGACGACGGGCTTGGGCCCGGCCTGCAGGCGGTGGTTCACGCGCTGCGCGGTCCGCACGTAGCGCTTGCGCTCCTCCCCCGTAGGCGGCCCGGATCCGTGGGACTTCAGGTCGGCCCCGACGCAGAACGCCCTTCCCTGGCCGGTGAGCACCACGCAGCGCACCTCGCGGTCGGCCTCGGCGCGGCGCAGCTCGTCCAGGAGGCGCTCGTACATCGGGAGGCTCACGGCGTTCAGCCGGTCGGGGCGGTTGAGCGTGAGCAGGAGGATGGAGCCGTCCCGCTGGGCGAGGACCGGCTCGTCGACAGGGCCGTGGCGGCCCTCGGACGGATGCGACATGCGCGTTGCGGTTCCGGTGCCGGAGGACCCGATTGCTCCTCGAACGAGGGAACATCGAGGGTCGCGCCGGCGAAAGATAGGGGGCTCGTACGAGAACGATCCGCGCCGCGACGGGGCGGGCGGGGAGAACCGGACGGAGGAGGCGGTCGCTGAGGGACGCTGCTGAGCTCGCGACGCTGCTGCGCAGCCTGGACGGGCGGGGATACAAGGCCTACAAGTCCATCGCCGGAAGCTGGGCGTTCGGGGGCTTCACCCTCGATGTCGACCACGTCCAGGGCGATCCCTTCGCCGCCCCGAGCCGCATCCGCGTGACGGTCCCTCCCCCCGTCGCCGCGTTGCCCGACGAAGCCGTCCGCAGCCGATCCCGGGCCCTGGGCACCGCGGCCTTCCTGGCTCGAGCCCTGGGCCACGCCGCGCGCGCCGCACCGCGCGTGGGAGGCAGCGGGCGGAGCGGGGAGATCGAGGTCGAGTCGCCGGGCCAGGAGGTCCTCCCCCAGACCGCGGTCCAGGTGGATTCGTCGGGCGGGGTGGAGGCGCGGTTCGGGGTGGGGCTGCCGGCCGGGGGACGCCGCATCCTGGGCACCCAGGCGGCCACGCTCGTCACCGAGCGCCTGCCGGCGCTGGTGCGCGAGTCGCTCTTCGCGGCGGCCCACGACCCCTCGGACCTGGTGCGCCACGCCGAGATCAACGAAGACGCCGACCACCTGCGCGCCGCCCTCGCGGCCCGGGGCCTCGTCGCGTTCGTGGCGGACGGCGCCGTGCTGCCCCGGCGGAGCGGCGTGGACGACCGGCCCCTCGAGGGGGGCGAGGTCGTCCCGTTCCGCTCTCCCGGATCGCTGCGCGTCGTGCTCGAGGCGCCCACCGCCGGCTCCGTGGCAGGCATGGGCGTGCCGGTGGGGATCACGCTGGTGGTGGGAGGCGGCTTCCACGGCAAGAGCACGCTGCTACGTGCGCTCGAGGCCGGCGTCTACAACCACCGTCCGGGCGACGGGCGGGAGCGTGTCGTGAGCGACCCGGACACCGTCAAGGTAAGGGCCGAGGACGGCCGAGCCGTCGCGGGTGTGGACATCTCACCCTTCATCGACGGCCTGCCCCTCGGACAGGACACCCACCGCTTCACGACGCCCAACGCCTCCGGCTCCACCAGCCAGGCCGCCACGATCGTGGAGGCACTCGAGTCGGGCGCGCGCGCACTCCTGGTCGACGAGGACACGTCCGCCACGAACTTCATGCTCCGCGACCGGCGCATGCAGACGCTGGTGCCCAAGGAGGCGGAGCCGATCACGCCGTTCGTCGATCGCGTGCGCGAGATCCAGGAGACCCTGGGGGTCAGCACCGTCCTCGTCCTGGGCGGCAGCGGTGACTACCTCGACGTCGCCGACACCGTGGTGGCAATGCGCCGGTACGAGCCGCACGACGTCACGGCCGAAGCCCGCTCCGTGGCGGCGGCGAACCCCACCGGGCGGGAACGGGAGGCGGGTCCGCCGTTGCGTCTTCCCGAGCCGCGCCTGGTGGAGGGCTCGTGTCTCGACCCGCGCCGGGGGCGGCGGGCGGTCCACGTGAAGGTGCCCGACCTGCGCACGCTCCTCTTCGGGCGCGACACGGTGGATCTGGGCGCCGTGGAGCAGATCGTGTCCCGGAGCCAGATCCGCGCGATCGGCAACGCTCTCGCCCTTCTCGCCCGTTCACTCGACGAACGCCGCCGTACCATCCCCGAGCTCCTCGGCGAGATCGAGGCGCGGGTCGCCGAGGGCGGCCTCGACGTCCTCGACGAGCGTCGGCCGGGAGACCTGTCCGCGTTCAGGCGCCACGAGCTGGCGGCGGCCTTGAACCGCCTTCGCTCGTTGCGTGTAGTCTGACCACATCCGGGTCCCCTCAGGGAACCCCGTCGAGGAAGGAGAGACTCCGATGACCCGCCGATCCACACCCGCGCTCCGGACGACGGGCCTGCTGTCCGCCGCCGCCCTCACCCTCCTCGCGACCGCCCGGACGGGGGCCGCCCAGGAATCGGCCACGGCGCTCCAGCCGGTGACCTCGGTGGAGGGCATCACCGAGTACCGGCTGGACAACGGCCTGCGCGTCCTCCTCTTCCCGGACGACTCCAAGCCGCAGGTCACCGTGAACATCACGTACTTCGTCGGCTCGCGGCACGAGGGCTACGGGGAGACGGGGATGGCCCATCTCCTGGAGCACATGGTGTTCAAGGGAACGCCGACCCACCCCGACATCATGCAGGAGCTCACCGAGCGCGGCGCCCAGCCCAACGGCACCACCTGGTACGATCGCACGAACTACTTCGAGATCTTCCCGGCCTCGAGGGACAACCTCGAGTGGGCGCTGGACCTCGAGGCGGACCGGATGGTGAACTCGCTCATCGCGAAGAAGGACCTCGACTCCGAGATGACCGTCGTCCGCAACGAGATGGAGGCCGGCGAGAACAGCCCCCAGAACATCCTCACCGAGCGGGTGCTGTCCACCGCGTACCTCTGGCACAACTACGGGAACTCGACCATCGGCGCCCGCTCCGACGTGGAGGACGTGCCCATCGAGCGGCTGCAGGCGTTCTACCACAAGTACTACCAGCCGGACAACGCGATGCTGGTGGTGGCGGGCAATTTCGATGCCGACCACGCCCTCGACGTGATCGCCGGGAAATTCGGCTCGATTCCCCGGCCGGACCGCACCGGCGCCAACCACCTCTACGCGACCTACACCGAGGAGCCGACGCAGGACGGCGAACGCATGGTCACGCTGCGGCGCGTGGGCGATGTGAAGGTCGTCACGACCATGTACCACGTGCCGCCGGGATCCCACCCCGACTTTCCGGCCGTGGACGTGCTGACCTACGTGCTGGGGGACAGCCCCTCCGGAAGGCTCTACAAGGCCCTGATCGAATCGAAGCTCGCCACCAGCACCGCGGCCTACGCCTACCAACTCCGGGACGCCGGCCCCTTCTTCGCCTTCGCCGAGGTCCGCAAGGACGGCGACCTGGACCGGGCGTGGAGCACCCTGAACGAGACGGTCGAGGGCGTGCTGACGAAGCCGGTGACCGGCGAGGAGGTGAATCGCGCCAAGGCCACGCTCCTCAAACAGATCGAACTGGCGTTCAACAACTCCGCGGGGATCGCCCTGCAGCTTTCGGAGTGGGCGGCGATGGGCGACTGGCGCCTCCTCTTCCTCTACCGCGACGGCCTGGAGAAGGTGACCGCCAACGACGTGAACCGGGTGGCGCAGGCCTACCTGAAGCCCGACAACCGCACGGTCGGCCTCTTCTACCCGACCGACGACCCCGATCGGGCCGAGATCCCGGAGGCGCCCGACGTCGCGGCGATGGTGCAGGGCTACGAGGGGCGCGAGGCGGTCGCGGAAGGCGAGGCGTTCGACCCCAGCCCCGCCAACGTGGACGCGCGCACGACCACGCACACGCTCCCCAACGGCATGGAGGTCGCGTTGCTGCCGAAAGAGACCCGGGGCGACGCCGCCGTGATCCGTCTGCGCCTGCAGTTCGGCGACGAGCGCTCGCTCACTGGGCGCGGCGCCGCCGGCGACCTGGCGGGCGACATGCTCATGCGCGGGACAGAGCGGCATACCCGCCAGGAGATCCAGGACGAGCTGGACCGGTTGAAGGCGTCGGGAGGGCTCGGGGCGACCGTGACGCAGGGCACCGGCCAGTTCGCGACGGTGCGGGCCAGCGTCCCGGACGTCATCCGCCTCGTGGCGGAGATCGCCAGGATGCCCTCTTTCCCCGAGGACGAGTTCCAGGTGTTGAAGGAGCAGCGGCTCGCGCAGTACGAGGAGGCGCGCTCCGACCCGGGCACGCTCGCCCAGATCGCGCTCCAGCGCCGGATGTCGCCGTGGCCGGAGGGCCATCCCAGGTACGTCGGGACGATCGACGAGGAGATCGCCGCACTCCGGGGCGTGACGCTCGACCAGGTGAAGGCCTTCTACCGCGACTTCTACGGCCCGCAGTCCGGCAACCTCGTGGTCCTGGGCGACTTCGACCCGGCCACGGTGCGCGCGGCCATCGAGGAGGCCTTCGGGGACTGGTCCAGCCCACACCCCTACGAGCGGATCGCGACGCCCTTCCGCGACGTCCCCGCCGACGAGATCCGGATCGAGACGCCGGACAAGGCCAACGCCTACTTCCTGGCCCAGCAGAACCTCGAGCTGACCGACACCGACCCGGACTATCCGGCCCTGATGCTGGCGGGCTACATGATCGGTGGCGGGGTGCTGAACTCGCGTCTCGCCCGTCGCATCCGTGTCCAGGACGGGCTGTCGTACGGCGTCGGCGGGGGCATCAGCGGCCATCCGGTCGACCCGGCAGGTGCGTTCAGCGCGATCGCGATCTACGCGCCCGAGAACGCCGACAGGCTCGAGGCGGCCTTCAAGGAGGAGGTTCAGAAGGTGCTCACCGACGGCTTCACGGCCGACGAGGTGGCCACGTCCAAGCAGGGCCTCCTGGAGAACCTGCAGCTGTCGCGCGCACAGGACGGCTCGTTGGCCGGACAGATCTCGTCGAACCTGTACTTCGACCGCACCTTCGAGTTCGACGCGGCGCTCGAGGACCGGATCCGGGCGCTCACCGTGGAGGAGATCAACGCGGCGGTGCGCCGCCACCTCGACCTGTCGAAGATCACGATCGTGAAGGCCGGCGACTTCGCGGGCGCCAAGGCGAAGATCGGGGATTCTTGAAGGAGGGTGTCCGCGCTGACCCGTCCCTGAGGGCGGCCACCCTTCCCGGGCCGCCCGCTCCCCTCGGCGCCGCCGAGGCGCCGGTGGTCCGCGTCGCTGTCGCCGGCCCGAACCCCTTCCTGCTCGAAGGGGAGCGGGTCGCGGTGGCCGGCTCGGAGCGGGGGGGAGCGGCGTCGCTCAGGATCGACGGCCGGGTCGTGGCGGCGGACCTCGTCACCGACGCCGGCCCCGCGGCCAACGTCGTCGTGGGGCCGGCCACCCTGCGCCGGGAGCTCCCGGGAACGCGCGGAACCGTCATCGAGCACCTCCTGGCCGTGCCGGCGCTTCCCATCGTGGCGGTGCAGTGGAGCGCCCCGCCCGGTGCCCGCGCCATGTCCGGGCTCGCGCTCGAGCTGACGCTCCTACCGGGGGCCCGGGGACTCCGCTACCGAGCCGACGGCGCGGGGCTCCGCGCCACGTGTGAAGACGACGACACCGTCGTGGACGCCGTCGTCCACCCCCAGCCGTCCGAGTGGTCGGTGGGGGAAGTGGACGGTGGGGGCATCCGCGCCCGTGCGATCGTGGAAGCCGACGGGCCCGTCACGCTGCTGATCGCCGCGGGCTCGGCGACGCAGGTGGAACGCGCGCTGGCGGCCGCGCCCTACCTCCCCTCCCACGAGATCCGCGCCGCGGCTGCGGCGGACCCGGCGAAGATGGACACCCTCGTCGTGCGGAGCGGCGTGGGCGAGCTGGACGATGGCGTCGTGTGGGCGACCGCGCGCGTGCACGCGGCGCTGAGGAGGACGACGGTCGACGACGCCGGGGCGGTCTTCTGGTCCGGCGTCGGCGCGCTGGCCGTCGGTGACGTGGAGAGCGCGAAGCGGGCCCTCGCCCTTCTGGGACGACTCGAACGACCGGAGCCGCTCGCGGTCCTCCTGGCCGCCCGGTATGCCCTCGCCTCGGGCGACCAGGGACCGGCGTTGGAGCACCTGGACGCGCTAGGCCCGGAAAGGTTGGAGGCCCTCCGTCGCGACGGCAGCGAGGCGTGGGGCGGATGGCAGACGGCCCTCCGCTCCCTCGCCGATGCGCTCCACCAGTCCGCGTCTCCGTCCGAGCTCGACGGACTGCGAGCGCAGGCGGCGCGACCTTCCGCCGTCACCGGCGGCGGGGTGCGGCTCCCGATGGCGGGCGGAGCTACGGCAGCCCCCACGTCGTGGACGGCATACCTCTTCGGCGTGGGGGATGGTGGGATTGCGCCCCCGGCCGGCCGGCCTCCGCGCGGCGCGGTTCCGTGGAGCACGTTGCGCGCGGGCGGGGCCGACGCCGGCTACGCCGCGTGGCGGCAGGCGCTGTCGGAAGGCCTTGCGGGAGGCCCTGCGGGCCGGGGCACGTGGGACCCGTCACCGGCGCCATGGTCGGCGGGAGCACCCGCCGCCGGCGCGCTCCTGGCGACGCTCGCCCACGGGCTGCTGGGGATCGACCCGGATGCACCGTCCGGACGGCTGCGGTTGGCCCCCGCGCTACCCGACCACATCCGGTCGTTCACCGTGGAGAACATCCGCGTCGCCGAGGCGCGGGTCGGTCTCGCGTACCGGCGCGAGGGGCGGGTCCACCGCTACCGGTTGGAGCCGCTGGGCGGACGCATCCCGGTCATGGCCGTGTTCGAGCCGTCCCTCCCCGTGGGGAGCGTGACGTCCATCCTGGTGGACGGCGCCGAGGCCGACCTCGAGCGCTCGGCCGAAGAAGGGCGGACGCGCCTGCGGGTCCAGCTCCCGCTGGACGCGGCGCGCACGCTCGAGGTCGAGGGAAGTTGACGATCAGCCCTTCGGGCCGTAGCCGTGCTCCGCGAGAAGCTCGCGCAGGCGAGCTTCCCGGTCGGGCAGGGCGGTACGCGAGATCGTCCGGGCGAAGTCGATGCGATCCGCTTCGGTGACCTTGTCCAGCACGGAGATGGGCGCGCCGTAGCGCAGAAGGATGCGCTTGGCGTCGACGGCCACCATATCGCTCAACTTCGCCCCCTGTCCAATCGCTCGGATGAAGTGGGTGAAAACAGTTTAGGATAACAAGATAGAAGGATCCCGGCAAACGCTTGTTCCGGGGAGCGGGCTCCGGTCAGCTCCGATCGATCACGACCGTGTGCGTGTTGCCCACGGAGAAGACGATCGCGCTCCCCAGCAGCTCGACGAGCGCGTTGCCCAGGAGCGGGTCGTCGACCACCACCGACACGCCGATGAGCGTGGTGGTGCCCGGATCTCCCGGCAGGCCGCCGGGGAGGCTCCAGTTCTCGAAGTCGAGCTGGTAGCCGTCCCGATCGAAGGAGTAGCCGTCCGGGAGGTACTCGACGAGCTCGGGCGGCACCGTGCCGGCCGCCGTCTCCGCGGGCCAGCCGTGGAAGTTCGCCTGGTAGTTCTGCGTGGCCACCCGCACGACGTCCATGTCTCCCACCAGCTCGGTGGCCCGGGCCCGCAACAGGATGTTCTTCATGTTCGGGATGGCCAGACCCGCGAGAATCCCCACGATGGCCGCCACGACCAGCAGCTCTATCAGCGTGAATCCCCCCCGCCGATCGTCGGGCTTGCTACGGGCGCGGCGCAGCGTGGGCCGGCTGTTCTCCGGGCGCCTGGGCAGAGGCATGGTCATCCCCCTGTGAGCTTGTTGACGGCGGATCCCACGAACTCGTCGGCGGGCTCCGTCGAGTCGTAGACGACGGCCTCTTCGCCGGCTGTCGCCACGAGCTGATACCTGTTGGCGCCCTGTCGGCGGTACTCCACCCCGGGAACGGTGCTTCCCGCATCCGACAGCACGTCCGGAAGCCGCCCGTGCTTGACGCGGTAGTCCTCGACGCGCCGGATCTGCAGGTACATGGCCAGGCGGAGGCTCTCGACGGCGTGGGAGGGGTCCGGCGGTTCGATGGGGTCGATCGTCGCCCACCTTGGAGGCGCGACGAGGAGGTAGAGCGCGAGGACCGAGAGTTGGATGCCGAGCGGGAGCATCCACCTTGGCTGCTTCTTCCGGGGCGGCTTCTCCTTGATCGCCTTCTCGCGCTCGGCCGCGTGCTTCATCACCGCGGCGAGCGCCTCGGCCGTATCCTGGCCGCGCGCCTCGTCCTTGGCGTGATACGGGCGTACCTGGTCCTCGGAGCTCATTCCCGGGGGACTCCGGACGGCGATGCGGGCGGAAGAATCGGCATGTTCTCTACAAACTATGCCTGGACGGCGGCTCCGCCCAAGAGGCGAAGGCAACGTCGTGCGGAGGAAGATCTTAACGGAGGTGGCCGCCCCGGCGAAACCGCAGGGCGCGGCCGGGGTCGACGGGCCCGACCGCCGTCCGTAGCTTGACCTCATGACGCCTCCGCCCGCGGGTCTGTCCCGTTCCGTCGAGGACTACCTCAAGGCCATCTACGGCATCTCGGAGCAAGGGGAAGCCGCCTCCACCAGCGCCATCGCCGACGCGCTGGCGGTGCAGCCGGCGTCCGTGACCGGGATGGTGAAGCGCATGGCGGAGTCCGGTCTCCTCGAGCACGCCCCCTACCGCGGGGTGCACCTCACCGAGCGAGGGATCCGCGAGGCTCTCAAGGTGCTTCGCCGCCACCGGATCATCGAGACATACCTGTGCGAGCGGCTCGGCTACGCATGGGAGGACGTGCACGGTGAGGCGGAGCGCCTCGAGCACGCCGCCTCGGACGTCCTGGTCGAGCGCATGGACGCGGCGCTCCAGTTCCCGAGCCACGATCCGCACGGGGCGCCGATCCCGACCAGCGGCGGCGAGATCGAGAGCACGGACGTCCTGACCCTCGCCGACGCGCCGCCGGGGTCGGTGCTGCGCGTGCGCGCGGTCCGTGACGAGGATCCGGACGGGCTCCGCTTCATCGAGGCCGCGGGGCTGACCCCGGGTGCACGCATCCGGGTCGAAACGGGCGAGGAGTCGGAGGAGACCGTCGCCGTGACGGTGACCGGCGACGGCGAGCACGTCCATGTACTCCGCCGGGACCTCGCCGCGCTCATCTACGTGGTCACCGCCGGGAGCTGACCGATGGGCCACTCCTCCCCAGCGGTCGTTCTGGGCGTCGCCGGCGGCAGCGGCTCGGGCAAATCCACCGTGGTGCGGGAGGTGTGCCGTCTGCTCCACCCGAGGACGGCGAGCATTCTGCACCACGACGCCTACTACCGGGACGTGGGACACCTCCCCTTCCCGGAGCGCGTTTCCGTGAACTTCGACCATCCGGACAGCCTCGAGACCGAGCTGATGGTCGAGCACGCGCGGAGCCTGATGGACGGCAGGCCGGTGGACGTGCCCATCTACGACTTCTCGCGCCACGTGCGCCGCCCCGAGACCGAGCGGTACGATCCGGCCGCGGTCGTGATCCTGGACGGGATCCTGGTGCTCGCGGATGCGCGCCTGCGTGACCTGATGGACCTCAAGGTGTTCGTCGACACGGAAGCCGACCTGAGGCTGATCCGGCGCATCCGACGCGACGTGCTCGAGCGCGGCCGCAGCGCGGATTCGGTCATCACGCAGTACGAAGCGACCGTTCGTCCCATGCATCTCGAGTTCGTCGAGCCCAGCAAGCGCCACGCGGACCTGGTGGTGCCCGAGGGGGGGTTCAACCGGGTCGCGGTCGACCTGGTCGTCGCGAGGCTCCGCTCGCTGATGGCCGGGAAGGACGCTCCGGCGCGCGTGTGAGCCGGATCAGCCGCCGCACGGGGGCGCGCCCGCCGCGGGCCCCGTGGAATCCGTCAACACGTACACGGCGCGCGTCACCGAGGAGCCGAACACACCCGTGCCGTCGCCACGCAGGCTGGGGATGCGCACCTGCCCGGAGGGATTGAAGTTGCCCCCACGGATCCAGTTCACGTAGTTGCGATCGGCCGCGGTGATCGTCACCCGCCCGCTCGCACCCCCCGGAAGGCCTTTCTGGAGCTCGAGGGCCAGGGCCTGGTCCAGCTCGAAGCGATCGAACACGCCGAACTCGCCCGGAAAGACGATGGTGGTGTCCTGTGCCGACACCGAGACCCCGAGCAGGTAGAGCGGATCGTTCTCGACCGGGATGCCCTTCGGCTCCAGGGCGTCGCGCAGCCCAGAAAGGAACGTCTCGTCGACGTACGCCCACGCCCCGGCGGAGCGGGTCCAGCGAAGCTCCAGGGGCGTCGACGGCTCCTGCAGGCAGCGCGGCGGGAACACGTCGTACGTCCCCGGCGGGGGCGTCAACAGCGTGAAATCCCCCGGGATCACGGTGGTGCCGCGAATCACGCCGCCGTCCGCGAGCGTGATCTCCAGATCCAGCGTATCGCCGGAGTGGATCCGATAGGACACGCCGTCCTCCGCCCAGTAGCATGTGCCCGTGCCGTCCACCGGTGTCGACCGCACGCAGTTCCCCACCTCCGTCTCGGCCATCTCCAGCGAATATCCGTCCCTTCGCGTGATGACGACCCGGGCGCCGGGCACCGGTCGGGAGGCGCCCGTCGCACCCTCGAGCGTGCGGTGCAGGAACGCGGTCGCGTGGTCCGGGGTGGGAGCGAACCCCAGCTGGACGTAGGCCTCGGCCACCACCACGTCGTCGGCCTCCACGAGCGTGATTTCCTGCAGCTCGCAGGCGGCCGTCGCGATCACCGCCGCTCCCAGGGCCATGCTGGCCACCCTCCGCACGCACCGCATCAGAAGTGCACCTCGAGCCCGAACGTGGGCAGGAGGGGGAACATGGAGATCCCCGCGCGAACGGGAGGCTGCTCGGAGTACTGGTAGAAGTAGAAGAGCACGTTCTTCCGGTTGTACATGTTGAGCACGTCCACGTAGGGAACCAGCGTGCCCCACGACCTCGTGAGCGTCTTGCGCGCGCTCAGGTCGAGCCGGTGGTAGGTGGGATACCGTTCGGCGTTGCGCTCGCCGAGGTAGACGGCGTAGTCGCCAAAGTTGTCCGTCGAGTTGGCGGAGCCGGCCCAGTCGAGCAGCCCTCCCCATTGCACGAAGTTCGGGGAGTAGACCGCGTAGGCCCCCAGGGCCCGCGTGTACGGAGTCCCGGTCCCCACGTTCCAGCGTAACCCGCCGTCCCATCCCCACGGCATGGGAAAGCGGAGCACGAGATCCACGTCCAGGCGCCGATCGAAGATCGGAGGGTAGGTGACCTCGGGCGCCGGCCGGACCGGGGACAGCAGATCCGGGAAGGTACGCTCGGCCTTCAGGAAGGATACAGCCAGCCACCCGTTCACGTCTCCGGCCTCGCGGCGAATCATCAGATCCGCCCCCCAGGAGCTGCCGTGGCCCGTGAGGATGTCGTCGAGCGGGTCGTTGGGGTCGTCGCCGGAGTTGATGGTGACCACCCCGTCGAAGGAGCGGACATACCCTTCCAGGGAGAGGAACCATTCCTCGCGCGGGTATCCCTCCACCCCGAGCTGCAGCTGGTCCGACACAACGTGCGGCGCGCGTGCGCCGGCCAGCACCCAGATGTCGAGGCCGAGGGGGAGCTCCTCGTCGCGGAGCGAGTGCACGTACTGGGTGTAGCGTCCTGCCGCCAGCTTGATGGCGCCGTCGCCCCCGGCGAAGAACCGCTTCACCGCCAGCCGGGGTGACACCTCCTCGCTGCCTTCTCCGGGATCCGGGCGCCAGGCGTCCAGACGCAGGCCGGCCTCGACCAGCCATCGTCGCGGAAAGAGCCACGATCCCTGCGTGTAGGCGCCGAACAGCGACCCCGTGCCGTCCCCGCTCGCGAACTCGGTTCCGCCGGACACGGCCCGGTTGTGGTAGCGCATCCGGTCCGCGCTCACGCCCGTCTTCAGGCGGAACGCGCTCGAGGGTCGGGCTTCCCAGTCGACGCCGAGCTCGCCCTGGGAGATGTGGGAGCGGAAGTCCGTATCCCCGAAGTCGGGGAAGCTCAGGCCCGTCCCGTAGCCCGACCAGCTCGCCCGGGCGTCGATGGAGCCTCCGCCCCGGCGCGGGTGCGTCCATTGCGCTCCCACCAGGTCGTTTCCCCAGTTCCAGTCGATGCGCAGCGGGAAGTCCGCGGGGTCGAGCCGCGTGAGGTTCAGCACGTCGTCGCCGGTGTACGCCGTCAGGCGCAGGCGATCGCCCGGCTTCGTCCATCCCTCCACGACCCCCTGGAAGTCCTGGAGGTGATAGGGGAAGTCGAACGCCGGCTTGAGCACCCAATCGAAGTAGGAGCGCCGCGCGGAGGCCCGCCAGTGGACGTTCGCGTGCCCGAGAGCGTTCGCCACCCCGGTCGGCAGGCCACCGGACACGGCTACGCGCGAGGCGAGGAGGGAGACGCCGCCGTCCACGGCGAACCGGCCGTCGCCCGGGTCGCTCTCGATATCGAGCACCGAGGACACACGTCCTCCGTGCTCCGCAGGGAATCCGCCGGACTGCAGCTCCGCCCGGTCCAGCATGTCGGCATTGAAGACGGAGAAGAACCCGCCGAGGTGGAAGGGGCTGAACACCGGCACTCCGTCGAGGAGGATCAGGTTCTGGTCCGCGGAGCCGCCGCGCACGTGGAAGGAGGCCGAGAAGTCGGACGTGGACACCACGCCGGGAAGCACCTCGACGGCGCGCAGGGGGTCGGCCTCCGCGACGCCGGGCACGCGCTTCAGCTCTGCGAGGTCCATCTCGCGGACCGTGGCTCCGCCGATCTCCTCGAAGCGCACGCGCTCGCGGCTGCGCTCCGCGCCCACGGTGATGCCCTCCAACTCGATGGCCCGCCGGCGGAGGACCAGGTCGACTTCGACGGTCTCCCCCGGGCCAACTCCCACCGACTGTGAGACCTCATCGTAGCCCACGCCGGAGGCCCGCACCGTATAGGCCCCGACCGGGACCGAGTCGAGCCGGAAGAAGCCGAGCCGGTCCGTGTCCGCAGCGCGCAGCAGCGTCCCGGCCTGCGTCAGCGTGACCGTGGCGCCGAAGACCGCCGATCCCTCGTCGTCCCTGACCCGCCCCTCGATCCCGCCGGCCTGTCCGAAGGCGGACGCGGCGGTGGCCAGGAGGGAGAGCGCGGCGAGGAATCCGGCTCCCCCGACTCTATGGAAACGCAAGCGGAACCTCGATCTACGGGGCCCGCATCCCTGCGTGCGACGGGCCGCGGGCCCGCCCGTTGGGCGCGGGGATGCCTTGAGCATTAATCTTAGCGCCAGATCGGACCCCAATACCGTGAGACCTGCCACTCCGTTCCAGGGTCGGTGCCACGTGCGTGTCTTCTACTGCGACCATTTCGTCCTCCCTCTCCCCGAGGGACATCGGTTCCCGATGGACAAGTACCGACGCCTCCGCGAGCGGGTATCCGCGCGGGGCGACGACGACCTGCGCGTCCCCGACGCGGCCACCGATACCGAGCTCATGCGCGTCCACGATCCGGCGTACGTGAACCGGGTTCTGGCCGGCTCGCTCTCGTACGAGGAGATCCGTCGCATCGGGTTTCCCTGGTCCCCCGGGTTGGTCGAGCGGTCGCGCCGGTCGGTCGGTGGAACGATCTGCGCCGCCAGGGCCGCGCTCGAGGATGGTGTGGCCGCGAACCTGGCCGGTGGCACGCATCACGCCTTCGCCGACCGCGGCGAGGGTTTCTGCGTCTTCAACGACGTGGCGGTCGCCGCGAGGGCGCTGCAAGCCGAGGAGCGGGTCCGACGCGTCGTGGTCCTCGACCTGGACGTGCACCAAGGCAACGGTACCGCTTCGATCTTCAGCGCCGACGACTCGGTCTTCACGCTCTCGGTGCACGGCGCGAACAACTTCCCCTTCAGGAAGGTGCCGGGCGACCTGGACGTGGAGCTGCCCGACGGAACCGGCGACGAGGTCTTCCTGGAGGCGGTGGACGGAGCGGTGCGCACCGCGCTCGACCACGGCAGCGAGATCGCGTTCTACGTGGCCGGCGCGGACCCGTTCGAGGGCGACCGCTTGGGTCGCCTTTCCGTGACGAAGGCGGGAATGGCGGAACGCGATCGAACGGTCTTCGACCTGTGCGAAGCTGCGGGGATTCCCGTCGCGGTCGTCATGTCCGGTGGATACGCCCGGGACGTGAACGACACCGTCGACATCCACGAGGCCACGATGCTCGCGGCCTCGCGCCGCACCAAACGGAGGGTGGCGTGAACGACGATGCCCTGACCCGACTCCGGCGCTGGCCCCGCATCCGCCTGGCCGCGCTGCCCACACGGCTGGTGGCGGCGCGCAACCTCGCCGGCACCTTGGGCGCAGGCGCTCCTCCGATCTTCGTGAAGATGGACGCGGAGACGGGCTTCGCGCTCGGAGGCAACAAGGTCCGGAAGCTGGAGACCGTCCTCGGCGGAGACCGCCTGGAGGGCGTCACGCACCTCATCACCACCGGGGGACCGCAGTCGAACCACTGCCGGGTCACCGCGGGCGCCGCAGCCCACCTCGGCCTCGGATGCGTGCTGGTCGTGAACGGAGCCGAGCCCGGAGCGCCGCGCGGCAACGCCCTCCTGCACCGGCTGTTCGGCGCTGAGGTCAGGACCGTCCCCGACCGGGCCGCGCGCACCGCGGAGATGGAGCGGGTCGCCCGGGAGATCGCCGACCGCGGAGGGCGCGCCGTCGTCCTCCCTCTGGGTGCGTCCACGGGCCTCGGCGCCCTGGGGTACGCCCTCGCGGCGCTCGAGCTCGACGAGCAGCTCGCTGCGGTGACCAGCGGAAGGACCACCTGGGTCTTCGTCTCTGCCTCCTCGTGCGGCACGCTCGCCGGTCTGCTGCTCGGCTTCTCTCTGCTCGGCCGGGAGGATGTTCGCCTGGTCGGCGTGAGCGCGGACGTTTCCGCCGACGGCATGCGCGCGGAGACCGTGCGGCTGGCCGCGGAGGGGGCCGCGCTCCTCGGGTGGGAAGGGTCGATCTCCACCGAGTCGCTGTCGTGTGACGACGGGCAGGTGGGCGAAGGCTACGGGATCCCCACGCCCGCGACCCACGAGGCGATCGCCCTCTTCGGCCGGACGGAGGGGATCGTGCTCGATCCGGTATACACCGGGAAGGCGGCGGCCGGGCTCCTGGCGTGGATCCGGGAGGGACGTGTCCGCGCGGAGGACCGGGCGGTCTTCGTCCACACCGGCGGGCATCCGGCGCTGCTCGTGTAGCGCGCGACCCGTCCCGACGACCCACGAAGCGCAGGCTCCCCCGTCCCGCGTCCTTGGCAGGGCGCAGCGGGCCCGTCTATCTTCGGCGGCCATGACCGATACCATCGACCTTCTCGCGGGCGTCCCGCTTCTGGGCGACCTCGATCCGACGGAGCTGGAGAGGCTCGCCGAGCGTACCCGGCTGGCTCATTTCCGCACAGGGCAGACGATCTTCAGGATCGGCGCGCCCGGCGATTCCCTCTACGTCATCGTCCGGGGGGAAGTCGAGGTCGTGCATCCCTCCCCGAGCGCGGAGGTGGAGTTGGCCCGCCTGGGACCCGGCGAGTTCTTCGGCGTGACGGGCCTCCTCACCGATACCACGCGGAACGCGACCGCCCGGGCGTTCGTGGACGTCGACGTCCTCATCGTGGACAAGGACGACTTCCGGCGGGCGCTGTCGGCTGCCCCGGGGATGTCCACACGCTTGCTCGGCGCACTCTCGACGCGCCTCCGGGACTCCGCCGAGCGCATCCGCACGCTGAACGAGGAAGCGCTGCGCGACCCCTTGACCCGCCTGCTGAACCGGCGCGCCTTCTACGACCGGATGGAAGGGGAGATCGGCCGCCACCAGCGCTACGGTTCGGTCTTTTCCCTCCTCCTGTTCGACGTGGACAACTTCAAGAACGTCAACGACACGCTGGGACACAGGGCCGGAGACGAGGTGCTGACCTGGGTCGGGCAGACCCTACAGGAGCGGACGCGGACCGCCGATACCGTCTTCCGCGTGGGCGGAGAGGAGTTCGCGGTCCTCTGCCCCGCCACCGGGGCCGCGACGGCCCATCGCGCGGCGGAGAGGCTGATCGGGGTCGTCGCCGACGCGCACCCTCCGCGCCGGCCGGAGGTGAGCGTCACGCTGTCGGCCGGCTGGGCCGCCTGCCCCCCGCACGGCGAGTCGCTGCGGGACCTCTACGACGCGTCGGACCGCGCCTTGCTGCGCGCGAAGGCCGAGGGACGCAACCGAGTGTGCGATCCGGAGCCTGTCGGCGACCGCTGAGCTTCCCGCCGCGCCTCAGTCGAACCAGTGGGTCAGGCGCTCGAGGGCGCCCAGAAGGTCCGGCTCAAGCTCGAGCACGGGCGCCAGCGGATCCTCCCCGAGACGACCCATGCGCTTGGGGAGGGTGGCGATCGTGTGGTCGGAGATCTTCAGCTTCTTCGTCACCTCCGACCAGTGCAGCGGCGCCGACACCGGCGCGCCGGGCAGGGGCCGCACGGTGAACGGGGCGGCCAACAGCCTGCCGTGACCGTTCTGCACGAAGTCCACGTAGACCTTCCCCTCGCGCCGCTCGGGATTGCGCGTGAGCGTCGCGATATCCGTGCGCTCGGCGACCACGACGCGTCCCAGGAGCTGCGCCAGCGTGCGTGACTGCTCGTAGGTCAGGCGCCCACCGAGGGGCACCAGGACGTGGATCCCCGACGAGCCGCTCGTCTTGGGGAAGGCCGGTAGCCCGATCTCCTCGCAGATCCCGTGGAGCGAGCGCGCCACTTCCACCACGTCTGTGAAGGGCGCCTCCTTCGGGTCCAGGTCCAGGATACACCAGTCCGGCGTCGCGAGCGACGACACGCGGCTCGACCAGACGTGCAGCGGGATCGTCCCGAGGTTCACCACGTAGAGGAGCGACTCGAGGTCCTCCACGACGAAATACGACAGCTCCCGCTCCGACCCCTCGCTCCACAGGGTGACCCGCCGGATCCACTCCGGCGCGTAGGGCGGCGCGTCCTTCTGGAAGAACGACTTCCCGCCGATGCCGTCCGGGTAGCGCGTCATCACCAGCGGCCGGTCCTCGAGGTAGGGGAGCATCCACGCCGCCACCGCCCGGTGGTACTCGATCAGGTCGCCCTTCGTGTAGCCCTCGTCCGGCCAGAACACCTTGTCGAGGTTCGAGTACGCGACCTTCCGCTCCCCGCCGACCCGTACCTGCGCCGGAGGCTCCGCGTCGGGCTCCGCCGCCCCCTCGACGACGCACTCGCGCGGCGTCTTGTCCGGACGGAATCGGGAGAAGGACGGCTGCCTCGCCAGGCCCTGGTCCGTCAGCTCCTTGTATTTTACCTCCACGACCAGCTCGGGCCGCACCCAGTGATGGTCCCTACCCTTCGGCACGGCGCCCGAGGTGCACGGGCAAGCCTCCACCTCCAGCGCATCGAGCTGCGGCATGGTCGTGTCGAGCTCGGCGTCCGTGAAGCCGGACCCCACGGCGCCCAGGTACACCAGATCCTCTCCGTCGTACTGCGCGATGTGCAGCGAGCCGAAACCCGAGCGAGAGCCCTTCGGTTCGGTCCATCCCACGACGACGAAGTCCTCCACGCGGACCGTGCGCACCTTCGCCCAATGGCGCGAGCGTCCCCCGCGGTACGGCGCGTCAGCCTTCTTGCCGACGATCCCCTCCAGGCGCATCTGGCTCACCTGCGCGTACATCGCCTCTCCCTGGACGGCGATGTGATCGGAGTACCGGATCGGCCCGACGGTGGGGAGCACGTCGTGCAGGAGCCTCTTCCGATCCAGCAGCGGCAGGCCCCGCAGGTCGTAGCCCTCCAGGGCGAGGAGGTCGAAGGCGTAGTAGATGGCGGGCAACTCCACGCTCGCTCGCAGGGCGTCGGTCCGTTTCAGGATGCGGCCGCGCTTCTGGAGCCGGGAGAACGACGGCAGCCCCTCCGCGTCGTGGACGACCACCTCCCCGTCCAGCACCAGCCCCTCCAGCGGCAGGCCGCGCACGGCGCGCGCGATCTCGGGAAACGTCAGCGTCAGGTCGTGGCCCGCGCGCGAGCGCAGGTACGGCTCGCGGCCCATCCGCTCGGCCAGGAGGCGGTAGCCGTCGTACTTCAGCTCGAAGACCCACCCGTCCCGGGTGAACGGCTCCTCGGCGGCGGTGGCAAGCATCAACTCGATGTCGTCCGCACGTAGGGTACGCTCCTTCGCGCCCAGCTCGGCGGCACGGGCCGCCAGCGCCTCCGCCCGCTCGTCGGCGCGGGGGAACTCGTCCACCATCAGCCCCGAGTAGATCGAGTCGTCGGGATACGACTCGGTTCCGCCTTCCGGATCCATGAAGGCGTCGCGCTCCTTGATCAAGAGCCACGAGTTCGGCGCCTGCCTCGTCTTCACCAGCGTCCACCGGCCCAGCAGCTTGTGGCCGTGCAGGTCGAAGAGGAGCTTGCCCTTCTCCAGGCCCTCGTGCGGATCCTCGACGGGGCTCCACGTTCCCCGGTCCCAGACGATCATCGATCCCGCGCCGTACTCGCCCTCCGGGATCACACCCTCGAACTCGGCGTACTCGAGCGGATGGTCCTCGGTCTGCATGGCCAGGCGCTTGTCCGCCTGGTTTGGCGATGGGCCCTTCGGAACCGCCCACGAAAGCAGCACGCCGTCGAGCTCCAGCCGCAGGTCCCAGTGCAACGCACGGGCGTGGTGTTTCTGGACCACGAAGGCGCTGCCACCGACCACGACCTCGCCGCCGAACGGCTCGGGGGTCCGTCCGGCTCGGCGCTTCTCGCGGTATTTCGCCAGGCGTTCGTCGCGGGAGGGGCTCATGGGGGGAGGATAGGGGGCGGCGCGAGGGGGGGACAGCGTCTTTCTCCGATATGGGCCCCGCTTTCCTTGCTGCCTTCGAGCGCGCGGCCCACCTTGCCCGAGCACCACGGGGCGATCGGGGATGCTGGCCCCCGCTCCGGATGGAACGGGAGAACGAGCCATGAACGGCCGGCCTACGGCATCTCGATGGGGTAGGGCCCTCACACTCTCGGCAGCGCTCACCCTGGCTGGAGCGACGACGGCCGTCGCGCAGGGGACGGACGACCAGGAGGGTCGCAAGTCTCCCCCCCTCGCGCTGGCGCTGAGCGTGGTCCTTCCGGGTGCCGGTCAGGTTTACAACGGCCACTATCTCAAGGCGGCCGTCATGTTCGGCGGTGCGGCGCTCACGGCGGGGCCCATCATCCTGACCGCCAGCGACGTCCTGGGGCTCGACGACGACACGTCGGGCACCGCCGTCCACATTCTGGGCGCCGCGGGTGTGGGCCTGATCCTCTGGTCGTGGATCGACGCACCCCTCTCGGCGAAGGCCATCAACCGGAGGCTGGATGCGGGCCGCCTGGCCGTGGAGATCGGTCCGCGGATCGACCGGTGGGGGCAGGGAGTCGGCCTGAGTCTTCTCAGAATCGGGTTCTGACCCGGGGTTAGGGTCGGCATCTGAGGGCGCACCCACGGCTCGGAACAGGAGGACAACCACACGATCGGTCATCGACCAGCGCGTGATCGCAGAGTGTTCGCCGTGGCCGTGGCCGGCCTTTTCGCGCTCCCCGCTGCGGGCCTGGGCCAGAGTCCCGATCCCGGTGATGGGGTCCGGGGATGGGTGGAGCTCGGAGCAGGTGGCGGCCGGGTCCGACTGAGCGGGTCGCCACGTGAGACGACCTTCGCGCTCGACTTCGGTGGGGGCGTGTGGCTCGGCCACCGGCTGGGGCTCGGAGTGCGACTCGGGGGATGGACGATCGAGGGGTTCGATCTGTTGAACGCTGAAGGGGGGGAGAGCATCTCCGAGGTGTTCGCAGGGCTCGCGTTTCGTCCGCGGCCGGACCTTCCCCTCACCCTGAATGTGGAGTCGGGTTGGGCGATCTACACGGTCAACGACCCAGCGCGGGTCCTGAGGGAAGGTGATGGCATGGGCTGGCGCCTCGCCGGGGCCTGGAGCTTCTTCATCTCGGAGCGCCTCGCCCTGTCACCTTCGCTGGTCGTGTCATGGGGCCGGATCAACCCGAACGCGCGGAGTGAGGGACGGTTCGGGTACTCGGGCACGGGGATCCTGCTGCGCCTCGACTGGGCGTGGTGAGGGTCCGCGCCCAGCAGCAGTGGTTCGAGGCAGAAGGGAGCGATCGGCCCGGCAGTACGGTTGCGACTTCGACACGCGACACCGTGCGGGGCACCAGAACTTCGTGAAGATCCTCCACGCCGACGGCGTCATCTCGGCATACTCCCACCTCGGCACCGGCGGCGTGCTCGTGAATGTCGGCGAAACGGTTCAGGCCAGGGAAGCCATCGGCCTGAGCTCGGAGCCCATGCCACGTCGGTGGCGTGCCCTCACCCCGCGTTCCTCGTCGTTGACGCCGCGTCTCGAGCCGCCGCACCTTCGATACATCGCTTCGCGAACGGAGGCACCGGCGTGCCGATTCTCCTCATTCTCTCGCTCGGCTTCGCGGCCCTGGGCCTGGCCTTCCTCGGCCTGGCCGTGCGCGCCTTCCGTGCCCGCCGATGGATCGGCACGGCGGGGCGGACCACCGGCGGAGCGCTCTTCGTGTCCCTGTCTGCGCTCGCGGCCACGCTGAGCGTCTCGACCCAGGGGTACCGCGCCCTGACCTCGGAGGAGGTCGCGATGACCGTTACGACCGTGCCCACCGGGCCGCACGCCTTCCAGGCGTACGTCGAGTTTCCGGACGGTCGCGACACCACGCTCGCGGTTCGCGGGGATCAGGTGCTCGTGGACGCGCGGATCCTCAAATGGCGCTACGTCGGCAACCTGCTCGGTCTCCACACGCAGTACGAGCTCGACCGGCTGACGGGCCGCTACGTGGACATCGACGACGAGCGGAGCCTGGAGCGCACCGTTCACTCGCTCGAGACCGAAAAGCCGGTCGACCTCTTCGATCTGGTCCAGCGCTACTCCTTCCTCACCTTCCTCGTCGACGCGGAGTACGGATCCGCGACCTACATCGAGGTCCAGAAGCCCGCCCGCTTCGAGGTCACGGTCTCCACGACCGGGCTGCTGGTGCGTGAGATTCCGATGGGGTAGTCCGGGCCGTCGATCCACCCATCATATGCCACGGAGACGCATCGCATGAAGGGGATCATCTCGTTGCCTGGAAAGCTGCTGGTCACCTGGGTCATCAGCGGTGCCGTGCTCTGCGGAGGAGGGCTGGTGGTGTACGGGCTCTTCGCGGAGGAGGTCAATCACTGGATGCTCCTCGAGACGGTGGGAGGCCTCTACCTGGTGGGCGGCGGCTTGGGGTTCCTGCTTGCGGGAGCTCTGGGGATGTTGGGCCGTCCTTCAGGCATGCCGGCCAAGGAGGCGTTCCATGACCAGATGACCGGTGCGCTCTACCTCTTGCCGTTGGGCACGGTGGGCTTCATCGCCGCGGGGTGGATCGCCCTCAGCTACTGGTCCGTCTACAGTGGCCACTACGGGGGCCTGCTGCTGGCCACGGTGTCATGGCTTGGACTGGCCGTCGTCCTGGCGTTCGCGGTGGAGTACGGTTGGCTTGGCTTCCGGAACGTAGGAGAGCGCCTTGCACGGATCCGTCACCTGCGTGTCCACGTATCCATCGAAGAACACCATCCTGGGCCAACCGACGAAGGGCAGGGCCCTGGACCAAACGGAGGATGACGATCCGACCCGCCCTGCTCCGCCTCCTCCTCGCGCTCGCGGTCCTGGTCCTCCCGGCGTACACCGCGCGCGCGCAGGAGCGCGAGGAGATCCTTTCCTACGACGTGGCCGTGTCCCTGCGGGACGGGGGTGTCATGGAGGTCACCGAGGACATCGACGTCCGCGCCCTCGGTGACCAGATCAAGCGCGGCATCTACCGGGACTTCCCGACCAGCTTTCCCCGCGCCAGCGGCCTCGGCCGCATCGAGGCGCCTTTCGAGGTCCTCGAGGTCCGGCGGGACGGGGCACCCGAGCCCTATGCGTTGGAGAGCATCGGCGGGCCGCTCGGGCGCGGCGGCGTGCGCGTCCGCATCGGGAATGCGGACGTGCTGCTCGACCACGGCGTTCACCGCTACACGATCCGCTACGAGACGTCGAGATGGGTCACCTTCGGCGATGCGGAGGACCAGCTCTACTGGAACGTCACCGGCAACGGGTGGGGCTTTCCGATCCGGCACGCGTCGGCCCGCGTGACGCTGCCCTCGTCGCCGGATCCAGGAGCCGTCCGGCTGGAGGCGTGGACCGGCCCCGAGGGATCCACCGCGTCCGAAGCGGGGAGCGCCTGGGACGGGGCGGCATCCACCGCGGTCTTCGAGACGACGGCCCCCCTCGGGGAGCGGGAGGGGCTCACCGTTCGCCTCACCTTCCCCAAGGGGGTGGTAGCGCCCCCCACGCCCGAGATGGAGGCGCAATGGTTCCGCCAGGACTGGGGCGGCTGGATCGACGCCGGAGTGGTGGCCGGGCTGGTGCTCGCGCTCTACCTGCTCATGTGGGCGCGCGTGGGTCGCGATCCCGAGCCGGGCCCGACCGTCGTGCGCTACGAGCCTCCCGAGGGGTTCTCGCCGGCCGAGCTCGGCTACCTGGAGCGGCGGGGGTGGTCGGACTCTCTGCTCGCGTCGGCGCTCGTCAGCGCGGCCGTGAAGGGGAGCCTGCGCATCGAGCGAAGGGGCAGGAGGTGGACGCTGCACCGTGACGAACACTGGGACGGTCAGCTGACGCGTGACGAAGCGGACCTGCGCCGGGACCTGCTGGGCGAAGCCGACTCCCTCGCGCTGACTCCGTCGCACGCCACCAGGCTGCGGAAGGCCGTGAAGGGGCTGCGCCGCACCCTCAGCCGTCGACTCGAGCGTGAGTACTTCGTCCTCAATCGGCGATGGTTCGCCGCCGGCCTCGGGCTGAGCGTCGTGGGCTTCGCGGTACTGGCCTGGCGGGACCGCTACGGCATCGCGCCGGAAGCCTACTTCATGGGCTTCTGGCTCACCTTCTGGAGCATCGGCGTGGGTACGCTCCTCACACGCGTCTGGCGGGCCTGGCGAGCCGCCCTGGGTGGGGGCGGGATCGGAACGTGGGCGGAGGCCGCCTTCATCTCGCTGTTCTCCATTCCCTTCGTCGGCGCGGAGATCTTCGTGGGCGCTCTCGTGGCGCTCAGGGTCCCGCATCACCTGGTGGGCGCCACGGTGGTGCTGGGGCTGCTCAACATCCTGTTCTACCACCTGATGGAGCGACCGACGCTGGAGGGACGAGGTGTCCTCAACCAGCTCGAAGGGTTCCGGACGTTCCTGACGGCAACCGACGCCGATCGCCTCGACCGCATGACAGCTCCGGATGGGACACCCGAGGTCTTCGAGCGCTTCCTCCCCTACGCCATCGCGCTGGGCGTCGAGAACCGGTGGGCCGAACGCTTCAAAGACGTCATCGTCCCGCAAGACGCGGGGGCGGCAGCCGCCGCCGCGTCGCCGGCGTGGTATTCGGGCGGCAGCACGTCGGATCTCGGGAGCATCGCCACCGCCCTGGGCAGCTCGTTCTCGAGCTCGCTGTCGGCGGCATCCAGCCCTCCCTCGTCCGGAGGAGGTGGTGGGGGCGGCGGCTCGTCGGGAGGTGGTGGAGGGGGCGGCGGAGGCGGCGGATGGTGAGGGGCGTCCCCATTCCCGGGCCGGTCGCGTCGTAGGGAAAATCCCTACGCCCCGAGTCTGGGGATCCCCTTCAGACCCTCTCCCCGTCTCGCACCATTTTTCACATGCCAAGACCTGCTCGTTCTCGTGTGGTGTGCAGCCGCACGTATCCATAAAACCGGATATCCGGATTTTCACGAAGCACCGACGATGAGTCCGACCCTGCTGGAGCGGCAGCGCGCGGCTGCCCCCGAGGAGATGGATCGGGCCATCGAGCTCTTCAAGGTGCTTTCGCACCCGGACCGTCTCCGCCTGGCCTGTGCCCTCGGAGACGGACGCGTCACCACACAGAAGGAGCTGGTGGAGGAGTTCGGCTGGCCGCAATCCACCGCGGCCCGGCACATCGCGGCTCTGCGCGCAGCAGGGCTCGTAGCCGCCGAGCGGGACGGCGCGGAGGTTCTCCTCCGCCTGGGCAACCCTGTGGCACTCCATCTGCTGAACACCGTGTGCGACTGGGTTCACCAGCCCGCAGGCGCGGGCGCCGCCTCCCCATCGGCCGACTCCTCCTCCTGAGCCACGTCCTCCGCGGGCCGGAGGCACAGAGGAGACAGCATGAGACGGCGCGAGTTCATCAGGATCTCGTCGTACGGACTCGGCGGCGCGGCCCTTCTGGGCGGCGTCACGACCGACTGGTTCCACCTGTACGGCGGCACCCTGCCCAACCCGCTCACGAACGGCGACCGCGTCGTCCCCACGTTCTGCGAGCTCTGCTTCTGGAAGTGCGGCGTTCTCGCCCATGTGAAGGACGGCAGGGTCACGAAGCTCCAGGGCAATCCGAAGGATCCGCTCTCCCGAGGCCACCTGTGCCCGCGCGGCACGGGCGGCACCGGCCTCCTCTACGACCCCGACCGCCTGAAGAAGCCCCTCGTGCGCGTCGATCGGCGCGGGAGCCAGGAATTCGAGGAGGTGAGCTGGGACGACGCCCTGAACGTCGTCGCCGAGAACTTCCTGAAGATCAAGGAGGAGTATGGTCCCGAGGCCGTGGCGCTGTTCTCCCACGGCTACGGCGGAAGCTGGATGAACCACCTCTTCCGGGCGTGGGGCAGCCCCAACGTGGCGGCGCCGTCCTACGCGCAGTGCCGCGGGCCACGCGACGTCGCCTTCGACCTCACGTTCGGCTCGGGCGTGGGCTCGCCGGAGCGCACGGACATCCGCAACACGAAGTGCCTGGTGCTGATCGGCTCGCACCTGGGCGAGAACATGCACAACACCCAGGTGCAGGACTTCGCGCACGCGCTCCGCAACGACGCGGACCTCATCGTGCTCGATCCACGCCAGAGCGTGGCGGCCTCCAAGGCGACGCACTGGCTGCCGGTGAAGCCGGGCTCGGACCTGGCGATCCTGCTGGCGTGGATGAACGTCCTGGTCACCGAAGAGCTCTACGACCGCGAGTACCTCGAGCTCTACGCCTACGGCTTCGAGCAGCTCCGCGACCACGTGAAGCCGTTCACGCCCGAGTGGGCCTACCCGCGCACCGGGATCGAGCCGGAGCTGATCCGGCACACGGCGCGCATGATGGGTGCCGCCCGTCCGGCCACGCTCATCCATCCGGGGCGGCACGTCACCTGGTACGGAAACGACACGCAGCGCCTGCGCGCGATCGCGATCCTGAACGCGCTCCTGGGCTCGTGGGGCCGCATGGGCGGCTTCTACGTCCCTGCGTCGGTGAGCATCCCGCCCTACGAGTATCCGGCCCTGGAGGACGAGGGGCTCGCGCCGGCGGACAAGCCGAGCCCGAGCGACTACCCCCTCGCGGACGAGGTGCTGGCCCAGGGCGTCTGCGACGCGACGATTCCCGGGGTGCGCGGGGTGGCGAGCATCCGCGCGTGGATGGTCTACGGCACCAACCTCCCCTCCAGCCTTCCCGAGCCGGCGAAGACGTACGAGGCCATCCAGGCGCTCGACTTCCTGGTCGCGGTGGACGTGCTGCCCGCGGAGATCACCGGGTGGGCCGACGTGGTGCTCCCCGAAGCGACGTACCTGGAGCGCTGCGACGAGCCGTTCGCGCCCTCGTACAGGGAGCCGTACGTGACCGTGCGCCAGGAAGTGGTGCCGCCCATGTACGACAGCAAGCCGGGGTGGTGGATCGCGCGCGAGCTCGGGCTGAAGCTCGGCCTGCCAAGCTTCTTCCCCTGGAAGGACGCGCAGGAGTATGCGGAGGCCCGCCTGAAGCCCCTCGGATTCGACTGCGAGACGTTGCAGCGCGAAGGCATCGTGATGGGCGAGCGCCAGCCGATCTACTTCGAGGAGGGCGCCGTCCCGACGTTCTGGACCGACTCCGGGAAGATCGAGCTCTACTCGCAGAAGCTGGCGGCCGCCGGCTTCGACCCGATGCCCACCTGGCACGCGGAGGACATCGAGGACCCGCCCCCCGGCTACTACCGCCTCCTCTTCGGACGGGCGCCCATGCACACCTTCGGGCGCACCACGAACAACAAGCTCCTGCTGGAGACGGGCCCGGAGAACGCGGTGTGGGTGAACACGGAGGTGGCGCGCGCCTGGGGGCTGAAGGACGGCGAGCGCATCCACCTGAAGAACCAGGACGACGTGACCTCGACGTTCACCGCGCCGGTGAAGGTCACGGAGCGCATCCGCCCCGACTGCGTGTACGTTGTGCACGGCTTCGGCCACGACACGAAGAAGCTCCGTCGCGCCTATGGACGAGGCCTGAACGACAGCGAGCTGGTCACGCGCACGAAGGTCGACCCGATCATGGGTGGCACGGGGATGAACGTGAACTTCGTGACGTTCGTGAGGCCTGACGCGGTCGCCGACGCCTCCGAGCCCGATACCGTCGAAGGCGCCGTCGCGGAGGAGGTGGCCTCATGAGCGCGAAGCGCTACGCGATGGCCGTCGACACCCGTACCTGCGTGGGGTGCACGGCGTGCGTGATCGCATGCAAGACGGAGAACGACCTCCCCGACGGCTACGCGCGCAACTGGATCACCGAGATCGCGACGGGAACGTTCCCGAGCCTCGACCTGACGATCCGCTCGGAGCGGTGCAACCACTGCGATGACGCGCCGTGTGTGGCGGTGTGCCCGACCGGGGCCTCGTGGATCGGGCCCGGCGGCATCGTCCTGGTCGACCCGGACAAGTGCACGGGGTGCAAGGCGTGCATCGCGGCCTGCCCGTACGACGCGCGCTTCGTGGATCCGCGCACCGGCACCGTCGACAAGTGCACGTTCTGCGTCCACCGCGTGGAGAACGGCACGCCCACCACCGCGTGCCAGGACATCTGCCCCACGGAGAGCATCCACTTCGGGGACCTGAACGACTCCGACTCGGACATCGCGCGCGTCCTGCGCACCCGAGAGCACTACACGCTGCTGCCGGACGCGGGCACCACGCCCCGGCACTACTACCTGAAGTGAGGGCGGGACCATGCAAGAGCTGACGACAACCCGGGCCAACGCCCTCGTGGACCCGGTGCTGCACATCTGGCACGGCGAGGTGGCGGCCTACCTCTTCCTGGGGGGCGTGGTGGCCGGGATCATGGTGCTGGTGGGGCTCTCGCTCCTGCAGCGCGACGACGGCGGCCGATCCCGCCACCTGGCGCTCCTTCCGTGGAGCGTCCCGGTCCTCCTGTCCTTGGGCATGCTCTTCCTGTGGATGGACCTGGAGAACCGGTGGAACGCCTTCCGCTTCTATCTGGTCTTCCGGCCCACCTCCCCCATGTCCTGGGGCGCCTGGATCCTGATCCTGGTCTATCCGGCGTCGCTGGCGCTGGCGTGGCGGACGACGCCCGCCGCGATACGGGAGGCCGTCAGGGCCCGCATCGCGAGGTGGTGGGAGCCGGGTGAGCGGGCGCTCGTCGGCATGGGCGGGTGGGTCGACCGACACTCCCGCGCCGTCGCGTGGACGAACGTGATCGCCGGCGCGGGGCTCGGCATGTACACGGGGATGCTGCTCGGCACCTTGGCGTCCCGTCCACTCTGGAACTCGGCCATCCTCGGGCCGCTGTTCCTCACGTCCGGCCTGTCCACCGGGGCGGCGTACATGTTGCTGTACCGCCTCGGTGACGGGGAGCGGATCCGGCTCGCGCGCCTGGACATGGGGCTCATCGCGGTGGAGCTCGCGCTCATCGCCGTGTGGCTGATCGGCCTGGCCTCCGGCGGGAGCGCGACCCGGGCGGCGGCCTGGGTCCTCCTCGGCGGGCCGTACACCACGGCGTTCTGGCTGCTGGTGGTCGGCTTCGGCCTGACGGCGCCACTGCTGGCCGAGTGGATGGAGCGTCGAGGGGGGCACGTCCCGGGCCGGCTGGCTGCCGTGATGGTGCTGGCCGGGGGCCTGGCGCTCCGCTGGATCATCGTCTTCGCGGGCCAGCACGTGGGCTGGTCCGAAGCGGGCGTGGCACTGTTCTGAACGAGCACGATTCGATCGACGACACCCTCGGGGATCGACCTATCATGGATACGAGCACCAAAGCTGAATCGGGCGCCAAGCCCTACTGGAACCCCTATCTGGCAGGCGTGCTGCTCGGCCTCACGCTGCTCGCCACCTTCGTCATCGCCGGGCAGGGGCTGGGCGCCACGGCGTTGCCCAAGCGGCTGCTCGCGCTGATCGGCCTCGGGGTCGCACCGGAGTGGACGGCGTCGAATCCGTCCCTCCAAGGCTACGTCGCCGGCGGCGTGAATCCGCTACGCAACTGGCTGGTCGTGGAGGTGGTCGGCGTCTTCCTGGGCGGCTTCATCGGCGCCGTGAGCGCCGGGCGCTTTCGCTCGACGGTCGAGAAGGGGCCGCGCATCGGCGTGCGCGGGCGGCTGGCCTACGCCTTCGCCGGGGGCGTGATCATGGGCTTCGCCGCGGCGCTCGCGCGCGGCTGCACGTCCGGACAGGCGCTGTCGGGCGGAGCCACGCTCGCCACCGGGAGCTGGCTGTTCATGCTCATGGTCTTCGCGGGCGGCTATAGCGTGGCCTACTTCGTGAGGAGGCAGTGGACATGAGCGCCGGGATCTTCCCGCTGGTCTTCTCCAGCGACGAGGTGATGCTGCTCACCGCCATCGGGCTGGGTTTCCTGTTCGGGTTCAGCCTCGAGCGGGGGGGCTTTGGCAACGCGCGCAAGCTGGCGGCGCAGTTCTACCTGTACGACATGACCGTCTTCAAGGTCATGTTCACCGCGATCCTGGTGGCGATGGTCGGCCTCTATACGCTCCAGGGGCTCGGCCTGATGGACCTGTCCCGCCTGTGGATCAACGAGACGTTCGTCTGGGCGCAGCTCGTGGGCGGCTTCCTGCTGGGCGTCGGCTTCATCATGAGCGGGCTGTGCCCCGGCACGTCCGTGGTCTCGGCGGCGTCCGGCCGGTGGGACGCGGTCGTGACGTTCGTCGGCATCTTCGTGGGCACGGCGGTCTTCGCGGTCGTGGTCGACCTCTTCCCTTCGCTGAATGCGCTCTATCACGGCGGCTCGATGGGCGTCTCTCTGCTCCATGAGATCTTCGGCGTGCCGCCGCTCGTCTTCGCGCTGGGCGTGCTGGTGATGGCCGGCGCGGGCTTCGTGGGCGCCGAGAAGGTCGAGCGGATCTTCGCCGCGAAGTACCGGGCCGTGGAGCTGACCCCGCCTTCGCGCCCACGCGTGAAGTACACGCTCGTCGGTACCTTCGCGGTGGTGGCACTCCTCGGCCTCGGCATCCGGCCGGGCACCCCCGGGCTTCCCCCCGTCCAGGTGGCGTCCATCGCCCCGCTTTCCCTGGCCGAGGCGATCATCGGCAAGCGCCCCGGGATGATGATCCTCGACCTGCGCGCCGACGCCGCGGACGCGGACAAGCGGATCCCCGGTTCCTACCCGGCATCGACCCCCGAGGAGGCGAAGGGCCTGCTGGCGGTGGCGCCCACGGGCGGGAGCGTCGTGCTCGTCGACGAAGAGGGCGCAATGCGCGAGATCCCGGCGGATTGGCGGCGCGACGTGCGCTACGAGTGGCTGCAGGACGGCTTCCTGGGGTGGGAGGTGCGCGTGCTCACCCCCGCCTTGCCGGGTGACACGCAGGAGGACCGCGAGTGGGCCGCGCGCCAGGGACAGATCTCCGCGTACTTCTCCGGCGCTGCCGTGCAAGCCGTGGACGTGGCGGCCCCGCCGCCGATGGCGGGCGCCGGGGGTGAAAAGCCCAAGAAGAAGGGTGGGTGCTGAAGGGCTCCCGCCCACCGACCCACGAAACGAAGAGGGCGGCGCTCCGGATCCCCGGGGCGCCGCCCTTCGTCCTTCCTTCCGATGGCGTGCCGTTACCAGTGCAGCCGGAATACCGTGACCCCTGCGTTGTTCGGGGATCCCGGCTCCGGGGAGGGGGGATTCGGGTTCTGGACGTCGAAGGCGGCGTTCACCACCACCCACGCGAGCACCAGACCCCCGCCCACCAGCCCTCCGGTGCGGACCCTGTCCAGACGCCGAACCTCGACGCTCTCGACGGCTCCGGCGGGGATCGAGACCGTGCCGCGTAGACCGCGGCTGGCCGCCCCTTCCCCAGGAGTGCCGAGCAGCACATCACAGAAGAGTGTGTCGGCAGTCGGGGCTCGAACCACCTTCCCTTCCACCGTCCCGCCGTCCTCCCGGAGGGGGACCTCTCCCACCTTCAACTCCACCCCCTCCGACACGCGGACCCTGACGTCGCTTCCGGTGGGCACCGCACCCGGCTCCACCCGCGTGTAGGTGTAGCAGCCCCCGAGCGCGAGCTGCGCCGACAGCAGCAGGGCGGTCAGGTGGAGGCGGCCGAAGCCGCCTCCACCCCGCAGTGATCGCCTAGCCACAGGTCGGGCAACCTCCCCACTGGCCACCCGCACCCCTCTTGACGTTGGGGTTTGCGGCCGCCTCGCTCGAGCCGATGGGGAAGCACACGTCCCGCCCAACCGAGGCCGGGTCCTCCATGGGAGCCCCCTCCACCCTCCAGCGCCGCCAGTCCCACAGCTTCCGGCCCTCCAGCCAGAGGGTCGCGTACCGCTCGAACCGCAGCGTCGCCCACGCCTCAGCCGCCGTCGTTGGCAGCGTCAGCGGGTCCATGCTCCACTTCGAGCGAGCCTGGTTCAGGTAATCCTCGGCCCCAGCGTAGTCGCCCTTGCGCAGCGCCGCCTCCGCCTGGAGCACGCGCATCTCCGCGCCATGAGTGATGGGGATGTCGGAGTCAATGGCCGTGTACTTCATCTGGCGGGAGAACGGCGTCTGCCCGTCCTGCCCGTTCTGGGTCGTGGGCACCCAGGGTACGCGCGGGTCGTCCGGCACGTCCGCCCACATCACCGTGGATACGGTCATCTCCCGCCTGTTGTTGGTCTCGATCCAGATGTAGTTGGTGTTGGCCGAGCTGAACGTGCTGTTCCACGTAAACGTGGTCGGCACCTTCGCCGCGTCCGCCTCGGCCTCGTCCCAGCGGCTCATCCAGGCGCGCACCGAGGCACGTCCACCGTAGGCCGCCGTCACGATGTCCGCGGCGCTGGACCCGGCCGCCGTCCCCACTGCGATCGCTCTCGTGAACATCGAGTCCGCGCGGGTGAAGGCGTCGGTGTGCGGCAGGTCCGGCCCGGCATCAAAGTTGACCCGGCACTGCGTCTCACCCAAGTGACGAAGGGCGAGCCCGCCCAGGAGGTAGGTCTTCGCGACGTCGACGCTCTTCTCGTACGCCGCTGCCCCGAGAACCTCCTGCATCCTGAGCAGTCCATGCTCGGCGGTCCAACGCGCACGGGACATGCTCCCGTACTCGCCGTTCCAGTCCCCTACGTCGGCGGTGAAGATCCCGATGGGGATGGCGCCGAAGTCGTAGCTCCCCCCGTGGCCCAGGTCCAGGGACGCCATGGAGAGCTGCTGCACGGTCGCGTCCAGCGCGTCCGTGAGGTTGAAGCTCACCCCCGAAGCGATCCCCGCCATCGCGCCCGGGATGTTCAGGTCCTCGTCCGCGATGCGTCCGGGCGCCTCCACGTCCAGGGAGAGGATGTCCGAGCAGGCGGCGAAGGGCACCAGGGCCGCGAGCGCCGCGAGGCGGACCAGCTTGCGTGTGTTGCTCATGGTCGTCTCCTCCCTCAGAACGTCACGCGGAGCGTGAGCAGGAAGCTCCGGGACGGCGGCAGGTTGTAGTACTCCCGGCGGCCGTAGCTGCCCGCACCGGAACCCTGTCCGGCGCGGTCGGCGTAGTCCTCGATCTCGGGGTCGGCCCCCTGGAAGTCCGTCCACTTGAGCAGGTTCCGCCCGGCGAGGCTGACCGACGCGCGATCCGCATAGCGGCTCACCCACGCTTCCGGGAGCTGCCACGTCACCGAGACGCTCCGCAGCTTCCAGAAGTCGGCCTTGTCGACCCAGTAGTCGCTGTTGTGGCCGGCCGGATTCTGCGAAGAGCCCGCGCCCGTGATGTTCGTCGCGCAGCGGGCGCGCTCGAGCGCCGTGTACGGGTCCAGCAGGCTCTCGTTGCCCGTCGACCGGACCTGCGCCATCACCTTCTGGATCTCGTAGCAGGGATACCACACGCCCCGGCGCCCGTTCTGGTACCCGGTGTAGTTGGGCAGGTAGTGGCCGCCCTGGTGCTCCAGCAGCGCATCCACGCTGATGTGGTCCCCGATCGTCAGGCTGGTGCCGAGGCCCAGCAGCCGCGTCGGGTAGACCGGTCCGATCTCCATGAGCGTGTCGGACGGGATCGGCGTCGCGTGCGCGTCCGGGTTCAGGATCTGGTAGCCCCAGTACTCAGGCACCCCGTATCCAACGCGGATCCGCGCCTTGTTGCCCACCGCGATGTTCTGGCAGCTCTCCTTGCCGTTGGCGGGGTTGCCGTCCTCGTCCTGGCAGTTCAGGTCGAGCGCCTCGCTGCGCGAGAAGGCCAGGTTCGCCCGTGCCCGCCACTCGAGGAAGTCCGAGCGGTAGAGCGCGCCGTTGAGTTGGAGCTCGAGTCCCTCGGACATCAGCTCGCCGACGTTCTCTGTGCGGGTTCCCCAGTTGCCCTCGGAGGCAGGGAGCGCGACACCCACGAGCGCGTCGGTCGTCTTGGTGTTGTAGTAGGTGGCCTCTACGCCCGCGACCCCATCGAACAGGCTCGCATCGAAGCCGACCTCGAGCTCACGCGTGCGCTCGGGCCCGACCATGGGGTTGCCCACGTCCAGGGGCGAGAAGCCGGGGGAGCCGTCGTCTGAGACCGGGTTCCAGGTGCGCAGCTTGTCGAACGCGCCCGGGGCCTTGCTGGAGTACCCGTACGCCGCACGAAGCTTCATGGTCTCCCACCAGCTCTTGGGCCAGAACGACTGGTCGGAGATGACGTACGAGAGGCTGGCCTTGGGGTTCTGCTGGAGGCCGAAGTCCTGACCGAACGCCGAGTTCCCGTCCACGCGCAGGCCCACGGTCAGGAAGAGCAGGTCCTTGTACCCGAGAAGCTCCTGCAGGAAGAAGCCCGCGTTGGACTGCGTGAAGGGATTGTCCACGGGCGTGCCCCACCTGGAGCCGGTCTCCAGCGTCGGGACACCCGGCCCCGCGAAGTCCGCGGTGAAGTAGTCCGTCCGCCGGTGCTGGTCGCGGAAGATCTGCCCGCCCCAGGAGAAGGTGGAGTTCAAGTCCTGCCCGAAGGCCCGGAGGTACGAGCCCGCGTAGTCGATGGACAGCTTCGTGTGGTACGTGATCTGGTTGTCGTAGTTGCCCAGGGACGTCAGGATCGCGCCCCAGTCCTGGGTCCGCCGGCTGTTGATCTGGTCGAAGTCCCAGCCGATGTTGAGCCGGTTGGTGAGCGACTGGCTGGCGTCGTGCTGGATCACCAGCCCGGTGGTGAACCGGTCCGTCCGCGTCGTGTTGTGCGCGTCGATCCAGATGTACTCGTTCGTGAAGCACGTCACGTCGCTGGCCAGCCCCGCGCACCGCTCATCCCCAGCCCGGGCCAGGTAGTTGCCCGAGTAACCGCGGCCCACGTTGAGCAGGAAGCCGCGCAGGCTGTTCCCATCCTCGACGAAGGCCAGGTCGCGCATGGAGAGCGCGCTGTTGAGCTGGATCTTCAGGTCCTCACGAGGACTGAAGTCGAGGTTCGCCCGCATGCCGCCGAGGCGGGCCCGCTGAGTGGGAAGCGTCCCCTCCTCGTCGCCGTAGTTCCCCGAGACGAAGTAGGCGAGGCTGCCGGCGCCCCCGCGCACGGAGAGGTTGTAGCGCTGCACCGGACCGTTCCGGAACCACCGCCCGCTGGACGGGCACGTCACGTCCCGGAACTTCTGCTCCTGCCCGTACTTGGCCGACTGCATGCTGATCCCGTACATCTCGCCGCCGCACTTCGTGAACAGCTCCCAGGGATCGTTGCCGATGTTGAGGGGCGGCTGGTTGTTGAAGCCGCCGGTGACCTCGGCGCTCCAGATGGGCGCGCCGGACACGCCGCGCTTGGTGAAGATCTGGATGACGCCGGCGGCCGCCTCGGTGCCGTACAGCGTAGCCGCCGAGGCGCCCTTGATCACCTCGATGCGCTCGATGTCCTCCGCCGCGATGTCCTGCAGCGGGGACAGGCCCAGACGTGCACCTCCCTGCACGCCGACGGTCTGGCTGTAGATGCGGATGCCGTCCACGTAGATTAGGGGATCGGTGGTCGAGGACACGGTCACCTGGCTGCGGATGCGCACGGTGGTGCCGGCGCCCGGTTGCCCGTTGCCCTGCAGCACGGTGAGTCCCGGGATCCGGCCAGCGAGGATGTTCTCGGGGTTGGTCACAGGAATGTTCTCGAGATCACGGGAGGTCACCGCGTCCAGGGCGTTCCCGACCTCGCGGGCCCGGACCTCGGCCGCGGTGCCGGTGACCACGATCCCCTCGAGGGAAACCGCGGTCTCGCCCAGCGTGAAGTCCGCCGTGGCCGTGCCTCCGGCGGCGACGTTCACGCTCAAGGAGCCCGGTGAATATCCGATGATGGTGACCCTGACCTCGTGCGTCCCCGCCGGAACGTTGAGGATCAGGTAGCGGCCTTCGTTGTTCGTCAGCCCACCGATGCGAGTGCCCTGGATGAACACCTGAGCACCCGAGAGGGGCCGCTGCGTTTCGGCAGCGCGAACCGTCCCCATGATCCGACCCGTCTCCTGGGCCCTGGCCGGTATTGCGACAGCCAGGCCCGCGAGAGTCAGGAAGCTCAGGACCATTCGCGCCGTAGCGATTCGTCTCATCTGCCCTGCCTCCTTGCACGATACACGTGGAAGCGCGGTCACAGCCGGAGCCGCGACCTGGAGGCCGGCATACGTGAAGTAGATTCAGGCAGGTTTCGAGAGCGTCCCGCCGGGGTCAGCTAGGACGACGTGGGTGGGCGCCGCAGGCAGGGCGGAGCTCGGGGACCCCGGAATTGACTTGCGAAGAGGAAATGCAGTAACGGTTGGTTTCGCGGCACGCTCACGAAGAAGGTCCGTCACGCCCTGTCGGCAGTTGGAATCTAGCGGGCGGCGCCGCGCCCGCAACGCCCGAGCCTACCCTTCCCACCCCGGGATCGAGCACCGCTCGGGCTCCACGATCGGCGCATCCATCGGGCTGCCCCGCTTCGTCTGGATGCGAATCAGCCCGCCGGATCCCCCGGTACCGACCTCCCACCCTCCCGACGCACCCCGCAGGACCTGGATCCACGCAACGTCCGTCGGCGGGATGTCGTCGATGCGCGCCAGGGCGGCCTCGCCCATGAGGACCCCGTCGACCTCGATGGCCGGCTCCACCTCGCCACGCAACGACACGGCGCCCCGGCTGCGCAGGCGGGCTTGCTGGCCCGGCTGGTTCGGCATTGCGCTGACCACGCCCGGGACCGCCCGCGACAGGACGTCGGTCAGGTCGCGCGCGTGCATCTTCTCGATCTCCGCAGCGGCGATGACGCGTCCTGCGGCGCTGCGGCGGTGCGCGGCCGCCACGACCCTGGGGTCGTAGGGCATCTGGAAGGCGACGGCGCGCTCCTGGCCCGCGATGGGCTCCACGGAGGCGAAGGTGATCTGGCATCCCGGAGCCACCAGCGCGACACGGTGCGGCCCCGGCATCACGCCCGTGATCGAGAACGCTCCCTCTCCGTCCGTCTTGACCCGCTCGCCGCTGTCGAGCACGACGAGGACGCCCGGGATGCTCGTACCCTCGGCGGCGCTGACGACGAGACCCCGGAGCGAGACCGTCTGTGCGAGCGAGGGGCAGGGATGGACGAGCTGGGCGGTCGCCCCAAGAAGCGCGGCCGCGCGTAGGACACGCGACAGGGTGGTCATGATGACCTCGAAGCTTCCTCTACCCACCCCCTGAATATACACGGCCGAGCTTGCCCGCCGACTCCCTCGGCCGAACATTCTCTCCCTCACCGTCCACCCTCCCACCGCCGGCGGTTCCATGCCCAGAACGCCACGCATCGTGGTCACGGCCACCCTCGCGGCCGGCTCCGCCCTCGCTCTCGCCGCCGGGCCCGTCCGGGCCCAGCACTACGACAACAACCCCTATGTGGTGGCCGACACGGCCTTCGGACAGCTCCCGGACGGGCGCCGCTACGGAGCGACCAGCGCGGTCTACCCGGCCCCGGATGGCCGCAGCATGTGGGTGGCGGAGCGCTGCGGGCAGAACAGCTGCATCGACCGGCAGGACATGACCACCGTCTTCCGTTTCGATCTGGACGGCAGGCTGCTCACCCAGTTCGGAGCCCCCCGCTTCGCGTGGCCCCACGGGATCCACGTGGACCGGAAGGGCAACGTGTGGATCGCCGACGCCACCGGGTACGGACAGCACCCCGAGGGGCTCGGTCACGCGGTCTACGAGTTCAGCCCGGAGGGCGAGCTGCTGATGACGCTGGGCAAGCCGGGCGTGCCCGGGGCAGGCCACGACACCTTCAACCAGCCCTCGGACGTCCTGGTCGCCCCGGACGGGAGCATCTTCGTGGCGGACGGGCACGGGGCGGACGGCAACAACCGGATCGTCAAGTTCGCCGCCGACGGCACCTTCGTGAAGGAGTGGGGGCAGACCGGCGGGGAGGACGGAGAGTTCCGTGAGCCGCACGCCCTGGCGATGGACTCCCAGGGACGGCTCTTCGTGGGCGACCGCGCCAACAGCCGCATCCAGATCTTCGATCAGGAGGGCAACCACCTGTCCACGTGGACGCAGTTCGGGCGCCCGAGCGGGCTCTTCATCGACGGGAACGACGTGCTGTACGCGGCCGATTCGGAGTCGAACACGCAGCGCCACCCCGGATGGCGCCGGGGGATCTACATCGGGAGCGCGAAGGACGGGTGGGTGACCGCGTTCATCCCCGACACGGAGCCCGACCCGGACCACTCCGGCACGAGCGGGGCGGAGGGCGTCGCGGTCGATGCCACCGGCGCGATCTACGGAGCCGAGGTGGGCCCACAGACGGTCCGGAAGTACGTCAGGAAACGGTGAGGCAGAAGAAGACCGCGAACCCCCGCGCCGCACGCGTCCTTCACGTGGGCGCGGGGGTCGTACGCGGGTCGGTGAAGGTCACCCGGAGGCGGCCGCCGCGTTCGCGTGGATCGCGGCGGCGACATACTCCGCCAGACCGGGTGCACGATCGTCGTAGTGTGCCCTGAAGCGGGCGTCCGCCACGTACATCTCGGCCAGCCCGGCGTGCATCCTGTGGCTGCAGGGGTAGAACCACCGGTCGATGTGTAGCCGCGCCTGCTCCGCCAGGTGCCTGGCCCGCTCCCCGTCCGGCGCGTCGCCCGAGGCCATCGCGTCCGCGAAGCCGGCCTCGATCCCCTCGCTCTCCGCCTTGATGCGCGCCCAATGCTCCTCGGTGTACTTCTTCGTGCGCCGGGCCGACTCCTTGTAGGCGTCGGTGTCGCCCCACCGCTCGCGCGCTTCGGCGTCCCACTCCTTGTGCTCGGCGTACTTCATGGTCGTCTCCGCGTTTGATCGACGTGTCCGAGGGACAAGCTACGACCTCACGTAGCGTGAGGGTCAAGAGCCTCCCGGCGCGGGCGCTCCGCCCACCGGCCGTACAGCCCCGAGAGGGCCCATGCCGCCCCCACGCAGATCAGCAGGAGCATGGCCCACCGCATGGCCGCCACGACCAGGCCGACGCTGACGGTGGGCCGGGTGAGCTCGTATTGCGCGAGCCGGGCGCCCCGGGCCGTCATCCAGTGCCATGCCGTGTGCGCCACGAGCGCGGACAGGATGATCGTGCCCATGCGCTCGGCCACGACCCTGCGGAACAGCCAGTCGAGCGCCGGAATGGCAAGCACGAGGACGAAGACCTGCCCGAGCTCCACGCCGACGTTGAACGACAGCAGTGCCGTGAGCAGGTGGCTTCCCGCGAACTGGAGCGACTCGCGGAGCGCGAAGCTGAAGCCGAAGCCGTGCACGAGCCCGAACCCGAACGCGATCAGCCAGCGCCGCTCCTGGCGGGCCCCCACGATGTTCTCCAGCGCCATGTAGACGATCGACGCCGCGATCAGCGTTTCGATGAGGGGCGGGAACCAGAGCGCGCTCGGGGCCAGCCCCATCGCCGAAGCGATCAGCGTGATGGAATGGGCCACCGTGAACGCGGTCACGATGGGCAGCAGGCCCCGCATCCGCCGGAAGGGGATCACCAGACAGAGGATGAACAGCAGGTGGTCCACGCCGTCCAGGATGTGCAGGAAGCCGAGGCGAACGAAGCGGAGCGCCGCCTGGAACCAGCGCGGATCGAGGCGCACCACGCCCGGATTGCCGCTGTACTGGAAGACCCGCTCGCCCCCGCCGGGCGGCAGGAAATGGATCACGCTGACGGTGTGGACGCCGAGGTGCGCCAGCGCGGGATCGATGGAGAAGCGCGACGTCTCCGACGCGATGGGGACCTCGAAGAGCACGTCCAGCAGCGCCTGGCTCCAGATGATGTCGGTGTCCGCGGACAACGGCGCGCCCGTGACGTGGGCGAGTGCGGTCTCCCAGCTCGCGAACGAGCGGTCCGACGGGAGCGACACCCGCGCCGCGACCAGGTTCTCGGGCCCGAGCGCGACGTCCCCCTCGTAGAGCCGCACGTAGTCGGCGATCCACAGCCGGGCGGCTTCGCGCAGGTACGGCTCCACCCGGTCGAGCACGAGGTAGCCCGGGCCGCGCAGCGGGAAATCGACGTCCCTCATCGCGTCCATGGGTACGCGGAAGAGGAGGCGCAGGCGGCCGCCCTCCGGCCTCACGTACGCATGGACGACCACGTCCGCGGGAATCTCATGCCCACCCGCCAGCCCGGCCGCCCCCGCCAGAAGGGCGACCGCCAGTGCCAGGCTTCGCAGGCCGCGCGCGGCGGGGAGGGTCGGCTTCATGCCATGCAACCTCACTGGACGGGGCCCGGGAGCGCCCCTAGGATGTCCCGTCCTCGGTGTCCGGAAAGCGAGACAATGTCACGCCCTCCGTCGCTGCGCAAACGGGGTCCCTCCCCTCGAAATGGAGAACGAGGATGAAGCGGAACGTGATTCTCGGAAGCGTCCTGGTCGCGCTCGTCGTCGCCCTCGGCATCGCGTCGTGTGCCATGGAGCGCTCCGCCGACGGGGCCGAAGCGGCCGCCGGCACGGTCCCCGTCTTCGAGGTGGACCCGCTCTGGCCCAAGCCGCTGCCCAACCACTGGATCCTCGGATCCACCATCGGCGTGGGCGTCGACTCGAAGGATCACGTCTTCATCATCCACCGCGGTGCGGGCACGCTGAACGCGCGCACCGAGATGGGCGCGGCGACCGATCCGCCCACCGGCGAGTGCTGCGTCCCGGCGCCCCCCATCCTCGAGTTCGACCCCGACGGAAACCTGGTGAACGCGTGGGGTGGCCCCGGCGAGGGGTACGACTGGCCGACGTCCAACCACGGCCTGACCCTGGACGACAAGGACAACGTGTGGATCGGGGGGAACGGCGCCACCGACTCGCACATCCTCGAGTTCACGCACGACGGGAAGTTCCTGATGCAGATCGGGACGGCCAACCAGGCGGTCGACAGCCGGAGCACCGAGCACTTCGGGCGCGTCGCGAAGATCAACTTCGACTACGGCGCGCGTGAGGCGTACGTCGCGGACGGGTACGGCAACAAGCGCGTGGCCGTCATCGACATGGACACCGGCGAGATGAAGCGCTTCTGGGGCGCCTACGGCAACGAGCCCGACGACGCCGACCTGGGCCGCTACGACCCCGACGCCCCCCTCGCGCAGCAGTTCCGCAACCCCGTGCACTGCGCCATGCCGTCCGACGACGGGCTGATCTACGTGTGCGACCGGCCCAGCGACCGGATCCAGGTCTTCCAGAAGGACGGCACCTTCGTGAAGGAGGCGCGCATCGCCCCGAAGACCCTCGGCGACGGCTCGGTGTGGGACATCGCGTTCTCCCGCGACCCCGACCAGAAGTTCATCTACCTGGCCGACGGCAAGAACGAGAAGATCTACGTCATCGAGCGCGAGACGCTGAAGGTCATCACTTCGTTCGGCGACGGCGGCCGCCAGCCGGGCCAGTTCTTCGCGGTCCACTCCATCGCGACCGATTCGCAGGGCAACGTCTACACGACGGAGACCTACGAGGGGAAGCGGGTGCAGAAGTTCGTCTACAGGGGGCTCGGCAACGTCACGGCCGAGAACCAGGGTGTGGTCTGGCCGTCGCGGTAGGTAGACCCCGGCTCAGCCAGAAATCGCGTATCCGGCGCCGAGCCTCTCGGCCCATCCCCAGCAGACGAGCTCCTCGTCGGTGGTGATCCCGCAGGTGAAGCGGTAGCCGCTCGCGATGGTGGTGAAACGCAGATCGGTGTCGACGGCCACCGGCGCGGGCGCCTCCGGGTCGAAGGCGTCGCGGGCCACGCCCATCTGGCCGTAGTCGTTCCGGCCCCAGCACCAGGCGGCGCCGTCGGCGGTGAGCGCGCAGGTGTGCGTCGGCCCCGCGCTGATCGCGACGAAGGTGTGTCCGCCCGCCACGGCCACCGGATGGCCGACGTCGCCCATCGGCTCCCCCGCCCCGAACCGGCCGTAGATGTTCCTTCCCCAGCACCAGGCGGCTCCTTCCGTGTCCAGCGCGCAGGTGTAGACCTCACCAGCGTCCACTGTGCTCCACGTGTGCCCGTCCAGCACGTTCATCGGCGAGAAGTGATCGCCCGGCGACTCGCCGGCACCCAGCTCCCCGGCATAGCTGAACCCCCAGCAGAGGAGCTCGCTTGCCGCCGTCAGCGCGCAGGTGTGGGAGAAGGACCCGGAGATCGCTACGGCCGCCTCGTCGAGCACGGCGCGCGCCGGCTGGGGATGTACGTCCTGCACCCCCCCTTCGATGCCAGCCCCGAGGCTCCGGGTCAGGCCCCAGCAGAACACGTCGCCCCCCGTCGTCAGCCCACAGCTGTGCCAGCGCCCCGCGACGGCGTCGACGAACCGAAGGTCGGCAGAGACGAGCACCGGTTGCGCCGATCGCTCGAGCACGGCGGGGCCCAGCGCTCCGGTGCCGCCCTCGCCCCAGCACCAGGCGAGAGAGTCGGCGTCGAGAGCGCAGGTGTGATGCAGCCCGGACGCCGAAACGCGGGTGAACGCGTGGCCCCCGAGGACCCGCACGGGCTCCCAGCCGTCGCCCACGTTGCCGATGGGCGCTCCGCCACGGCCCCAGCACCACGCGCCGCCCTCCGCCACCACGCAGGCGTGCTCCCTCCCCACACCGAGCTGGAGTGGCGTGAGCCCCCCCGCCACAGCCTGCGGCGTCCGATAGACCTCGCGGTGGATCGTCGCGTCCAGCGTCTGCGGCTCGGGATCGCACGCGAGGCGCGGCTCGAAGCGTCCGCCGCCGAGGGATCCCCACAGGTAGTCCGCGAAGTCGTCCGCCCGCACCTGGAGGATCGCCGGGAGGCTGTCGCCGGCCGCGCAGGCCACGGGCACGTCCAGCGTGATCGCGTACCGCCCGGCCTCGTCCGTCGAGTCCGACGCCAGCACGCCCGTCCCATCCGGCATCCGTGCCTCCAGGAGGACGAGGGCGCCGGGAACACCCACGGTCGGATACCAGCCCGCCGCGACCGTGCCCTCGACCAGAAGGGTCGTGGCCCCCTCGGGGACGACCGTCGGGCTCTCGCACCCGGACAGGAGGAGGGGCAGGAGAATGGCGACCGGGCAGGCGGGGATCCGGCGCATGGTACCCTCCCGAGCGACGGGCCGGTGGTGAGGCACAGGCGGGAGGGTCCGGAAAGGAATGCGGGCCCGTCGACCCCGGAAGATACGGCGGTCGGCGACCGGGGGTCTACGGGCGACGTCGCGCCCCGCCGGTGTCCCTCCACGTGCCCGCGGTCCCGGGTCGCTCCGACGTGCCGGCCTACCCCCCCGACTTGTACGCCTGGTAGGCAATCTGCTTGAGGAACGCCGTCTGACGGGGGAGCTCCTTGGCGCCGGGGGGGAATCCGTTGGCGCGCAGCATGTAGGCGAGCACGTCCGCCACCTGCTGACGCGAGAGGGAGCCGGGACTGTTCTGCGGCATGGAGATGCGGATGCGCTCCACCATGTCGCCCAGCGTCACGCCGTTCCAGTTGGACGCGAACCCACCGCCCGTGAGCGCGGGGGCGGCGTCGATGCCCCCGAGCTGCGGGCCGTGGCACTGCGCGCAGGCGCCCATGTACAGCTCGCCCCCACGCGTGGCCTGCTCCGCGGAGTAGACACCGTCCCACGTGGAGCGGGAAGGTGCCTGAGCGGCGGCGCTCATCGGGAGGAGCACGGCGGTGGCCAGCGCCGCCGCACCCGACAGGATACTCTTCGTCACACCATGCCCACCTGGTTCTAGTTGCCTGCCGGAAGGGTGAAGGCGATGTACTCGCCCGAGTAGGGGCCACCGCTCACCGCCACCACGATGTACTGCTTCCCGTCCACCAGATATGTCATGGGCGAGCCGCTCTGGGCGGCGGGCATCCACACCGCGCCCACCTGCTCGCCCGTCTGCTTGTCGTAGGCCCGGAGCATCCCGCCCCGGGGATGCTCGTCGGTGGTGGTCACTTGTGGGTCCCCGAGCACCACGAGCGTCTTGGTCACCACGAGACCGACGCTCCCCCGCTGCCCGGTCTTGGGGATGTTCCTACCCCGCAGCGCCGGGTGGTTGCGCACCACGTCCGGTGTGTCGCCGTGGGGCACCTGCCAGAGCAGGGCGCCCTCGTGCAGGTCGATGGCGGCCAGCAGACCATAGGGTGGCTTGACGATCGGGAGCCCCTCGACCTCGAGCCGCGGGATCGGCTTCTCGCTCTGCACCTGGTCGCCGGCGAACCTGGGAGGCTCGGGCGCGTCGGGATTCTGGCCGGTTCCGGCCGCATGATAGAGACGGAAGGTCTGCCCCTTGAGGCCGTACAGGTATTGCAGGTCCGAGAATCCCTCGGGCGGCTGGGTGACGGAGGCTCCGGATACGAAGGAGTTCGCCGCCTGCGTGTAGACGATCCCGGTCTCGGGGTCCATCCCGCCGCCGGGCCAGTTCGTGCCCCCGGAGGCGTTGCCCACGAGGATCGCCCCGAGCACGCCGTCCACGCTCCCCGCCACGGGCGGGTTGTAGATCGGCCCCGTCTTGTAGCGCTTCAGGATCTCGAGGCCCTCGGCGCGCATCGCGGGGGTGAAGTCGATGACGTCGTCGGGGACCTTGAGGTAGTTGCGCGCGTAGGCCGGCGGCCTGGTCGGGATCGGCTGCGTCGGCGACGTCTTCTCGCCCGGCACCTCGCTCTGCGGCATCGGCGTCTCGTCGATGGGCCAGATGGGCTCACCGGTGATGCGGTCGAAGACATAGAGGAAGCTCTGCTTGCTCGGCACCGCCACGACCTTCCGCATCCGGCCGTCGATCTCCACGTCGGCGATGAGGGGGGCCGACGACATGTCGTGGTCCCAGATGGGGTGGTGCACGAACTGGAAGTGCCACTTGCGCTCCCCCGTCTTCAGGTCCACCGCGACCAGGCTCTCTCCGAACAGGTTGTCACCCGGCCGCGCGCCGCCGTAGAAATCCGAGGTCGGAGACTCAACGGGGAGGTAGACGATCCCGGCGTCCTCGTCGACGGTGATCTGGGTCCACACGCCGGTGTTGCCGTTGCGTGCCCAGGATCCATCCTCCCAGGTGTCGTTCCCGAACTTCCCCGGCCCGGGGATGGTGTTGAAGCGCCAGACCATCTTCCCGGTGCGCACATCGAAGGCGCGCACCACGCCCTTGGAGTTGTTGGAGGTCGGGACCGTGAACCCCTCGGCCATGGCCGACCCGACGATGATCATGTCTCCCACGACCGTGGGGGCGGAGTGCAGGCCGACCTCGCCGGTCTCCAGGTCGATCTGCTCACCCTCGCCCTTCACCACCCCGACCTTCAGGTCCACGGCGCCATGATCACCGAACGTGTCGATGGGCTCACCGGTCTTGGCGTTCAGGCACACCAGGCGATACCCGGGCGTCACGTACAGGACGCGCTCGTCGTCGCGCCCGTCGGTCCAGTAGGAGAGGCCGCGGCCGGAGAGCTGCCGGGGCGCGTAGCCGCCCCGCTTCCCTTCGTGCATGCTGTACATCCAGATGAGCTCGCCCGTGCGGCCGTCGAGCGCGATGGCGGCGCGCCGCGTGCCTCCCGTGGTGTACAGCACACCGTTCACGGCGAGGGGCGTGCCCTCCAGCTTGTATTCCGGCCGGTTGCCCAGGTTGTCGGTCTTGAACGACCAGGCAACCTCGAGGTCGTCGAAGTTGTCGGCGTCGATCTGGTCGAGGGGCGAGTACTTCGTCCCGTGGAGGTCGGCCGTGTAGACCGGCCAGTCACCTTTCGCCGTGCTGGGCAGGTCCGGCGGCGGCGTACCGGCGGGCTCGGCCGCCGTGCACGCGTACCCCCCCAGGAGCACGGCAAACGCAAGCGCGCAACGACTGGTCCTGTTCGCCATCGTGGTCACCCCCGCCTTGGTGCGATGTGCGCCGCCACGAGAAGCGGCCAGGGGGGCAGTCTACGCCGAGCCCGCCCGACGTGCCAGGCGATGTAACGTTTCACCCGCCGACGCGATACAGGTGGACATGGACGACACGAATTCGACGGGATGGGGGGGGCGGACGGCACCTCGTCCGCTCTGGGCCGCGCTGGCGCTGGCGCTCGCCGCCGCCGTCCAGATCGCCCTCGAGGCGTCGACCGTGGCGTCTCTCCCCGGGAAGGGAATCCTCCGAGGGAGGGCACTCCCGGCGCTCCTGTGGGTGGCCGCCGTCCCGGCCGTCATGTGGATGGGTGGACGCTTTCCGCTCCGCTCCGGCCGAAGGGGACGCGACGTCGGCGTCCACGTGGCTGCCTTCGGCGCATGGTTCGTGTCGACGAACCTCCTCCTGCGGCTGCCCGACACGGTTCGGGTCGGATGGTCGTGGGTCGCGCGCGACACGTGGGCCGGCATGGTCCGCTACGCCCCGACCGCCGTGCTCCTGTGGGCGGCATTGGCGTGGCTGGGGCGGGCGCGACGCCCGGCGCCCACGGGAGCGGAGGGGAAGGAGGCCGCTCCCCCCTCCGGGCCTCTGCCCGTCCGCGCCGGACCCGGAGCGCAGGGCCCTTCCGCTCCGGCGGCGCTCCCGCTCCCCGGCCTCAACCGCATCCGGCTGGCCCCCCTCGCACGCGTCCGATACCTGGAGGCGGATGGCGACCACGTCCGCGTCCACACGGTCGAGGACGTGCACCGCGTGCGTGGCAGGCTCTCGGACTTCGAGCGGCGACTGGCCGCCAGCGGAGCGTTCGTCCGCATCCATCGCTCCCACCTGGTCAACCTCGAGCACCTCCGCGAGGTGCAGCCGTTCCAGCATGGCGACTACGTGGCCGTGATGAGCGACGGGGCCGAGCTGCGCATCCCGCGGACCCGACGACGGGCGCTGTCCCGCATCCTGGGACGGGACGCACGGGCGTAGCAGGGCCCAGCTGCGTGGGGCCGGACAGGTGTGGGTGCCCTCGATTCACCGCGCTCCGGGAGCGGTTCGTCGCATCCCGCGTCACCTCGAGCCCGCCGACGCCGTAGGATGGGGACGCTATCTCGGGGCCGCCCGCAGGTTCGGTCCGCCTCCACCCTCCATCCCCAGGGACCATGACGACCCTTCCCCGCCCCATACGTCTCCTCGGCTTCTCGTGCCTCCTCGTCGGTGCCGCCGCAGCGCCGCCGATGCCGCGCATCCCTTCCGCCTCACCGCCCACGGCGGAGCCACCCGTCCACGCGCAGTTCCGGGGGGGACCCGCCCACACCGGTGTGGTCGAGACCCGCGGGTTGGACGGCTACGGCGGGATCCTCTGGCACGTCGCCCTCCCCGGCCCGATCCGCTCCACGCCGGCGGTCTCGGACGGCGTCGTGTACGTGGGGAGCGCCGGGGGCTGGCTGCACGCCCTGGACCGCGGGGACGGCACGGAGCTCTGGCGCTTCCGGACGGGCGCCGCCGCCCACGGATCCCCGGCGGTCCTGGGGGGACTCGTCTTCGTGACCGACATGGACGGGACGCTGTACGCGGTGGACCGCGCGACGGGCGTGGGCGTGTGGGCGGTCCGGGGGGGCCCGACCCTCCCGTGGCCGTGGGGCCACGAGAGCGGGGACGTGTTCGCGTCCTCGCCCACCCTCGCCGAGGTCGATGGCGCCATGCGCGTCTTCTGGGGAGCCGCCGACGGCGTGGTGCGCGCCGCCGACCCGCACACGGGACGGGTGCTGTGGTCGGTGGCGACCGGGGGGCGGATCCGCTCCACGCCCGCCGTGGCCGCAGGCAGGGTCGTCGTGGGAAGCGCAGACGGCCGCGTGTACTGCATGGACGCCGACTCCGGCGATCTGCTCTGGCGGCACGACACCCGCGGGACCGGGCTCTTCTCCGGCGACTTCGGCTTCGACCGCCGCACGGTGCAGTCCTCACCCGCGATCGCGGACGGCCGCGTCTACATCGGTGCCCGGGACGGCTGGCTCTACGCCCTCGACCTGGCGACCGGCGGCGAGGTGTGGACGTACGACGACGAGGTGTCGTGGGTCAACGGAAGCCCGGCGGTGGCTGAGGGGCGGGTATTCTCGAGCACCTCGGACCGGCGCTGGATCCACGCGCTGGACGCCGCCACCGGCCGCGAGCTCTGGCGGGTCATGACGGACAACGTGGTGTGGACGTCTCCGGTGGTCGTCGGGGCGAGCGTGTACTGGTCGGCGGGAGACGGGGTGGTGCGCGCGCTCGACGCGGCCGACGGCTCGGTGCGCTGGCGGACGACGCTCCCTGCGCCGAGCCACGGCTCCCCCACGGTCGACGCCGGCGTCCTCTTCGTGGGGACGGAGGACGGAGGGCTCTACGCGCTGCGCGACGGCGGCGGCCGCACCCTGCGACGGGCCGTCTTCTGGGACTCGACAACGGCCAACGCCGGGTGGTACGCCGGCGGCCGCGACCTTGCCGACTTCCTCGGCCGGGCGGGCTACGAGACCCTCGACGTCCCCGCCTTGAACACCTGGATGGAGGCCGGCCTGGCCGGCCGCGACCCGGGCTCGGTGGTGTTCGCCCAGAGCTGGCTGCCGGACGCGGTGCGTCAGGGAGGTGACCGGTCGCTCTTCCGGCGCTACCTCGACGCCGGCGGCACGGTGGTGTGGGCCTCCCTCCCGCCGGACGTGTGGCGCCGCGATCCTGCCACGGGCACCGCCGGTGGCCTCGACCAGGTGGATTGGGGGCGGCCGGAGCGGCTGCTCGGAATCTCCGTCGCCGGGGCGATCTTCGACCGGGCGGGCGCGTGGAGCACGGAGGAGGGCCGGAGGCTCGGGCTGCCGGAGGCGTGGATCTCCAACTGGAACGTGCCCGCCCAGGCAGGGTTGGAACCATTGGCCGTCGACGAGAACGGCGCGTACGCGGCCTTCCGCAAGCGCTACGGTGGGCCGCCCGGAACGGGCTTCGTGCGCGTCTGGGGGAGCTCGGGAGCGAGCCCGAGCCCGGCCCCGTTCCTGCTGGCGGCCGAGTGGAGACCGGCGGGGCGCTGACGATTCCGTTGCGGACCCGTCGAACGTGAACATATGTTTTCCGGACCATGTCTGCCCGCGCCATAGGTACCTCGACGATCGCCTTCGGGCTGGTGTCCCTCCCGGTGAAGCTGTATTCCACCGGCGAGTCGTCCCGCCGCATCTCCTTCAACATGATCCACAAGGAGTGCGGCACCCGCGTGCGCCAGC